>JAAUSR010000001.1 GCA_012032555.1 Thioploca sp.
GAGGCTCCTTTAAGGTAGAAAAGTGTTCTATAATACTAGCCGTCATAACCCGTCCTCTGATGGCAAAATTTCAATCATAGTACTCCTAAATTATCACGTTGACACGAATTTTAATGCGGTGGCCCTGTGGTTAAATTCACCTCAAAAGATCTTTGAAGAGATTCATGTTAAATTAAGCAGCTCACTTATCAGTCTTTCAAACCCCAAAGCTACCACAACATGGGTATGCAACCGTAATTGTGGACCATATTTTTCCATTAAGCTGTGTTGATAAGGCTGTAATTGGACTTGAGCTTGGGTGATTTGTTCTTGTACTAACGGATGGTTTTTTAACTCCTCTAATGATATTGGTTTTACCATTTCTGCCTTCAATCCCAAGGCTTTGAGACTTAGATATTTGAATTCAATCAAATGATCCAACAGTTGATACTGTCGCATATCCGGACGAATAATCAGACTTAAATCAGCATAATGATGAGATAAAGGTGTTTCTGATTCCATCATGTAAAAGTCGTCATTGAACAGCACTATCATCACTGCGGTTTTCACGGTGAGTTCATTACTCCAACGATAATCACGGTTGTCGAATACTTGGGAATAGGTTGCGGTAATAAAATCGCACAGCGGTTGTAACTCACCGGTACTATAAAATTGTTCGGTTAAACGTAAGGCAGCACGTTTATTATCATAATTACCAATCAACATCTCCGCGATACATTCCACATAGAGTTTGCGAATAACTAAATTCGGAATGGATAAAATTTGTTTACCGAAGGTATTTTTACCACCTAAGGTTAAAACGCCAAAATAGTACAGCAAAGAAGCCATGAAACTGTCATCGGGTTCTCTAGTTAACATGTCATCTAAGCCAAAACGATCAACCAATTTGGTAACAGCTAATTCTTCAGGTTGATTTAGAGCACGTAACATCAATAATTAAGTTATAGAAATCGCAAAGACCATAAGGAAATTTCATGAGAATGGACTCGGTTAAATTAGAATCAAACTGTTCTACCAGTTGGATAACTCTCTATCGTTTAATGTTGTACCCTCGTAGCTAATCAATCATCACCCACTTACTTTTCAGTCATCGCCTCAATCCCTTCCCAACTATCAGGAACATCGTGTTTTTGCCAATATTCACAACGTTGCAGATAAATTTGGGCCGCTTTATCACGATTATGAATGCGTAGAATTTCATTAAAACAAAGCGTTGCTTCACGAAATTCTTGCTGGCGATAGTGGGTTAAGCCTTGCTCAAACCGGTTACGCGTTTGCATTTTGAGTTCAATGATATCGGGTGGATCATGATCAAAAACTTCATAAATCGTCACCGGTGTCGATTTTCCTTTGGCTTTCACGCGATCAATGATCCGAATGGCATATTGAGTGGTATCACCCAAACGTGAGTAAGTTGCTTCCGAAATTAATAATGCAGCCCCATATTTCTTCGACATACCTTCAATACGGGAAGCTAAATTAACGGCATCGGAAATAACTGTACTATCCATACGGTTTATACCACCGACCGTCCCTAACATCAAAGGTCCACTATTAAGACCAATCCCAATCCGAATCGGTTGATAACCGGCTCGGTGGCGTCCTTGATTGTATTCAACTAATTTCTTTAACATGGCAATAGAACCACGCACTGCATCATCGGCACTGGTTGGAAACAATGCCATAATTGCATCACCAATATATTTATCAATAAAACCGTGATGTTTACTAATGATAGGTTCCATTTTGCTTAAGTAAGAATTGATGAAATGAAAATTTTCCTGAGGGCTCATTTGTTCGGAAAGCGTTGTAAAGTCCCGTACATCAGAAAACAATACGGTCATTTCTTGAGCGACTTGATCGCCTAACTCGACCTCAATAATGCTATTTTTGTTTAAAAAACTTAAAAATTGTTGAGGAACAAAGCGTTCATAAGCTGCATTAAGTTCTTCTAATTCTTGGGTAAAACAAATGCGTTCTTCTTCTATCTGTTTGCGTTCAGTAATGTCATAAATTACTATAAGTAAGGCTTTTTCACCATTAAATACCATGGGTTGAATAAAGAGATTGACCCACATAGGCGTACCGTTGGCTTTATTTAATTGGACTTCGTAATGGCTTAGTTCTTGATTGCGCAGAAAGGTTCTTAATAATCTTTTCCAACCAGGATGTTCGGGGTAAAAATCCGTGATCAGGTGACTCGTCAGCCGACTGATTGACAAACCAAACAGGAGGGTGGCTTGGGTATTAGCATATAAGATTGCACTATCAGCGGTATGAATAATGACTAAAGGTACCGGCGTAGTTTCAGCAATTACGCGAAACCGCTCTTCACTGGTTTGGAGTTCTTGAGTAAAACGAGCCCGCTCCTGCTCTGCCTGTTTACGTTCAGTGATATCTTGAAAAGCAGCAATCGCGTAAGTTAGGTTATTTTTTTCATCAAAAATTGGTGTTCCCCTCATTTCTATCGGAACGATTTTATTACTTTGATGAATTTCTATATCATCAACACTGGAAATATTACCTTGCAATGCTTGAGTAAGCGGATTACGTTCGATGGGATATAGTTGCGTGCTTCTCGCTAGATAGAGTTGATATATTGCTGAAAATTCTTGAATCGTAGCAGTGGGTACAATACTTTTACCAAAAATGTGCTGGGCTTTATGATTCGCATAATAAGGATGACCACTGGCATCAACAACAAATACGCCAACTGGTATCGCTTCTAAAAATCGTGCTAACTTTTCTTCACTGGCGCGTGCCACTTTTTCAGTTTTATCGGATAACTGATTATGTTGTTTATCGCTAACTGTAACAAGGAATTTGGTTTGTTTAAGTAATTCTTTATAGGCTTTAAATAAAGATTTATATTCTTTAACAAGCGGTGTTTCTTGATCATTAAATTGTTCTAAAGTATTGGCGGCATTCTCTAGTACATTTTCTTCATTTTGGAACAGGGCTAATTTTTTTTCATAAAATGATAATTTTGATTATTGTCAGAAGCAGAATCTTTAGTAAAGAATTCACAGAATGAACGATCGAGTTAAACTTCAACTGAATTCTGATAATTCTTCAATTCTGAAAATTCTGCTTCTGATTTATTTGGGAACTAAATGAAAAGGTAAGTGTTCCAAGTCTTCCTGAAACTCTTCTCCATATTCTTGAGCGTATTCGTTATCGCTGTCATAAATCCAATTAATAATGATATTTTTATTATCGTTAGCTACGGCTTCTTCTAGTTGATCGAACAGATCCAGTAACATTTTAGAAGAACTGCTATTAAAGTAATTGAGTTCAATATTGATAGTTAAAGTTGGTTCATTAGGTTGTTCTAAGTATTGTTCCAACCAAGAGAAGATAGGTTCAGAAAATTCAGTAATATTTTCTGGATACATTTCACCTTTAAATACGAGTAATTGATTCTCTTTATCAAAATAAATCGTTGGAGTTTGTTTAGTGGCTTCGATTTGCCAACTTTCCATAACTGATCCCTTTAAATAAACGTTCTCAGTGAGAAAAATGCTAAATGTTCATCAACGGGTTGAAATTCGAATTCAATCGGTTGGGTGGTTTTTCTTGCCAATTCGATAAAACCTAAACCAGCACCTTTACTGTTACTATTTTCATTAGTTTCTCTTTTACGCTGTTCTTTGTAGTAACGTTTGAGTTCCTCTTTATCCATATTTTTTAAGGTTATTAACCGGTTCTGGAGATCATCAACTAGGTTACTGTTAATCAAATTACCGCACATAACATAATATTTTTCATTTTCACAACCAATGACAATAACGCCATGACTTAATTCTACTGAGTCTGGTTGAGTCGTTGAGAGCCGATCAGCAGAATAATGAATGACATTCTGAACCTGCTCTACGAACAGGGAAAAAACTTTAAGCACTTTGGCAGAGTTAGTTTCTTCTAGTTTCATCCGATTTCTTAAAGTATGACCTATTTCCACAAATAACTCTTGGGAAAGTGGGCCACTGAAACCAAAAAAAATGTGTTGTGCATCTAGTTCTTTTTTAAATTTATAGAGATGTTTGAGCTTCATCTGTACTTCCTTAGAGTCGATAACTAAATTCAATTCAACCGACATACCTTCTATTATCCATATTATCCATATTATCCATATTATCCATATTATCCATATTATCTGTAGTACTCAATCGTAAGTAGTGAAGCACCAATCAACTAGTATTTGGAATCCGTAACAATCCCCCCTAACCTCCTTTTCAAAGGGGGGTTAGGGGGGATTTAAGAATTTAAAATACCGCAAAACTCATGCTTTAGTACTTAGATGGTGGACAACAACAAAAACCTGCTAACATGACTTGATTCACTTTGTCAGCAACACAATTTTTTGAGGAATGGCGAGTTTTTCAACGTTTTTTATTATCCTTTTATCAAACGTTGCAAAACCTTCCGTATCAAAACTACCGACAATATGCAGTGCATCAGCGAAGTCCATTCCAGCTTCATACCATTCTAAGGCTAGCGCGACTTTGGTGACATCATCTACTACTATATTTGATAAACCTAAAATATGCCTAACTCGCTTAACAATGACTTCCCTTGGTAAAGCATAACCGCTAGAAGAACCCAAAACCCAAATCAATTCAAGTAAAACATTTGGTAAAACCAAACACTGATGTTGAGCAAGAAAATCTGTTGCCACTGCTGTTTGTACGGGCTCATCTTTGATCGCATAACGCACCAGAATATTGGTATCTACTGTGATCATTTTTGTTTGCCTGCCTCTACACTAATTGCTACATCCATCTCTTCAATACTAAGTGATTTACCTTGGTAAATAGACAGTGGCATATCGGGTGGTTCCAGTTGTGAAACGGGAAACACGGGTACTGGTCTAATAAAAACTCCTTTTGCCGTATGTTGCAGCATGAGTTCCATACCTTGATGCCATTGTAATGCGTTTAGAAGCTGAGTTGGCAACCTTATTTGTCCTCTCTCTTCAAGCACTATTTTTTCCATAACGATATCCTTACGAATTATTCAATTAAACTATCACTATCTAGGTTGGTAGCTTATTAATATACTGAGAATTACCACCAAGATTCAATTTGTACCCCAGCATTCCAATGTTGAGGATGAATCAATTGTCCAATCACGTTAACCTTCTTAGCTTGATTACTTTTAGTAGGCGCAATTTATTCATCTCTACTATTTAGGTTAACCAATTAGACTTTAAATCCCAAAACAGTCACATCATCCAACCGGTCATAATTATTTTTATAATCATTAAATGCCTCAAGTAACTTATTTCCTTGTTCACTTAAAGGAAAATGATAATTTTCTAAGAGTAGATTTTTAAAACGCTTATTACCCAAGGAGAAACCTTTTTCTCCACCAACTTGATCAATAAAATCATCTGTTGATAAATAAAAATACATGTCTGGTTCAATTTTGATAGTATGGGTCGTAAAAGTAAAATTGAGGTCCGATTTTTTATAACTTAAACTTTGTTTATCCCCTTTAATCATGTGAACTTCATTTTGATGAATGTAATACAGCGGCAATTTTGCCCCGGCAAACAGTAGGCTTTGTTCTGATAGATTGACCCAACACAACGCCATATCTAAACCATCATCAGAAGTGACATACTCGGTATCTTGTTGCAATGACGTTTTGACCATGGTGTTTAACTGTTTCAAAATCTCACTGGGCTGGTAACAACTTTCATCTCGGGTAATTCTTCTTAACGCCGTTGAAACTACCATGGTCATAAATGCACCCGGAACTCCATGACCCGTACAGTCTATCGCAGCAACTATAAAACTATCCGCAAAAGCTTCCGCATAGATCATATCGCCACCTACAAGATCTTTGGGTAACCAAAGGAAAAAATGATTGGGTAAAGTGGTTACTTGCGTTGGATTAGGCAATAAAGAATTCTGGATACTTTGTGCGTATCTGAGACTTGCCATAAACATTTGGTTAACGGCTTCAGCTGCTTCCTGTGCTCTTTCCGCTTGTTCGCGTTGGAGACGCTCGGTGATGTCTTGGAATGCACTAATGGCATAAGTAATCTGACGCTGCTCGTCAAAAATAGGAGCACCCCACACTTCTAAGGGAATAATTCGATTATCCTGATGGACTTCTATATCATCAACACGGGTACTTTGTCCTTGTAATGCTTGTATGATAGGTAACTGAGTCTTGGAATAGATTTTTTCAGTATCTTTTTGATATAAATTATAAAATTCTGGTAATTGTTCCGCACAGATGTCTTGTCCCAGACTTCTACCAGAAATGTGTTGGGCTTGTTGGTTAGTAAAATAAGGTTTGCCTCTAGCATCAAAGACATTAACACCTATTGGTAGTGCTTCTAAAATTTGTCTTAATCTATTCTCATTTTCTTGGATCATTTGTTTGTCTTCAATCAAAGAGAGACGCATGTTATTAATCGATTTGGTAACGTGTTCTAGTTCATCATCATTTATGGGTGTTTTTCGGTTAAGGATTAAAGCGGTATGCAAGTTATCTAAGTTTAAGTTGCGGGTATAAGCGGCTAATTGACTCAAATGTTTCGTAATTAAGTATTGAACAATAAATAAGATAAACAGTGAGACTATAAATGTTTTAATCGCTTGGCTGATGAGTATGATTAAGGTTTTATCAATTAAACGTTGATATACTCTCTTTAAGTTGGCAACTACCTTTAGTACCCCTAAATAATATTCTTCTCCATCCTTAGTGTAGGACATTGGTATAGAATGACTAATGATAGCTGTATGTGCAGGCATTTGACCTGCTGTATAATTTTTATCCAGATCAGAATGTTTGATCTCCAAATATTCTATATCCGGCAACTGTAGAATTCCTTGTAGTTGTAAGTTAATTGCCTCGGAATCGATAGACCACAAACTATTCATTATGCTAGCTAAATAACTCGTTTTAATTTGAGTCATTTGCTTTTCAATAACTGAAATATCATGCCAATAATCCAAATAAAGCTGGAATACCGTCGCTAATAAGGTAATAGCTGAACTACATAGTAAAATATAAAAAAGAAGATGATGGACTAACGGATGTTCACGCCTAATTTTTGCCAATTTAGATAATAAATTCACTGTAAATTATTTGGGATTTGGATATCATTTTAATGAATGTGGATTGTTCCCATGACGTTAGGATTTACACAGTTGGATGAGCGCTCAATAAAATTGATATTGCCCTAATTTCGGTGATTCAATTTACCCGATTTGGTGCAGGTATCGTAATTTTCTGGCGTACAATAGGTCAGGGGAGTGTAAATAATTTCTTGGTATTCTTTACCAGTTACGATTTTATATAAGGTAAAAATAGCTTGTCTTCCCATCTCATATGGCATTTGGCCAATGTTGATATCAGATAGATGTTCTTTTAAAAGTGCTAATTGAGCTTCAGTTGTATCAGCACTAATGATAACAATTTCTTTTTGTGCTATTTTTTCTTTGACGGGAGAAATCAGTTGACGGTATTTTTCTGGAGCGATTTGTTGAACCCCAACAAGAACAGAAACAAATGTATCAACCTCCTGTTGAGGTCTGGATAAGATAAAGTTCATTTGCTCAATGGCTCGGTCAATTTGCGTAAGACTATAAAGAGGACACCTTGCAATTTCTGTCCATCCATTGATGTTTTTGAGTTTTTCACCTGGTGGCACGTTATAGATTTTACCCGATAGTACGGTTCGCACGCCCATCAATCGTAGATTCAAATTGAATGAGTTTTTATAACCCATTTGAATACAAAGCTTGTCACCATTAGGACGTCGTTTTTTTATCTCTTTCCCAAGTGCTTTGCCGAATTCAAAATTATCAGTGCCAATATAAGCCAACCGTAAATTTGGATCATTTTTCAAAGTAATAAAATCAAGATCAGAATCAAAAGTGATAACGGGAATTCCAGCTTCTTTGGCTTTTTGTAAACTATTTTTAGCCAAATATTCAGACTGTACAATGGCTACAGCAATACCATCCACACCTTCATCGACGATAAGCTGTTCTAAAATTTTATTTTGTTCTCTAACGTCAAATGCTTCAGGCGAACCACGAAAAATGCACTTGACTCCACCAATTTTAATAGCAGCATCCTGACAACCTTTTAGACTTTCAAGAAAAAATGGATGCGTCATAATCTTTGGAACAAGGGCAAATTTCAGTTCATCTGCGTTAACCGAATGAAATAGAGTCAAGATAAATATTAGAACTAGGTTACGCACAATTATTGGACTATTGAAAAACAAAAAATTTAAAATCTGGTGAGACTTTTGGAGCTTTGCCAGTATGAAATTAAATTGTACAAAAACCAATCCTATAATTGATATCCTTTAAAAAAAGCTTTTTTAAACATAAAATAGCAATCATTAAAATTAGATTTATTTGTGATCATATGATTGGATTTTATATTCAGCAGAACTCAGTCTTCCCATATCCGCCATGACTATCTGCGAAAAAACCAACTACTAATAATGACTATCAAAACCGCTATTTTTTCATAAAAAGTACCTTAAGTTATCTTTTAGCAACTTGTTTCACAAACTACGCTAAATCAGAATCATTTTTAATCGTGGGTAACCCAATGGAAGCAAAATTCAACTTGCTAAAATTTTTGTTAACATTTTTCATCTGTTCCCAAAAAAACCGGCATTTGTCCCAATCTTTTAAAATAGATGCGGCTACTAAACCATTGTGTGCCGCTTCTCAATTCCAACTACCTTCAACGACTACCTGTTCAACTATTTGAATATAATTAATCTTTAATACACGACTTTGAAGGTTACGCCAATGTAAGATAAACTACCGAGCCTGGAAATGTACCGGATAAATTAATGCTATGCTCCCCATTACACAAATACCGGCCTCAATATTGGAAGGACTTCAAGACTACCGAGAGTTATTCTGCCGTGACGCCGGGTTTGAACACATCGGTCGTTACCTAACCGGATTGATAGTCAGCCCCAACCAAACGCTGCAAGGTATCCATGATTTGCAGGTCTGGTGTGACGGTGTACAAGTCAGCAGCCGAGCTATGCACGAGGCGGTATTTGAAGCGGGTTGGCAAAGTGAACAACTGATGCCGCACCATCGGAAGCGCGTCAGCGTCAACTACCAAGGCAAAGGCCGGCACACGCTCTCGATAGATTGGACCTACGCACACCATCCGCGTGGATTCGAAATTTACGGTGTCAGAAATGGATTTGACTATGCCAAAGGCGGTTATGGTCGGTTCCAAACGGTATTGACAGCAACTGTCGCCAATGCCAAACGGCAGGATGGCATTGAAGTGGAAATACAACAACCGGCGGAATTACCCAAGGAGAAAGCGTACTTGAAAGCAACGGCGGGACAAGATTACGATAACCGGCAAGCCGCATGTGAACGTCTGTTGGAACTGCTGCATTACCAAGCACATCGTCAAGCCTATCGTAAAATCACCGAGATAGCCGTTGACGTGGTGCGCCAAATCGAAGACGAAGGACATTTTCCGGATGCCGATTATGCTTTTGATAACGGCGTGCTGAGCCTCAATTTGACTCGATTGATAGAAGAGCGCGACAAATATTGGACAAGTGAGTTGGAAGCCTCGCGCCACATTAATTGGAGAGGTGAGTGGCACCGAATTGATGAAGTTGCCGCTGAATTGAAAGAACAGCATCCACAGAGCTTTCGCCGTATCGAGTATCAAACCCGTGCTGGCGAAACCACAGTTGGCTGGGGATTTAGCAAAGCCGTACGCCTGAAACGTTACGGCAAAAAACGCATTCTGATTGTGCATCAAGAAGAGGATTTAAGCGATAAGCCACGTTTTCTCGTTACCAATGCGCTGCATTGGGAGGCAAAACGCATCCTGACTAGCTGGAGCTATCGTTGGCCAAGCGAGCTTTTTCACGAGTTCAGCAAGCAGAGCGCCGGTTTTGAGGCGGCTCAGGTACGCAAGAAGGAAGCGGTCAAACGCCACGTCCGATTGAGTTGCGTAGCGCAGACGCTTTTACAAGACCTCACGATGCTGGCTTCGACATCTGAAAAGGTTGATTTTGCAGAAGGGCAAGTCACGCAAGGCCAGCGGGTGCGAAAGGTTTGCCGAGAAGTGCTGTCCGGTGTCCTTGCGTTTGCTCAGCAGGCATTCAATGCGGGTAAAACAACGGCTCAAGTACTGGAAGCACTGATGCCGGCCTAGAATTTTTAGCTAACCTTCAAAGTCGTGTTTCAGGAGTTAAAAGACGTCGGTTTAGTCTATAAAGGCACGTATGTTGAGGTCAAGGATGGTGATTATACACAAACTCCACCACAGGTATGTTTTACTGTGATAGGATTTGATCCAGGCAAAAACCAGATAGGTTGGCAATATTCTAATAGTGTACGAGATCCACTTCAGGAAGTATGGCATTGTAAACCAAATAAAGTAGCATGCACTACTATTGAGGATAAATATCTTATTCCTCCTTGTAGATCAACATCTCCTGATCTGTAGTAAAGTTAAAATGTATTAGCTCTGTAGCCAAGTAGAGTACAAAAAGCATAGCTTTTCAGATGTATTACAGTTAACGCTTAACGTGTTTTACCTTGCTACGTGCTAACATATTAAATGTCCTTGACTTAGTTCATATCGATCGGTTCAATAAACTTAGAACAAAACCTGTACGAAAAACTGTTGAAAAAAATTAAAATTATTAATGATTTATATTGAAAAGCTTGCTTGGCAACATGGCTTAAATATAGATTTAGTAGATTAAACCAATATAAAGGACGGTTTTCTTCACTATTGTCATTACCAGCAGATGTTTGAACTGTTATTTAAACACTTACTGAAAACTAAAAGTAACCTGAGTTCGATATAAATAATCCCCCTAGACGGCCGTTCTAGGGCATAAACACCATTATCCGCGTCCCACACACAACACCTAGCTATTTATTTAAACTTGTGCCCAACGACGTGGTAAACTCACTACACCTTGTTCTAAACCACGTTGATGTACTTGGATTTGAGCAATGTTAGTGGCTTTATCATAAACATGGATAGCATTTTCACAAAGTAAATAAACATCAATCCAGTATTCTCCTTTTAATAAAGCTAATTTGGGAAATTGAACTCTGACTTTGGCTTTACCCTGAAGGTTCCGTTCGATGATTAAACCGTCATGTTGGGTACCTGCACTCGTAATAACTCTGCCATCCACTTGGGTTACAAGCAAACCGATGCTGGGAATTGGTAAATTCAGATCAGAAGTAAAGGCAATGGTTAAGCTTAGTTCACTTTCTAAACTTAAGGCTTCTAGCTGATGTCCGGTAATACCATCGATGCTCACTTTAATATCTGTAAAATGCGCTGTTCCTTCTACCGGTTTCATTGGTGAAGGGATTGATGTTGAGGTTGGTAAAAGCGTTTTATTGGCCAATGAAATCGCTTCGGTGTAAGCGGAAACGACCCGACTTGGTAAACCATCTTGTTTAACTTGACCCTGTTCCAACCAGATCACGCGGTCGCAGATAGCTTCAACTTGATAAAGGGCATGAGAGCAAAATAAAATGGTTTTACCCGCTTGCTTAAACTGCATAATCCGATTAAAAGACCGGCGAGCAAACGCACCATCACCAACTGATAATGCTTCATCTATGATAAGAATATCTGGCTCAATACAGGTGGCTACTGAAAAAGCTAACCGCACAAACATGCCGGAGGAGTAGGTCTTAACTGGCTGATCCATAAAGTTAGCAATACCGGAGAAATCCACAATCCGGTCATAAAGATGATTAATTTCCGCTAAGGAAAGTCCCATCATAGTACCGCTTAAATAGACATTTTCGCGTCCGGTCATTTCCGGGTGAAAACCACCGCCTAACTCAAGTAAAGCCGCAACACGACCGCTGACTTCACATCGTCCACCTCGATCGGGTCGTAACGTTCCGGCAATCAATTTTAATAAAGTACTTTTACCCGCACCATTATCACCAATAATACCAACGACTTGGCCATAATAAATCGTTAAATCCAGTGGATGTAAAGCGATAAACGACTGATGACGGGTACGATAAGCAATTAGTTCCAATAACCGATCAACCCCATGGGTATAATGAGTATACGTTTTACTTACTTGGTGTAACTGAATAACATTCATCACTATTTAAAGCGTAGTATTAGAAATAACGATTATAATTTCCAGTTACTGATTACTATTCCCATATTTTAATCGTAGTATCTTCACTACCGGACACTAATTCACTCCCATCTGGTTTAAAAGCAACTGACATGATATGTCCCCAATGTCCTTCTAAAGTACGAAGCAATCTACCGGTAGCAACGTCCCAAATTCTGAGGGTTTTGTCTAAACTACCCGAAGCCAAAAGTTTACCGTCGGGATTGAAAGCGACTGACATCACCGCAGAACGATGTCCTTTAAGGGTACGAATTCGCTTACCGGTATTAACATCCCACAGCCGGATAGTTCGATCCAAACTACCTGATGCCAGTATTTTTCCATCAGGGCTAAAGGCAACGGAATTAAGCCAACCTTTATGTCCTTTTAAGGTACGAAGTACCTTACCCGTTTCAACATCCCACAATTTGATTTCTTTATCCCAACTGGCTGAAGCGAGTGTACTCCCATTTGGACTGAAAACTATTGAGGGGACATTACGTCTATGGCCAACAAGAACTCGTAAATTTTTCCGGGTTTTAACATCCCAAAGATTAATTTTTCTGTCCCAACTGGCTGACGCCAGAATTTGTCCATCGGGACTAAACGCCAGTGCAGTTACCGAATTATCATGTCCATGTAAAGAATCCAATTTTTTGCCGCTACTTACCTCCCACAAATTAATGACTTTATCTTCACCACCTGATGCCAAAAGTTCACCATCTGGACTAAAAGCGACTGAAGTAACCCAAAAATTATGGGCTTTTAAGGTACGAATTTCTTCACCAGTATCTACTTTCCACAATTTTAGCGATTCATCTTCACTTCCTGATGCTAAAATTTTACCATCTGGGCTAAAAGCAACCGAGGTGACATTGCGTTTATGCCCAAGCAAAGTACGAACTATTTTACTGGGTAAATTATCAACCAACCCGCTTGGAACCGTTGTTTTAGGTATCTCTGATTCAGCCCTTACCGGTGGTCCAACTAAACATAAATACAGAGTCAACGCAATAAAGTACATTATAACCAAGTAAGATTTGACACTCATATCCATAATAAATTCCTCATTTTTTTAACAAAATTTTAAATAGGTCTAATGCTATTTAATCTGATCTATTTCAAGCGTTTTTTATCCTACTACAACCGTTATTGCACCATCAAAACAACGAGATTCATAATTATCATCGCTTCATGCGTTCGTTTATAGCTGATGAGCCGTTTTATTTGAACCAAAATAGGTTAATAGTAAATCAATAAGAATACCAGCTTGGTTCATTTCAGCAAATAAACAAAAAATAATTCAACGTATTTCAGTGCAGTTTAATTCTTCTGATATCGAAGTAAATAGTTAAGGTACTTTTTCTTTTCCCATCGCTGGAATATCAGCCTTACCCGCTAATACTTCGGCAACATGATACACCTTTATAGAACTCGCTAAACGTTTTAGGTAACCGGCGATATTTAATAAACATCCCATATCTCCTGCCAACACGACTTGCGCCCCTGTTGCTTGGATATGAGCAACTTTATCTGCTAAAAGACGTGCTGAAATAGGAGAATATTTCACACAAAATGTTCCTCCAAATCCACAACATTCTTGGGTTGTTTTCATTTCAATTAGCGTTAATCCTGAGATGCTGTTTAATAATTGTCGCGGTTGCATTTGGATACCTAATTCACGTAATCCACTACAGGAATCATGATAAGTAACCTTTTGTTCAAAGCAAGTATTTACTTGAGTCATTCCTTGTACTTCTGTTAGAAAACTGACTAACTCATAACAACGGTCAGCAAAGTTCTGAGCCTTGGCTTGCCAATAGGGTTCCTGAGTAAATAGTTCTAGATAGTGTCGTTTAAGCATACCAATACAAGATCCTGAAGGTGCGACGATATAATCATAACTCTCAAATTCGCTTATCAGTTGTTGAGCTAGTAAACGACTATTGTTAATATCACCATTGTTATAAGCAATTTGACCACAACAAGTTTGCCTAATAGGTACCTCAACATGGCAGCCACAATGTTCTAGTAATTTAAGCGCAGAGAAACCCACGTTAGGACGAAATAGATCCACTAAACAAGTAATGAACAATCCAATTTGGGGAACATTAGTAGTTTTGCTCGACATGAAAATTCATTTTACTCTTATTTTAAATTTAAACACGCCTTGAGATAGGGTTGATAAAATTATAAAAATTATAAATTATCTCTAATGAGGAGACACTATAAACTTTAAGCGTATAACGATGGTATATTGCCTCAATAAATAGAAATATTTCTATATTAATGGGTTGTGTTACTTTTTCTGTTGATATATCGTTTGGTTGAAAAGTGGGTAAGGCACGTTAGTTATACCCCAATAAACATCAGAACAAATGTCGGTTATCAAGCCATTACCAACCGGTGTAGCGGAATAGGATTCCCACCCTGTAGAACGGAACTATTCTTGGAGGTAACTGAATATGACTGAGTGCGGAAATCCTTTTCCACTATTTCGGGTAACCAAGTCATACTTCTCTGGAATCGGTAAGAATTTGCTAATCTACGCCGGCCTGTTACAATCAAAGTATTGATGAGCGTTTATTATGAATAACCAGATATTCTGTAAAGTGAGCAACTTCGCTTAACCACCCAGTAGAACACCTTATTAGTTGAGGTATTCTCGATAAATCGCTGCGGAATCCAGGATTTTTCTAAAGCCAGGATAAAATGAAGCGAAGTAAAATTTAAGAATTAAATCACTCGATTTCTGGATGTTACCACGCTTCATTCGAACCACTTACCATTAGTTCGCTCAATTTAAAAATAGCAGAAAAAATGGGTTAAAAAGAGATATTTTTTAATGAGTTGAATTCAACTGTAACCACATTTTTAATAGATAACCAATTAAGTCAGCCATATATTGAAGCAACTCCGTGCCCATACCCGCATGAAAACGTGAAATTTCCTGGCTACCCATAGCCAATACCCCTTGTGGCTTAGGTTTTCCTAATGGCAACAAAACTGCAGAAGCAATGTTGTTATTCGGAAACAGATATTCAAGTCGTTCAGTGGTCAGTTGTCCACAAAAAGGCGTATTGTTAGCTAACAAATTTTCAAATAAAGCGAATACTTGAGCATCATATTCCTTGAATTCATCTCGTAACTGACCACTCGGTAATTCAAACCACTTCACTGCCACCGCTTGGGTATTAAATTCATTTGCTAAAGTGGTGTACAGGACATGAAAAAATTCATCTATCCCAGTGGCACTAGCTAAAGCCGCAATTAAACGTTGAATACGCCAATTCAGTTGTTCGTTTTCTTGAGCAATACTGACCAACTTATCCAATTGGCGTTGTAATTGTTGATTTTCTCCACGTAATACCGCCAGTTGCCGTTCTATCAATGAAATGGCTGAACCGGTGATATGTGGAATCTTCATGGTCGCCAACAAACTCTCGTGGTGAGTAAAAAACTCGGGATGTTGTTGTAAATAGTGTGCTACCGATTCTTCAGAGAGTCCGTCATAAGGCGGCCAGTTTTTAGGTGATATATTCATAATTCAATGGTACCTTCAAATACATGAACAGCCGGACCGGTCATCAATACAGCCGCATTTTCCTCACCAGCCCACTGAATTTGCAAATTTCCACCAGGTAAATTGACTGTTACTATACTATCCAAACGTTTTAGCCGCTGACCAACCACCACCGCTGCACAAGCGCCGGTACCACAAGCCAGGGTTTCACCAACACCCCGTTCATACACCCGCAATTTAATATTTGAATTGTCAATAATTTGCATAAAGCTAACGTTGGCATGTTGTGGAAAGCGATGATGCAAAGACAGCTTTACTCCTACTGTTTCTACCGGTGCGGTTTCTATTGAGTCAACTAATAATACAGCATGAGGGTTACCCAGCGATACCGCTCCAATCTTATATAAGTCCGTTCCGATCATAATCGGGTATTGTAATTCGACTTCATCAGCATTAAAGGGGATATCAACTGGGTTCAAACGTGGGACTCCCATATTAACAGTAATATCCCCATTAGCTTCGATTTGCGGGCAAATTAGACCGGCGTGTGTTTCGATGACTAAATTACTTTTGTCAGTTAAACCTTTATCGACAACAAAACGGGCAAAACAGCGGGCACCATTACCACATTGTTGGACTTCTTCGCCATTGGCATTAAAAATCCGATACCTGAAATCAATGCCAGGCTTGTGGCTGGCTTCTACAAATAACAATTGATCACATCCTATCCCAAAGCGACGATTCGCTATAAAACGTATTTGTTCTGGAGTTAAGGATATGGAGTTAGAAATATTATCAAAGATGATAAAGTCATTACCCAGCCCTTGCATTTTAGTAAAAGCAATTTGCATATTAAGAGTCCCTTTTTTAGCGAGAGGAAAGCCATTATTTTTTACATACAATGTAATTATTTTATTTTTATTATAACTAACTCTATAAAAATCGAGTATGTTTAAATTAAAGAAAAGAATACCCGTATGTTGGCAGAGTAATTTAGAAAGAGGAAATAACCCGGATAGACTTACTTTAAACGGGATACGTTGCTATCTTGCTAATCTAAGGAGATGAGATATTGATACATATTACTATAATAAAAATAATGGTCTTATTTTCATAACGATTCAGTTTTACTATCCATAACCTCAAAATGATGTCAAGATAACTGTTGAATTATAGCACCCGACTATACCGATGACCGAGTAGTCAATCAACCTGGAAAAATTGATCGAAACGCAAGAAAGATAGTCTGATTAAGAAAGTTATGGGCGTGCATCTTATTAGAAGCCCACTTGTATCGAGGAAATGGAAAGTCTAAAAAAGAAGGATAGCAATAACAGCGGTAAGATGCTGTTAAGAGACGGTTTGGGGAGAAAACACCTGACCAATAGCAGTAGCTTAAGCCCTAAAAGCGGTAAAAATCCGAGCGGTCAAGCGCGGTATGAAGATCATACGCTGCAACCGAATCACCGGTTTGCAGCGGAGTGTTATTATGTTCACTGGTAAGGCTTGTGGACTGTTATGCTTACCCGTTGCAAGATTTATTTAAAGCAGGGCTGCCTAACTCATTTACGGTAGACAAGGAACATCTTAAGCCACTATTTTAGTCTGTTGTCAAGTAACCCCATTTTTTAATCATGGCACGAGCTATCGGTTCTTGTAGAAAAACCATGAATGCTTTAGCGGCGTTATTTTTCTTCCCCGTTTTTAATAATACTGCTCCTTGTTCGATTGGAACATACCAGTTTTGTGGTACCTGCCAATAAGAACCACTCCCTGGATATTGAGATAGTGCAATAAAACCCAATTCCGCACCACCGGTTACCACAAATTGGTAAGTTTGAGTGATATTCTCTCCTTGTACTATTCTACTTTGCAGAGCCCCCATACCCCTAGTTTTTCATTACCTGCTTGGCAGCTGTACCATAGGGTGCAGTTTTAGGATTGGCTATCGCTAAATGTTGAAATTGACCAGTACTAAGAATTTTACCTTCCTTATCAACTAAATGAGCTTGTTTACTCCATAACACTAGTTTTCCGATGGCATAGGTAAACAAGCTATCCGCTACAGCTTCACCTTCAGTTACTAATTTTTCTGGACGTTCTCGGTCAGCAGATAGTAAAATTTCATAAGGCGCACCATTTTTAATTTGGGAATACAATTGACCGCTAGAACCGGAACTAACAATGACAGTATGTTTAGAAATCTTTTCAAATTCTTGTTTGAGTTGCTCCAGCGGTTTAGTAAAATTAGCGGCTACAGCGACATGGACTTCCGTTGCCGGAGAGGATAAGCTTATTATCCAAGTTACCATGAGACCTACCCAAAAACGACAATTCATCAAGTTACCTCCGCTTTTTAACCGCTAAAATGACATGACTTGCTTTGACAATACCACACAACGCTTGACCTTCTTGAATCCCCAATTCGGTAACTGCTTCTTGAGTGACTACTGCTTTAAGCGTGTTGCCACCGGATAATTCTAAAACAACTTCAGCATTTACTTGGTCTCCGCCTATGAGACGAATGACTTTGCCACAGAGACGATTCCTTGCACTGAATTCCAGTTCAGAATCAGTTGGTACCAAAATAACATGAGGCGCTTTTATCAATACATAAGCTTCACTTCCTTCTTGAAGATCTAAACGGTTAACACTTTCTTGAGTAATGGTGGCTACAATTTGATCATCTCCTTTTAATTTTAACAAAATTTCTGCACTGACCTGCCCTATTTTAATGTGGGTGACTGTACCTATAAATTGGTTTCTGGCACTTGTACTCATATTGATATGCCTCATTAATTGATAAAAGTGATCGAATTTTTCAATTTCTTGACTAAGTTGTTCTAAAAATTGTTGATGTTCTGCTTCAATAGCCCGAAAGGTGGCAATAAGTTGACGACCATATGCTGTTACTTGGGTACCTCCACCTCCTTTACCACCACTAACACATATCACCAAAGGTTCTTGAGCTAGATTATTCATGGCATCTACAGCGTCCCAAGCGGCTTTATAACTCATTTTCATTGCCTTAGCAGCTTTGACAATCGAACCATATTGAGCAATTTTTTCTAGTAACTCAACTCGTCCCCGACCAATAAAATTATGATCTCGTTTAGTTATCCATAACCGACCCTGAATTTCTGTCTTAGTTGAACCCATGATGTTAGCCTCAGTAGTAAGTGGATCTGAAGCGTTATATAAATTTATATATAACGATATATATTGGCAAACTTAATTGTATGAGCGGTGATGATTATTTGACAAATGGTAACAAGGGCGGATATAGGATTACGACAATTATCAAAAATTATTACTAAACAACCACCTCCTAACAGTGAACTAGCATTGCTGGGGGCGCACACTGTAATCGAGTCGGTAATAGTCGGTTTAAATCAGGATTATCAAAGATGTTTTGAAGAATACCACATCTACATTTTGATGATAACGTGATGAAACTGGTCAGTAAGCCTCATTATTTTCGGGTTGACTTCCGAAAGCTTGATTTGATAATAGGTTAATTTTTTTGTCTTTATCGTTTTACCTATCACATAATTCTAATCGTAGGGCTTAGAAATAGATTTAAGATGGTGCCGATGGCCAGAATCGAACTGGCACGGCTCGCGCCACTGCCCCCTCAAGACAGCGTGTCTACCAATTCCACCACATCGGCTACTTTTGTCCTGGAATCCTGAATAATCAGATCCAAATGAAGTGTAATAACAATCGTTTTATTATTTTTAACTGAATTCTTTTGGGCCCATTGCCCATTTAGTCACCACTTGGAACCTCACTTTCAACTGGACTCTCATTTTTATTTTCTGATCCTAAATTTATAGTCACTTCTTTATCACCAACTGAACTGCCATTGTTAGTTTGGGGAGTTGATAATTCGACTTTCGGTGTTGGCGATGTTTCAACTGTCGGTATTTCTGATTCAGTTGCCGTCTTGGTCGATGTTTCTTGAGCTTGAGTAACTACACTTTTTGCTGCAACGGGTTGCCTTGAATAATAAGCTAAAGTCAAACTGGTAATAAAAAACAAGGTAGCCAAAATTGCCGTTGTACGAGTCAAAAATGACGCTGATCCCCGACTACCAAATACCGTTGAGGAAGCCCCGCTACCAAACGCAGCACCAGCATCCGCTCCTTTACCATGCTGAATTAACACCAATCCAATTAAACCAACACAGATAAAAATATGAACAACAGCCAGTATATCATGAAACATATTCTATATCACCGGGCTGCTTGGCAAATAGTTAAAAATTCATCTGCTTTTAAAGCAGCGCCACCAATAAGGCCGCCATCAATATCGGACATCGCGAACAATTCACCGGCATTGCTGCCTTTAACACTACCACCATAAAGGATTTGCACTTTTGCAGCAATTTTAGCGTCTTGTTGAGCAAGATGTTGCCGAATAAACGCGTGAACTGCTTGAGCCTGCTCAGGTGTTGCTGTTTTACCCGTACCAATAGCCCACACCGGCTCATAAGCGATCACGGCTTGTTCTAAAGCAGTAATCCCTTGTAAATGGATAACTGCTTCTAACTGTCGCTGAACGACTTGTTCAGTTTTACCCGTTTCTCGTTCTGCTAGCAATTCACCCACGCAAAAAATTGGTATTAAACCAACTGATTGAGCACATTTAAATTTTTTAGCGACTAATTCATCACTTTCACCATATAAATTACGCCGTTCGGAATGACCGACAATAACATATTTACAGTTAAAATCTAGCAGCATATTAGCGGCTATTTCACCAGTAAATGCACCAGGTGCTTCATGAGAAAGATTTTGTGCTCCCCAAGTGATCGCAGTATCTTGGAGTAACTCTTTAACCTGTTGTAAATAAACGAAAGGTGGACATATTGCCACCTCAGCGTTAAGTATTTTACTCATTCCTTGCTTAAGAGCATTGAGTAATGATTGATTACTTTGGATGGAGCCATTCATCTTCCAATTAGCGGCTACCAGTGATTGACGCATTTTATTTCCTCATTAAAACTGGTCATAAATCTTATTGGATTTCATCTTACGTTGGAATATTAAACAATTTTTGAGAGAATGTCACTAGTGTTTGTTAAGTTACCTTATCACCTCTCAATTTCTTCTTTTTGAAATCACGACTCACCTATCACCGCCCTGATCCCGAGTTCATCATCTGTCCCAATAATCCTATAAGTTTTTACTTTATACTTATATGCGAATTAATGGCTAAATTTAAGACTGATAAATCAAGTAGTTACGATAACTTTCCAGCAACACCCAAAAATCTAGCCATTAAATTTCAATGATTGAGCCAGTTAGCTCTTAATTCGCATTTATGGCAATTGATAGCGGACCAACATCTTTTCTCTTTTCTGGTAACGTGCTTTTGTTATTTTACACTGGCACTAAATACGCTTTAATTTTATTTTTACTATGATGTGATGAATGTCGTTAAAAAAAGGGCACAATTTATTATTGCACCCTTTGTTATCAATTAAAAAACTCTCTATTTTATTGGGCTGGGAGTACGACAATAACCCCTGGCGCAACACTTTCAGCCGCTACTGTACCATCAGGAAAGTAAATATCTTCTCTATTGGTACCAGTATTCGTCACAATCGTACTGGGAATCCTTACTAAATTATCAATCAAAGGTCGACATGCTGGTGTTTCAGTATCAAATCTGACACAGTAGCCGGTGCTAGTAGCGCTAGCGACAACTTGAGTCAGGGTAATATCAATCGTATGGCTACCCGCTAAAAGATTGGCTTCTCGACCATGATAGACACCATTTTGCCAAGCATTTTGACAAATTTGGTTGAAGGTATCACTTGGTGACGGTAATGCTCCACCGGTAAAAGGAACGGTTGTTAGGGTATTACCATTTTCTACCTTGGTTAATTTAAAGGTATCCCCTGGAATAAGCGCATCGGTAATTCTTAAACATCCAGGCTGTACGGTGACAATAGTGAACTGATCTGTTTTGCCTACTGGACCAATATTGCAGGCTTTCCAGGCGCTATCTGGTGTAAGTGTTACCTGACTGCAATCAAACGGATTGGCAGCTGCGGAATATTGTCCCTCTGGGAGGGTAAAAATACTTTCTTCAGCACGGAGGTTTCCTAAAGGAACTGTTGTTAAACTAATCAATATGACCGGTTTTAAAAAAGATTGTTGACGCATTTTAATTTTTCCTATCAGTAAATTTTTAAGATAAAACCGATGAGTCGATGTTTAGAACAGCTGGTCAAATCCTACCGTGATATTAATTTTGAGCTTAGCTAAATCGGATGCATTTTAGGCATCGTTAATAGTTGAGAGCGCTTAAACTGTCCTCACTTTTTAAGTATAGCAAGTATTATTCAAAAGTGAACAACCCCGGCTAAGACCGGTAGCTTCATTTAACAAATAAATTTAAATAATCAATTTATTATGTTTTTTTATAGTGAGGTATTTGCCATTTGCTTCTGATTTTCAACTGTTTTTAGATATATCTCGTTTTATCAATTGGATAAAATTAAAGTGTCATTGCCTATTAAAATAGCCGAATTATTATTAAGTTTTATATGAGCATGACGGTGGGTTTAATCCTAATACTTTATCCAACCCACTCACTATGATAATAGCAATACTACCGAGTATGAACGCCGGGACCATTTCATAAAGTGAAAAAGGAATGAGACCTTGATCAGTTAAATAACGCCATAATATTACCGTTATTGCACCACTAAACAGCCCAGCAAGCGCGCCATTACGTGTCATCAGTGGCCAAAATAAACTGAATATAATCACTGGACCAAATGAACTTCCAAATCCAGCCCAAGCATAACCCACCAAATCTAAAATAGTACTCTCTGGATTTTGTGCAATGATGAGGGCTACCATGGTAACGCCAACAACAGCTAATCGCCCAATCCAAACTAATTGAGGCTGATTGGTATTGGGATATAAAAATGCCCGATAAAAATCATCCGTTAGCGCACTAGACGCCACGACGAGTTGAGCGTCAACCGTACTCATAACAGCAGATAACACCGCTGCTAACAAAATACCGGTTATCCAGGGATTAAATAATACTTGGCTTAATACTAAAAAAACTTCTTCTGGATCATCTAAGGGATTATTAGCAAAGTAAGCTATTCCAACTAAACCAGTTAAAATTGACCCCAACAACGAGGCTATCATCCAAGTCATTGCTATTCGACGTGCTTTGGGAATAGCCTGTACTGATTTCACCGCCATAAAGCGTGCCAAAATATGAGGTTGTCCAAAATAACCTAGTCCCCAAGCCATAAGCGAAATAATTTCTAGCGTGCTGGTATCATAAAATGGTTCTAATGAAGCGGGTTGAACTGAAGCAATAGCTTGAGTGGTGGATTCCCATCCGCCCATTTCAATAATGGCGACAACTGGTACAATAATTAATGCTAATAACATTAAGAGTCCTTGGAAAACATCTGCCCAGCTAATAGCTAAAAAACCACCAATGAAGGTGTAACCCATAATAATTAAGGTACTACTCCATAAAGCGATGGTGTAATTTAACCCAAAACTACTTTCAAATAGGGTTGCGCTACTGACTAATCCAGAAGCAACATAAAAAGTAAAAAAAATAAGGATTACTAATGCTGAAAAGATACGCAATAATTGGGAATGATCTTGAAAGCGATTATGTAAAAATTCTGGAATTGTCAGGGAATTATTCGCTTTTTCTGTGTCAACACGTAAGCGTTTAGCGATCAATAACCAATTCAAATAGGCACCCATAATCAAACCAATCACAATCCAAATCTGATTCAATCCAGCGGCATATAGAGCACCTGGTAACCCTAATAATAACCAACCGCTCATATCAGAAGCACCAACGCCCAATGCAGTTACACCACTACTTAATTGTCGTCCACCAAGTATATAATCAGCTAAGTTATAAGTTTTCCGATAGGCGATAATACCTAATACTATTAATCCTATAAGATAAATAACAAATGTGATTAAAGTTGCTATGTGCATTTTTTACAGCCTTTTTGCTTGATATGAATTCTTTTTTTATCTTTACCTTGATTTTAAGAAATAGTGTTAATAAATACTTACTAAAAGAACTAAACCTGGTAAAGATAGTTAGCTTGCCTGAATGAAAATTAGGCAATATTTCTATGGATATATTATTGAGCTTTGCTATACTTAACATTAACAAGAATTAAGTAGTGAAAAACTTGACATGCCTTGATTAACATGATGTTAACTGCTTTTAACCCAAAAGTAGATAACTTCCCTGCTTAAATACCCTGCTCTTGTCATTAACCCCCCTTCTTTGTATATCTTTGAATTAATTAAGATAATCTCTAAATAACCGGTTAGAACAAAATCGAATTTGGGTTCAGGCTCGTTATAACCGAGCATTCTATTTTTATAAATTCTAGTTTTGAATAACCGCTAAAAAAATTGTTTTCTTGATCTTAAGTACTTTTTGAGGATTTGCCCAATGAAACAATTAGCTCATTTAAAAATTGTTTTGACCATAATAATTTTGTTATTGACTGGCGTTGGTATCGCACAATCGGTTGGAGTTATCCTGCAAATAAAGGATAACAACAAACAAATCAGAACATTCTCTCTTTCACAGCTTAAGATGATTCACCCCCCTACGGTTGTTCAAGTATTAGATCCTTATGAACAACAGATTCAGCAATATAGAGGTTTTGCTATTAATGCGCTGTTTGAGTCTCTTTATGGAGATAATTGGCAACAACAAGAGGAAGTATTGTTGACCGGTATGGATGGCTATCAAACTGCTATTTCAGTGAACTATTTTCTGCAATATAAAGGTTTTTTAGCCTATGAAAAACTGGATTCGCCGCAATTTACAGTGACTAATAATCTTCTTCAACCAACCCTGGTGGAATTAATACCATTTTACTTAATTTGGGATAATGTCAACCAACCTCATTCTTCTCAGCTATCACAGTGGCCTGATCAAGTCATGAGTATCGAATTGGTCACCTTTGCCGAAAAATTTCCTCAAATGACACCACCAGAGGAGAGCAGTAACGATGTCAAACGCGGATTCATTGCGTTTAGAAATTTTTGCCAAAATTGCCATTCGATCAATGGAGATGGTAACAACAGAGCGATAGACTTAAATTATCCAATTAATGTCATGGAATATATGGATGAAGCTAAGTTAAGAATTTGGCTTAATAAACCGACTGATATTCTCCCAGATACAACCATGCCAGCTTTTCCTTACCATATAAAAAATCGTGAACAACAACTCAATGATATTATTGCCTATTTAAAGACAATGGCTCAATATAAGCGTGAACCAGCACGGGAGGTATTGACTTCTCCCTAGAGAAAATTCCACAATAGCTTGGTGAAGTTATTACCGTGAATCTAACCACGATAGATGAAATGATAGGAGAAAATTTATAATGAATCAGTTTAAAATCGGTTTAGTGGGCACACTATTATCTATCGGTATCAACACAATAGCCGACGCTGCAGAAAATAAAGCGACAGATGCGATTGAATACCGTCAAGCTGCTTTTGAGGTGTTAGCCTGGAATTTTGGCCCCATGGGCGCTATGGTGAAAGGTAAAGTTCCTTTTGATGCCAAAACTTTTGCGGAAAGAGCCGCTAATGTCGCTTTTTTAAGCAAAATGCCAATAGAAGGTTTCATTCCGGGTTCCGATAAAGGTGAAACTGATGCTAAACCGATCATTTGGCAAGAATGGGATGATTTCAAAGAGAGAATAGGACAACTTCAAGAGCAATCCGCCAAGCTAGCAGAAGTAGCCAAGACCGCTACCAAAATAGAAGAAGTCGCTAATCAATTTGATGAAACCGCTAAAGTTTGTAAAGGTTGTCACAAAAAATATCGAGAAGATTGAATACTCATAGCTGAATTCGGATTTCAAGGTGCGACTGGATGGTAATAGCGAATACACGGTGCGATAACACACCTCCATTCACTCAAATGCGAATGAAGAGCTAAAATATTAGCCTCCCAATCAATAAATTATGTAGGTTGGGTCGAGCACAGCGAAACCCAACTTATTTTTCAATGAGTGATAGTAAGTCGGGTTAGCAAAGTGTAACCCGATATTTATTCATTAGACAATTAATTAAAACCGGTGAGTTTGAAAACCAACTCACCCGTTGCTTAGTTATATTATGGATTAGACCGACTTGGCTGTTATTGATGAGCTGCTAATAGCTGATCTAAACATACCCCGGCTAACTCATATTCATGACAAAGTGTAATGGCTTTGGTCCGGAGCTCATTTAATTCTGTGTCAGATAGTTTACTATCACCAACGACTACGGTATCAATTTGATCACAATGGAGCATGCATTGACCACTCGCATCAATATCTTCTAAGGTGCAGTGTTGAACCCCGGGTTTCTGGAGGTTAGTATTGACATAAGGATAATCAGTTGATGAATAAAGCGCACCATAGTTGGGTAACATAGCTTTACTGGGAATGAGCTCACTATTCAGTTGAGTAATTTCCTGAAATTGATTGCCTTGCATTTGGGCGCACCAGAGATTCATGCCTAAATTGTTCTCTTCCGAGGCAGTATCCCATTGGATAACCAGTTGATTTCCTAAAATTGATGTGGTTAACTTATTTAAAGTTACTCCCAAATATTCTTGAACATCACCACAAGTTCCGCCGGCCTGACACATTTCTGCTGTTGCTTCATTAACCTGACCCCAGTTAAATTTTTTAGCACCAGCATTCTTGGCTAACATTTTACATTCCTCAAAAGTATATGAACCCGATGAAGCATCACAAACAGTACTACCATCCGCTCCAGTGTAGCTACAACAATTATATAATTCTGCTTCATCTGGTATACCATTACCATTCTCATCAACAGAAGTACCGTTGCGGATATCTAAGAGATCATCAATGCCATTTTTATTTAAGTCCGGTTTAATTCCCGCTAATTGGTAAAAAATCCTCGATTCCAATGGCCCATCAACGAATTGTCCTTGATTAGGATCCCAATAATGGGCATTAGGATCAATGACAGTAGCAATGATATAGACATAGGTTGACGGAAACAAACTCAAAGCAGTACCTTTTTCACAATATTCCATTTCCCCATACTGGGTATCCGGTATGGGTGGTGATTTAAACCCTCTTTGGCAGTTATCTCCGGGATTATAAGTAATATCAACATGCCTTCTATCAGTCAGTTTAGCTATATTAATTGAAGTTTCTTCCTCAACTTCTAATGCCTCTTGAATATTAAATTCCGAAATAACTTTAACGGGTAAACCACTTAAGTCGACTAATCTAGCATCTCGTACCATTGAATTTATATCGATCATGCGTGGTACAAAACGTACTACTAAATTCTGTAAAATAAGCGGGGTCGGCATAGCGTTAAAAAAGCTCAAATTAAAAATACCACTAGCCATATCAAGCGTGCCAGTATCATATCCAAATAACCGTGGTGAAAGTGCCAACTCATTATTGCCAGCACCGAGTAATTTTACCTCACGCACGATAATTGCGTCCGGTTGAGTAAAACTGGTTCCGATATGAAATTTAACGCCCGGTGGTGCAATGCCATTCGCTCCGTTTGCCCAACTTTTTGCCACATTAAACTCTAACTGAAATACGTTAAAAAGATTACCTTGAAAAGTTTCGGTAGCACCCGTATTAGTGACAGTAGGATTGGTCCATGGACTTAAAGAACCATTGTAAAACCAGCTGATGGTAAGTGAATTAGCTTGACTGAGGATTTTTATTCTTAAAGCATAGGCATCTACGCTATTTGGATTAATAAAATCCCAATTATGCACAGTTTTAGTATTCAAACCGACGTTGTGACCTAATATTTCGTAAGCAGTATCACTAAAATGTCGATTGAAACCAGCACGTTGTTCTCCGGTCAACCCGGTTGATCCGGTTGCCATAATGTGATTATTTTGTGGATCTTCTCCCATTTGTGGTGCAGAATTACCATGCGATAGTCCATAATTATGCGCCGCTTCATGACTAACTGTTCCAGTAATCGCATTAGCCCAACGGGCTAAAGTTGAATTAGCACCGGCTAAAGCTCCTCCGGCTCCACCGTAAGCATCACCGAAACTTTGAGCCCAAACTCGGGCATAATCTTGGGGATCATTGTCACCAATATCTACATTTTGTGCTTCCCCAAACAAAGCTCCTCCACCTAAACTTTCTGAGTCTGAACCAATAGCTACTATTTGCCAACGGGTTTCGCTTGGACTGGGTGTAGAAGTAGTGTTTTTCACCTCTACATTAAATTCACAGTAATCATCTATTACGCCTTCAAAAATTTCTTGACGCAGTTGTGCGGTACTTCCAATTCCAGCATCGAGATCAGAAACATTAAACGGTTCAGCCGGTGAGGTATCTCCAGAACCATACTCTGGAAAGCTCATATCAGCTACAGTTGGAAAATAAAGATAAAGCGCATTGTCTTTAGGACTTGAAATTGCACTAGAAGGACAAATCTGTGCTGTAGATAGGTTAATAAATGAAATAATCGTAAAAATAAAAACTATATTAATAAAACGAGATAATATTAACATGTAAATATCTCCTTACCTTGATATTAGAAATACAAAATTTGGGACGCTATTAAGAATTACAAGTCCGTTTTTCATAGATTATATTTACTCTATATAGATAAAATTGGAGAGATATTATGATTACGTCTAAATATCGTCGTTCAACTTATAATAAGATTATGTTATTATTGATTTCCATCAGTATTAGTGATTTATTTTTTAATAATGTCTTTGCTTGTGATTGTGAGTTACCTAGAACACCGCTTGATGGCTTAGCAAAAGCGACTACTGTTTTTTCAGGGAAGGTTCTGGAAGTGAAACGTGCTTTGCTAACCGATAAGGAATTAGAAGTGATGGAAGTGACATTTCAGGTTCAAACGGTCTGGAAAGGCACAATGCATCCCCTACAAACAATTGTTACTGCTGCTTCAGAAGCAACCTGTGGATTCAATTTTGAGAAGGATCATGAATACTTGGTTTATACCTTTACTTCTGGAGGTCAACTTAACACTTCCCTATGTAATCGAACTACTGCTCTTTCTTCAGCAAGCCAAGATTTGCAAGAACTGGGTGAAGGTCATCCACCAATAGCGGAAAACCCAGTTAAATTTAAGACAATGGCACTTCAAAATCGTGTTTTTATAGAATGGGAAACACCACCTGATTCTAATCGGCTTGGTTTTTATTTGTGGCGTGCTCTCCCTCAGGGCAAGGAATGCACTCAAGATGTAGCAAAATATACTGATATTATCATGCTTAGCGATCCTACTGGAAAATTACTATTATTTGAAAGTAAAGATACCCCAATTCTAGGCACCAAATACTTTTATGTAGATTATGATGTCATTTTGGAAAAGAGTTATTGCTATATGTTACAAGAAATTGATTATAAATATAATTCTACTTACTATTTAGATAGTATAAGTTTAGTTACTATAGAAAATAATAGTTGTAGTATAAAGTAAATTAAAAAAACAAGTATCCTCTCCCATTCTTTCTTTACCGAGAAGCAAGAGCGAGAAAACCCTTCGCATTTCTGACAACCCCAAAATCCTTAAACCAATAGCTTAATCTCTTTCGTGCTAAACTTGTTTTTAGCAAGAAATTTTAATGCAGTGACCCTCCATTTGAGAGAGGGAGATTTAATCGCTTAATTTAATGGCAGGGTGTTATAAACCGCTTTTCAAACTGGCTTCAATGAAGGTGTCTAAATCACCATCTAATACTGCTTGAGTATTGCCGATTTCAATCCCAGTTCGCAAATCTTTAATGAGCGATTTATCTAATACATAAGAACGAATTTGGCTACCCCAACCAATATCGGCTTTATTTTCTTCAATGGTTTGTTGATCAGCACGACGACGTTGCATTTCAATTTCATATAGCTTCGCTTTGAGTTGCTTCATAGCGGTTGCTTTATTTTTATGCTGTGAGCGGTCGTTTTGACATTGCACCACGATATTAGTGGGCAAGTGCGTGATTCTCACTGCGGATTCAGTGCGATTAACATGCTGTCCGCCAGCACCACTGGCACGGTAAACATCAATGCGTAAATCAGCGGGATTAATTTCAATATCAATTTCATCATCGATTTCTGGGGCAATAAATACTGCCGCAAATGAAGTATGACGGCGATTTCCTGAATCAAAAGGTGATTTACGCACTAAACGGTGAACCCCCGTTTCCGTTCGCAACCAACCATAAGCGTAATCACCGATTACTTGGAGGGTAGCGCTTTTAATTCCAGCTACATCACCGGGGGAAATTTCAATGACTTCGGTGACAAAACCTCGGCGATCAGCCCAACGTAAATACATTCGCAACAACATTTCTGCCCAATCTTGAGCTTCAGTGCCTCCAGAGCCAGACTGGATATCTAAAAACGCATTATGGGTGTCCATTTCGCCGGAGAACATTCGAGCAAATTCAAGTTGTGATAACTGTTGTTCTAAGTGATCTAAATCTTGACATATCGAGGTAATTGTCTTTAGATCTTCTTCTGGCTGAGCTAGTTCTAATAATTCTTGTTCTTCAGCGAGTTGAACGTTAAGCTGGTCTATCGTTTGCACAACTTTAGTTAGAGCAACTCGCTCACGTCCAAGTGCTTGTGCTTTATCTGGATTATCCCAGAGTTTTGGATCTTCCAATTCGAGGTTAACTTCTGTTAAACGTTCCTGTTTAGTGGTATAGTCAAAGATACCCCCGAAGTGCTGCTACTCGGTTTTGCATATGAGCTATGCGTTGAAAAATAATATTGAGTTCCATAGTGATTCTAGTCATCCTGCGAAATTATTTTTAAAGTGAATATAGTATTGCTTATTATTAATTAAAAAACGATTTAAAAAAATTATCACTTCCACAACTGCATTGAACAGTTGAAAAAATACAATGAAAGTTATGATCATATCTAGTTGTTGCTAAAAAACGGGTTGTTCTAACCATTAAAGGTATTCATATCCATGCCTAGCCTGTCCCATAATTGGTCTACCCCGGCTCTTGAATTAAAAGGAAGCCTGTTAACTTTAATGATTTTACGGTTGTTTGAAACGGATAGTGAAAGAATTGCCGAACAGTTAGTAACAAAAATAGCACAAGCACCGGGTTTATTTCAACAGGCACCGGTCGTCATCGATCTACAAGCTTTACCGGATGATAATCAATCTATTGATTTAATTGAGTTAATCAGATTATTGCGTCTTCATGGATTGATTCCGGTAGCGATACGCGGTGGTAATTCGCAACAACATCAACTAGCAGTCAGCTTAAATTTAGGTATTATGATTGATAATAGCCGAGCAGAACGTCCGCGTCGTTATCCGGAACCTGAACCGGTCGTTGCTTCACCACCTTGCCTTACTAAAATTGTGACCCACCCGATTCGTTCTGGGCAACAGGTCGTCGCACTCCAAGGTGATTTAATTGTGCTCGCCACCGTAAGCCATGGCGCCGAAATATTAGCTCAGCGGCATATTCATGTCTATGGGGCGTTACGCGGACGTGCTTTGGCTGGTGTTAATGGAGATGGTGAAGCACGAATCTTTTGTCAACAATTGGATGCTGAACTGGTATCGATAGCTGGACAGTATCAAATTAATGAGGAATTAGCCAATCATCTTCGTGGTAAACCCGCACAAGTCTATTTAGACAATGATACCTTAAAAATTGAGCCACTTTGAAAAGTATGTTAATAGTATAACCATTAGTTAAAAAATATTTCTTGAATTTATCATTCTAAAGTTATAATCCGTTTAACAGTTTAAGGGCAGGAAAATAGATTGGCTAAGATTATTGTAGTTACTTCTGGTAAAGGTGGAGTAGGTAAAACAACTACCAGTGCTGCTTTTGCTACTGGCTTAGCTTTACGCGGTCATCAAACCGTTGTCATTGATTTTGATGTAGGGTTACGTAACCTGGATCTCGTGATGGGATGTGAACGTCGAGTCGTTTATGATTTTGTCAACGTCATTAATGGTGAGGGTAATCTCAATCAGGCGTTAATTAAAGATAAACGGGTGGAGAGCTTATTCATTCTCCCCGCTTCCCAAACCCGAGATAAGGAAGCATTAACGATGAAAGGCGTTGCTAAGGTAATGGAAGTTTTAAAAAAACGTTTTGAATATATTATCTGTGATTCACCGGCTGGGATTGAACATGGTGCAATTATGGCGATGTATTTTGCAGATGAAGCTTTAATTGTCACCAACCCAGAAGTGTCGTCGGTGCGTGATTCCGATCGGATTATTGGGATGTTATCCAGTAAAACCCGCCGTGCGGTACAAAATTTACCGCCCGTTAAGGAACATTTATTATTGACCCGTTATTCTAGTAAACGAGTCAATACCGGTGATATGCTGAGTGCTCAAGATGTACAAGAAATTTTGGCAATTCCGCTATTAGGTGTGATACCCGAATCGAAATCGGTATTACAAGCTTCTAATGCGGGTATTCCGGTTACTTTGGACAAAAATAGTAACGCGGGACAAGCTTATCTTGATGTGGTTGCCCGGTTTCTCGGTGAAGAGTGTCCCCAACGTTTTATTGAGGACAAAAAAGGCTTTTTCTCCCGTTTATTTGGAAGTTAACATGGGTTTCTTTAATTACTTTCGTGCCACATATCCTCCTAAGACCGCCACGGTTGCCAAAGAACGGTTACAAATTATTGTGGCACACGAACGTAAGCAACGTAGTGGTCAAAATTCAACTCTCGATTATCTGCCTTTATTACAAAAGGAATTGCTCGAAGTCGTTAGAAAATATGTTGCTATTGCTGATGAACACATTAAAGTTAATTTAGAAAAAGAAGGGGATTATGAAATTTTAGAACTCAATATTACCTTACCAGATCCCGACAATCGCTCAACTTAACGACTAACAAAACTTACTCTTCTTTACGGTTAATCATAAAAGTACCAAACGGCGTTTTCACCAACTGATGACCTGGGGGAATTTCTTCTGGCTCAGGTGGTGGCTGTGTCGAGGTATCAACCGTAGTTGAAGCGAGTTCTGTAGGTAAAGATTCTTGACTATCTCGTTCCTCCGCTTGGATAGCGGCTTCTGGTGCTTGAACAATGTCTTCTGGTGGTGTGACTGGTGGTATTTCTTCATTGCTACTTTCTCCTTCTGGGGCAACGAGTGGCTTGGCTGAATGGGCTGTGGATGGCTCACTCGGTGTGGGTAAAGGCGAGCGGTGATCCAGCCGCAATTCTGCTGTAGAACCGGCTTTTGTTTTAAACAATACGGAATCTTGTTTGATGAGAACAACTTGCCAAGTTCCTTTGGCTTTGCCTTCATTAATAGTAATTTCATCCCCTTCAGTCACCGAAATTTTTCCGCCGGAGAGAGAAATGTAAGCAATTCTTTTTTCGCCTAGAATACTAATTCCTTCCAAATAACTACTTTCTTCACCCCAGCTGGGAATGGAAAAAAGTAGTGTTATCAAAATGATAATCATTTTTAGCATAATTTACTCCCGCTGATTAGCGTGAAAAGTTACCTATCTTCACTTGTGGAAAGCGATGAGTTTGTAAAGCTTGATCAATGACGACTACCGTAAATTGATTAGGCTGCTCGCCAAACAAATTACTTAAAGTACCTTTCTCAAATTGATCATAAGGATAAGTATAATTGAGAACATACAATTTGTCGCCATTGGGTAAAATTTCTTGTAAGTGCATCGGTAATTGCCAATCACCTTGGTTGGTTTGAAAAGTCACACTTTGCAGTGGAGAAAGTCCTTCTCGAACAATCGCTTTAATCGTAACTTGATTATCACCCACATAATTTAAACTGGGAAGTGTGTCATTGAGGTAGAGTAAACTGGGATCAAAACCAGCTGCTAGTACTTGTGGCTGCAGTCGCCGAACGCCTACTTGATGTAATGGTTCAATGTTAAGTGATTGTGATACGATGGCGAGCGGCGGATTATTACCGAATTCTACATTAGGAAAAGTATGGAATTGCCCTGCTTGATCAATAGCTTGAATTCGATATTGTCCAGCTTGATCACCTAATAAATTACTTAAGGTCAGTACTGGAAAAGATCCCGGTTGAAAAGTAAGTACGGTTTCATAATGCTGATCACCATTCGCATAAGTCGCAATTTGCTGCATGATCATTTGAAAATCACTGCCGTTTTGTAAAAACCGCACGGTTTGTAATGGCGTCTTACCCGGTCTGACAATCGCAAATATTTTTACTTCAGTATCCAGGACATCGACTAACATGGGATCAAAACCAGCTAATAGGACCTGAGGACGTTCTCGCACAATGCCGGTAATTGGAATATCAATACTGTGGCGATCAATGACGGTAATGGGTACGCTATAAGCTGCGGGTTGTTGATCAGAAAAAGCTTGTAAAATAACATGATAAGTACCCCCTAATTGAAAAGTATGCGCTGGATTAGCATCTGTGGCTACTTCACCATCACCAAAGTCCCACAAATAACGCAGTGGTTCTTGAGCGAGCAACGAATTAAAAGTCGATTCATTATTGAAAAAAACGCGCAGTGGTTTTTGTCCAAATAGCGGTGTGACCCGAAATAATGCTTGAGGTGTAACGGATTGCTTATTAAGCATAAAGGTTTTACTACTTTGCACCGATTGATTGTCGGCATTAACCGCTGTCACCGTTACCGTCATGTTACCTTCGCGGGAATAGCGATGAGAAACAATAGCTTGATCAGTGCTAACCCCGGAGCTATTATCACCAAATTGCCAACGAAACAAAGTGGCTTGGAAACTTTCGGGTAATCGCGCAATAAATAAATTTTGCAAGGGATTATCCAACGCCGGTGAAGATTCAATGAGTAACTGCGGTAAGGTGGTGGGTGAAACTAACGCTAAAGTGAGATCGTATTTTCCTAAGGTATTATCTTTAAAAGCAGTCGCTTCCAGCAATAAATCGCCATCGTTAGTTGGCGTATAACGTAATTCAACTTGATGGTTACCATTGCGATTATCATTTCGATGTAACCGTTGATAATATTCGTCATACAGATATAAAGATCCCTCGAATTGTTCAGAAGACATCGTGACAATTAATTCTTGTCCAGCCGTAACGGCAGTAATGCGATATTGATCTGCAAACGCACTAGAACGAGTTCGCGAACGCGAATCAGCCGCAGCTAATTCTCCACTAATGGTATTGCCTACCGGTAAAACCACGCCGGGACCAGGCGGTGTCCAACTAATCGCGACCAGTTCATTATGGTAAGCGTAAGCACCCTCATTATCACGTACAGTTAAACCCACACTATATCGCCCTGCTTGTTCATAAGCGTGCGTTATGTTGGGTTCAGTGTTGCAAAGTAAAGATGAACCATCCCCAAATTGCCAACAGCGTTCCGCAATCTCACCATCGGGATCTAGACTAAAATCAGTAAATGTCACGGTTGCAGGGGCGGTTAATTGCGACAGTTCAAATTCTAAGGCGTGCGCTTGCGGTGGTTGATTAATCGCCCCTTTCAACAGAGCTAAACTATAACGACCATATTCTCGTTGATTATGCGCCGTTGCTTCCAGATAATAAGTGGCTTTATGATCAGCCGTAAAAATGATTTCGGCATTGGTGGTATTAACTGCACTGTCATCATTTGCCGCTAATAATTCTTCGCCGGCTTTATCTTGAAATAAATATAAATAAGCATTGAAATTAGCTGCCATACGGATCGTTACGGTTTCGCCGCTTTCTAAATTGACAGCATAAGTATCTGCCAGTGTAGCTGAACGTTGGTGTGACCAGGGATCGGTTTCGGCTAATGCTCCAGTGCGCAACTCGTCTAAATTCAAAAAAGGCATGGGAATACTTTCACCCTCATCACGCGGAATGGGTTTGGGTGGTTTAAAATTAATTAATTGCTCACGTGCTGCGGCATCAATGTTTTCATAGAGCGCGGTCGGATTACCATAGATAAAAGTAGCGATCCGGTGTGCTGCGGCTACATCTTGAGTTTGGGCAACGAAATAAATTAATCGCACTTGCGCTTGTGCCGGCACCGTGACCGAATAAATCCAACTGAGTTGATTACCTATCAGCGCGTGAGTTGCCGCTATTGGGTTATTCACTTGGGAGTGATAATGCAATAAAACCGGCTTACTACCCGCAGTATCATTTGTCATTAAAAAATGACCTTGATCCGCCACCGTGACCGTATGACTTCCAGAACCTAATTTGCCAAAAATTTCAACGGTGGTGTTTAGCGAACTATCACTGGGATTGCGTAAGATCTCTGAGAAACGCGCAAAATTCTGGGTTTTAGATACGTAAACGCGACGCTCAATTTCCAAACCACTTCCCGGTTCCGTAAAGGTTCCATAATATACTTCGCGCCCATCCACAGATAATCCCGTCACCTGACCGACATAATTGGTACCATTAACCCGTAATTGATACATTCCGGCATAAGCATCCAAACTCCCTTTTAACAAGACACCATTTTGACCGATATCATATAAAAAATTTTCTCCATCAATAAGTTGTAAAGCAAAACTCACTGGCGATAGGAGCCATCCGAACAAGATAATGACTTTCAGCCAATCCAGTTTGATCATAAAAAATCTCCAAGTTATGGAATGATAAATAAGTTACATTTTATAGCGAATGTCAACACGGCAAAAGAGTAAGGTGAATTATTCTATTAATAGATCATTTAGAAATGAGGAACCACTCATTCCAGAATCTATAAAGTGAGGTATTAACTAGCCATTAAAATTTTTATTACCGTTTGAAAGTTACTTGATACCTTTCGTCTATTTATGGCTAAATAATATTTAATAGTTATATAGAATTTTAAGTGTATACTTTTATTGGTATACAACAGTCCACTTAACCCAGACCAAATGGTTAAGTGTTATTAAAAGAACAGGTAGGGATTTGCTAAAAAGCAGAGATATTCTTACTGCTTCTTTTTTTCTCAACTATGATTTGATTGACCATTAAGCCTTTCATAGTAAAAGGAGAAAGTGATGAAAAAAACTAGTCTATTGCTGGCAATTGGTGCATTGTTATATGGTGCATCAGGTAGTTATGCCCTTGCTGATATATATCCCGGGATGTCAGATGATGAAATAAATGCGGTTCTCAAAGAACATGGCATTTCTCTTGAACAACCCGATTCCATAACCGGTTCTGGTGAGGAAGAAAATGCAATTACCCCCTCTGATGTAGATCAAGCCCTAGCTCTACCATCCTATGTGAGTGTAGATGATTCTAATCCAGTGCATACAACTGGAGCATGTGATCCTCCCCCTCCTTCTAGTTATAGTGTGACTGGATGGGATATGGCTACCTATATGGGTCCTTTTCCTGTAACTGCGAATACTGCTCCACCATCACCTCCAACGACGTGGACGCCAGGCATTAACCCAACAGGAAAAGCTGTATCCGATGGATGGATGTTAGTTGAAACGGGTGATACTTGGAATAAATACTGGACTATAATCACAGATCCAGGCGTAACTGTATTCAGTATTGAAATTGATGCTTGGCATAACACGAATGGTTCTGGCAAACATGCTGTTTTTGATATAATTCATGGCTCAATAGTGACCCCAGGTTCTGCAGATGGGTACCCTTTTACTAAGAAACAACCTCCCAATTGGCCAGCAGATACCCAGGTTGTTTACAGTACTCCTGTGTTAGGAGGAGTGCCAAGTGGTGACCTCTATGGCGTTATGACGATCAATTTCCCTTCAGGATTTTCAGGGGCTGCTACAGCGCCTATTGGTGGCCAGTTAATGTTCCGAGCTGATACTGATTGCATGCCCGTTAATCAAGGTGAAGTCCTCTCTTATAATCCTGATACTGGCGATTTGGCTATGAATATTATCGCAGACAAGGATGGCTTAGCGGCGATTATGCAAAAATGCGGTGATGATGTTAATATGGTAGCAGGTCCTTTTGATTTAACCGGTTATAATGACAATACCGTTACGACTTCCCTTCAACTTAAACCAGATTGTTGTTATAGTTTAGAGGATTTAGATTCCTCACGTAACGTGCCTATTTCAGGTATAGGTGTAATCACTAACGCCAACAATGAACTTTGCCCGGGCTAATTTAAAATAGCTCATATCATTCCTAAATTAACTCAATAATAGTTTCTTCCTCTCTAACTGAAAGATAAAAGAGCAACTGTTATGATAATAGTTGCTCTTTTTTAGTTTCTGTTCATGAGTAACCTATTTAAAATAGGTGAGTTAATTTGTATATCCGGTTTTATTACGGTAAAATATATTTTGTAGTTTACTCAAATTAAGATAAACCTAACCAAAGCAATCTTAACAAAGTAGTTAACTACATTGGTTGAGAATGTCATTTCATTTTCAATTCAGGGAAAGAAGAATTAGGTAGGAATTTGCTTAATCTCAAGTAAACCATTTCTTGCTTGTTTCTTCAAACTATGTATTAACTGACCCTATGATTGATCATAGTTGTAAGGAAAAGATAATGAAAAAAACTAGTCTATTGCTAGCTATAAGCGCCTCGTTATACGGTACTTATGCCCTCGCTGAGGACCAGCTATATGCAGGAATGCCAACCGCAGCGGTCGAGAGCTTTCTGGACAAAATGGATATTTCAGAAGAGCCACCTGAGGGAATGTCAGAAAACGCCCCTGATCCAGGACTTGCTTCATTTATGGGTCTTGATCCCGCCCAAAGATTACCTAATAATATTGCTGTAGATAGTAGTAACGCCATTTATCTGCCCAAAATGTGTCCGGAATCATTCGCCGTAAATGGATATGAAATGGCGAAATTTCCGGTGACAGTGACTTTTGGAGATGAAACTCAAGAAACACAGTGGTGGACAGCCGGTACCGGTACCAAGGGATATGTTGCCGGAACGGGATGGTTACTCGCTCAAAAAGATGACACTTGGAACCATCGATGGACACTTTTTACCAATACCGGTGTATCTATAAAACAAATTGTGCTCAAACCTTTAGAAAGAAAAGCATCGGGGGATAATCCCGGGGAGAAAAGAGTATATACCTTTGATATCGGTGGAAAACGGCCTAGTGCGCCGGCGCCAGCTGCACCTGAACATACCCCAGGGTCTGCCAGAGGTCAATTTGTTAAACAAACTCTTCCTACCGCACCATCACCGATTTTCACAGCAACCTATACTGACCCCGTATACACAGTTACTCACGATACTGATCCACAAACGAATAATGCGCCACTCGATGGCAACACGATTCCACTCAATGAAGCACCCAAGTTATCCAACAATTATCGTAAGCCGACACATGATCTTTACGGAACGTTGACCATTGATTTCCCAACGCCGGTGGGTGGGACGACTCCAATAGAAGCGATTGATTTTGCTTACATAGCGGATACTGATTGCGTGTTACCGGTTAGAGAGGGTAAAGTGGTCTCTTATGATCCCCAAACCAATACCTTGGTTATGAAGATTTTGGCAGAAAATGGTGGGTTAGCTGCTATTATGCAAAGATGTGGCGCTAACGTTAGTACCGTTGCTGGTCCTTTCGATTTAACCGGGGATGATACCATTACTGCCTCACTTCAACTTCAAAGCGATTGTTGTTATAGTTTGATGAACGTCGATACTTTAGAGACGGTTAAACTTCTGAAAGTGAATACCAATGCTGATAATGAATACTGCCCCTAATAACTCAAAAAAACGATATTAATTAATAACTAACTATAGAGTAATGGTGATCGCGGTTAAAAAAACCATTGCTCTTTTTTAATTTCTGCTCACCAAATAAGTAGAAAATAAATTAATTTTATAAAGAGTAGATTTAAGTTGTAAAATATATTTTTTTACAGTATACTATTTATTAGTTTAATGATAATACATTAAAGTGAGCTTAACCAAAGCCACCTCAATAAGTCGTTAACTATTTAAGTTGAGAATGTGATTTCATTTTCAACTCAGGAAAGAAGAATGGGTAGGAATTTGCTTAATCCAAGGCAAGCCATTTCTTGCTTTTTTCTTCAGGCTATGTATTGACTGACCTATGATTGATCATAGTTATAAGGAGAACCCTCATGAAAAAACGAGTCTAGTGCTGGCTATCAGTGCGTTATTGTATGGTACTTCAAGTGTTTATGTTCTTGCTGAAGATGAATTATTTCTTCCAGGTATATTTGCAGAAGATGGTGAAGGCCCTATCGATGATAGCCTTAACTTACCTGCAGGTTTTGACGAAGCCCAACCTTTACCTGGAAATGTTGCCATAAGTAATGATAATCCAATAGACCGGGATAGTATTAGGATGTGTAATCCATCATTCGCAGTAAATGGGGCTGCAATGGCCGAATTTCCGGTAACGGTCAATGATGGTTTAGGTGTTTGGAACGGAAGTACCGTTACAGGACCTGGTTGGACATTAGAACTACCACCAGCAGATTCCTGGAACTCTGCATGGAAATTGACTGTAGATCCGGGAACAGTTATAACAAGTATTCTACTTGAACCTTTCCTGAGACAGGCACCAGATGGAAAATGGTATGCTTTTGATGTGGGTGGAAAACGGCCCAGTTACCCGGCAGAACGTTCACTTTATGAACATACTCCAGATGCGGCTAGAGGACAGTTTATTGTAAAAAGACCTAGTGGTTCACTACCCAAGTTCACCGCAGCTTACAGTGGTCCAGTGTATACTAAAAAGCATGATGATAATGTACTTGGTAGTGCCTTTGTTACTCCTGGCGATAGTACTGCTATTCAACTCACTCCAGCCTTCGGTGGTACTGGCCCTGTTAAGGCTGCTGACCGTATACCAACACACGATCTTTACAGTACCTTAAAAATTGAATTTCCTGACGGTCTCACCGGTGATGTAGAAATAGATCCGAGTTTTGGTTTTGTAACCGATACCGATTGCTTACCGGTTAGTAGAGTAGAAATCGATTCTTATGAGAATGGTATTCTCAACTTCAATTTAGCCGGTGATGGTGCGGTAGTGATTGTAAAAGATGGCAACCCAACTGACTTAAGATTCGAAGTAAGTCTTGACGATGGTGTAAAAACTTTCAGTGAGCCACTCTCTCCTCAAGCGGGTTCCTGCTATTATATGATGGATGAAAATACCGGAGACGAAATGACAGACACTTATTGTGCACCTAACTAAAAGCACATAGCAACTGATTAATAACGAGCGGAGCAACTGTTATCTGCTGAAGGGGATGACAGTTGCTTTTTTGTATTTTGTCGGTGAAAAAGCTTGAATTTTTTATCAACCCTAGTTACAATACCGCGCTTTAAATGCGGGCCGTTAGCTCAGTCGGTAGAGCACCGGACTTTTAATCCGTTGGTCGTGCGTTCGAACCGCACACGGCCCACCAAATTTTCCTAGTTTTTCTTCATCTGGCCGCTATTATCCCTGACCGGGTAAATGATGTTATCACTATTCAACTATGGTGGGATTCATTGCGTCCTTCCTGTCTAATTGTGTTGTTAATTCTAATATAAGAACAAATTACCAATACTGGCTTGTTTTTCGGTACGATAACGCCGAGTTACCGAATTAAATTTTAGCAAAAAATCATAGATTAAACTCGTGAGCTATCATGTGTATTTTTGTCACATTTCTTTGTCACAATGTCCTAAAGGGTATGGCACATTTTAATCATAAAAGATAATATTATTAACTAAACTGTGGTTAACCAAATGTTGACCTCAATGAAATGTCAAATTAAAGTAGTGGTAAACTGATTTCGTCACTTGTTAATAGATTGTTACCTAATGGAAAGCAATTAGTGCTATGTAACCCAATTTGGCAAATGGTATGGGTGATCATTTTATTAATGATAATTTGGCTCTGATCAAAGAGAAACGACGGCTCAACTGGTGTCTACAGTTGGAATAGTTTAGTCATGCCAATGTCACTGGTAAAGGAACTGGTTTCTATACAGTTAAAAAAGGCAAGCGAAATACTTCGGTTTCCCTTGGAGAAAGCAAAACATGTTGAGTGAAAACCAACCACCACCCCTCGTGCTAGTCGTTGATGATGATGTTTTTATGCGAGGTATGCTGCAAAACCTCCTTGAAGAACAGGGTTATCGTGTTACCGAAGCACAAAATGGTGTTAATGCCCTAGAAGAATTTCAACACTGTTACCCCGATTTGGTCTTAATGGACGCTGCTATGCCGGTTATGGATGGTTTCATGGCTTGTGCACAGTTAAAGCAATTAGAAACCGGCGCTGACATTCCGGTTATTATGATTACCGCACTGGATGATGAACAATCGGTTAATAAAGCTTTTGAATCGGGCGCAACTGAATACATTACCAAACCGGTTCATTGGGCGGTGTTACGTCATCGGGTAGAAATTATTCTCCATGCTCGACAATCGGCGGCGGCGTTGCAAGCGAGCGAAGCCCGATTTCGAGGTATCTTTGAGCAAGCCGCTATGGGTATTGCTTTAATCACCATGACTGGGCAATTGATCCAAAGTAATCCCGCCGCTAAAAAAATGCTGGGCATTGAAGCAGCGGATTTACGCGGCAAATTGTTTAACAAATTTTTTTACCCTTATGATACCGCAGTAGAAAGAGAGTTCTATCAACAATTGTTAGCGGGTGAACGTGACTATTATCAAATGGAAAAATATTTTTTCCGCAAAAATACCCCCATATCATGGGCACGACTCACCACCTCCCTAGTAAGAGAAGCGGATAATACGCCCCAATTTATCATTCAGATGATCGAGGATATTACTGAACGTAAACGTGCTCAAGCTAAACAACGGTTAGCGGCTAAAGTATTTGAAACAACTTCGGATGGCATCATGATCACCAATGCTGAAGGTCACATCATTGATGTTAATCAAGCTTTTTTAGCATTAACGGGTTACAGTTATGATGAAGTACTCGATAAGAATCCCCGGATTTTACAATCAGGTCATCATGACCGGGTTTTTTATGAAGAAATGTGGGCAGCAACACGAGAAACCGGCCGTTGGCGAGGTGAAATTTGGAATCAACGTAAAAATGGAGAAGTTTATTCGAGTTGGATGTCAATGAGTGCCGTTCGGGGTGAACATAATGAAGTCACTCACTATGTTGCGGTATATTCTGATCTAAGTGCGCTCAAACAAGACGATCAACGCTTACGCTTATTGACTCATTATGATTCCTTGACCGAACTACCTAACCGATTGTTATTTTACGAATACTTAACGAGAGCTTGTCGACAAGAAGAACGATTAGCTTTACTTTATTTGGATTTAGATGATTTTAAACGAATTAACGAAAATTTTGGTTTTGATGTGGGTGATGATTTTATTAAAGTGATTGCTTATCGTCTCCAACAATGTATTCGTGAAGGTGATACGGTTTCACGTTTAGAAGGTGACGAATTTGGCATTATTCTCTCACCAATACATCAAGATTATGATGTTCGTATCATTACGGAAAAAATAATTACCCGTATCAGTGAACCGGCATCAATTAATGGACAGCTACCTCAAATTGATTGCAATATTGGTATTAGCTTTTACCCAGATGATCAAATGGCTTCCCAACATGAAAGTGTGGAAATCCTTATCCAACATGCTGATATGGCAATGTATCTTGCTAAAGAAGTCGGTATTAATACTTATCACATTTATTCGGAATCTGAAGAAGAAGGCGGTTGATGCTTTTTTTATTACGATTAAGTTAGAGGTTGGCATGCAAACAACTATTTGGTTCCCTCTCCCGCTGGAAGAGGGGAATTTTTTCTTATTCCTATTTATCCGCCCCATCTTGATAATCCGTTGAATCTTGCTCAAAATGTTGTAGATCAGGTAAGTAACCTCAGCGAAAACGCTTGAACTTTAACAACCAAATTAATCCTACCAATCCGATACTCATTGAAAGAGCGCTTAACCATAAATGAAATCGGTTTATCAGTTGCGGGATGATAGCAGTTCAGGATGAGCTAATATATAATTTCTCGATCTTAATAGGTACTTGCAGTGATTTTAATAAGCGCCAATCATCTGCAGCTAATTCGACATACCAAGCCCCCGGTTTTAGATTCGGTAATGCGCCTCGGTAAAGCGCATTATCGATGCGTTCAAGTATAATACGGTTATCCAAATGGGCCCGGGTATGGTGACTCAGTTTGAGTTCAATTTGGTTAGGCAAAACATAATCGGGTTTGGCACTCAGCGCTAAATAGATCAGCTTTGGATCGCGGTTAAAATCTAAAATAGCCTGCAAGCCGTGAAACCTAGCGGCTTGATCACGTGCGATAACTTGATTGATTTCCAATCCCTGTTTGTAATAATCGTCAACCACTAAACCATCATCTGAAGCGACGGCGAGATAAAGAGTGATTAAACCGCCTATGACCGCGACGGTTGGAAAAAATATCACTAACCAAACCAACGGCTCACGATACCAAGGTGGTTTTAAGGTTTTCATTATTTGCTATGATCCATTGTTGCTATAATCCCATATTCTAGTCAATTAGGGTGTTACCGAATAAGCGGACCTAAAAAGCGGGCTAATTCTGTCACAGTTAACTGTGGATCATCTGTCGCCACCAGTTTGAAAGTCACTTCCGTGCTCGGTTTAAGTATATTAGCGCGATTAGCTAATAAACTTAGCGAAATATCTTCTACCGTACCGGCATTAACGATAACGGGTTGGTATTTGCTCAATTGGAGTCCTTTAATGCCACTGACCGTAATTTCATAACGATGTGATTTATTGTCCATATTCATCATTTTTAAAGTATAAACATTTTCAATTAAACCGGTTGCCGTTTCTCTAAATAAGCTATTACGGTCTCGAATGACATCGACTTGAATAAGAACGCGGGTACTAATCGCATAAATTAAACCAATAAATAAAGCCAATAAAATACCACCATAAACAAAAATTCGCGGACGCAATACCTGAGTCGGAATACCATTAAGTGAATTTTCTGTGGTATAACGGACCAAACCGCGTGGATAATTCATTTTATCCATAATTTCATCGCAGGCATCAATACAAGCTGAACAACTAATGCATTGATATTGCAAGCCATCACGGATATCAATGCCAACCGGGCAAACTTGGACACACATCGTACAGTTAATACAATCACCTAGTCCTTGCGCTTTGGGAGCCACTTTGCGTTTTCTAGCTCCACGTGGTTCGCCTCGTTTTTCGTCGTAGGCAATAATCAGCGTTTCCTTATCAAACATAGCGCTTTGGAAACGTGCATAAGGACACATATAGGTGCAAATTTGCTCCCGTAACCAACCGGCATTACCATAAGTAGCCAAACTATAAAATAATAACCAGAAAGTTTCCCAACCACCGAGGTTAAGGCTAATAACACCTTGACCCAATTCACGGATGGGCGTGAAATACCCGACAAAGGTAAAACCGGTCCACACCGCAAAAGTGAGCCATAAGAAATGTTTAGTTGTTTTAATGCGAAATTTACGCAATGTCAAAGGAGCTTGGTCCAGTTTTATTTGTTGAGAACGATTACCTTCCGTTAACCGTTCTAGCCACAAGAACGAATCGGTCCAAATAGTTTGTGGACAAGCAAAACCACACCAAAGTCGACCCGCTAAAGTGGTAAAGAAAAATAAACTTATTCCGGCAATAATTAATAAAAACGCTAAATAAATAAAATCTTGTGGCCAGAAAGTAAGACCAAACACATGAAACTGCCGTCCTGGTAAATCGAACAATATAGCTTGTCGATTATCCCATTGGAGCCAAGGGAACAGGTAATACATACCCAATAAAACTATACCACTCAATGCTTTGAGACGACTAAAAAAGCCAAAGGCTATCCGAGGATATATTTTCTTATGCTTAGCGTAAAGACTTGGTTCTTCATCGATCGAAGTCGGGTTTGCTTTGATTGCGACTGCTTTCATATCATTTTGAAATTAAAGTTGATATTTAGATTATTTAAGGTTGTTATTTCCAAGATTTAATTAAGAAATATTTAGTAATAAATAATGGCTTTATATTAAAATTATGTCGTTAATTTATTTTTCGTTATAGTTAACCGGTTATTTGGGTCTAGTTAAAAATGAATCACTTTTTATCATTTAAAAAACGGCGTTTTTTGAATGAGGGCTGGTGTATAAATCAATTGTGTATTAGCATTTGCTCATAAATAATATTGTAAGCTGTTTTGTTTTATTCTTAAAGCAGCGTTCTAAGCATTTTTACATGCGCCTTTACAAGGCCATAGACGTTTCTTCAGCATAATGATTTAAGCTCATGATAATATAAAAATTTTTAAAATAAACTCAGTTTATCCACCTAATTATTATCACAATTAATTTTTTAATGATAACGGATAACTGAATAAGCTTGGTATTTTTTACTATTTGCGCTTTAATATAAGCTAAATTTTCCGTAATATACTCACTATTTCTATTGCTTTTAGAGGAATAAAAACAAATGAATGTGGCCAATAAACTTGAAATGATGACTGGTGCTGACATTCTGATGAATTGTTTAGTAGCTGAAGGAGTTGAGTTTGTATTTGGCTATCCTGGTGGCTCGGTATTACATATTTATGATGCCATGTTTAAACAAAACCAAATACGACATATTCTCGTTCGTCATGAGCAAGGCGCTACCCATGCCGCTGATGGTTATGCGCGTTCAACTGGCAAACCTGGCGTAGTACTGGTCACTTCCGGACCCGGTGCCACTAACGCCATTACCGGTATTGCGACGGCTTATATGGATTCTATTCCGTTGGTTATTATTACTGGACAAGTGCCTACCCAATTAATCGGCAATGATGCTTTTCAAGAAGTCGATTCCGTGGGGATATCTCGTCCTTGTGTTAAACATAATTTTTTAGTCAACGATGTGAATAAATTAGCTATCACCGTTAAGAAGGCTTTTCATATTGCTACAACAGGCGCCCGGGGCCGGTACTAATCGATATTCCTAAAGATGTCACTGCTAAAAAAGCGCTCTTTGAGTATCCAGAAACCCTAGATATGCGTTCTTATAAACCGGTATTAAGCGGGCATCCGGGTCAAATTCGGCGGGCGGTGGACTTAATTTTATCCGCTAAATGCCCTATTATCTATACGGGTGGTGGAGTGATATTAGGTAATGGTTCCGAAGCCCTCACCCAATTGACGCATTTATTAGGCGTTCCTATCACCCAAACTTTAATGGGATTAGGCTCTTATCCGGCAACTGATCCGCAATTTCTCGGCATGCTTGGTATGCACGGGACTTATGAAGCCAACATGGCTATGCATGAATGTGATGTGCTTATGGCTATTGGCGCGCGTTTTGATGATAGAGTTACTGGTGAACTCGAGAAATTTTGTCCTGATGCCAAAATTATCCATGTGGATGTGGATCCTTCCTCGATTTCTAAAAACGTGAAGGTTGATATTCCCATCGTAGGTGCAGTGGGTCAAGTGTTAAATGATATGATTCAGGCGATTAACGAAACTGGACGTAAACCCGATTCCGACGCCTTAGCCGCTTGGTGGGAAAAAATTAATGCTTGGCGTGCCACCAAATGTTTACGTTATGACCATAACAGTCCCTTGATTAAACCTCAAGCTGTGGTTGAAAAACTCTACGAATTAACCCAAGGAGAAGTATTTATCACTTCTGACGTTGGTCAACATCAAATGTTTGTTGCCCAATTTTACAAATTTACTAAACCGCGTCGCTGGATTAATTCTGGGGGGTTAGGCACAATGGGTTTTGGTTTACCCGCTGCTATGGGTGTGCAATTAGCTCATCCGAATGATACCGTTATTTGTGTCACTGGTGAAGCGAGTATTCAGATGTGTATTCAGGAACTGTCTACTTGTAAACAATTTGATTTACCGATTAAAATTATTAATTTAAACAATCGCTACATGGGAATGGTGCGGCAGTGGCAAGAAATGTTTTATGACAAACGTTATTCACATTCTTACGTAGATGCCTTGCCAGATTTCATGAAATTAGCAGAAGCTTACGGACATATCGGCATACGCATTGAAAACCCCGCTGATGTAGAAGGGGCACTGAAAGAAGGTTTAGCCATAAAAGATCGGCTAGTTTTTATGGACTTTATCATTGATCAAGGTGAAAACGTGTATCCCATGGTGGCCGCTGGTAAAGGGCAACATGAAATGGTGTTATCCCCACTAAGAGAGTTAGCTTAATCATGCGTCATACAATTTCTATTTTACTCGAAAACGAAGCCGGTGCTTTATCACGGGTCGCCGGTTTATTCTCCGCTCGTGGTTATAATATTGAATCTTTGACGGTAGCACCCACTGAAGATCCTTCCATTTCGAGAATGACACTGGTCACGAGAGGTTCAGACAACATTATTGAACAAATAACTAAGCAACTTAATAAATTAGTTGATGTTATTAAACTCATTGATCTAACAGAAGGTAGTCACATTGAAAGGGAACTCTTGTTAGTTAAAGTCAAAGCGGCAACTGCTCATCAACGTGAAGAGATTAAGCGGTTAGTCGATATTTTTCGGGGTCGAATTATTGATGTGGCTGAAGGTAATTATACCATTGAGATGACGGGTACTGGTGATAAAGTTGATGCTTTTATTAAAGCCATTGAAGCCCCATTGATTGTTGAAGTAGTGCGTTCTGGGGTTTCCGGAATTGGCAGAGGTAACAAAAGTTTACATTTATAAAGTTGCCGATTCTCATTCTAAACACTGTAAATGTATGGGCGAGCTGGTAGGTTCGCCCTAACTTTAAAATAAATATATATAATTAGGTTATTAGTGGAAATTAAGATAGAAAACTTAGGTCCAATAGCTAGCGGAAAACTTGACTTATCTAAAGACTTAATAGTCTTTACGGGGCCAAATAATAGCGGGAAATCTTATTTAGCTTATTTGATTTATGGATTATATAAAATAGGAGAACTTCATGAACGCTATGAAGTTGCAACAAAATTTGAATCAGCTTTGCAAATAGAAGATACCGATTTAAGCGTTTTTGATTTAAGAAAGGCAATTCTAAACAATTATCAGCTATTTTTTAAATTAATTAATGAAACGATAACGCCACGGCTAATGTTAGAAATATTCTCCTCTAGAAAGATAATACCATCTGTAAAAATTACCCAACCCAGTCAAATTAATTTTAGTCAAGATGGTGTGGCTCGAATTGAATTCAAAAATGAGGAAGCTTGGTCGGTTTCTAAACAAGGTAATCTTAAACTTATTCAAAAAGGATTAAGCTTTGCTGAAAGACAAGCATTTATAAAAAGCCAGCTATCTTACTATCTTTTTAAGCTATTGCTTCCAAGTGCTATCTATTTTTTTCCGGCTGAACGTACCGCGATTAACTTTTTGGCCAAAGAGATCTTTAGAGAAAGATCCGTAAAATTAGATAAACTATCTCATTCTTTAATACTATCGAAACCAAAGTCTATACTAGAAATCTTGGACAAAGAAAATATTGAAAAGTATTTAGTTCCCCGTTATCCATTAGCAATTCATGATTATTTATATTTTGTCAATGATCTAGCTAATCTATCAAAAAATGAAAGTGAGTTTGCCAACTTCGCTGATGAGATTGAAAACTTACTATTACAAGGCCAAATTGCTATTTCAGGATATGGTAATATCGAATTTATACCACAAAATAGTCAACAAACTCTAGAATTACCTATTTCTTCATCACTGATTAAATCCTTATCTAGTTTAGTGTTCTATTTTAGGCATATGGCGCAACCTAATGATATTATCATGATAGATGAACCCGAATTAAATCTACATCCAAATAATCAGCGGATGGTAGCGAGAATTTTTGCTAAAGCGGTTAATAAAGGTTTCAAAGTCATTTTAAGTACTCACAGTGATTATATTATCAAAGAACTTAACAATCTTATCATGTTAAATAAATCGGCTATCACTGATTTAGCCACAATCTCAGCAGATTATGGTTATGAAATCGATTCGATTTTAGATAAAAATAAGGTAGGCGCTTACTGGTTTGGCAATAACACTATCGAACCTATCGAAGTTGCGGATACTGGTTTTAGCGTTAAAACGATAGATGCGACGATTGATCAATTGGATAACACCACAGAAAACCTTTATTACCAACTTTTTGAAACAGCATGATAGCCGTATTACCACTTTTAAAAGAAGCCATTGCGCCACCATTTCATTATGCTGAAGATAAAGGTAATATCATTACTTTACATGAATCGCAACATCAAGCCGAATGTAAATGGGTTAAACTGAGGAAAACGCATACCCAAACTTTTACCATAAAACTCGATAAAGAAATAGACATTCACCCACTATTAGCTCCAATTAAAGAATTAAAAATAAAATGTGACTATATTATTTTTTGTCAACAAGAAAATGATTTTTATACATTGTTAATAAAAATGAAATCTAACAATTCAACGGGTTGGCTAAAACAAACTCAAGCGGGAGAAATCATCTCTCACTATTTAATTAAAATGATAGAAAATCACTCAGAATTTTCAATTCTAGCACATTTAAAATTTCGTCATATACTCTTTAGTAATCAAGTCACTATAAAAAAAGACTACGGCGAATAAAAGTTTCCAGTATGATAAACACCAGATGAAAAATATTCTTTTCACTCGTAAGCCTTGTAATACTGATTATCCTGATTTAGCGATTTTTCTAAGATAAATTTAACTAAAATAAAAATTAGTTTATAACCAAGGAAATAACATGAATATTTACTACGATAAAGATGCTGACCTCTCCCTGATTCAAAATAAAAATGTAGCTATTATTGGTTACGGTTCACAAGGACATGCCCATGCCAATAATTTGAGAGATTCGGGGGTAAACGTGGTAGTCGGCTTACGCAGTCATTCTGGAACGGCTAACAAAGTCGCTGCCGCTGGCTTGACCAGTAAACCTATTGAAGAAGCAGTACAATGGGCAGATGTGATTATGATCTTAGCACCGGATGAACATCAAGCTAAACTCTATCGTGACAGCGTTGCTCCTCATATTAAAAGTGGCGCCGCTTTAGCTTTTGCGCATGGATTCAATATTCATTTTGGCCAAATTGAACCGCAAAAAGATTTAGATGTAATCATGATTGCACCCAAAGGTCCAGGACATTTAGTGCGTTCCACTTACACCCAAGGTGGTGGAGTACCTTGTCTCATTGCTGTACATCAAGATGCCTCTGGACAAGCTAGAGAACTAGCACTTTCTTATGCCAGCGCCAATGGTGGCGGACGAGCCGGCATCATTGAAACCAATTTTAAGGAAGAAACTGAAACCGATTTATTTGGTGAGCAGACTGTCCTTTGTGGTGGGTTAAGCGCTTTAGCGCAAGCTGGTTTTGAAACGCTAGTAGAAGCCGGTTATGCCCCAGAGATGGCGTATTTTGAATGTTTGCATGAACTTAAATTAATCGTCGATCTTATCTACGAGGGTGGCATTGCTAACATGCGCTATTCAGTTTCTAATACGGCTGAATATGGCGATTTAACCCGCGGTCCACGTATCATTACTGAACAAACTAAAGCCGAAATGCGTAAGATTCTCAAAGAAATTCAAACCGGTGAATTTGCCCGAGAATTCATTATGGAAAATCAAACTGGTCAGGCTACTTTTAAAGCTAAACGTCGTCTTTCTCGTGAACATCAGCTTGAACAAGTTGGAGAAAGGTTACGCGAAATGATGCCCTGGATTAAAACGAATCGATTAGTTGATAGAAGTAAAAACTAGATTTTCTGTATTAAGTTCTGCTTTTCAGTATGGTAAAAGCAGAAAATTAAATATTGGTTGAGTTAAATTGAGGTATGCCCAATTATTGTTGGTATTGATCGGACTATGAATTTTACCACTAATTTTAATTACAATTAATGTGCTATGTCTGATGAAATAGACCGGCCTGATAAACCTAAGCGGCGGCGTGGTATCTATCTGTTACCTAATCTGTTCACCACAGCCGCTTTATTTTCCGGTTTTTATGCCATTGTCGCGGCCATTAATAATCGGTTTGAAGCGGCAGCGATTGCGATTTTCATCGCGATGATTCTAGATGGGATTGATGGACGAGTAGCGCGCCTAACTAACACCCAAAGTGCTTTTGGAGCGGAGTATGATAGCTTATCCGATCTAGTTTGTTTTGGGATTGCGCCGGCTTTATTGATGTATGAGTGGTCCTTATCTAGTTTAGCGGCAGTATCTAACCTATTTGGTAAGATTGGTTGGTTAGCCGCTTTTATTTATACTGCCGCTACTGCACTGCGTTTAGCTCGCTTTAATACGCAAGTCGGTAAAGTGGATAAAGCGCATTTTCAGGGATTAGCAAGTCCGTCAGCGGCAGCAGTTATGGCTGGTTTTGTGTGGCTGAGTACCGATCACCAGCTTGACGGCACGGTTTTAGCGGTACCAGCTCTTATTATTACCGTTGCCACTGGTGCCTTGATGGTAAGTAATATTCGCTATCGGAGTTTTAAAGAACTCGATCTAAAAGGCCCGGTTCCCTTTGTCAAAGTCTTGAGTGTGGTTATGTTATTTGTGCTTATTTCGATTAGTCCACCACAAATTTTATTTGTTAGTTTTTTACTTTATGCTATTTCTGGCCCGGTTTTCACCTTAATACAATTACGCAAACATCGTGCTGCTCGCTTTACTGTTGATAATCCTAATTCTACTTTACGTAAACGCTCTGCTGCTGATGATTGATTTTATTGTCGGGTGTAAAAATATCTATTGCTCTGAAAAAAGAATGCGAGATCGAACATCATTAAGTTAACAACCAACATGTTGCTCAAATTAATAAACCATCTCGTTTCTAGAATTTCTGGCAAAGCTCATATTCGAGTGATCCTTATTGTCCCGTTTATGTTCCAAATTATTATAGCGGTTGGACTAACCGGCTATTTTTCCTTTCGGAATGGACAAGAAGCGATCAATGATTTAGTTACTCAGTTGCATACAGAAATCAATGCCCGGATTGAACAATATATCAATTCCTACCTAGAAATTCCTTCTTTGGTGGTAAATATTAATGCCAATGCTATTCGTAATAATCAGCTAGATTTGAATCAGTTACGGAGTTGGTTACCACACTTAATTAAACAAAGTCAAGTATTTAGTTCTTTAAGTTATATTTATTTTGGCAATGAACAAGGTAACTATATTGCATTACAACGACTAGACGGTAGTGGTTTAGCTTATAATTTGAAAGATAATAATACCGGTGGTTTCATGCAAGACTATCACCTTGATGAGGAAGGTTATTCTATCGATTTACACAATCCTCAACAATATGATCCACGGTTACGCCCTTGGTATCAGTCAGCTGTTCAAGCCGTCGACCAGTTTGGACTGAAATTTACCAATTTATCGGTTCTAAAGGGACAGAGCAATTAGGAATGAGTTTTGTTTATCCTTATTTCGATGAAAATGGGGTGTTACAAGGCGTATTAGGCTCAGATTTTACTTTATCCAAGATTAGCGAATTTTTACGGAGCGTTAAAATCGGTAAAACTGGAAAAACTTTTATTGTCGAACGTTCTGGTTTATTGGTCGGTGGTTCCTTTCCTTATCCGTCTTTTGATGAAAATAAACGCCGCTTAAAAGCATTTGATGTGGATGATCGTTTGATTCAAGCCACAGCAAAATACCTAGTTGATTATTATGGTAATTTTACTCAAATTACGCAAACAAGGGAATTACGTTTTGCAGCGAATGGTGAACGACAACGTGTTCGGGTTTCTCCATTTAAAAACAAATTTAATCTGGATTGGCTGATTATTGTGGTGGTTCCAGAAGCAGATTTCATGGAACAAATCAATATTAATACCCGCACCACCTTAATACTGACTTTAATTGCCTTAGTTCTAGCTACTTTAATTGGTGTCTTTACTTCTAAATGGATTGTCAGTCCTATTTTACGCCTTAATGATGCCGCTAAGAAGTTAGCTAATGGTGACTGGGACCAAATTTTACCAGTAGGACGTGCTGATGAATTAGGTGAATTAGCTAATTCATTCAATAGTATGGCCAAACAGTTAAAAGCGTCTTTTCAGACTTTAGAGACCAAAAATCAAGATTTACAACGCTTAGATCAATTAAAAAATGAATTCCTAGCGAATACTTCTCATGAATTACGAACTCCACTCAATGGGATTATTGGTATTGCTGATTCTCTGTTAGATGGTGCTACCGGGCCATTACCAGAGCAAACTCGAGCTAATTTAGCCATGATTGTGGTTAGTGGTCGGCGTTTAGCTAATTTAGTGAATAATATTCTCGACTTTTCTAAGCTGCGACATAAAAATATTGAACTGCAACTCAAGTCAGTAAGTATGCGAGAAATTGTTGAAGTCGTCTTTACCTTGAGTCGACCTCTATTGGGCAAAAAAAATTTACAATTTATTAATGCGATTTCTTCCGATTTACCGCCAGCTTATGCGGATGAAAACCGGTTACAACAAATTTTACACAACTTAGTGAGTAATGCGATTAAGTTCACAGATAGCGGTTCGATAGAAATAGCGGCTGAAGTCCAAGAAAATTTTTTAGCTATCCAGGTGATTGATACCGGTATTGGCATCGCCGAAAATAAAATCGGGAGTATTTTTGAATCTTTTGAACAAGGAGATGGCTCAACAGCTCGGCTCTATGGAGGTACCGGTTTAGGATTAGCGGTAACTAAACAACTGGTTGAGTTACACGGTGGGCAAATTACGGTTCAGTCTACTTTAGGCCAAGGCTCTAGCTTTACTTTCACTTTACCAACGGCCTCCCAAGCAGTAGAGAGTCTCTCCTTAGATGAATTTACACCGAGTCGAGAATCTTTAGTGATTCAAAGTTTATCCGCACAGATCTATCCAGATATCACCATTACTCCACCGATTCCTTCTAAACAACATGGCTATTTCAAAATTTTGATCGTTGATGATGAGCCGGTTAATTTGCAAGTACTTATTAATCACTTATCATTACATAATTATTCAATTACTCAAGCCATGAATGGGTTAGAAGCCTTAGCCATTGTAGAAAAAGGTTACCAGCCGGACTTAGTCTTGTTGGATGTCATGATGCCGAAAATGACTGGATATGAGGTTTGTCAAAAATTACGAGAAAAATTTCCGATTAATGAATTACCGATTTTAATGTTAACGGCTAAAAATCAAGTTTCTGATTTAGTTGAAGGATTAGATGCGGGCGCCAATGATTATTTAACCAAACCGGTTTCCAAAAGTGAGTTGATGGCTAGAATCAAAATGCATTTGGAATTATCGAAAATTAACATTGCTTATGGTCGTTTTGTCCCACGACAATTTTTACAATTTTTAAATAAGGAAAGTATTGTCGAAGTACAATTAGGTGACCAGGTACAAAAAGAGATGTCAATTTTGTTTTCTGACATTCGTTCTTTTACGACCTTATCGGAACGCATGACTCCGGAAGACAATTTCCGCTTTATTAATACTTATCTTAGTTGCATGGAACCCATTATCATTGAACATACTGGATTCATTGACAAATATATTGGTGATGCCATTATGGCTTTGTTTAGCGGTAGTGCTGATGATGCAGTCAAAGCGGGTATTGATATGTTATGCCAATTAAAAAAGTATAATGAACACCGTGAATTGGTTGGTTATGTTCCGGTTCAAATTGGCATTGGGATTAATACCGGTTTATTAATGTTAGGTACCGTGGGTGGACAGAAACGAATGGATAGTACAGTTATTAGTGATGCCGTTAATTTAGCTTCACGAATGGAAGGTTTAACTAAAAATTATGGTATACCTTTACTGATTAGTCATCAAACTTATTTAGGATTACTCAACCCCAATGCCTACGCTATCAGGCGAATTGATCAAGTCCAAGTTAAAGGTAAATCAGAATTAGTAACCGTTTATGAAGTTTTTGAGGCGGATGATCCCGATAGCAAGGCTGCTAAGTTAGCTACTTTAGGACCTTTTATCGAGGCATTATCACTTTATGAGGCTAAAGATTTTCTGCCAGCTGCGCAACTCTTTGAAGCTTGTCTGCAACGCAATCCCGCTGATAGTGTCGCTCAAATTTATTTAGAACGTTGTCGTCTCAATCAGGATTGGAAACCCTTTATTTAGAATATTTTTTAACTGACTTTAATGCCGATTGCTACTGAGTTCTAAATGGATTATTCATCTCCGGCTTCACAAGCAAAATTGTCTTTGCATTCATTGGGTTGTTGTATCGGGTGAGAATCGTTAATTGTTCCAGATAAAAGAGCTGCTACTTGAGGACATAATATTTTAGCTGGGGTTTCCCATTGACCATCAAATTCAACCGCTGTTTTAGCATAACAATGACCTTGTTCATCTATTTGAATGTAATAACCAGCCGGTTGATTATAAAACCCATTTCTTATCTTCAGGAGTTCTGCATTCGGTTGTGCTAGAAAAATACGTAACGCTTGCTTATCGGTAGTTAATAAAATGGGATAAAATTGAGAAGTAGCCGAACTGGAGGGATGAAATAATTGGGTTATCAAACTATCAATAACACTGATTGCTCCCCACAGAACTCGCCTCGCTTTACCCGGATCTAACAGCCAAAGTAACGCATATAGTAAAATAACAGCGAAAATCAAATATTTCCATAGGTTGCTACTTGGCTTCATGGGCTTTTATCTCATCCCCACGGGTATTTTCCGACAGTTCCAAGATTGATTCAAAACGAGTTAAAACCGCCGGATGAGCTTTCGTCGGTATCTCTAAACATTTTTATCCTTGAGTTCCTGAGTAGCCACTAATTTTTTAAGTGATTTGATAATTTCCTTGCGGATTTCTTTTAAACGAGGTTTTTCTCCCTCTAAAAAAGGCAAAGGTCGACAAACTTGCATAGCACGTAATCCCACTCGAGCCGTGAGTACGCTACTTCCTAATCCTTGTGCCATTTGGGTAGATAAAATAGACAACATTGAACTCCCTAAAATTTCAGCGATACTTTCAGCAGCCATTTCACTGACATCGGCATAAATTAAATTTTGGAGAACATCCCGGATCAAGCTAATTGAATTTAATAAACTCGGTCGCCCGCCATATAAAACCGCAATTTCTTGAATCATACGAATATTTCGCCATAAGGTGAAAACAGCATCTAACCAAGCAACATGACTTATCATGACCAGTAAGGCCGATTCTTTAGAACGTTGGGTAATAATGTAATGTGCTTGTTGATCAATTTCTTTCATAACCTGCTTAGAAAACAAAGCGCAGATTTCACGATCCTGATAAGTATCTTTTAAAGTTAGGTAAAATTGTTCCAGGCGCAATTTGGTAGCAGGACGGTCAATGTAGAGATGAGCGACCCGATTAATATAGTAAATGGCATTACCATAACTTTGACTGGTCATCAATTGCTGACCTTCTTGTTGCAACGCAGAGATCATACGCAAGGCAATTATATTTTGATAGGAACGCCAAATTAAAACGGTCGTTGCTGCTGTTATTCCAGTAATGACAGCTAAAAATAGGGTACCTAATAAGAAACTGCGGCTATATTGTTCAAGTACCAGATAATAAGTATCAAGCAATAACATTAATACCAGTAGTAATCCCAAAAAGGTAGCTAACCATATCCAAGGAGAGTGAATGGAAAAGGAAGATAACCGAGGATTGACAGTAGTGGTTGCAGACCAAGTACTGACCATAGTGGTCGTTGGTAAAGGTTCTGGTTCTAACTCTAGTTCTAGGTCGGCTGGTAAAATCACTGGCGGCTTATAGTCTAAGACGACTGTAGCTTCTTCCTCGGCAATACTTTCTACTTCATCGAGTTCAAAGTAAATCGGTTTATTACACATAGTTGCATTCATTAAAATTTGTCTCCAAGCAAAAATTCGAGTGCCCGATCAAGACGAATATGAGGAAGCCCGGTACCATGGACATTAGCCAACCGAGGTGGTTTAAAGTCAACAAAATTAAAGCGCCCTTCAGTCCATTCTACTGGCATAGGCACTTCGATAGGGACTTCACCTGGAAATAAAGCCACCGGCTTGTCTGAATCAACCGGAACACCTTTAATACAAGAAATCTTTTGACCTTGGAAAGTAGCATAGGCCGCCTGAGTACATTTAACGGCTGACAATGCCAAGGTTTCAGTCTGTACCCCTTCAAAGTGAACATTATTATGAGAAGTTGCTAACATGCTATGAAGAAAGCGTTCTAAGTGAGGTAATTGATTAGGGGTAACATGATCTGCTTTGGTGGCAGCAAATAATAGTTTATCAATTTTTAAGCCAAAAAGTTTATTTAGTAATCCGGATTTACCATATTGAAAGCTGTTGAGTACCATATTAATCGCATCACGCATGTCGACAAAAGCGGCGTAACCCGCATTGAAGGTTCGCAAAACATCCACTAATACAATTTGGCGATCAAAGCTAGCAAAGTGCTCATGATAAAATTTTCTAACAACATGTTCTTTATAGGATTCATAACGTCTTTTCATTTCTGCAAATAAGCTATTTTCAGCATAACCATTTTGGGGTATTTTAAACCAAGGAGAAAATTCCAACAAAGGTGCACCTTTTAAATCACCGGGCATAGTAAATCGACCTGGTTGTAACAAGCTCAAACCATATTGAGAAGTTTTACATTGATGTAAAATGCGGTGTAAAGTATACTCGCTTGCCGTAAAGTGGCTTCATTCACGGATTCGCTTGCATCAATCTCATTGATATAAGAACGCCAAGCGGTGGATAAAGATAAACGTGGTTCAGTTTGGCAAGTAGCGGCTATTTGGTCTGACCATTGTTCATAAGTTAATTCCAGCAAAGGTAAATCTAATAACCATTCACCAGGATAGTCAATGATGTCTATGTACAAGGTATTAATTGGTGAAATCTGTTTCAAAAGCAGATTCTGAGAAAGATAACGAACAGCTAATCTAATTTCACTAATACCACTGGTTGGTGCTGGCCAAGTTGGCGGTTCTCCACATAACTGCTCAATAGCCCGATCGTAGCGAAATGAGGGAATGTGCATGTCTGGCTGGGGCATCACCTTAGTGCCGCGTAATCGGCCACTATTCACAATTTGGAAAAAAGGCAAATGAGTGCCTTCTAAACCATGTAAGAGTTGATGTACCAACGAAGTAATAAATACCGTCTTACCACTCCGACTTAAACCGGTTACGGCTAATTTTACTTGTCGATCGAGGCTACGATTAATTCTTTCTTCTAGTTGTTGAGAAGTGGGTGACAGACGCGAGAACCATTTATTCATAATATAAACACGTCATACTAACGTGTCATACCTCCTAATTAATTAACGATACCAGAGGGAAATTTATTTTTCATCAATCTAAAGATTGTAGATCAATGACGCCCATGTAGATACTAAAATAGCGGTAAATTGCTTCTGATTGGTTTTAAGATTAGCCACTATAAAATTTTTGTATAAAACAATAAATTATTATAATTTATGTTGTTCATTTTCTGTCATTAAGTAAATAAGTGACCATACTGCCTTTACCTTTGATTTCAATTGCTCCACGTTGTTCAAACACAAATTTATTTTTAAGACGTTGGTAAGTTGCTTCAGAAACTTGGATACGTCCGGACAGACCGCGTGATTCCATCCGACTAGCAATGTTGACGGTATCTCCCCATAAATCATAATTAAATTTATTTTTCCCGATGATCCCAGCGATGACTGGACCGGTATGAAACCCAATTCGAATCTGAAAATGAGCCTGGACTTCTTGGTTGATTTTATTAATAGTGGTTAACATTTCTAATGCCATATTGGCAACCGCTTCCACATGATCAGGGCGTGGGGTTGGTAAACCACCTACTAACATATAAGCATCACCAATCGTTTTAATTTTTTCTAATTGGTGTTTTTCAGTTAATTTATCAAAAGCGAGAAAAATTTGGTTTAATTTCTCTACTAATTTACAGGGTTCAATCGTCGTTGATAATTCAGTGAATCCAACCAAATCAGAAAATAATACGGTGACTTCAGGAAAACTATCAGCGATAGTCTGTTCGCCTTTTTTTAACCGATCAGCAATCGGTTTAGGTAGGATATTAAGAAGTAGTTTTTCTGATTTTTGTTGTTCTATTTTCAATTTCTTTTGTTCTATCCGCAATTTCTTTTGCTCACTTTGTAATTTAAGCATAAAAGCACGTTCTCGATCTCGAAACCGTTTTCGTTCCAATGAAGCAGAAATTTTGGCATTTAAAATGACTTGGTTAAAAGGTTTTTGTAAATAATCCTCTGCGCCCATTTCAATACAGCGTACTACGCTATCAATCTCATCTAATGCGGAAATCATAATAACTGGAATCGGGTTCAGTTCCTTATCAGCTTTGATGGTTTCTAGTACCTGATAACCGTTCATTTCTGGCATGATTAAATCTAATAAGATTAAATCAAATTTTGATGACGAATCATTTGTAGTGCTTGTCGTCCATTTTCAGCAACTTCAACGTGAAATCCTTGCCGATCCAAACGTCGTGACAGTAAATCACGGTTACTTTCACCATCATCAACAACTAGTAACGAGGCACTATGTAAGGAAAGATCCGAATCATTTGGAGTGAAAGGGTGATGATTTGTCCATGATGAGTCTGAAGGTGTTAAAGTTAAATCTGGAGGAAGTGATTCAGTGGCACGCCAAGTACGCACCACCTCATCCATTAAAGTTGTTGTAGAGACGATTGGTTCTGGTTCCAGCTCGTTTTTTTTTTGGGCAACAATTCTGACTTAGAATAATAGGATAGATCACCAATTAAAGTCAGTAATCGCCGTGCTGTGGTAAGAATTTTTTGCAGTTCAGTTTGCGCTTGGTGGTGAGTCTCTTTATCAACGTCCTCTAATAGCATCTCACCATAGCCAATAATCGCATTAATAGGTGTACGTAAATTATGACGAATGGTGGAAGTAAAAGCTTCCCGGTCAATTTCGCCATGGGGAGAATGTTTCTCAGAAAATAACTGGGTAATTAAAGTTAATAACTGCTCCCCGGCCACTAACATTTTGTTCAGATCTGGAATAAAATCATGGTAAGTCATTTCTTGATCAGCGTACTTTAATAGTTTCTCAATATGAGCACCAATCGCATTGGTGAGCGTGATCAAATCCTGTTTTATCTCCACCAGTTCAACGTCGTAACGAATACTTTTCTCCACGCCGGAAGATGAACTTGAACCGCCAGTTCCTACAACACCCATAATGAAAAATCTCTATGTGTTTTATTATTACCGCGCTAACAAAGTTTCAATTTTACCCAGTAAGCGTGGTAATTCTATTGGTTTAGTATCATAATCATCACAACCTGCTGCTAATGCTTGTTCTCGATCCCCAGACATCGCATGCGCTGTTAAAGCGATAACCGGAATATTTTGAGTATCCGCTGCTGCTTTCAATTCTTTGGTGGCAGTCCAACCATCTTTAACTGGTAAGCTCATATCCATCAAGATCAAATCGGGCTTTTCGTTATGTGCCATATCCACACCCTGTCCACCATCTACGGCAATAACAACATCAAACCCTTTACGTTTCAAACGTCTAGAGAGCATATCACGATTCATTTCATTATCTTCTACCAGTAAAATTTTGGGCATTCATAGTCTCCTTAGGTGAAAAATCAGTAACTGCACACTGTATAATGAGATACGCCCTCATGCAAGCTAAGCACTGGTTGTTATGGTTCGCTTTCTTGAGGGGGAGTTGCATAAATTAAGCGGTTTATTTTACAGAGAAATATTTCTCTTGTCCCTAACTACAAGAATAATAACATCTAGACGTGTTAGATAATGACCTTCTCGATAATTACTATGAACTGAATTAATTTTTTATACCGGCGGTTAATAAGGTTCTTGGAAAGATAACCAGCAAACAAAGCGCACTTAGTGCTGCTATAGTTAACATAACCATTTATACTTAATGGTCATTTTAGCAATAAATTTAAATGACGAGATGTTAACCGATCTTTCTTAAGATTACCTATTGAAGAACTTGCTGTCAGCATTTTACTAAAATTTTTTTTCAAATCAATGCTTCAGTGATATAATATTACGTTAGTTTTATTGATAGTTAATTTGAGCTATTTTGGCTTCAAAGGCTTATTTCAATAATATAACTTATTTTGCTGCTTTACCGGACTTAGGTTATTTGAGAAATGTTGAGAACTGGCCTAAATTGACTTAAGGTAAGTAACCTCAATTTTTTATATTATAACATTACCTATTGAGTACTCCCGGCTTGATCAAATACCTTTACTCAGTTGGGATGACGAATAAACATGGCTTTATTTTTTAATATCAAACAAAATGAAAGGGTTATATAATGACAACTCACTCGCCGAAAAGTAGCAATACCGTGTGGCATCATGCTACTGTAACACGGGAACGTCGAGCAAAGCTAAATGGTCATAAAAGTGTTTTACTTTGGTTTACCGGCTTATCTGGCGCTGGTAAATCTACCTTGGCCCATGCCCTAGAAGAAAGCCTTTATCAAATGGGTTATCATACTTTTGTTTTGGATGGTGATAATGTACGTCATGGCTTATGTGGAGATTTAGGATTTTCCAATGAAGCCCGCGTGGAAAATATTCGGCGTATCAGTGAAGTAGCTAAACTATTTGTGGAAGCGGGAGTGATTGTGTTAACGGCCTTTATTTCTCCTTTTCGTGCCGATCGTGCCAAGGCGAGAAATTTAGTTGGAGCAGATTTTTTTGAAATTTACTGTCAATGTCCATTAGACATTTGTGAGGAACGTGATGTCAAAGGACTGTATCGTCGAGCCAGAGCCGGTGAAATTAAAGAATTCACAGGTATTTCCTCACCTTACGAAGAGCCTGAACAACCTGAATTGATAGTAGAAACGAGTGGTCGTAGCATAGAAAACTGTGTTGAACAAATCCTCAATTATTTGATAGAACGGGGAATTTATGAAGCTAAACCAAAATGAATCAATAAGTTGTTATTATAACGCCCAACACTTAAATTAATAATATAAACCATGCTAACCTTCAATGCTAATTAAGTTAAGCTTTTGAGTAACAGGGCAAATCGAAGGGTTTGCCCTTAAGGCATGGTATTGATGCGAAGCTTGTTATCGTAGCGGGAGCAGGTGTTTCTTTAGCCAGTGGTGTTATTTCTATAGCGGCTGGGCCATCAGGTATTTTCCTATCTCCAAAATAAGTGCTATCATTAAAATTGGCCTTGTTCTATCTAATTGAGTGCCGTTAAATTTATAGATTGATATCTCTATTTCTTCCTATTTATTTGATTTCACAAAACGAGCCGGTTATCTCTTCGTAATAATCTTTCGTTTAATCTTATTTTACCGGCTTATCCCAGTGGGGAAATTTAAGATTGAATAGGATTATATATTTTAAACTGTTTCAACTGATTTCTGGGTTTGACTGTTTGACTAACTAAATTGATTTTAAGTAAATAAACTAAATAAGTGTTAATTTTAGTCATTATGAAATTAATGGTAAGCATGTGGTTAAGCTGTTTAAGTTGTTTTGGATACCCAGCAGAAATACCGGTTTATAGCTATCAGATTGTTAATATTTATCCTCATGACCCTCAAGCTTTTACCCAAGGCTTAGTGTATGACAAAGGTGTACTTTATGAAAGCACCGGCTTATGGGGACATTCCTCTTTACGACGTATCGATTTACCTACTGGGAAAATATTAAAAATAATATCATTATCTCCAAAATTCTTTGGAGAAGGTCTAACGCTATGGCATGACCAATTAATCCAACTAACTTGGCGTTCTCGGCGAGGTTTTATTTACCAAAAAGAGGATTTTTCGTTGATTAAAGATTTCAACTATGCTACCGAAGGGTGGGGCATTACCCATAATGAAGATTTTTTAATCATGAGTGATGGAAGTGAACAATTATATTTTCTCAATCCTAAAACTTTAATTAAGCAATATAGTATCCAGGTACATACCCAAAAAAAGCCGGTAACTCATCTTAATGAATTGGAATATATCAAAGGAGAAATCTTTGCCAATATTTGGCTAACCGAAAAGATTGCTCGTATCAATCCTAATACTGGAGAAGTAAAGAGTTGGATTAACTTAACTGGATTAATGCAACAACAAACGGGTAGTCAAGCTGAGGTAGTTAACGGTATTGCCTACGACGCCTTGCATGATAGATTATTTGTGACCGGAAAACGTTGGTTAAATTTGTTTGAAATAACTTTAATTCCCCCTTCACCCCCCTAAAATTTCCTTTCACCTCGTCTTTGAAAATTTTGTTCTGGTGGTATTCGCGGTTGGTGATAGCATCGAGTAATATATTTTTCATATTTAAAACGACAAGGTCTGTTAGAATCCCAGGCTGTATTAATAAGAACTAAGAATAGCGATACTAATAGCAAAATACTAACAACTTTCAATAAGATCTTAGCCAATTCAATAGTATACTTAAGCAAGTATAATAACAATTTTGAACCGAAAAACAAGAGTACTGTGATTATGAAAGTAACGATAAAAAACTCAAGTAATCCTGATAACGTTACGTTATGTAATAGATTTTTGAATAAGTCTAACCATTTCGTGGTAACAGTCATGAATTCATTAAACATGTGGTAATTCAGTTATCAGTTATCAATTACCTTATATATTATGTAAGAACAGATTATTTCAATGCTATCTTCAAGAGTTAATCCATAATTACCATAAAATTTTTTAGCTAAATTTATTACTTACTCATTTTCTCAAGCTGGAGAGTCAAATTAGGTTAGTTATGTTTCCATCACTTTTCCATTCATCTTTATCACCAACGACATCGACAGAACGCATACAAACGATTGATATTATAAGAGGTTTTGCTTTATTAGGTATTCTGATTGTTAACCTATATAGCTTCAGTCATCCTATCGAAGAATCCCTGTTTTCTTTTGATCCTAAGATGTCAGTGCTCGATCAAGCCACCACTTGGTGTATTCTCTTTTTAGCAGAAGGCAAATTCTATCCTATTTTCTCTATTCTATTTGGCTTAGGATTAACCTTACAAATACGTCGCTTCACGATAAAAGATCAAAGTTTTATTTTATTTTACTGTCGCCGGCTAATTTTATTATTAATAGTAGGATTATTTCACGCTTATTTTATTTGGGTAGGTGATATTTTAACCCTATATGCTGTACTTGGCTTGTTATTAATTTTTTACCGTCAAGCACAACCAAGAACATTACTTATCTGGGTAGGAATTTGGTTAGCTATTTCACTTTTCATCTACCTATTTTTAATTCTTAGCTTTAGAAATGAATCAATTCAAGTAGAGCAATTTACTATCGATGAACAAGAACTGATTAATGCTGGACAAGCAATAGTCAACTCGGATATCCCGATCATCGAATCAGCCGCTAGTGAGACCACAATACTTGAACCCATTTATCAAATTTATGCTCAAGGTAATTTTACTGAAATTACCGCTCAACGTGCTCGTGAAATCCATTCAAGGGTTATTTGGGTTGATATTATTGGAGCACCAGAAATATTAGCCTTATTTTTAATTGGTATTTACTTTGGACGACGTCAGCTTTTTCAAAAGCTTGATGATAACTTAACCTTTTTGCAGCAATTATTCTGGTGGGGACTGGGTTTAGGAATAACCAGTAATTTTATTTATGCTACTTGGAGTATTACTTTAGAGCAATATGAACCCTTTCCATTAGCACTCGTGGTTTTAATTGCACAATCAGTTGGTTCCTTAGCTTTAAGCCTGTGTTATATTGCAGCACTTATCCTTTTAGCTCGGCAACCATACTGGCAATTATTTCTGCGTTGGCTATCCCCAGTGGGACAAATGGCTTTGACGAATTATTTAACTCAATCGCTTATTTGTACCTTTATTTTCTATGGTTATGGTTTGGGGTTATTTGGACAATTTGGTATTACTAAGGGGGTGGTTTTAGCTTTGTTGATTTATTTTATCCAAGTTATCTTGAGTGCTTGGTGGATGCGACGGTTTTATTTTGGACCGATGGAATGGTTATGGCGCTCAGGAAGTTATATGAAATGGCAACCGTTTTATCGTTACTGAGATAAGAATCACTATCTCCACGAGTTTGAACAATATAAGAAGATAATCGCCTAATTCTAATTGGACATGACTCAAGCTTAGTCAAATAGTCAATTGAATTGACAATCCCCTGCTGATAAAGTAGTGATTTTAAAATCATTACTGATTTTTTAACGATCACCTACCCACTCCTGGGTAAGGCGGGAAAACTGCTCCTTAACTTCATCATAACATTATAGGTTAACCTAATATAAAATCAGCTAAAATAGCTTACCCATTGCCGCTTTGCCAACACCATTATATGATGAACAACTTCACTGTGTTAAAGTAAAGAACCTTTAATTTTGGTTGAACTCTCATTTTGAATAAGGAATAGCAGCATGCCAATATGTGTGGCGGTACCCAAAGAACAGACGCCAGCAGAGCGGCGAGTCGCTTTAGTACCAGAAATTGCGAATCGTTTGGTTAAACTGGGCGTCAAGGTAGTTATAGAGAAAGACATGGGTAAGAGCGCGTATTTTATGGATACAGCGTATCAAAATACCCAATTGGTTGACACGGCTGAGCAAGTCTATCAACAAGCGGAGGTGATCTTGAAAGTACAACCGCCTACGATAGCCGAAATCGAACAGATGAAAACCGAAACTGTATTAATCGGATTTATGGCACCGCACCATTATCCCGAACGAGTCGCTAAACTGCGCGATAAAAAAATCACCAGTTTGGCTATGGAACTCGTGCCTCGTATTTCTCGTGCCCAATCCATGGACGCGTTATCTTCTCAAGCTTCCGTAGCCGGTTATAAAGCGGTTATCATGGCGGCTGATTTAGCGAGTGTCTTTTTTCCCATGTTAACTACAGCAGCCGGCACTATTCGTCCCGCTAAGGTATTAGTTATTGGCGCTGGTGTGGCAGGACTACAAGCTATTGCAACAGCCCGCCGTTTAGGCGCAATGGTAGAAGCTTATGATGTTAGGGCAGCTACTAAAGAACAAATACAGTCTTTAGGTGCGAAGTTTATTGATATGCCGATTAAAGCGGAAGGACAAGGCGGCTATGCCCGTGAGTTGACTGAGGAAGAACAGCAACAACAGCAAGCCATTTTAGCGAAACATGTGGCTGCAGCTCAAGTGGTGATTACGACGGCTGCTATACCGGGACGTCCGTCACCTAAAATTATTACTCAAGCGATGGTGGTGGGTATGACCCCGGGTGCTGTGATTATCGATATTGCTTCCGAAGGGGGCGGAAATTGTGAATTAACGCAACCGGGTAAAACCGTAGAACATCAAGGCGTGATCATTCATGGTCCATTAAATGTACCGAGTCAAACTCCCCTTCATGCCAGTGAAATGTATTCCAAAAATTTATTCAATTTACTGTCACTGATGATTAAAAACAGTGAGCTACAAATTGATTGGGAAGATGAAGTGATTGTGGGTAGCACTTTAACCCATGCTGGAGAAATTAAACACGCACCAACTCGTCAGTTAGTAGAAGGAGCCAAGCTATGATCGAAGGATTTACTGCACTTTATATTTTTATGCTCGCCGCTTTTACCGGTTATGAAGTTATTTCTCGCGTGCCGGTTATTTTGCATACGCCTTTAATGTCCGGTTCTAATTTTGTGCATGGTATTGTGTTAGTCGGTGCTATGGTTGCTTTAGGACATGCTGATACGACTTTAGAAAAGACAATTGGTTTCATTGGTGTCATCTTAGCAACCGGTAATGCCGTAGGCGGTTATGTCGTCACTGAGCGGATGTTAGAAATGTTCAAAAGCAGTAAAGGAGGGACAAAGTGAATCATAGCAACACGGTATTATACTTGGCTGAAACTACAATAACAACTGGGCTAGCCGTTCCGCCGGTACCCACTCCCGTCACGGTTTCTGAATTCCCACCCTTCGCAGTTCAAGAACCCTCAACAACTCATTGGCAAAATGTTTTGATTGAAGGCTTTTATTTTTTAGCGGCGGTCTTATTTATTTTAGGCTTAAAACGGATGAGTTCGCCGGTTACAGCACGTGGTGGTATTGTTTGGGCGGGTATAGGCATGGTACTCGCCACTTTAGTTACTTTCTTATATCCCAATTTGGGTAACCTCGGCTTAATTGTTATTGCTATTATGGTAGGTGCTTTACCCGCGTGGTGGCTAGCTAAACATGTCGCTATGACCGATATGCCACAAATGATCGCGCTTTATAATGGTATGGGTGGGGGTGCTGCGGCGACAATTGCTGCAGTCGAATTAATTAAAGGAACTCAACATAGTTTAATTGTACAAACTTTAGCGGTATTAGGTGCTATCATTGGTAGCATTTCTTTTTCCGGTTCTATTATTGCTTTTGCCAAATTGCAAAGCATAATGAAAAAATCTTGGCTTTTTGCAAATCAGCAACTGATCAATTTAGTTTTATTTATTATTACCTTAGCATTAGGAATATTTATCCTTATTCAAGGACCAGCTACTGCTACGGTTATCATTATTTTGTTTTTTAGTTTCGCTTTATTATTTGGAATTCTGATGACCTTGCCTATTGGGGGAGCTGATATGCCGGTCGTGATTTCACTGTACAATGCCTTAACTGGACTGGCGGTGGGTTTTGAAGGCTTTGTGCTAGGTAATGCGGCTATGATTATCGCCGGTACAGTCGTGGGTGCGGCTGGTACCCTACTCACTCAATTGATGGCTAGAGCGATGAATCGTTCTCTAGGCAATGTGTTGTTTAGTGGTTTTGGTGCCACCGGTGGTCAAGAAATGACTGAAGCCGACGTGCAGGGTAGCCTCAAGCCCATTGATGCTAATGATGCCGCTATTATGATGGCTTATGCACAACAAATTCTTATCATTCCTGGCTATGGAATGGCGGTGGCACAAGCACAACATAAAATTTGGGAACTGACTAAAGCTTTAATAGAACGTGAAGTACGAGTGAAATTTGCTATTCATCCGGTCGCGGGACGAATGCCTGGTCATATGAACGTCTTATTGGCAGAAGCCGGTGTTCCTTATGATATAATTTACGATTTAGACGAGATCAACGCCGAATTTGCTCAAACCGATGTAGCCTTAGTTATAGGCGCCAATGACGTGGTCAATCCCATAGCACGCACTGATCCCAGCAGTCCCATTTATGGGATGCCTATTCTGAATGCGGATAAAGCTAAAAATGTTATTGTGATTAAACGTGGGCGGGGTACGGGCTTTTCTGGAATTGAAAACTTGTTATTTTATGCCGACAATACCCGTATGTTATATGGTGATGGGCAAAAAATGGCCGCTGAATTGTTACAAAGTGTAAAAGCACTTTAACCGCAACTATCTTATAAATCCCCCCTTTTTTCTTGCTAAAGGGGGAAAGTAACCCATGGAAAAATTGGAAAAGTTATTAGGTTTAGGGTTGGTTTTAACCTTTACCATTATCAATGTTGTTGCCAAAGAAGAGCCTACTATTGCTGTTATTGGATTATCTCAGCACGTTGCCGTATTAAAAGTGAATGGTAAATACCGAGTTCTTCAGGTTGGAGAAATCAGTCCGGAAGGCATTAAGTTGATTGCGGCTGATACCGAACAAGCGATACTTGAAAGAGAAGGTTGTCGAACTACTTATCAACTAAGTCGTGCTCTGAATCATAATCGGCTATACGCTTCATCAAAACCGCTGGTTCGTATTCCAGCCAATGCCCAAGGTTTGTATCGAGTTGCGGGTGAAATTAATGGATCTCCAGTTGTTTTCTTAGTCGATACCGGGGCGACTCATATTGCGATGAGTTCAGTGCAAGCTGAATATTTAGGATTATTTAACCAATCCAATCATGAAAGTAAACCAGCTATTACTGCAGCCGGTGTAATGAAAACTGACCGGATCCAATTGGAACAAGTTAAAGTGGGCGCAATTATTGTTAATCAGTTAGAAGCCGTTATTGTAGATGGGGAATATCCGCTTGATATTCTGTTGGGAATGAATTTTTTATCTCATGTTGAGATTCATCATGAAGGTAATTTACTTGAACTACGACAACGTCGTTAACCCTTTAATTCTAGGTTAATAGAGAAAAATTTCTATTGAAAAATAAATTAAATAGCAATTTAAATAGAATAAAAGTGTTTAAACGCTTGTAGGAAACTACAAAATATACTATCCTCTCTTCTGTAGTGTTTAGTCGTCCGAATGAGATGCTTTCTCGAATTAACGCCACACTGCATCCGTTGAAATAAAGGCATTATAGGAACAGCTAGTTTTATTAAAGTCTTATTTCAACATTTTTTGGAGTATCCTACCCAAGCGGGTAGATTTTAAGTTGTAAAAATGAGGTTATTAGGTATGATGCAAGGTACCGTAAAGTGGTTTAATGAAACTAGAGGTTTTGGTTTTATTTCACCGGCAGATGGCAGCCAAGATGTGTTTGTTCATTTTTCTAGTATTCAAAAAGATGGGTTTAAAACTTTGGCGGAAGGCCAAGCGGTCGTATTTGAATCAAAAGAAGGAGATAAGGGTCCACAAGCGACTAAATGCTTTCCGCTATAATCGAATAGACAGATCTCATTTGGTAACTTGTTAGAAACTAACCGTAACTTCTAACGACAAGAAGTTACGGGTAACACAGTTAAAAACGTTCTAATTCTGGCAACCTTAATTGCCCATGATGTACGTGCATGGCGCCCAACTCGGCGCAGCGATGTAAAGTCGGAATCGCTTTACCGGGGTTTAGTAATCCGGCGGAGTCAAAAGCTGATTTAATACCATGAAATTGAGTGAGTTCTGCCGTATTAAATTGGATACACATTTGGTTAAGCTTTTCGATACCTACCCCATGTTCTCCGGTGATAGTGCCTCCTACTTCGACACAGAGTTCCAAAATTTTTCCGCCAAATTCCTCAGCACGTTGTAGTTCACCTTTTCGATTAGCGTCAAATAAGATCAGCGGATGAAGATTACCATCACCAGCATGAAAAACATTCGCAACAGCTAATCCATATTGTTGGCTTAATTCGCTAATACGTTGTAATACTTCAGATAGGTGTCGACGTGGGATAGTCCCATCCATGCAGTAATAATCCGGAGAAATTCGCCCTACTGCTGGAAATGCCGCTTTACGCCCAGCCCAAAATTGGAGACGTTGCTGCTCATTTTGGGCTAAGCGAATCTCATAGGCACCAGCACTTTCTAATAAAGTGGATACTTGCTTAAGTTGTTTGTCAATCTCGTCACGGTGGCCATCTAATTCGCATAATAAAATAGCTGCTGCTTTTACTGGATAGCCTACTCTAACAAAGTCTTCTGCAGCCTGAATGGCAGCATTATCCATCATCTCTAGTCCAGCTGGGATAATACCGGCTGCAATAATATTGGCTACGGCTACACTGGCCATAGTCACTTTATGAAAAGCCGCTAATAGCACACAGGTTTGTTCTGGTTTAGGCAATAATTTAACGGTAACTTCCATAATAACGCCCAATAAACCTTCTGAGCCGGTTATTAAGGCCAATAAATCATAGCCAGGGGTATCCCAAGCTTGACTACCGATGGTGAGCCAATCCCCTTCAATCGTAAGTACTTTGAGTTCTAGAATGTTATGAACAGTTAAACCATATTTAAGGCAATGAACACCACCCGCATTCTCGGCAACATTACCCCCGATAGTACAGGCAATTTGAGAAGACGGATCCGGAGCATAGTATAAACCATATTGAGTAACTGCCTGTGTAATGGCTAAATTGCGTACCCCCGGCTCGAGCCTTGCCGTTCGATTAATCGGATCAATCTTGATAATGCGATTAAATTTAGCTAGACTAAGTAGTATTCCATCTTTACGCGGTAATGCACCACCTGACAAACTGGTTCCTGCACCTCGTGTAACCAGTGGAATTTGATAAGTGTGACAAAATCGAATAATTGTTTTAACTTCTTCAAGCGTATTGGGAATAATGACTACACCAGGACGCTCGGTATAGACAGATAAACCATCGCATTCGTAAGGACGAACTTCTTCATCCGAACGAAGGATAACGGATTGAGGAATAAGAGGATAAAGTTGCTGGAACATGTTGGTTATTACAAATAAAAATATAATTTGTAGAATAAATTTTTATCTTGATAATTAGCCTCATTACTCCGCACTCGACCACTATTAGCTAAACCATCATCTCCTTTTATATCTAAAGCTTCAGCAATATTACCTGGAATATTAGTAAACCCAACGAATAATCCCGGCATATTTTCACCCATTTTAAGTTGAGCACCATTGATATTTAAATCGTTTGAAACACCAATTATTCCATTAAATATATGACGAGGTTGTTCTTGTAATCGGGAATAAATTTGTAGTGGATCATCAATAAATGTTTTGGAAATTAAGCCAGCATAGCGCAAATGTAACCAGACTAAACGAGATTCTTCATTAGGTATTTCTGAATCAAATAAACCCTCGATTTTACCATTTTGAGTACTGGGAATAATAATATTGGAGTCAAACCGAGTCGCTTCTCTATCATCCCCTGGTAAAGCATGGTAAAGTTCCTGATAGGTATAAAGTGCTTTGGCTACACTTTCAAAGCTCGTTTCAATATTTTTCAGTTTGGCTTGTGTAATAAACTCTTTGCCTTTAAGAAAGCCACCAATTAGCAACCCAATAATAACCATCACTAAGGCCACTTCTACCAATGTAAATCCAGGTTGTTTCATCATTTATTCTACCTCGATATTCAAAATGCAAAGTAAATTTTATGTTCTATACTGTTATTAGTATAATCAAATTCTTCGGTTTGAATATCGCCGCTATGAGGTTGATTGTCATCACTTCGAGATTCTAATATGATAGCAATAGGATTGGATATATTGGTAAATCCCACAAACAAACCGGGAACAGTAATCGGAACCCTACCATTAAATGAAATGGTATTATAAGAAACACCGGCAATACCACCGAAAGGATTGGGAGGAAGTATTGTTGAGCCTGGTTCACCTTGTACTAATTCAGCTAAGCGTAAATGTGCCCACAGATGACGACTTTCTTTAGTTTTATCGGGTTGTTCAGAAGCATCATCAAAATCACCACTGATTTGCCCATTGCCATTGCCATTGGTGATAGTCGTTATTTCTGGAGTAATATTGGGTAATTTAAACTTTTTAGTCGCAGATTTATCATCTCCTGGTAAGGCATGATAACGATATTGATAACTGTAAATTGCAGCAGTAATTTCTTTATACTCACCCTCAAGTTTTTTAACTTTAGCATTAATAATAATTTCTCGTCCTTTAAGAATGCCACCTAAGAGTAAGCCAATAATAACCATTATGAGGGCGATTTCTATTAATGTAAACCCCACCTGCCTTTTCATGGTCATGCTTTCCTATTGGTGTATGTGAATAGGGTCTGTCACTCACTCATTCTTCATCACCATTACACCATGAAAAAAACGGCTTATCTATTTTAGTTGTCTATAGACTACAAAGTAAAATACATGTTTATTTGCTCTGTCATAACCGTATAGTCAGTGCCGGCCGTACTATCTGTTTGAATACTTCCTTTATTAGGAATATTATCATCTGAACGGGATTCAATAATGACAGCCACATTCACCGGGATTTGGGAAAACCCAACATAGATGCCTGACATGCTAGCCGGTTTATAAATCGCAGAAGAATTTGACCCTTCCGATGAAACACCGATTATTCCACCAAAGGCATTACTGGGCAAGTAAATTTTGCCATCTGAAGCAAGTGCTTCACCTTTTATGAGTGAAGCACTGCGCACATGTAGCCAAAAATAGCGACTTTCTGCTGAACTGTCTCCGCCATCAATGCCATCAGTAACCTTATCATTAAAGGCTCCCTCTATCTTGCCATTCCCATTCCCCAATTTGCTGCCAATTATTGTTGTTCCAAACCGTTTATCAGCACGCTTATCATCACCGGGTAAAGCGCGATATCGATCTTGGTAACTATAGATGGCTGCTGTAATGCCATTAAAATCATTTTCCAAATTCTTGATTTTAGCATTAGTAATAATTTCTTGTCCTTTAAGAACACCACCGAGAAGTAATCCAATAATAACTAACACTATAGCAATTTCTACTAGTGTAATTCCCGCTTGCTTTTTCATGTTGTTGACCTCCATAAAATGAGTGAGCACGGTTAAGTCGATATTTTTAACTTGGTTAATGTCATTATAACAATCTTTTCTCTCTATAATATTTAATCTAGTTTTAATTTGATAAACTTACTATATGAGTATAATATCACTTTCTTTTTTGACTGCATACGTAAAATATAGCGTATCTTAGCTTTTTTTCAACTCACTGAAAGGTGAGCTTTTCTATTACACTTTTAGATTTAAATTGATTAAGGATTCGTATATTCCTTTGATTTTTCCTCTAGATGACGTAGTTTATCATTAAGAAATTTAATTTCATTTAAGTCAGTTACTTTACCACTGGCCAACATTCCTCCTATAACTAAACGAGCTTGTTCTAGTTCTCCCATATCTTCTAAAATAAATATCTGCATTTCTTGTGCCCACCCCGGCATATCATCGGTTGCATGAGTTGCAATGGCTTGGGCATATTTTAGTGCTAAAGGCAGGTCGTGTAGACGATGCTTCGCGACGATAATAGCGTGTGCTAACCATGGCCACCGACGTCCGGGATCAATAAAAAACTGATTATAAACAAATTCAAGCATTTGTTTTTGTTTATGTGGTTCTTTCACCGTTGAGTAAAGATGACTTGCTGCTAATAAAGGATATTGGCTTTGAGGATCAAGAAGCAATATTTGTTCCATCCATTGTTGCAGAGCAGTATAATTAAGTTGTTTATAGGTAAGAAATTGCCCAGATTGATTGTCAAATGCTTGTAGCCACAACATAAGTATTTTAGCGCCCATAATGGGATCACCTAAACTAAATACACGTAGTAATTCGATTTTAGGAGGCGAGGTCAGTTTTTGAACTTGCAAACGGGGTGGGGGTAATTGATTATGCAACGCAATTTGCAACCCCAAAAGAGTAACTAATAATACGATTAATGATTTTGGAATACAACGAAGAGAACGTTGTTGTTCATTCATAAATTTTTCCGATAGAGATCAAATAAACTCATAGTCACTAATAAAATAACATAAATAACCGTTTGTAAAACGACTTCCATCAAATTACTTAAAGTCCCCGTATGGTAAACCAACCATTCAGATTGAGTAAAACGTTCCAAATTAGGTAATAACATGGCTAATAACTTAATTAAAGTATTGACAAACTGATCGAGCGAAGATTGTGAATTATTTAAGGGACCTTGTGCCATCAGTTGTATAGCATCAATACTCCGAGCTAAAATATAAAATCCTAACACCACACTAGAAGCTTGAATAGCGTGATGAAAAGTGAGAACACACCATAAACTTAATGCCGTAACGATAAATAATTCACCCAGTAAAGATAATGTCCATAAACCAACTTGTTGATAAGGAACATAAATCAGTAGTGCTGCACCAAATAAAGTTGCTGTAATAAAAGCAACCAGTGCAAATCCGCTAAATTTACCAATAAAATAGGTGCTGCGCTGTATAGGCAAAGACAATAAAAGATATATAGAATGATCATGAAATTCATGGACCATACTCGTGATCACAAATAAACTAATCACATAAACTGCACCCAGTCGCAAGAAAGCTGCTAATAAGCTACTTTGTATGGCTTGAGTTTCGATAATAGCAACTTGCCCTAGAAAGGCCGCTAATCCAAAACTAATGAAAAGCAGTATCACAATAACGGCAAAGAAGCGAGTACGTAAAGCTTCTAAAGCAACGTAAGCAGCAAGTGTCAAAATTTGTCGAATCATGATAAATAGTTAACTCCTGAGTTAAGGGGTATAATAAAACAAATTATCTCCAGCGAGTTTCATCTCAATCACCAATAATTTATTTCTCTATGTAGTGTTATTTCAAGTTTTAAATGCGAATTAAGAGCTAAAAATTAGTAGCCAGTCCATCAATCGCCGACCTAAAATAAAGTAAAGCGACTACCTATTTCGAGGTGGATAATAATGGACTGGTCAAGACAATTAATAACAATTTATCTGTATGTCTGCAAGCATTATCGCGAAGGGTGGTGGGCTTATTATCAACTGAGGTCGAATTATGCCAACCGAAGCTTCACTGACGAAGAGGTCATCATGATATATCGGTTCGGAATAATCGACGGGAGAACCACAATCACCAAGATTTATGAAGACACAGACCGTCATTGACGGGATTGGTTTCCGAAATGACCTCGTGACGAAGCCTATATCCAAAGGCTCAATCAAATTGCCGACGTTTTTGCGCCATTATTGGAAGTCATTATCGGTACGGCTTGGTTAATAGATTCCTTTCCGGCAAGCAGAGGATAAATAATTTTTCGGTATTACCGTACTTTGAATTACACCCAGGGCGGAAAAGCGAAGTTTTATACTCTTTCTATCTAATAATCGCCAAGTTCAATAAATAATCTTAACGCCCTCTTTTCCTACTAATTCTTCTAATTGTTTGAGTAAAATCGCACATGGTTGTACTCGCCACGCCTTACCTAACCTCAAATCGACCTTTGTTTCGATATGATGGTAATGGATTAGTACCGCACAACGACCTTGACGATAGGCCATTAAGAGAGATAACAATTGCTTTCCTAAAGTCATATTCGTTTGCGGGGTGGTAATCGTGATTTCTAAACGGTTAGCATAATTTTCTCGAGCTGATTCTAGGGTGAAAATATTTTCTGCAATCATCATTTGACCGCCGTTATAGTCATCGGTTCGAACTTCACCTTCAACGATTAGTAGAGAATCTTTTGCCGAGGCGAGGAGATTTTCCACTTTGGCATATAACTCGGTATAAACTTTGACTTCTAATTGGGCGGTATTGTCATCTAGGCTAATAAAAGCAACTCGGCCACGTTTAGTATTGATGCGCAAATCCGTTAACCAACCAGCAATTCGTATGGTTTGCTTCTGATGAGTTGGTCTCACTTCAGCTAGGCGATGATGAGTTAATTGGGTTAATTCAGTTAAATAGGGTTTAATAGGATGCCCACTTAAGTAATGACCTAAAATTTCTTTTTCCCGGTTTAACTGTTCGGCTTCACTCCATTCTGGTTCGCTAGTCACAAAATGTGTATTTTCTTCAACTACAATTGAAGGCGTATTTTTAGGCACAGCAAAAAGATCATTTTGTCCGGTAGCGGTATCCGTGGCTTGTCGTTCCGCTAACTTGATGGCCGTTTCTAAGGAAGCCATAAGAATCGCTCGACTTGGTCCTAATTCATCTAAAGCACCGGCATTAATTAAAGCTTCTAAAACTCGACGACTGGCTTTGCGTAAATCAATACGCCGACAAAAGTTAAATAAATTTTGAAACTGACCATTTTGAGCACGTTCCGCTAAAATTCCTGACAGCGCCGCTTCACCAGCCCCTTTAATGGCGCCCAAACCATAACGAATGACATAATTGTCATTATCTTCGACTGTGAATGGGTAATCTGATCGGTTGATATGTGGTGGTAATATTTGTAATTTCATCACCCGACATTCTTGGATTAAGGTGACGACTTTGTCAGTATTATCCATATCGGCAGATAATACCGCTGCCATAAAAGCGGCCGGATAATGTGCTTTCAACCAAGCAGTTTGATAAGCCAGGAGTGCATAGGCACAACTATGGCTACGATTAAATCCATAACCGGAAAAATACTCCATTAAATTGAATATGGAATTGGCTAATTCGGCATCCACTTGCCGGGCAATGGCACCTTCTACAAAAACCGTGCGTTGTTTGGCCATTTCTTGCGGATTTTTCTTACCCATGGCTCGGCGGAGTAAATCAGCACCACCTAACGTGTAACCCGCTAATACCTGAGCAATTTGCATGACTTGTTCTTGATAAACAATAACGCCATAAGTTGGTTTTAAAATCGGTTCTAAATCAGGGTGCGGATATTCAACCTTAGCTCGTCCTTGTTTGCGATTAATGAAATCTTCTACCATGCCTGACTGTAGCGGCCCAGGACGATATAAAGCTACCAGGGCAATAATATCTTCAAAACAGTCTGGTCGTAGTTGCCGAATTAATTTTTTTAAACCCGCTGATTCTAATTGGAAAACCGCTGTAGTCTCACCCCGTTTTAATAATTCATAAGTTTCGGCATCATCTAAAAAAATTTTAGTAATATCAATAGTTTGTTCTATGAAGCGGTTAATCGTTGCTAGTGCCCATTTAATGATAGTGAGGGTACGCAGTCCTAAGAAATCAAATTTGACCAAACCGACGGTTTCTACATCACCTTTATCAAATTGGGTCATTAAATCTGTACTATCGGGTTCACAATACAGTGGCGTAAAGTCAGTTAAAACACTCGGTGCAATCACCACCCCACCCGCATGTTTGCCGGGATTACGGATAATACCCTCTAATTTACGGGCCATATCGATTAAAGCGTGAACCTCTTCTTCTTGCTCATAACGAATTCGTAATTCTTCATTTTCTAAAGCTTTACCGAGAGTAATACCTAGTTCAAACGGAATCAGTTTGGCAATTTTATCTACAAAACCATAGGGATGTCCTAAAACTCGCCCCACATCGCGTACTGCTGCTTTAGCTGCCATCGTACCATAGGTAATAATTTGAGAAACTCGTTCGCGTCCATAACGTTCTGCAACGTAATTAATGACTTGATCTCGACCTTCCATACAGAAATCAATATCAAAATCTGGCATAGAAACTCGTTCTGGATTCAAAAATCGCTCGAACAATAGTTCGTAATGTAGCGGATCCAAATCGGTGATACCGAGCGCATAAGCGACTAACGAACCGGCACCTGAACCGCGACCTGGACCAACTGGAATTTGATTATCTTTTGCCCATTGAATAAAATCCGCCACAATGAGAAAGTACCCCGGAAAGCCCATTTGCAGAATCACCTCTAACTCAGTCGCTAACCGTTGATCATAAGGTTGCCGCTGTTGAGCAAAGGCTTCGTTGGTTTTATCAAAGATAACGGTTAAGCGTTGCTCTAAACCTAATTGGGCTTGGTGGCGAAAGTATTCTGTCACCGTTTGACCGGCGGGCAATGGAAAATCCGGCAAGAAATTTTTGCCTAAAGTAAGTTCTAAGTTACACCGTTGCGCAATAAGCCAAGTATTTTCCAATGCTTCCGGAATATCTGCAAATAATTCCGCCATTTCTTCAGGAGTACGTAAATATTGTTGGGGCGTATAGCGACGTGGACGGTTGGGATCAGCTAATGTTTTGCCGTCGTGGATACAGACACGGACCTCATGGGCTTCAAAATCTTCGGCAGTCAGAAAACAGACAGCATTAGTGGCGACTACTGGTGTGGCGGTGTTTAAAGCCAGTTCCACCGCTAAATGCAGATATTTTTCTTCTTGAATCTGACCAGTGCGATGAAGTTCTAAATAAAAACGGTCGGGAAACAGGTTATGCCATTCAGCTAGCCGCTGCTGTGCCAAGTGGTGATGTCCAGCTAATAAAGCTTGGCCAACATCTCCCTCATGCCCACCCGAAAGGGCGATTAAACCGTCGGTAGCACCGGTTAACCAACGGTGATGCAAATACGGCACGCCTTCTTTTTGTCCTTCAGTATAACAACGCGATACCAAACGAGTCAGATTACGATAACCAATTTCGTTTTGGCACAATAATACCAACCACGAAACCGAATCATCATCACGATACAACTGAATATCAACACCAATAATCGGTTTAATGCCTTCTGACTGGGCAGCACGGTAAAATTTAACCAAGGCAAATAAATTACTATAATCCGTCACTGCACAGGCTGGCATCCCGGCTTGTCGCACGGCTTTGATGAGTGGTTTAACATGAATTAAACCGTCGATAATGGAATATTCTGTGTGTAAATATAGGTGAATAAAACGTGCGGTCATGGTAAACAAGAAGCGTTTAGCGGCTAAAAAATTATCAGTTTAGTAAGTTTCTTTCTTTTTTGAAAGATTGGAGTTAATTAGCTTAGTTCTTCTATCGTCTGAATCAGAATTTTCAGGATGAAAGGATTCACGGAATTTAACTACAACTTAATCATCCTATTCTATTAATTGTTTAATTTTGAAAATTCTGATTCAGACAATGGTCTTATCGCTTAATTTCCCAGCTATCCTGGCATAACCTCTCAATATCATCAAAAAAATCTTCCTCAACATCAGGAAAATTAACACCAAATCTTGCAAAAAAAATCATGAGTTGCAAGTGATTTAAATGAATGAGTTAAACTTTCTAGAATATCGGCATATTTACCTTTTAAAAGATTGTTTCGATGTTTCCTAAAATAACCTAATAAGGTAGTTAACATTTTGAATAAAATAAACTTTCTAAACCACCCGATTTCCTCTTTGGTAAGTAGGGGAGAAAGAAATGCTTAACCTAATGGCAGTGAGGATATGGTGAGGAACGAATCGCATCTGTTCTATAATTTTTCCCACCACTTCCGCTGGAAAATTGTGTTGATAAGCCAAGTAAGTCATGTTAGTGAAGCGTAACCCAATATTCATTCCTGGTAACAAGGATTGCAATTTCTTGTAATCCAAGTACTATAATAAATTTCCAACCGGGGCCAACCCCGCCTTAACTTAAATAGTATTGAAATATTGGAAGGGTCTGAGTTCATTAATAAAAATTCATTCCCAAATTCGCACGTCTCGTGCTGCCCGCTGTGAATTTTTCACGACTTAGAAAAATGGCGATGACATGACTAAAAAAGGGTGAACCTAAAGGCTCTCTCAAGGGCAAACGAAAACGCGCCAAGTGAGATAACGACTTCTTATTATCCTTATTGCAACTCATCCATTCCAAATGAGGTAACTCTAAACTGGACAGGCAGTTGCCTTTAATGTAAAGATATACTATAGTGCTTATATTAATCCAATTTCAATAGTAAGTTTCCCATAGTAATGATTTATTTAACTAAATTTTAATGTAAATATCAACATTAATCGATGAGCTTTTATCTGGCTTAGATTAAGTACTCATTAATTTAATTAAATAGTTTTATGAAAAAGATAATTTACATTATTAGTCTTGGTAGAAGTGGTTCAACTATTTTAGACATTATTTTAGGAAATGGTAAAGACATTTTAAGTTGTGGTGAACTTAATCGTTATGCGATTAGCCAGGGGAAGCCTGGTTACTGGCGTCTTTTTAAAGATTCTCCTACCTTTTTATTTTGGGATAAAATTAACACCAAGTTAGCTAAGCGCTTTTACGATAATAATATTAATTATCTTCTGTTAAAAGAATTAATTAGAAAATACGAGTATCACACTGCTTTTTTTACGAGAAGTAAAGCTAAAAGAAAAGACTTTAAGGAATATAGCTATTTTCTCTTGAGTTTATATCAAATCTTATTTGAAACTATTGATAATTCAATTATTGTAGATTCTTCTAAATACCCGGCAAGGGCACTTCGACTTGCTGAAATTGCTTCACCTCACTACCAGTTGGGTTTTATTTATCTCCAACGCGATCCAAAAGGTGTAGTAGCTTCTTTTGCTAAGAAAGGAATCAAACAACCCTCTAAATCTTATTTTAAAGCTAATTTATATTACTTATTAGTCAGTCTACTATGCAAGTATACGGTCTATCAATTAAAAAAGAAAAAATATCCTGTTATAGAGATAAGATATGAAGATTTAATAGCAAGGCCGGTTGAGATAATATCTGATATTCAAGATAAGTTAGACCTTGATTTAATTAATACCATAGATAAAGTGAAGCGAGATGAAACTTTACAAATCGGTCCTCTCTTTGAAGGAAATAGACTTAGATTACAAAAAAATCTCAAATTAATAACTAAGAATTCTACCTATCCTAAAAATATTAAGAATTTTTTAACCCGGCTAATAAATTTAGTTGTTTATAGGTAAACATCGTTTTCTTTAACTTTAGAATCTATTAATATAATACCATCGCTAATTATTAAAGAAATAAGATGGTTATTACGTTATATTATTTAAAATAATCTTATTTTTTGAGTTCAGTTGAATAGATTCTCGATCACTCTAACTTAAAGGCATTTTTCATAATGATCTCGTTTAATTCTCAACTTTTGGCGAAGGTATTATAGAGTAATAATATAAATATACTACTTTGATCTATTTTAGAAAATCAGTGCATGGGCAAAGCATGAATATTCTTACACTGACTTAACCCATGCGAAATAAATTACCAAGTTTTTATTTATCCAAAAAAGTCGTTACCCGTTTTTGTAACAGACTTATCTTTGCTAGAAGATCGGTTTGGCGTGAAGACTTAATTTTCTCCAGTGTTGCTTGTAACACAGCTAATAATCTCGGTAACTCTCGGTCTTCAGCCGTTAAATTGAGTTTTGGGGTTGCAAGAGAATTATCAAGAAACTGAATAAGTTGATCAAGTGCAAGTTCTACTTGTTTGCCGGTGGGATGATATTTTAAATACTGAATGATAGTTTGATCCAGAGCGTTCAACTGACATTCAAAAATGCCCTCGCATTCACCACCCAACGGCATCGTTGCCGCTAACCAAGCTATCTGGTCTGCTACTAGCAAAGGATAGTATTTAGCGTGGAGTTGCCAGCCGCGATTAACATTAACCTGCCAACGTCCCTGAATTTCATCATGGTAAATCCACTCTTGTTGTTTTTGCTTAGCTAACCAAGTTTTATAAGGAAATTCATCATCGATTTGTTCGACTACTCGTTGTAAGGACAACAAATGAGACCAAGCTAATTTAGCAGCAACTTCCGGAGGAGTGGTTATCTCCTCTTTCGCCCGGTCTAACAGGTCAGTCAACTCAATTTGTTCAAGTAAGCCAAGCTTTTTTGCTTGGCGTACTTGCATTAGTTGTTGATAAATTTCAGCTCGTTTTTGTTGTTCAAAAGGTTGAGTTAAGTTACCAAATATCCAACCTTTTTCTCCAGTAGGTAGAGTTACTTGATACCAGTAATCGGTTACTTGATTGACGAGTTCGGGTTGTTTAGAACGTGCTAATTGTCTGACAATCAGGCCAAGCGGTAATTTTTCTATCACTTGACTATTACGGTTGGCTTCGGAACGAAGTCGCGCTTGTGAAACAGTGATAATTCGTTGTGAAATCGGTTCAGTAGGTTGTTGTGGTTTAATATTATCTTTAGCGGGTTGTTGTCGTTTAACATTATCTGTGACGGCTACTGAGTTATTCGCGGTGATTTGACGGGTAGAAAACTGGAGCGAGGTCGTTTTTTTATGGGCGGCGGTAGGACTGGTTTGCATTAAAAACCCTATTTTACCGACTTGTGCTTGTTTAATAGTGGATTGGAGATTAGCCGAAATGGGAAGGTAAAAGCCTAATTGCCGGTCCTGGGTTTGACAAGCCGGTGCGAGGGGTTGTAATTTTACTCGAACCGCAATTTGATTATCATTCACATGATGAAAAGCAAACTGGTTTAAAAAATCAGCCGGTAAATAGTATCCACATTCTTTAACCAGTATTTCGCTCCATTCTAAAGTTTCATAAAGCGTTTTTAAAGTTGTAGGGAATTGCGGTGATTTAGCTTGTTCCAATGCTGACTTAATTAACGAATCCGCTAATAAAGCCTTGAGAATATCTGCCTCGGCAAATAGATCCGTCAATTTTACTGGTCTACCTGATTTCGCTAAATTAATACTCATAAAACGAGTTTCTATGGTTGGATGAGGCATATTTTGACAATGAACATATTCTGAATCTTGCAAACTAGCCACTGTTCCAACCACAGACAACAGGATAAAATCACGATTATATTGACAATCACGGTGTTCTTTGGTGGTGGTAGCCGCTTCTCCTTGGAAATCAGCTATAAATTGCTTGTTAGCTAAAGCAGCGGCAGAAAATACCGTTTCTTGGTGTTGATTGATAACAGTGATATCAGTCTTAGTCCAGCGAATAGTGAAATCATCACCCTGTCCTTGCCAGATAACTTCATCTTTTTCTTCGGCTTCTTTTGCGAGAGCATTAAAGCCGAAAAACAATAAATTTATCATGATCGCTATGCGAATTATCATTTTGATTTTACCTCAGCGGTTGCAGTTAGCTCATATTTTGTAAAATCGCTGCTTTAACTTCTTCGAGTTCGGCTTTTACTTTTATCATCGGAGTAGTGCTTTGTTTAATAGCCGTATCGGGATCTTTTAAACCATGTCCGGTTAAGGTACAGGTTACGGTACTGCCTTCCAAAATTTTACCATTTTTAATATCTTTCATAGCACCAGCCAGAGAAATCGCTGAAGCCGGTTCACAAAAGATACCTTCTCGTTCAGCTAATAATTTCTGTGCTGCTAAAATGTCTTCATCCGTAAATTCGTCAAACCAACCCCCCGATTCTTGTTGAGCATTTACCGCTTTATCCCAACTTTGGGGGTTACCAATCCGAATAGCAGTTGCAACCGTTTCGGGATGCGCCACTGGATGACCACGTAAAAACGGGGCAGCACCGCTAGCTTGGTAACCGCACATTTTTGGACATTTATTGACGATACCAATATTAGCAAATTGGGTATAACCCATCCAATAAGCACTAATATTCCCGGCATTACCTACTGGTAAACAATGATAATCTGGTGCTCTACCCAATGCTTCCACAATTTCAAAAGCAGCCGTTTTTTGCCCTTGTAATCGATAGGGATTGATAGAATTAACAATGGTAATGGGAGCATGTTCTGCTACTTCTTTAACCAAACGCATGCCATCATCAAAATTACCTTGGATTTGAATCACTACGGCACCATGCATCATCGCTTGTGCCAACTTACCCAAAGCAATTTTACCTTCTGGGATTAAGACAAAAGCCGTTATTCCCGCTCTGGCGCTATAAGCCGCCGCACTGGCAGAAGTATTCCCAGTAGAAGCACAAACGGTTGCACGACTTTCAGCCTCAATGGCTTTAGTAATCGCCATGGTCATACCCCGATCTTTAAAAGAACCGGTGGGATTTAAACCTTCATATTTAACATAAATGTCGACTTCTTTTTGTAATAATTTAGGAATATTATGCAGGCGAATGAGTGGTGTATTACCTTCAGCCAAACTGATAATCCGAGTGTCATCGTGAACGGGTAAGTAATCACGGTATTTATCTATCAAACCGGTGTAACGCGAAAAATTCAATGACATATTAAAAATCTCTGATTTTATTTTAGTTAAGGAAATAAAGGTGGCAATATACTACAAAAACTAACTACTGGTCTAAATTATGATGGCGAGTAAATTTTATCAAAAAATGGCAATCCAAGGATTTTCTTTACTAGAAGTGTTGGTAGCACTGGCTGTTTTGGCTATTGCACTGGCAACTGTTATTAAAGTTACTGGCTATTATGCTGAAAATGCTCGTTATCTCCGTGACAAAACGCTTGCTCATTGGGTAGCGATGAATGTATTAACTGATCTACAAGTTAAGGATAAATGGCTTGATTTGGGCAACCAGGAAGGAACCGCGACGATGGCAGGACGTGAGTGGTATTGGATAGTCCATGTAGTAGAAACACCTGATGAGGATTTACGTCGCTTAGAAGTACAAGTCTACTACCGTCGTCAAGATCCGGAACCAGTGACTAAACTGGAAGGATTTATAGCTAATTCTTGGGTACCTGAAGATGAAATGTTACTTTTTTAACTGATTTGAAAAGCCTCAAACCGACTTTAAGAAACTGTCTAGTAAAAAAATCAAAAGCAAATAGTAGGGTGTGCATCGCACATCACTCTTGGTAAGCAATGCCACCCTAACTAACTTGACTCAGTCAGTGACAATAAAGCGCCGTATTTCGCTACTGGTATTATTACCAACAATTCGCCAAACTACGGTTCGTCCTTGGGCTGTTTCAGCAAAAGCTTGCCATTCCTCAGCAGTTGGAGTCAACGTAGTACCCTCAACGGGTATGGTATAAACCGCCTGCGGTTCATCTCCATAGTAGTATTCAATGGAGAGTGAACTTTGAAAGTCATGAGTCCAAGCAAAGGTAGGAAGCGTTGCGGAAGTAAAGAAAACATTATCTGCCGGACTCTGGATAGCAATGAAGGAAATGGGTCCATGTAAGGTACGGTTTTCACTGAAGCTGATATCTTGCAGTTGATAATAATAGACTTTGCCTTTGACAGCCGTATTATCGACCAAGCTATAAATCGCACCTTCATTATTGTTTGCCCGCGTTGGCATGAGGCTGCTGTTTAATTGAACATATTCACCCATTCTCTGTTCGCTACGTAAAATATTAAAACCCGCATTATCCCTTTCAGTTGCCGTTTGCCAAGTTAATACCACACCATTTTCATTCGGTTCCGCCATAAAATTAAGCAGATCGACGGCGAGATTAGGGGGATCCGTTGGAGAAGAACTTGTAGCCGCATAAACAGCCGTAACATAGTAGCTGTAGGGTCGGTGCAGCAATGCGAAACCGACCATTATTGATACAAATTGATGTAATAATTTTTCTAGGTAGGGTGCGTTAAGCATTGTGCATAACGCACCTTACTGAACTTAAATTACATGATTCACATTTATTGACGCGGTGTCACCCCCAACCACCTCGACTCATTATTTTCTATACCCAATAATCCATAACAGTAGCTGGTATTATCGATAGCAGTGAAGTTATCAATAAATTGGTAAGGGCTTTCACTCTCAGTTCCGCCAAGCGGATAGATAAATTTTTCAGCAGTGAGGTGTGTTATCGCCTCGTAATCTTCCGGATGCGTGGTACATTCTTGACCAACTTTAGGAATGCCTCGCCAGAGGTCATAAGCGAGAAGGTCTTCTTCATGAGCCGATTGCCATTCTACCAAGGTGCCGGTTTGAATAGCCTGAGCATTGAAGGAAAGCAACTTGACTGCTAATGAGGTATCTTCATGTGTTGCTGCGACTAATATCTCCGTATAGTTATTAATATCCGGTATTGCAGAATCCTCAACGGAAATGGCGACACTGTTTACCTGCTCACTGATATCTTTGGGAACCTCAAGATTGATAATGACTTGTTGTGAAGTATTGGCAGCTATAGTTACGCTTTCAGGAAAAGTTGCTGACCAATTCAAAGTGTTAGAAGCTTTCATTTTGTAAGTTGCTTCCTGGTTAATCAGGTTTTTTAGAGTAACCTCTAAAGGAAGGGTCGTTCCTGATTTAGCAACTGCAATGGGAAGTGCTGTGACTTTAACGGGTTGAGGGGTTAACATTCTTGGTAAAAGACGAACAAATTTACCTCCTTCTGCGGTAATCCCTGCTACGCTTATCATGAAAGGTTCTGAAGGAATAGTAACATTTGCCCTAATATGTTTGACAGTATCACCACTGATGACAAGTTCTGAGGTTGAAATAACACTGCCGTCAGTGCGCAGTAAGGCGAGAGAAGCTGATTGAGGTAATACAGTAAGATCTATTTCCAGCACCAGTTCTGACCCAATGGCCATTCTGCCCATAAGAGGACCGAGTTCTTCATCTGAGAGACTAAACTGTCTTTCAGTGGCACTGAGCAATTTCGTGTCGATGATGTGTAGGGTACTCTCTCCAAAAACGCGCAAGGAAGTCAATCCCTCTCCTGCCAAAGTGACCTGCCAGGTTCCTGCAGAGGGGTTATCTAGTTTGTAGCTTCTCACGGAACCGATTTGCTGGTAAGTAACACCCACTGTTGTCGACTGAATTTCGGTACCATCAAGATTTCGCAAAATGAAGGTAGAAGGTGGATGATCTACAGGTTCTGTGACTAGGAAAGTTACCTTTGACAGGGTTCCATCTATAGGGATTTCTACTGTTAAGGGAGTATTAGCTACTAAGTTAATTCCACGATTAACAATAGATGATGTGTTTCGATCATCGACTTCCCAGACAATAGACAGAGCTTCACTGATCTTAGAAGGTTCCTTGGAAAGGTCGAAAAAAAGTCCTCCACTCTGATCAGCGAGTAATTGGTATGGATTTTGACTGGCTAATCGAGAACTGGCTGAACGCTGATTGTCTTGTTGCGAACAATTACCCAATTGTACCGATACGAAACTGTTTTCGCCTATTAACCCTAAGTTAAGCTTTGTCAAAAGACTGGGAGGTGCATCAGTGAATAATATTATTTTCCCAATTGTCATTGTCTCTTCTTTCATTCCCATATTCATAGAATATGAATCAAAAAGCTTTTTAGCTGCTTTCAAAGCTGGCTTTGAATTTTCACGACAGTCACCACCACCTTTTATTTCAAGATGCTCGATCTCGTTTTCTAGTCCCTCAATACCCTTTTTACCGAGAAAGTAGCCATAATTCTTAACAGGTTCATCATTATACGTAACTAGGCCGAAGAGTACATCCCCTTGTTTTTGAATTGTTTCTCTAATAGCTTTTTTTGTTTCTTCGATGTTCTTTGACATACTACCTGTAGTATCAACGACAAGAATCACGGGAGGCTTATCTCCTCTTAATCTATTGATCAATAAGTCTTTATCACCATACTTCCCTGACTCTATTTCTGCTAAAATTCTATTAAGATACTTTTCTGACTCAATGATCGCTTCGCTCCTAGCACTTTCGAACTTTTTTATTCCACCTGGAACAAATGAACCATTAGGGCTATTTCGTATATCCTTATCAGTGTCTTTATTTAGTTGTTGATGGCAACAAGCACCTTTTGGAAGCAACCAACACTGCGAATCCTTACTACATTGCGTAACACATTTAGGCCAAAATATAGTAGTAGCTACACATGGAAATGCGCATATAATAGTAGGGGACAAAGCGTAATATCCTGACACTAATCCCTCCGTAGGAAAGGCCCAAGTACTAGGAAGGGATTCAGGATCAATACTTTCACAAAGAATTTTAGGATTTCCCTTATCGTCAAGGTTATCCTTCAATCCAAATATATCAATAGGGATGGAACTATCTACACTATTTGAGTGTGCATAAATATCTTGTATTGTGTGTAAAGCTGTGCCTAATGAATGAGATACCGCACGATAGTGGTTGTTATGTGATAAGTCATCCATAATCTGCTCAAAGAGCCGATGAATGCGCTCAGAAGCACCTCCAAGATGATTTCCATCTGCATGAGCAGTCTCGTCAAGTAACGTCGGAGATTGATCAGTACGTCTGTTTGCTGAAACTATTTTTGCTATTACATCTTCATATCCTTCTTCAAAGAGAGGGGTTCCATCTACCTTTACCTCTCTTAATGCCTCCCTTGTTATTCCCTCGTGTACATATGGTTCAAAAGCTAAGACTGCCTCATTAGAAAACAAAGCTATTATCCCAACTACCCATATCAGCTTAAAATAGTTCATTATTGATCCTCCTTTACGATTGTGATTCTTCCTAAAGCTGGAATTCTAGTGTCTTCGTGAACGATATAAACTCGCCAATCATTTTTATCGAGTGGAGCAATCTTTATAGGTATAGTAACAGCCTCTTGCTCATCGTTGGGTGTATCGTTGGCAAGTAATATCGCCGATGTCCATGGAAGAACACTGGAATCTCGTCTAATAAAAATTTTCACATTATCACTGTAATTAGTGGCACTGGCGTTCCAACTTACTGTTATGTCTTCACCTCTATGGTAAGTACCACTAGTTGGCTGAATATTAGCTTGTTGAAATTCTTCATCAGCAAATTGCGAATCCCCCGTTCTAAACCAAGCGGCAGAACCTCTCATCGATATTAGCTTACCGTCTTTATAGGGACGCACTTGCCATCTGTACCACTGATTTTTTTTCAGTACTCCACCTGGAGGTTGGCATTGGGATGATAAGAAATTTGATACCCCTGGTCCGAGCCTGAAAGGATTCTCCCACTCACAGTAGTTAACGGGCAAATCTCCTTGACGAATGTTACCGTATCCATCTGTTTCATACAGTGTGAATTCAAAGAAATCAACCAATTCCTTTGAAAAATCCCAATCAAAAGTGATGGGAATGTCCCAATGTACTCCTTCTGCACCATCTTTAGGTGTAATCAATTTAACGCCTCCTAACAAATTGAAAGTGGCTGTACAATCCATATTAGTAGTGATACTCAATGCAGAAGAGCAATTAGGATTTCCCGACCAACCTTCAAAAGTGGAATTTGATTCTGGTCTTGCAGATAAAGTGATCATCGTACCCGCATCATAGGTGTTACTACATCTGTCTCCACAGTCGAGTTTTACGCCTTCATTATCCTCTGAACCCACGACCTTACCCGTTCCTGTTCCGGTCTTGTTAACCGTTAAGTTAACTACCTCAACGAAAACAGCTGTGCAGGTTTTATCCCTTGCCATCAATACTTTGATAGCCTTATCAAATCTGCCTTCAAGTGAGCAATAATCGCCTTTCCATTCTTCAAACCTTGAATTTGCACTAGGATTAGCAATCAGGGTAATATAGTCACCCAATTGATATTTTTCCGAGCAAGTTCCTTGACATTCAATAGGATTTCTTCCTATGCCTGCAGGCATTGTTATTGTGCCCCCACCTTCCACAACTACAGTAAGTTCTTCAACTTCATGTTCTTGTGCTGCTACCGTAGTAGTTATCAATAGCAGATAAAAAAACCACCCCACTAATTTCTTAAGACAAGATCGCCTTCTTAGTAAAGGTGGTAAAGTATGATGTCTACTCTGTGATTTTGGTTTCTTGAAAATTTGCATAATTAATTTCCTAGTGCATTAAGCGTCAGCCGTAACGCACCCTAATTAACGGTCAGTGTGCTACGCTAACGCACCCTACTTAATTTCCGTCCTCAAACTGACTGAGTTTGGGAGAAACAAAGGCTCTAGCTCAAAGTAAGCCATGATTTCAATCAAAACCATGACTTCAATTTTCACTAGTCCTTATTACTATTAGTCGCTGGGGAGAGGTAAAATGTGACCGGTTTTTTAAAAAATTTTTTGCTTGAAGATTTTTGAATTTAGGTTGAAAATAAAAAATTTTATTTAACCTTATTTTTAAGCATTACCGGAGAAATGTTATGGGCAACCCACTGTATGATACTGATTTTTATGGCTGGGTTAATCAGCAAGCCCAATTACTACGATCAGGTAAATTTACTGAGGCAGATATGGATAACCTTGCCGAAGAAGTAGAAGATATGGGCAAAAACCTGATAAGAATGCTTGAAAGTAGACTAGAGATTTTGCTGATACATTTACTAAAGTGGCAATACCAACCCACTCATAGAGGCAAAAGTTGGCGAGTGACTATTGTTGAGCAAAGACTCGCTTTGGCAAAGCATCTTAGAAACAACCCGAGTTTAAAGCCTAAAGTTCCCAATGCCATAACCGAGAGCTATGCCGATGCGATGGTACGAGCGTCAGTAGAAACCGGATTACCCAAAAATAATTTTCCCGAAATTTGTCCCTATCGTTTTGAAGAAATCATGGATGAAAATTTTTGGCCGGAATCCTGATGGAAGTAAGGTGTGTTAGTGAAGCGTAGAGTGGATAAGGCGTCAGCCGTCATCTACCTTCATCGAATTCAACCGCTGGTATATGGCGCTGCGCTTATACACCCTACGCAAGCTGGAACGCAAGATCCATATCTTGTATACACTCGTTTGGTGCATTCACCGTAAAATATCAGAGCAAGCTATTATCTCGAAACACTGATGAAACCAAAGGTTTATATTGAAACCAGCATACCAAGCTACTTGACAGCACGTCCAAGCAATGATATTCGTGCAATGGCAAATCAAAATGTTACGCTTGAATGGTGGGAAAATCGTCGCAGCCGGTTTGATTTATTTGTGTCTGAGTTGGTTATTGCTGAAATTTCGCTAGGCCATCCTGACGCAGCAAAACGACGTATGGAAGCCATTGCCGGATTGCCGAAACTTGCCGTTAGTGAAGAGGTAAGACTTCTTGCAAGTGTTTTGATAACGGAAGGTTCCATTCCCGAGAAAGCGGAAGTTGATGCTTATCATATCGCTGTAGCCACAGTAAACGGTATGGAATACTTGTTGACCTGGAATTGTACGCATATTGCTAACGCTATACTTAGGCCAAAAATTGAGGCTACTTGTAGGAAACACGGATTTGAACCGCCGATTATTTGTACACCTCAAGAGTTAATGGGAGATTAAACCATGTGGCAAGACCCGATTGTAGAGGAAGTCCGTAGATTTCGTGACCAATACGCTAGTCAGTTAGGTTACGACATTAACCGGATATTTCAGGATATACAGAAGCGACAAGCTCAATCTAGCAACAAGTTGGTGTTTTTTCCGCCTAGAACACCAATCAAAATACCAAAAACTGCCTAATGTGGTGATATAGCGCAGGCCATATAAAATGATTACGAAATATAGAAAGCAAAGAGCTCTTCAATCGAACAATTTTTTTGTTGACGAATAGCAGTTTGTAGGAGGCGCTGAGTTGGCGAAGCACATCATTAGTAGTGGTGATACTCCCAAATGAGGCGCTTCGTTCCTCAGCGCCTCCTACGCGAGCTATGTTAATAACTCTTCTATTATCATTATGCAAGTTATTTTTAAAATTAACATATTGTTATATTTAAATATTTGCCATTTTTAATTTGAACATCGAGTTAATTGATGATCCACCCGAGATAATCCCCAAAAAAATAGTAGGGTGGGCATTGCCCACCCTACTTAAATGTCAGTTTATCAATCAGTCAAAGGCACCCATCCCTCCAAATCGGGATCGAGAAGATAGAAGCTACTGCTACCATCGAAATGAACTTCTTCTAAACCGTAACAATAGCTCGGCTTCCCTTCGACTGCAGTATCATCTAACCACAGTGCAATTGGATTGATACTCAGGTCATCAAAGGTATAAGAACTGCCTTCACCTTTAGCTATTAACAATTGCTCAGTCAACTGAGTGATATCCTGATATTCATCAACTTCTTTATCCCAACATTGACCGTCGGCAACCCAGGCTCGCCACACTTGGAAACCAACGCAATTGTCTTCATAACCAGTTTGCCAGTTCAAGCGGAAACCATTGGCTAGCGGTGTGAGAGTCGAATGGGAGAGGGTTACGGCTAAAGGTTTAAAAAAGTTAGCAATGCATTCTTTAGAATTATCTAAAATCACCTCAGCAGTTAGCTCAGTCCCACTACAAGCACCTTGCCAGCCGGTAAAGCTATAACCAGTGGCTGGTGTTGCCGTCAGAGTAACTGTGGTGTTGGGCAGATAATCGGCACTGCAAACTGTTCCACAATCAATTTTTTCTTGGTCATCGGTAACCGTGCCATTACCTTGCTTAATCACGGTGAGACTGGGGTTGTCTTCATTGACCGTTATAGCCAAATCACAAGTAACATTGGTGAGACTATGACCCTCAAAAGCGGTATCACAAATGTTAATGGCGAGGCTGTTTTCACCATCTTGACTAAGGACAGTGAAATTAACCGTTACCACCTCAAAATGACCACTGGGCTTGTTCTCGCCAAGTTGCCCAGCAACAAAATCAACTTGTCCCTGTGCTTGATTAATATCGTTCACCGAGGTATCAAAAGCAGAACTCGCTTTCAGTGAATTAGCTTTTAATAAACTTGGATCAAAACCTAACCGTAGCGCAATGGCATCAATCGCTTGACTTTCATCGGCTTCTATTTTCACCGTGACATCGAAACGATCACCAGCGGCTAATAGTGGAGTTGATGTTCTCAACCCTTTCTTGACAGTGGGACCGCCTTGCTTATTAACACCCATGAAATTAAAGTGCTTGAAAATTGGAAAAGCATCTTGGACATCAACACTACCACTATTATCTAAATCAAAATGTTTGGTAAGAAAGGTTTTGTCTTCATCTTTAGAATCCACTTGGCCATCTAAGCTGTAGTCCACCTTGGGAATCGGGCTTTGCCACAAATAAGTGGTAAAAACACTGATATCATGTATTCCTATTAGATTATCAGGCGTCGTGGGGGTATTGTAGTCTGGATCCAAACCAATGAGATCACCGGCCTGCAATGGTTCCAAATTCAGCGTAGTGGTTTCACAGGTTTTTATCTCAATGCTTTGCTTTTGTTGTAAGAGATTATTCCAACCGACATAGACATCATATTTACCTGGGTTAAGTTTCCACTTTACTGCTCCGAGGCTAAATTTACCTTCCTCGTCGGTCATTACTTCGTACAAAGTTTCTGGCACCGGCGGACCAATATGGATTCTTAAGGGATGATTTTTATAGGGAATTTTTCCATCTTTGGTTTCAACTTGAGCAACGCCGTTCAAGAAACCTAAATCGTCTACCACGAGGGTTATGTCATCCGCATTAGACAAAAATGACTCTGCTGCTAGTAACGCCTCGGTTTTACGGGGAGCCGTCTTGTTGAATACTAAACTGGTTTTACCAGCCTTGGTGGCATTGAACGTGATGGTCATTAAATCAAAAGTTCCCTTAGGCTTGTCTTTTTCCAAGGTAGAGGCAACAAAATTAAGTTCACCTTTGTCGTTATCAACCGTGTTGACGATAGCCGAAAGCTTAGTACCGGGTTTAATACCATCCTTGGCGACTTGAAGCATATCGGGATCAAAATTCAAGTAAGCGCTCACGGTATCAACCGCTTGGTCAACAGGAGCCTGTACTTTGATAGTTAAATCAAAGCTTTGGCAGGTAGAAATTTCTGGAATGGTAGAAGTTGTTAACTTGACTCCGTTGTCAAATTTATAAATTGTTGAATAACTACTGTCCGCCGTATAACCATTAGCCAGTGCTAAATAGTAGTCAGTACCCATGGTGAAAAATTCCCAATCTCTCCCATAAATACCACTAAAAGATTGAAATTCGACTAAACCACTGCTCGTTAAACGATAGATTTTTGGAGTAGCATTACTATAATTGGCTACTGCTAAGTAGGCATTATTACCCACAGTGAAGAATTCAGCATCCCAAAGATAATTAAGGGGAATGGGTTGAGCTTGAGCTTCCGCAAATTGTTTTCCATCCCACGGATAGATTTTTGAGGAGGTTGAGGGGCTATTTTCGCTAGCTATTGCCAAGTAAGACTTACTACCAATCGTGTAAAATTCCATATCGGTAGCATAGGCAGTGTTGGCAGTGGAAATGGATTGGAATGGTTCAAATTTGTTTTCATTCCACTGATAAATTATTGAGGAAGTGTTACTATCGCTAGCTATTGCTAAATAGTGGTTATTGCCAATCGTGAAAAATTCGCTATCTCGAGCGTGTGTAATATTAGGTAGTGATTGAATTTGCTCAAATTTATTATTCTTCCACTGATAAATGATAGCCACATTACTACCAGAATAATTAGCCGCTGTCAAATAAGAATTTTCTCCAATCGTGAAAAATTCTACGTCAAAAATCCCAGAGCTGGATAAGGATAAGTTGGTATCTACAAACTTTGTCCCCTCCCATTTGTAGATTTTTAATGAGCTAGCAGAATAGTTAGCCAGTGCCAAATAAGGAGTATTGTCAATAGTAAAAAATTCCCAATCATAAGATCCAGACGGGTAACTCTCTGGAAGTGCCACAAATTGTTTCTTGCTATCATCCCAACGATAGATTTTGGAATTCGTGTTATAATTAGCCACCGCCAAGTAATAATCGTTGTCGATAGTAAAAGATTCCCAATCCCAGGCTTGATAAGTTGAGATTGATGGTATCGATTTAAATTCAGGTTTTGCCTGAGCTAAGGGCAGCCAACCGATTAACAAAACAATGAGAAGCCATTTTTCCCATTGAATCCGAAATAAATAAGTCATTCTTAATTCTCCATGAAAATGATAAAAACTATGACCGCTAGATTGGTGGGGTAGCCAACCGCCAGCGGCACGATGGTTAAAATGCCCCCGTTGAATTTCCCTCCGTGGGTTGAAAGTACTAAAGCAATATTGGTTGGTATAAACTCCATCCAATTTTCAGTAGTCCTTATTACTATTAGTCGCTGTGGAGAGGTAAAATGTGACCGGTTTTCGAAAAAAAATTTTCCTTGAAGATTTTTTAATTAATTTATACAATAATAAATTTGTACAAGGTACTGTATACTGCTCATGTCATGACTTAAACTCGGAATAAATACCTCGACGTTCTGCCTTCAGGGCTAATCTTGACTAGGAGTTTATGATGCAAATTACTTTGAGTTTACCCAAAGCGGTGGTAATACAACTGCAACAGCTACCCAATCCCGATAAATTTGTGTCTGAAGTGGTGATAAAGGCGTTATCTCAAAGAAACCCAGAAATTAACAAACTGAGGGTGTTGCCGGTATTTCATGGCGATGGTCTTCAGCCGGGCGTTGATTTGAATAATGCTAGACAACTGCAAGCTAGGATGGATGAAGATGGGTTTGCCTGATGTGAATATTCTGATTTATGCTTATCGTGCTGAACTGGAAGCGCATACGATATGTAAAGAATAGCTAGAAATGTGAATTGTTGAAAATATGAAACTACTGAGTCTCATTTAAGAATTTTAGCTTAATTAGTGGATAATTATCATGAAAGCAATAACTTATCAACAAGATTTCTATGCTTGGACTCAGCAGAATGCGCAAGGGTTGCGGCAAGGTAAGCTAACCGAAATTGATGTCATCAACATCGCTGAAGAACTCGAAAGTATGGGTAAAAGTCAACAACATGCCTTAATTAATCGCTTAGCAGTATTGTTGATGCATTTACTCCAATGGCAGTTTCAATCGGCGAAACGTTCACGAAACTGGGAATTAACTATCATCGAACAACGTCAAGAAATCGTTGATTTATTAGAAGATAGTCCGAGTCTTAAACATAGTATGGAAGCTCAATTGGCTAAAGCTTATAACAAAGCCGTTATTAAAGCGGAACTGGAAACGGGGATTCGATACACCGATTTTCCCTCCAGCTGTCTTTATACTTTAGAACAAGTGTTAGATGATAACTTTTACCCGGAAAGCCACTCGCTGGAACACTGCAATTAAGTTAAGCCGGATTCTCCCCCTCCTTGGTAAGGAGGGGGTGGGGGGTGGTAATTAACCATTTGAATGAGATGAACTTTTTTAACCACCCCCGGCCCCTCCTTGTTAAGGAGGGGAGAAATTTTTCTTAACTTAATGGCAGTGACTTGCTGGAGTGAAAAATAGACCTGACCGGTTTTTAAAACTGGTCAGGTCTTGCGCTAAAACTTTCTAATATAATTTTTAATTTAATATAACCACTAAAAATGGTATCATCCAACTCTTAATAATCTAAAGTTAACTGGCAACCTTTTAATAAAACTAACTGTGGTTTCATCCATGACTATAACCGGAGATAAACCATGAAATTACAATCAACTAGCCACTTTTTGAGCTTCATCTTGCTTAGCACCTTAAGCGCTTGCCAAGTTGCTCCACTAGGAAAAAACGATCTCTTTTCCACTGGTTATACCTCTTCACGTTCAGTCACTCAGCGAACTTGTTGGCAACAACTCTCACCCCGTCACCGTGAATCACCAAGAACTTTCCTTCTCGCCGCTGCCGCTAACGTTGGCGAACTCAAACTGACTCATCGTGACGCCCAACAATTTACCAACTCAATGCAAAGCCGCTATCAAATTCCTCATGACCAAATCTGTCTAATGACCGAAGTCTATCGCACTGAATTTGAACAAGCTTTAAGCAAGTTAGCTCAAGTGGTAAATAATCAGGATCGCGTTATTATTTTCTTCTCTGGGCATGGTTCTTATGTCAGAGATGATAATGGCGATGAAAGTGACCAACTCGATGATGTGCTGGTTCCGTTGGATGTCAATGATCTCGAAATGCCACGTAGACAAGAGGTTATTGTTGATGATCAATTAGTTCAGTTAGTCAATGCTTTACCCACGGCAACGGTTTTGACCTTTATTGATGCTTGTTATGCCGGTGGTATGTATATGGGAACGGCTTGGACATTGAATCAACCCCGCCTTAAATTTTTCGCTAAAGGTGAAGTAGGAACTTTACCGCCGCCACTCAGCATAGCTTCTGGAAGCAACAGAGGTGGTTTAGCCTCGCTTCAAGGTGTCATGTTCGCTGCCACACAGGAATATCAAAAAGCTTGGGAAGATCCCAATCAAGGTGGCGTGTTTACCACCTGCTTCTTGCAAGAATTGCAACGTTATTCTCAAGCTAATCTTTCACAAATATTTCGAGCAACTCTGGCTAAAATGCCAAGCTGTAACCAAACGAATGAAATTCAATCTCCAGAAATGAAAGGTAACCTTAATCTAGCAACTTACCTCTAGAAAAGGTAAATAGTTAAGGTAAATAGTTATGGGGGGACGACATGAGTGATGACGATGCACTAAAAGATATCCGCAAGGGAGGACGACAAGGCTTTCTTGTTCTTTACCAACGTTATGAACCAAAACTATGTCGTTATATGAGTAATAGCGGTGTGTCCGAATCAGACCGAGATGATGTCATTCAAGAAATATTCTTTCAATTCTTTAAAACACTTATCAAGGATACTTTTAAGCAAGAGTGTTCTCTTTCAACTTGGCTATACGAAATCAGGAAGAATATCGTCTGTAACTATTGGCGACAACAACACCAGACTTCTAATCATCTGGAAAGTCTTAGTCAATGCGATGAAGATGAAGGAGAAGAAGATAATCCGGCTGTTAATGCATTAAGTGAAGAACAATCTGCAAAAGCTCATAATGACTTTGAACGTCAACTTTGTATCGATCGTATTTTACAAAAGTTAGAACGTAGTGATAATCAATTATGTCACTGTCTAACCGTTCTGATATGGCATGTTATCGAAGACAAACCACTCATCAAGATTGCTACTTTAATTAATAAAAGTGTTGGTGCAACTCAACAATATCTTTTTAAATGTAGTAAAAAATTAAGACAATATTTACCACTTCAAGATTGTTAATTTCAAATCAAATTACCATAGTAATCGCCTATGTCCGTTCAAGATGATCAAGATTATTTAGATTTACTGGCTGGTAAAGCTGTACCCCACGCTGCTCCCAATACCATACGAGAAGCAGAAATTTTCAGAGCGGCTTTGCAAGCTTATGCTGATAAGAAAAAAACCGCTAAAGTAGAAGAACCTTATCCGCCAATTTTAGCAAAAGTATTGCAGCGCTTAGAAACTGAAGGCTATCTGCCAAAACCTAAAGTGCCAGAAATTTCCAAATCCCGAGCGATATTTCCACGATACGATCCTCTGTTTTCATTAGCCGCTTCACTCTTGATTGCGGTGTTAATTATCGCTGCTCCAATTCCAAGGTATAATGCGAAAAGCCTAGAACCCTGCGTTAATGAATTCGTTGAACTACAACCGCAACTGCGCATCGCTAATCTGCGACAAGAATTAACAACTTTAGGAATAGCCACTCAAATTATCCAACTGAAGAACGGTTGGCGCTTACAAGCAACCTTACCAACTGATAAATCACCAGCATTGCTACAATTATTAGCACGTCACGATAATTTAATTGTGCTGCCTGAAAGTCAGTACTTATGCGTTAATATTTTAGCTGAAGAAGCGCAATAAGATGTCATCACTCATTAAATTCGCTGGCTTAATTATTATCGGAATTAACCTATTCGCTTGCATTGCTAAGCCGATATCACCAACACCGCTTGCTCAAGCTGAACAACTGCTTGCCCAAGGTTTAACGCGATTTGAACACGGGCAATTTGAACAAGCTATTTCTTTATGGCAACAAGCCGCTCAGCTTTATGAACCCACCGATAAAATTAAATATCTGCAAACCTTAATTAATTTAGCTGAAGCCTACCAGCGAGTAGGACATTACCAACAAGCCCTGGAACTACTTGAGAATAAAGCTTTAATTACCGCTAAAGCGCTTGAGGATAATAAGTTGTTAGCAGCAGTACATAACAGTTTAGGACCAGTTTACTTCTTTCTGGGACAAACGAATCAAGCCCAAACTGAATTAACACAAAGTATTCAACTTGCTCAGCAAACTAATCAACCGGCTTTACAAACCTTAGGATTACTCCATTTAGCATTAGTGCTAGCCGATCAACCCGATTATCCAGCCGCACAAGCTACCTTAAAGCAAAGCATTCAACTGGCACAACAACATCAGCTACCGCAATTAGCCCTAAAAGGCTCCATGAACCAAGTTTGGCTTGCTTTAAAAACCCAAGATAAAGCTTTTGCCCAAACCCAATTAACTTCCCTTTGGCAACAATTACCTCAACAGCCGAATAATCATGACAAAGTTTACTTATTATTCAAACTGTATGAATTTGCTAAACAACTTAGTTGGCAAAGTGAACGGCTCCAAGCCATTTTAACCACCGCACTGGCTACCGCGAAAACCATTGATGATGACTACATGCTATCGCAAGCCTTCGGCGAAATCGGTCATCTTTACGAACAACAACAGCAGATTCCACTGGCACTTCAGTACACGCAACAAGCACGTTCAGCAGCACAATCAATCTATGCACCCCAATTGTCATATCGTTGGCACTGGCAAGCGGGTCGTTTATTTAAAGCTGAAAATGATATTGACAATGCCATCCTCGCCTATCAACAAACTAAAGCCGCTATAGATGAATTACGAACCATTCCACCAGAACCTAATCGCGGTTGTCCAACTGCACGACCTGATTTTAACACGATTATCAAACCAGTCTTTCTAGAATTAGCTAACTTATTACTGCAACGTTCTCAGAGCCAAGCGGATAAATTTGCTGCCCGCCAAGTCATTGAAAGTTTAAAGACAACTGAATTACAAGACTACTTCCAAGATGATTGTCTTACTGAAATTTGGGGAAAACCTCGGCAAATCGATGAAATTGCGTCGCAAACCGCCGTTATCTATCCGGTTGTGTTGGCAGATCGGCTCGAACTGTTATTAAGTTTACCTAATCATGAAATTCAACAAGCAACCGTTAACAACGTCACTGCCGAACAATTAAAACCAATAGTTCACACTTTACGTACCCAACTTGAAGCCGGTGCAGCCAACGATAACTACTTGAAACCAGCTCAACAATTATATACTTGGCTAATTCAACCACTCCAAGCCACACTAGCAACTAACCAAATTAACACGCTAATTATCGTTCCAGAAATTACTTTAGGTACCATTCCCTTTGCCGTGCTTCATGATGGCAAACAATTTCTTATTGAACAGTACGCTTTGGCAATTACCCCGGGTATCACTTTAACCGCACCAACACCAAACACGTTAACGCCAAACAGTTCAGTACTTGCTGCTGGCTTAACTGAAGTTACTCCCGAAATTGCGAAGTTAGGCTATCGACCGCTTAGATTAGCCCATGCTGAACTTGAAAAACTGTTAACGCTTTATCCTAATCAACATCATCACCAATTAAAAGGTACTAATTTTACCATTAAGCAACTGAAGCAAAATTTAATCAATGAACCGGTTACTTTACTGCACTTATTTTCTCACGCGCAATTTGCCCCTGAATTTAAAAATACCTTTATTGTTACTTATGACGATAAATTAACGATTGATCAATTAGAACAATTAATAAAAATAAGTCAATATAAAGAACAAGCGTTAGAATTAATTACTTTAAGTGCTTGTGAAACGGTTAAGGGTGATGAACGTGCGGCATTAGGATTATCTGGGATTTCCTTGAAATCTGGTGCTCGTAGCGCTTTAGCCACATTGTGGAAAGCTTGGGACGAAGCGGCTTTTCATCTTACTTCTGAGTTTTACCAACACCTACAACAGTTTCCTTCAGCAAGTAAGGCTCAAGCTTTACAAGCAGCCCAACAAAGTTTATTAACTTCTCAGTATCGACATCCACATTATTGGAGTTCTTTTATTTTGATTGGCAATTGGTTATAACGTTAATCTATTATCAAGTAACGTTCACTTGTTATTAATAAATATTGTCTAATTATCAATTAACAGATATATCTTATTTTGTAAGTGAAACTAGTTATTAACAAATATTAAAACATTATTTGATTAGGTGAGTTAATAATAAATCTATTGGAGTATGTTTTAAGAAGATGTCTATATAAAAGTTATTTTAGTCAATTTGATACAAGGAGGTAAGTAACATGTCGTTAAAAAAATCTTTATCATTATTTTTGTTATTAGGTACTTTCACCTCAAGCAGTTGGGCAGAAATTACTTTAGACGGTAGTTTAGGTCGAAGTGGTGCCCTAATTGGTAAAGACTATGCCATCACTGCTGATTTGGGCAAGCAAGTCGGTGGAAATCTCTTTCATAGCTTTCGTGACTTTAACCTGTCTCAAGATGAGAGTGCCACTTTTTCTGGACCCAACACCATCAATAATATTATTAGTCGAGTCACTGGCGGTAATCCGTCACAAATTAATGGTCTGCTACGCTCAACGATTCCTGATGCTGAGGTTTACTTGCTAAATCCTGCCGGAATTATGTTTGGGAAAGGTGCTAAATTAGATGTTCAAGGCGGTTTTCATGCGAGTACGGCGAATACTTTACGTTTAGGTAACGATGGTGAGTTTAACGCGAGCCATATTGAGCAATCGACTTTGACGGTAGCTGCACCGAGTGCGTTTGGTTTTTAAAAAACCAGCCGGCAGCAATTACATTGCAAGATAGTCAATTAGCGGTACCAACTGGGAAGAGTTTGTCGTTGATTGGGGGTGATTTAAGTATAAGTAGTACTCTACCACCAACTGTTGATGAAAGTGGGGAGCCAATCTTTAACTCAACACTTTCTGCTCAATCTGGAAGACTTAATCTTGCTAGTGTTGCTTCATCCGGTAAAGTGATACCTATAAAGTCGGGACTCAATCTCAGTACTGAAACACAACGAGGTCCAATTACCGTTAACAACATGCGTCTAGACCTGAGTGGTGAAGGAGGTGGTAATATGTTTATCCGTGGTGGGCGTTTTGAATTAATTAATAGCTTAATTATGGGCGACACAAATGGTAATCAAGATGGTGGAGTAATAGACATTCAAGTGGAACAGTTAAAGTTACAAAGCTCAATAATTGAGGGTAATACCAAGGGACTTGGTAAAGCAAGCTCTATTATTCTCAAAGTAGATGATACTTTGGAACTTGCTGATGCCAGTGGAATTTATAACTTATCACAGAGCAATGAAACCAATGCGGGCTCAGCCGGAAACATTGAGGTAAAAGCTCGACAAATTAAGCTGTCGGATGGGGCGCAAATTTTCAATGGTACATTTGGACCTGGTGAAGGTGGTTCCATTATCATCATGACGGCGGATTTGATCCTTGATTTTGGTGGTATTTTTGCTAGTTCAGAAAAGGGATCAACGGGCAATGCTGGAAATATTGAGATAAAAGCTCACCAACTCACGCTGATGGAGGGAGGACAAATTAACACGAGTACTCGGGGTGCCGGTAAAGGGGGTGCTATTTACATCAAAAAGGCTGAGAGTCTCAGTCTTTCAGGTTCAGGGAAAGAGGGTCCCTCCGGTATTTTTAGTAATTCAGAAGGTATGGAAGCGACTGGTCAAGCTGGAAACATTGACATAGAAACTCGCCAACTCCAACTTTCAGATGGGGCAGAAATTTCCAGTAGCACAACCGGCAGTGGGGATGGGGGCTATATTACCATTTTGGTGACGGATGCTTTAAGCGTTCAAAAATCCGCGAGTATTTTTAGCATATCCAAAGGGCAACAAGCTCGCGCTGGCAAAGCTGGAGAGATTAAGGTAGAAGCTCATCAATTCACGCTAACGGAAGGAGGAAACATTAACGCTGCAACTAACAGCACCGGTAAAGGTGGTACTATCTTCATCAAAGTGGCTGAAGGGTTAACTATTTCGGGTTATGGGGAATTTAAAGGTAAAGTATTATTGAGTGGTATTTGGAGTTTCTCCAGAGGTTCTGAAGCAAATGCTGGCCAAGCAGGAAACATTAAGATAGAAGCTCGACAACTCACGCTAACGGAAGGAGGAATAATTAATAGTGGGACGTTCGGTCCAGGAAAAGGTGGAGCTATTATTATTGTAATAACAGATGCTTTGACACTTCAGTCATTAAGTTATATTTCAGCTAATTCACAAGGCAAACAAGCTCATGCTGGTCAAGCTGGGGAGATTAAGATAACCGCTCGACAACTCCAGCTTTTGAACGGTGCCCAAATTGGCAGTGGCACTGGTGGAACCGGTGAGGGCAATTCTATCATCATAGTAGTAGATAAGGCTTTAACCATTTCCGGAAGAGATAAAAATGGTAATAACAGTGGTATTTGGGGCAGTTCTGTAAGCGATAAAGCTAATGCTGGCAATGCGGGTACAATTTCAGTAACAGCTAACACCATAAATTTAAAGAATGGTGGTGTCATTGCCACTTCAGCAAATAATGCGAGTGGCGGTGAGATTAACATTACTATACCTAACTCCCTTTATTTACAAGCCGGTGCTATTACTACTGATGTAAAAAATGGTCAAGGAGATGGTGGTAAAATTGAAATTACTAAACCCACTCTAGCGGTATTAAATAACAGTGAAATTCTTACTAGAGCTGATCAAGGTCGGGGCGGGAGAATTCATATTAACGCGAATAAATTTATTCCTTCGGCGGATAGTTTACTTGATGCATCTTCTCGAGTAGAAGGACGGAGTGGCGAAATTAAAATCGAAGCCGATTCTTATGTTGGTAACGGTTTAATTACTTTACCCGAAAGTTTTTCTAATCCACCTTCACTACGTCGCTGTGAAACGCAGTTTACGACCCAAGAAACGCCTAGTCATTTTACTCGTGCTAGTCGAGCTAGAATGCGGCGTGATGAATTGAAAGAGGGTGTATGGGGTTCGCCGCTAGATTTTTAAGTCATTTTCTCCCCACTTTGAAGCATCCCCAAGCGTTAAATTTATCAATTCATTTGGAAAACCTGACAGGTCTTCAAAAACTATTGAAATTATTAAATTGTCTATTTCAATTGCAGAAACTTATGGTGCGTTACGCTACGCTAACACACCCTACATGGCTAAATGATAGCCGATCAAGGTGAGATGATAGGATTTCTCTTATGCTAAGTTAAAAAGCTCATGAATGCTTCTACCGCCCGCTCTCTTGAAAGAAGCCTTAAAAGCGGGTGGTTATAGCTAGGGCAATCTAAAATTTAGATAAAAGAACAGTATAAAATGATAGTAAGACATAGAGTACCAACATGATATAACTATTATTGGAGGAACCTAATCTCTCCTCCAACTAAAAGAGTTTCATAGGATGGCTTATTCAATAGATTTTAGACACCAAGCTTTATTGATAAAAGAACGAAACCATCTGTCTTTTGAAGCCACCGCTGAACGATTTGGTGTGAGTAAAATGAGTATATTTAATTGGTCAAAGCCAATAGAAGCACAAGGTACTCGTCAGAAACCGGCGACGACAATCGATATGGAAGCGTTAAAACGAGAGGTTGAGCAAGACCCTGACGCCTATCAGTATGAACGAGCTAAGCGTTTTGGTGTGATTCGAAGAACCATCGGATAGGCTTTGAAGCGTTTAGGAATCCATCGAAAAAAAACCTTTTCACATCCGAAAGCAGACTCTGACGCACGGGAGCGTTTTGAAGAGAAAATAAAGTCATATTATAGTAATTTTGCTATATTGGCCTTTGTTTTAGACTCCCCAGTCCCGTTCACTAATAATCAGGCTGAACGGGACTTACGTCCGACTAAAGTCAAACAACCGGTGAGTGGTTGCTTTCGCACCCTCGCCGGAGCTGAAGTCTAGGCGCGTTTGCTAGCGATGATTTCGACCTTTCATCAGCCGGAATTGAATGTGTTTATCGGCTTGAGAGACTGGTTTTTAATGCCTCCCATTATATTGGGATGAGAGGGGTAGGTAGTTACGTTAAAATAAGACTACACTGTTATCTTATCAAATAGCCTACTTATCAGCTGATAAATATATTTGATCAAATATACCGCCATCATCAAAATGCGTTTTTTGGGCTTTATCCCAACCACCGAATATTTCATCTACAGTAACTAGCTTCAATTGTGGAAATTTGTCAGTAAACTTGGCTATCACTTGTTCTAAGCGTGGTCGATAATAGTGATTAGCGGCAATAGTTTGTCCTTCTTCAGAATAAAGATATTCCAAATAAGCTTGTGCTACTCTCAAGGTACCATGTTTTTCAGCAACTTTATCAACTACTGCTACTGTGGGTTCTGCTAGAATACTAATAGAAGGAATAATAATTTCAAACGAATTCTTACCTAATTCATTGGTAACTAAAAGCGCCTCATTTTCCCAGGCAATAAATACATCACCAATTCCACGTTGCACAAAGGTAGTTGTTGCCGCACGGGCACCGGAATCTAATACTTTGACATTTTTAAACAACTGGATGATAAACTTTTTAGCATGCTCAGCATCACCGTGTTGCAAAGCATATCCCCAAGCGGCTAAATAATTCCAACGTGCCCCGCCAGATGTTTTCGGATTAGGTGTAACAACTTCAACACCGGGTTTAATCAAATCATCCCAATCCTTAATTCCTTTAGGATTACCCTTACGAACTACCAATACAATAGTTGAAGTATAAGGCGCACTGTTATGAAGTAATCGAGTTTGCCAATAATCCGCTAATAAACCCGTTTTCGCAATAGCATCAATGTCGTAAGCTAAAGCCAGTGTAACCACATCGGCTTGTAATCCATCAATAACAGAACGCGCTTGTTTGCCAGAACCCCCATGAGATTGCTGTATTTTAACAATTTCCTGAGTTTTTTTCTGCCAATGTTTAATGAAAGCATTATTGAACGCTTTGTAAAACTCCCGAGTGGGATCATATGAGACATTAAGTAAAGTAATTTCAGCGGCTGGTACAGGTGAAATTAAATTCAGTACTAGAATGCTCGTTAAGAAGACATTCTTCAAATGAGTTAGTGACATAAATTCTCCCTGTTTCAAACATTTTAAGTTTTTTTAACCTGGGTGAAACACTTTTAAAGTATAAACTAGATTAATTTATCAATCCACATAGGTAAGATGCAACTTAACACCTTGCTACATCGGATGATAGATTTACCCATTCTAGTCAAGAATATTTCTTAGCTTAAATGGCAGTGCTCCCATAGTTACGCTAAATTACCTTAAGTAATTAAATAAATCTAAACGAACTTGGGACGATGTTCCGCTTAGATAATATGCTTTAAAACTGGCTACTAAAGAAACTAAACTTCCTATAGAAACTTTCACTAATAACCCAGCGGAACGGGACTTACACACCTCCCAGGTTAAACTCAAAATCTGCAGCGGTTTTCGCACGGTCGAGGGAGGAGTTATCCCTTATCCCTGCCCGTATTCAGGCACTCATTTCAACTTGTTAACTTGTTAACGGAGCTTGAAGATATTTGCCCAATGACGAGAGTTATTTTTACTTTATCTTGCTCTATTGGCATGAGTAGGATAGACCGTTACCAAAAATCATTTTTGCTGAAAATGCTGACAAAAAAATAATTTTGTTGATGGGGTACATTCAATATTGTAAATTTCCCAGACCCAATAAGAAACAGCTTGTACTTCTTCAGCCGCTAAAGGTAATGCCAGGGGTGGCATTAGACCCCAAGTATTAATAGCCATGGGAGGTAATTTAGACTTTGCTTTAGTCGGTTGTTGGATAAAGTTAGCGATGTGAGAAACCGCTTGTTCCCTATCAGTAAAAGTTTGATGATAGTGACCGGAAACCCCAACCATCGGTGGTGCATTTTTAGGGGGTGGTAGGTAATTATGACAAGTGATACACACTTTTTCATAAACCGTTTTTCCTTGATTAAATAGTGCTTGATCGCGTTCTGTCGCTAAAACCAACTGATTCAGGTTAATCAGTAATAAGAAAATTATCAAAGGAAGGATTGCTTTCATCATTTTTCTCTTTTAATTAAAGTAGTTAGCGGTTAAAATAAATTGTTGTATATCTACCCGCTCACGTTGAAATATTATCTTACAATAAGCAAACAGCGAGTACCAATAAAAAATTAGACGCTATAATTAAGAAATAAAGCGTTTTACTTATCTGTTATTAAGAATTTCTCTTATTTCCTAAAAGTAAAATTCTATTAAACTTTATTGTAAGCAATTTTTTTAAGAGTAAACTAACATGAGAAAGCAGAGACTACTCGTTGTTACAATGAGTGCTGCTCTGATAGGTATAATAATGAGTGCAGTAGGTAATCATATTCAAGCAGCACCACAGAATTCGACCGCAATTGAAGCGAGTTGTAAAAGTAATGCGAATAAAAAATCGTGGTGTTCTGAAGTGCCCTTGGTAAAACCAGTACCACAACCAGAACAACAACCTGTTGCAGTTGAACCCAAACAACAATCAGTTCAACCACCGACTTCAAAATCAGAACCGCTCACTCAAGCCGAGCAAAATCTGAAACCGGATTCAATATCCGATTTAGAACCCAATCAACCTGATTTGGAACCGAATCAACCACCAGAACTAAAGCCGGAAATTAATTTGGCGCCAGAAATTAATTTAGATGACGAATTTGATTTCAATCGCTTTACCATTACAGAAGTTATAGCATTAAATGAACAACAATTATCGCTGTTATCAGCAGAAGACATTGCCACTTTACCCGTTGAAGTGATGTTTTATTTTAATACTGAGCAATTTCAATATTTTTTGGTTAATCTCACGCCTGCAGCGATAAAAGGTTTCAATGCTAATCATCTCGCGGCATTGAGTATAGAGGCAATGAAAGCTTTTGATGCTCAAACCATTGCGGAACTTGATGTCATGGCGGTAAAAGGATTTGATGTTGAGCAACTCTTTAGTCTTAATCCGATAGTAATAGCTGGTTTTACTACTCAACAATGGGAAAATTTAGCCATTACCAGAGAATCACCGATAACTATTGCGCCGGTTAACACAGAAACCACTGAATCAGCCGTGCTTCCATTAATTAGTGAGGTGGAAACATCATTAATTGAATCCGAACCCGTTAAATTGGATAGCGATACCTCACCAGCGGCTTTGAATACCGATATGATAGCCACTACGGCCAATGAGAAAATAGTTATAGCAACAAGCGATACCTCACCAGCGGCTTTGAATACCGATCTAATAGCCACTACAGTAAGTGAGGAAATAGCTATAGTAACAGCGGATGTAGCAGATGCAACCGCAACGAAATCTAACCTTAACGAAGAAAATCCATTGGATAGTGATTTTTCACGAGATGTTCCGGTCACTGCACCCCGTGAGGAAATAGCTACAGAAACAGTGAGCATAGAACAGCCAACTGCAACAAAATCGGTCTCTATCGAAAGTCCAAAGGTTGCTATTGTTCCTGAAGGAACGATGAATCCCATTTATTCACTTGATCAACAAATACTTATTATTCCTGAAGTTCAGGTTGAAGTTGCCGGAGAGATAGTTAGCTATGAGGCTAAAATGGCAGTGGTTGATAATGGGGATAACATGATATTAATTGAAGCTCAACCGATTGAATCAAAAGCGCAGCAAGGTATTGTGATTAGTAGCTTATCATTAGAAAATGGGGAATTAATTATTCCTTTAATGGAGATGGTTGATTCTTTAGGTCAGATTACTTTTCTACAAGTTCAATTACAGTGGATTCAATTTAATCCATTGATATTTAAAGTTAATCATATTTATAATACGAATTACCTTTTAAATCATACAGACGTAGTGAAGGAGGTGATGAACTGAATAGCTGATGAGTTATAACCGTTAGATTTTCCTTCCCTAGTTTTAAGGGAACATGTTGACTTAATTAAGGTAAAAGACAATTTTGGTGAGTTCTGTGAACTCACCTTTTTTTTAACTCGGTTTTAGCGATAACGCTAAATAATTTATAATAATGTTATCTTAGCACGACTATTTTTGCTTATAACATACGGGGTCAGTGTTGCTCATCTTTAATATCAAAATCACAGTTAACTCTGCTTGGCAAAAATTATCCTAAACATCTATACTGTATGTTAAAGATAAAATATTTTAATTAGTCAATAATTTATAATCTATTCTTATGAAAAAAATTAATTATTTTAACCTATTAAAATTTTTAGTGTTACTACTGTTAGTAACTGGACTAAATTTGGCTTGCGCCGTTAGATTAAAACCGGCTTACCTAACCGGTATTAGTTTCGCTAGACAGCCGGAGTCACCAGCTATTGTTGCTGTTCCCATTAATACAATGAAAACGCAAACGACTGGTCAGGGTTTGCGATACACTTTGGATGCGGTTTTTTTTGATGTAGATAAAGCGACTCTATTACCGGAGGGGAAACGTAAAGTTGAAGAATTTTCTAGAGTTATTCAACAATATGGTTCCCGAACCGTGTTGATAGAAGGACATACCGATAATACCGGAGATAAAGCCTATAACCAAAGCTTATCTGAACGTCGTGCTAAGGCAGTACGTGATATTTTTGTAGCTCAGGGTATTAGCTCTCCAAGATTTATTACTAAAGGTTTTGGAGAAACACGACCGGTGAGTTCTAATGCAACCAAACAAGGACGACAACAAAACCGCCGAGTAGAAATTGTTATTTTAAATGAGGGAGAAACTCCCGCTATTTGAAACAGTTTCAGCAGCCTACTTTAGAAGGAAGAAGTCCAAGCTATGCCTTATTTTCTTATTTCCGCGACACATAAATCATCGGGTAAAACGACAATCACTTTAGGATTATGTGCTGCTTTTACTAGCCGAGGCTTGATTATTCAACCCTTTAAAAAAGGCCCCGATTACATTGACCCTTTATGGTTAACTCAAGCCGCTCAGCGCCCCTGCCATAATCTGGATTTTCAAACCATGACTACTGAAGAAATTCAGAGAAATGTAGCTTGGTATAGTCAAGATGCTGATCTGAGTATTATCGAAGGAAATATGGCCTTTTATGATGGCATTGATCTCGAAGGTAGTAACAGTAATGCCGCTTTGGCTAAATTACTCAAAGCACCCGTTATCCTTGTGTTGGATACGCATGGCATGACTCGCAGTATTGCACCTTTGTTATTAGGCTATCAAGCTTTTGATCCCGAAGTATATATTGCCGGGGTTATTCTTAACTTAGTTGGTGGAACTCGACATGAAGGTAAATTACGAGAAACGATTGAACATTATACCGATATTCCCGTCATTGGTGCGATACCCCGCGATCCGAATATAATCATTGCAGAACGCCATTTAGGTTTGATCCCTAGTTATGAAGCCAATCAGGCACAAACTAAAATCAACACCATTGTTAATCGTATTACCCATCAGATTGATTTAAGTCACCTCATCAAAATTGCCCGACAAGCACCACCTCTCCCTTTAGTAACTAGAGAAGAAATACACTCTCCGGTTACGCTAACCCCGACGGTTAAAATCGGGATTATCCGTGATGCCGCTTTTGGTTTTTACTACCCAGGTGATTTAGCCGCCTTAGAAGCCAGCGGTGCTCAACTTATTTTCATTGATGCGCTACACGATTCTAACTTGCCTCCTGTTGATGGCTTATTTATTGGAGGAGGGTTTCCAGAAGTTTATATGGAAAAACTGGCACAAAATCATACCTTAAAACAAGATATCCGCAATGCGATTGAACAAGGTATGCCAGTTTACGCCGAATGTGGTGGGTTGATGTATTTAGCCCGTCAATTAATTTGGCAAGATAAAACCGGTGATATGGTTGGTGCCTTACCGTTTGACACGATGATGACCACTCGTCCACAAGGTCGAGGCTATGTCCACCTGCGAGAAACTGGACACGGATTATGGCCATTACGCGATGCGATGGCACAACCCACTGTGTTTCATGCACATGAGTTTCATCATTCGCAAGTGATTAATTTACCCAATCATCTCCCATTTGCCTATGAAGTCCTACGGGGACATGGATTAGATGGACAGCATGATGGCATTATTTATAAAAATACTTTAGCGAGTTATACGCACTTACGTGATGTGGAAAATAACCGCTGGACCCAACGTTTTATCAAATTTATCCGTCAATGTAATCAACAATGCACTACTTTGTCCTCTCATCCGCTTTGCCAAATGGAATGAATCGGATAGTTGAAAAATGAAAAATGACTCTCCATTGTTTGCTTTAATCTGTCAACGTCCTTATTAAGGAATCCGCTTATGTTCAAAGTCACTCAACGTGCCGCTACTCAAATTTTAACTGCCGCTCAGCAAAGCAATTTAACTGGTTTAGCTTTACGCTTGGCACCACAGCGTAATCCCGATGGTAGTATTGAATATAATAAAATGGGTTTTGATCAAATTAATGCTGGAGATGTTCACCTCACGTGTGAAGGTGTTGACATTGTTTTTGAACCGATCTATAAAGCGTTACTCAATGGTGCTACCCTGGATTTTGTCGAGATTGAACCGGGATCTTTTAGCTTTATTTTTTTGAACCCCAATGACCCGACTTACATTCCGCCTAGCGAAAATTGATCAATATATTTAACTGAGACAGCCTTTATGAGTCGCTTACTGACAAAACATTGCCAACCGTGTGAAGGTGATATTCAACCGTTTACGAGAGAAGAAGCTCAAGCTTTTTTAACTCAAGAAATACAAGAATGGTGCCTTAATGAAACTGCAACCGAAATCAGCCGGGCTTATAAATTTAAAGATTACTATGAAACGATGGCTTTTGTGAACGGAGTTGCTTGGATTGCTCATCAGGAAAATCATCATCCTAATTTGGAAATTAGTTATTGCCGCTGTTTAGTTCGTTATTGTACGCATGCGATTAATGGCTTATCTGAAAATGACTTTATCTGTGCAGCTAAAGTTGATGCTTTACTGTCGCCGCCTCAAGGCATTGCTCTCTGTAAACCTTGATTTTATGAGTCGTCTAAGTTACTCATGCTTAAACTGCTGGTATTTAATTCTTAAGAGCAAAGTTATCTCTTAGGTTACCAGAATTCCAACGAATATTCTGAAAATAATTTTGACATTGGCTGGAAGAGCAAATTACTATTTCTTGCTATCTTCGTATTGGTCTTTAGTGCCATGAGTTCTGCCACTAATTGGTTAAATCCTTTATCGATATCACCTTTTTTGGCTTTGATAACAATTAACGCCGGTTTTGACCGAATTAAATAATTTAAATATCCACTCTATCATCAATTTCGCTGAATGGAATCTAAAGATCGGCAATAAACCGCCGATCTATTTCAGTTAACTTCAATTCAATATAAACTAAAGCTTACCTAATCTCTCTTTAGCACCATCAGCTGATTTCTCAAGTGATTTCATCAAACTATCTAAACCAGCGCCAGTTTTTAATGAAGCTGTATTAGCCAATTTTTGCATCCATCCTTGTTGGGGTAATAAGTTTGTTTCCGATGTTTCTTGGATTTTTTTGATAGCCGATTGTTGTACCATCGCGGCACGACCTTGAAGTGCTTCTGGTTTGATTGCAACAATAGCAGCCGGTACATTAGCCGTTTCAATCTGTTGAGCACCACCTCCTAGCCCAAACCATTTAGCATTTTTAACCGTTACCGGCTTAATTCGGAAAGTTTCACCGAAGGTAATCATGTCCGGATCAACCACACCCATAATCATTAACCCAGATTCATTAATAGCAGTAAATAAAGGATTCTCCGGATTGGGAACTTGAGCAATAAAACCCAGTTTCACTTCGCCGGACTTCACTGCGGCAACCAGCGCCGGACGGTCGGCATAAACCTTAACCGCGATATTAGCTAAGGGTGATCCTTGAACACTTTTAAGGGCATTAAATACCGCCGCATCACCGGATAACTCTCCTGGTAATCCAATACTCAAAAGAAAAGCATTGTTACGAACGCCAATCCAACTGCCTACCGCTTCTAACACTTCCGGTTTGCCAAAAACAAACAAAGATTCATCACCAATACGTTTTATTATGGTATATTTACTCGCAAAAACTGGATCTTTCGTCCATTCTTCGGCAACATTACTTTTGGCTAAAGCAATGTTAACTTCACCATTTTCTAACCGTTTTTTATTATCCAGCGTGCCTTGAGTCTCTATTGCTTTACATTCAAAAAGTTGCCCTAAAGCCGGGCAAATCGCTTTCGCAATGTTGATATATTCACCCGTTTTGGGCCCGCCAGCAACGGTAAAAATGTTATCTTCCGCTGCTGAAACGAGGAAAGAAGCCAGCGAATACCACAAAAAGAGAATCACTTGCATCACTTTCATATTATGTCTCCAAATTAGAATCATTCGAACCAATCGGTCCATTTTTAAGAAAATTACTTCATAAGAAAATCATAATCATAATAGTTAATTCATTGAAAAGTTACAATACCTCAGCTAAGGTCATTATCAAATTATCTAGCTGCTGTTCTTCATGGGAAGCGGATAACGTCACTCTTAAACGTGCTGTTCCTTGAGGTACTGTTGGTGGACGAATAGCGGTGACGATAATTTTGCGTTTATATAAAGCTTGGCTGACGGCTAAGGCACGTTCTGTTTTTTCTAAAAGAATCGGTTGTATGGGTGTTACTGAAGGCATTAAAGGTAATTGGAATTGGTCAGCGACAGTACGAAAATAGGTAATCAGTTGTTGCAAACGTTGCCTTCGCCAATTTTCTTCTTGAGCAATAATTAAACTGGTGCGAATCGTTTCTGCTAAAGCTGGTGGTAAAGCGGTGGTGTAAATGTAACTGCGGGCGGTTTGGATTAAGGTCTCAATCAGCAATTCGCTTCCTGCCACAAAGGCACCTAATACGCCAAAAGCTTTGCCTAAAGTTCCCATTAAAATCGGGACATCGTCTACGCTTAAGTTATATTCTTGGACAGTACCACGACCGGTTTTACCCAATACGCCTAAACCATGTGCATCATCTACCATCAGCCAAGCTTGATAAGTTTTCGCCAATTGTACTAATTGAGGTAAATTGGCTAGATCGCCATCCATACTAAATACACCATCAGTAGCAATGAGTTTATGTCGAGCAGTGGATCGAGCCAGCAATCTTTCTAAAACAGAGAGATCTTGATGAGGATAACGATGGATTTGTGCGCGTGACAGTAGAGCGGCATCAATGAGAGAAGCGTGATTAAGTTTATCTAAAAAGATAGCATCATGGCGATCGAATAAAGCGGTAATAACCCCTAAATTAGCCATATAACCGGTTGAAAATAAAAGTGCTCGTTCGCGTCCAGTATAAGTAGCTAATTCGGTTTCGAGAGCATGATGAGCTTGAGTGTGTCCAGTGATAAGATGGGAAGCACCACTGCCTACCGCATAATGAGCGACAGCTTGTTGTAAAGTTTTTATTAATCGTGGATGATTAGCCAAACCGAGATAATCATTACTACAAAAGGCTAAGTAAGGCTGATCTTCTATCCATAAAATAGGTGCTTGTGGACCACAATGAATTTGGCGAGTTCGGTACAAAGCCGCTCGTTGACGTTGTTGGAGTAGCGTTTGTAGAAAATCTTGCATCATGAATAAGTTTGTAGGAGTAACCATGAAATCAACTTGGTTTATCACCGGCACCGATACCGGGATAGGTAAAACGGGGTGTACTTTAGCATTAATTCAATATTTTAAAAATCAAGGCTTCCGTGTAGCGGGGATGAAGCCCATTGCGACGGGTTGTTATTATCAACAGGGTAACTTAAGAAATCGTGACGCTGAAGTAATTTTAACAACAAGTGGACTTGAAGTACCTTATGAATGGGTGAATCCTTATGCGTTTGAACCACCGATTGCGCCTCATTTAGCAGCGATACACGCTGGAATAACCATTGAAGTAGCCGCTATTGTTGATAAATACCAGCAATTATGCAATCACGCGGATATTATTATCATTGAAGGCATTGGTGGGTGGCGAGTTCCTATTAATACCAAACAAACATTAACCGATCTCGTATTAGCACTCAATATCCCCGTTATTTTAGTAGTTGGTTTACGGTTAGGGTGCATTAATCACGCTTTATTAACGGCTGAAACTATTCAAAGCGATGGTTGCACTTTAGCTGGGTGGATAGCTAATTCTATTGATCATCAGTTTGATACGCTAGGTTCAATAGCAACCCTAAAGCCACGCTTGATGACTCCTTTACTAGCACAAATACCTTATTTAATTGACCCGGAGCCGTTACAATTTGCTCAAACATGGCCAGCTATCACAACCGATTTAACTGGATAACTGATAATTAATTATAGCGGTTAATCAACTAGAAAATGGTTAACAAAGTCAGCTAAATCATTATATATTGGTACATCGTCAAAACCGACCATTTCATCTACGGTTTGCTTACCCTTACCCGTTAATACCAAGATCGGTTTAGCACCTGAAGCAATGGCCGCTTGTAAATCACAAAGTGAATCACCTATGACCGGTATATTGACTAAAGAAATACCCAAGCGATTAGCAATATCTTGAAACATACCGGGTCGTGGTTTACGACATTGGCATTCTTCTTTGGGATGGTGTGGACAAAAGAAAACTGCTTCAATAGTACCACCCACATCTTCTAAGAATTTGTGCATCTTATGATGAATTTGATGCAAATCATCCAAAGTAAATAAGCCACGTGATAGTCCCGATTGGTTAGTCACTACAACAATTCGATAACCGGCTTGATTCAATTTGGCAATGGCTTCCAAACTACCGGGAATTGCTTCCCATTCATCAGGAGATTTAATAAATTCATCGGAATCATGATTAATTACACCATCTCTATCAAGAATGATCAATTGTTGCATAGCCATGTTAAGCGTTAAGAATTCAAATTATTCTATAATATGTATGATATAAATTATTTTAGCTTATTATTCATTAAGTTTATATAATAAATTGCAGTGATTTATTATTAGTTTTTAGGCGTTAGAGAATCTGTGTATGAAGCAACGAATAGGTATTTGCACCAATTTTGGTAATTGTCCTACGGCTGACAGCAAAAGGAAAGTACCCATTACCGGTGGTGAAGATTTTTGTCCCAGTTGTGGTAGTCAATTAACCGAATACCGATCTGCTAAACGTTCACTCACTGGGTTGACTGGGTGGGTTTTCTGGTTATTTATTTTAATCGGAATATTGTTCTTGACCGGGCAATATTTAAATTTCAATTCATTATTATCAATAAGTCATGTTAAGAAAATACCGTTGTTGACCAACCAAAACTGCTTATTAGATCAAAGTCCGACTCAGGATCAAATTGTCCAGGTACAGCAAATGTTACCGATGACTTATGTCCCGGCATTAACTAAATACCCCATACCGCGTGATATTCACCCATGGATGAAAACCGTGGATCAAATAACTCAAGAAGCTTTTTTTATCATGCGTCGAGAAGTCACCATTGGTGAATTTAAACGTTATGTTGCCAACCTTGTAGAAGCAGAAAGAACTCAATTCGGTTATGATTGGCAACAAGATAGAAATGGCGTACCCCTTCCGGATGATTATCCGGTTAGTTCAATATCTTGGACAGCGGCTCAAAGTTATGCTAATTGGCTGACTCAAGTAACGGGTTGTTATCTTGCTTTACCAACCTATAATCAATGGATAGCGGCTGTCGTGCAATATGCGCAACCGGAACAAGCTATTACCCGTCAACAGGCCCAATCGCAATTTTTACATCCTATTCAACGTCCACCAGTACCCGATAACATAGTTGACTTATTAGGTAATTTGCGTGAATGGTCTATTGATACCAGCAGTAGTGAACAAGCGTGTCCTAATAATGGGCATTATATTTTAGGTGAGGATTATAAAACTTGGTTACAATATATTGGTGGACAGCCGACTTGCGAAACAATGGCATTGGATACTATCGGATTTCGGTTAGTACGCTTGCCATAAAATAAATTCTGGTCATTTCCTGCTGAGGCTGTTTAAAAAAACAGCCCCCCTTATGTCGTTACCATGATAACTTGCCCTAAATTAGGCGATTTTCTCACCGAGAAAAAATTTGCAGATCGATTCCTTATTTTGCGCTAAAATACCCTGAATGAGCATATTGTTAAGTTTTTGTAAATAAAATAGTATTTATTTATGTATTATTAACTCAATAAATTTAGATATCTTTTTTTACCCAAAATGGGTTATAAATTAATACTAAAATTCTAACAACCTCAACTAACGACTAAGCTTAAAACGTATGGAGTGGAATGGTGAGTCCATTAGCTATTCCCGCTGTCACCCCCAAAGCAAAAGTCGAATAATTAAGTGATTTTTTCAAGGAGTGATATATGTACATCGTTATGGTTGCTTCTGAATGCGCTCCCGTATCTAAAGTTGGTGGCTTGGCTGATGTCGTCTATGGTCTCAGTCGCGAATTGGAAATTCGAGGTAACGATGTAGAAATTATCTTACCAAAATATGATTGCATGCGGTATGACCACATTTGGGGTCTTCATATTGCCTTTCAAGATTTGTGGGTGCCTTGGTGGAATGGTGCTATTCATTGCTCAGTTTGGTTTGGATCCGTCCATGGGCGAAAATGCTTCTTTATTGAACCTCACTCTAATGATAACTTCTTTAAGCGCAATGCTTTCTATGGTTATCCTGACGACGCGCTACGCTTTGCATTTTTTAGTAAAGCCGCATTAGAGTTTATCCTGAAAAGTAATAAACGTCCTGATGTTATTCATTGTCATGATTGGCAAGCCGGGCTAGTACCCGTTTTACTATTTGAAATATATAAATATCTTGGGCTAGAAAATCAAAGAATCTGTTATACCATTCATAATTTTCGTTACCAGGGTATTACGGGTATGGATATTTTGTCAGCAACTCAGTTAAATCGCCCGGCTTATTACCTTCACCACGACCGTCTGCGTGATAATGTCCATCCCAATGCGTTAAATTTTATGAAAGGTGGCATTGTGTATTCTAATTTTGTGACAACTGTTTCACCCAAACACGCTTGGGAGGCACATCATACTGATCAAGGACATGGATTAGGTGATACTTTACATATCCATCAAAATAAATTCGGTGGTATTCTTAATGGATTAGATTATGAAGTTTGGAATCCAGAAATTGATCCTTTAATTCCTTGTCACTATAGTATTAACCAGTTAGATAATAAATACGGTAACAAACAAGCCTTGCGTGATAGATTGTTATTACGTCAAGATTTTAAACCAATTATTGCCTATGTAGGTAGATTGGACGTTCAAAAAGGCGTTCATCTCATTCGCCATGGACTATTTTACTCATTGTGGAATAATGCGCAATTTGTCTTGTTGGGTTCTAGTCCGGAAACCAGTATTAATAATGAATTTTGGCGGCTAAAACAAGAGCTTAATGATAACCCAGATTGTCATTTAGAAATTGGTTTTAATGAAGAATTAGCTCATTTGATCTACGCCGGTGCAGATATGATTATTATGCCAAGCCTTTATGAACCTTGCGGCTTAGCTCAAATGATTGCATTGAGATATGGGACTGTTCCTATTGTTCGAGCGGTGGGTGGTTTAATAGACACGATCTTTGATCGAGACTATTCTGACAAACCAATTACGGCTCGCAATGGCTATGTTTTTTATGAAGCCAATTATCTTGGCATCGAACAGGCTATAAAACGTGCAATTGGTTTATGGTATGCTTATTCAAATGAATTTCATAAACTGATTATTCAAGGAATGCAGTATAATTACTCCTGGCACTTATCGGGTCAACATTATCTCAATATCTATGAACATATTCGCAATAAATAAGCGAATTTGTTGTCAGTTATTCGGATTAATGATTGAGCATATCACTGATAACTGTTCATTGATAACTGGATATGCAACTTAACTCATACGACTACCTCGTTCTCACTAACTGCCAATATGGATAATTCAGCAATGGTAAAAAATCCTTTAACTCACCCAGATAATTCATCAAAAACATTCACTGAGAATACCAAAAAGTCTTTACCTCAATCGGCTACAACCGCGTCAGCTCCAATTGAGAAATCACTAAGCCCTATAATCAAACCGAAAGAAGAAGTTTGGCCTTATTTTCCTGATTGGGAAGGGGATCTACATTCAGAATATATTAATGGATTACCTAATGTTTGTGGTTCAGAGCGGCTTCTAGAAAAAAACTTACAAACCAGTCAAACACAGCCTATTTTTCTGCCAGAGAGCCATATTGATTTTGGGCGAATTCGTAGTGCTTGTGCTATCGCGTTACATATGCATCAACCTTTAATTCCAGCTGGTGGAGCAGATTTAAAAACAGCCGAAATTATCAGTAACTTAAAATATATGATGGAAAATCAGTATATTGGTGACAACCATAATGCACCTATTTTTCATTGGTGTTACAAACGTATAGGAGAATTTATTCCTCAATTGGTCAATGAAGGTAAACAACCTCGAATTATGTTGGAATATTCGGGTACCTTATTTCATGGGTTACGCCATATGGGATTGCATGATGTGTTCGACAATTTGAAAACCATCACGTGTGATCATAATTATCGACGCACGGTGGAATGGTTGGGTTGTCCATGGGGTCATGCGGTAGCGCCTTCTACGCCAGTACAAGATTACCGTCTTCATGTTCGCGCTTGGCAACACCATTTTGCGACGATTTTTGGTATGGATGCCTTAAGCCGAGTACGTGGCTTTTCTCCCTCAGAAATGGCTTTACCGAATCATCCCGATGTTGCTTATGAATTTGTAAAAATTCTGCTTGATTGTGGTTATCAATGGGTTTTAGTACAGGAACACTCGGTTGAACGTTCAGAAAATGGCCATGGTCCAGATCGTCCGCATATTCCTCATGTACTCAAGTGTACCAATTCGCGTGGCGAAACGGCCCAAATTATTGCCATTATTAAAACCCAAGGTAGTGATACTAAGTTAGTTGCCCAGATGCAACCCTATTATGAAGCCAGAGGGTTATCGCGTGAAAAATTAACCGGTAAGCTAATCCCACCATTAGTAACTCAAATTGCCGATGGTGAAAATGGGGGAGTAATGATGAATGAGTTTCCTCATAAATTTTTTGAAGTAGCTAATGATTGCTCTGGTTCTGATGTTCCCATGATGAATGTAACTGAGTATTTAGAACATTTGTTTGCTATGGGTATTCAGGAAAAAGACCTTCCGGTTGTACAGCCAATTATGCAAAAGCGGATTTGGGACCGCTTCCGTCCTGGTGATGGTCCCGAAAAAATGACTAAAGTTATTGAGGAACTTAAGCAAGAAGATAGTCGATTTCATATGGAAGGTGGTAGTTGGACTAACAATATTTCTTGGGTACATGGCTATGAAAATGTCCTTGGTCCAATGGAAAAATTAAGTTCACTTTTTCATGAAAATTTTTAAAGGACATGTTCCCTCTAATGAGCATCGGTATCGTAATGCGTTATTTCATTTGATGGTTTCACAAACGAGTTGTTATCGTTATTGGGGGCAAGGATTATGGACTGACTATGGTCAAGAAGTGTGTCGACGGGCACATGATATTCTCGTTTATGATTTTTAGTCGTAACTAAAATTGTATTTAAATATCTTAGTAAAACAGAATAGTACTTTTTTATAAGGGCTATTTTTATATCAATTTAGCGAAGACTGGTAAGTCCTTTTGCCAGTCCTAGCCTATTTCAACTTATTTCATTTCTTCATAATTATTTATTTTGAATTGATTGCCAATTTAGTTTTAGCAGATTCTTTCCTAAATTCCTTGATATAGAGAATGAATAAGAATACACTTCCTAATAAATACCTTTTCCACATTCTCCTGGGTTCTAGCCATACGCGGTGCAACCATTCTAGCCCTGTTTTTTGTAGAAAACGAGGTGCTCTCTTCTTGATACCGACATAAAACTCCGCAGAAGCACCTAACAGTAAAAAGAGCGGTGAATCTATCCGTTCCGCTTGTAATTGAGCATGAAGAGCTAATCCCAGTAATTCTTGTTTAGGAAAACCAACGCCGATAATGACATACTTTGGTCTGAATTTTTTAATTCTATCCAAATTATCGGTACATATTTTATCGAATTCAACACTGTCTACCTGAAAAAAAGGTGGCGTATAATAAGTAATATTCTCGTAATCTTGTTTTAGTTTTATTCCCACCCGTTCTTCACTGACAATGACTAAAATTTTTTCTTGTTCTTGTTTAGCATGTTGCCATATCAAAGGAAATAAATCACTTCCCGTTAAGCGGGCTTGTAACGGTTTACGAACTAATCGACTAAACAACATAATAGACTGACCATCTGGCAAAATGAATAAAGCTTGGCTCAGTTGTTTTTTTAAAGTGTGATTTTGAGGGTTATCTAATTTGATAATTTGATCCGCATTAGGGGTAACCACAAAAGGGAGTTTTTGGTCATAATCCGGGTGGTTTTGATAATCTATTAGCTGAGCTAAAAAGGCTTTATAATTACGAGCAGAAATAAAATCCAGATCGAAAAGGTTAATTTTATAATACATGTTGTCTGCAACTCAGTTTTAAAATAGCTATAAATTAAAAGCTTTGCTTCCTTGGTTCCATTGGCATAGTAAGGAAAAATTATGCTAATTTAACGCGTTAATTGAAACGGTAAAATGATAACTTTGTCTGGTTGTGGTAAAGACTGATATTGTAATTGAGTATAGTTGATTGTACGTATTATCTTAGGAAGGAAAAACCAGTCAGGTAAAGTAGGTAGTGGAATTAGGAAAGTATTATATTGGCGTGAGATCTGTTTAGCTAAATCCCAAACCCAACAAGGCGTGTCACCCACGATGTTAAAAATCTTTTGCCGATTATTATCTTGAATTAAATCAATGATTGTTTCAGCTATATCGGATACTAACACGGGTAGATGAAGATTGCCAGGGTAAAGCATTACTGTTACTAATTTATGCGCGATGTGTTTCTCTAATCGCTCAGCATCACCTTTACCCTCCCAAGACCAAATTAAGCTTGGACGGATGATAATAGCCTTGGAACCGAGCAAATTTTTTTCTGCTCGCCGCTTAGTGAGTGTATAACGATCCTGAAGACTATTTACCATAACACTGATAGAACTGATGTGGATAAAAATCCCCTTAGGATTAAGCGAACGAAATATTAACTCGAATTGACTAGGAAACTCAGCATTAACATATTCTTCTAATTCAGTTTGAGGATAACGACTCACTGCAGTATGAACTAGAACGTCTAATGGGGAAGGCGTTAGTAATTGCTGAATATAAAAAGGATTTTTAATTTCCGGGGTACGAGGCAAAGTAATCCCGGTGACTTGATAGCCTTTTTTTGGCTAGCTGTAGTAAGCGCTGTTCCTAAAAAACCGGTTATTCCGGTAATCCCAATTTGCATAACCAGAGTAAATTAAACTTGTTACACTTAAATAGCCCTGTTTAAACCTCAATTTACACTTTTGCGGTGAAAAAACTTTTTAGCAAACTTGGATAATAACCATGAAGGTCTGGTGTAATAACGTGAATAAGCCAAATTAAGTACTTGACGCATTTGTGAAGGGGAAAGGTTATCGTGTTGAAAAACCAAGTGCCATTGCGTGAAATCTTCATATTGCGTAGTGAGTAACTTATCTTGATATTGAGTAAAAATGGGCGTCTGTGGATACGGCGTAAACACACTGAATTGAGCGCCATAGCTATTAATTTTTAAGGCGTAATCAATCGTCTTTTTACAATCTGCTACCGTTTCTCCAGGTAACCCAAACATATAAAAACAGGTAACCGCTATACCTTGTTTTTCCAACAAGTGAATTTTTTGAAGTTGCTCATCACTTTTAATTGAATAACGTTTAACACCGTCGAGTAAATGAATATCTGGTGATTCAATGCCTACTTTTATCATCACTAAACCCGCTTGTTTCAACAAATCAACTAATTCTGCATCCATGTTTTTGAGATGAGTTTCTATAATAAATTTAAATTTTCTGCCACTAGCCAGAATCTCCTCACATAGTTGAACAGTTTTCTGCCGATTGATCGAAAAAACGGGATCGCGAAACATAAATAATGAAACGCTCAAAGTATCTTGCCAATGACTCATTTCAGCTACAATATTTTGAGCCGATCGGGTTCTTAATTTGCGTCCTTGTTGTAATGGATAAGTACAATAATGGTAGCATGAATAAGGACAACCACGAGTTGCCAGAATGGGTAAAAAGACTTCACCTAAACCGAGTAATTTATATTGTGGCCTGGAATTTTGAAAAATAACATCCCATGCGGGAAATTCCAGTTGATCGAGATTGGATTCGGTTTCAACAGTCAAAACCCCTTGAGCAGATTTTAACTTTTCCAAGTCAGGGTTTTGTTTGAAAAAAAACTCCGGCTCACCACTGATAACAAAAGCACCGGCTTCCAGGTAATAGTTAGGAAGAGCAGTGGCTACTGAACCTATGGCACCGACTGAAATATGATTTTGTTTGAGCAATTGAATGAGAGCAATTTCGGTTTCATGACAGACAATCGAAGTGGTTACCAAACAGAGATCAACTGAATTAAGTGAGGATATTTCAAATTGATTCAGGTTACCTCGGATGAATTTAACTGTATGACCTTGATTTTTAAGGACAGCTATGGTATAAACACTATATAAAGGAGGCCAATCTACGCTTTTGGCTTTCACTTTTTTGAGCAATCGAGTAATTAGCCCATTCCCATAATCATTGACCGTTCCAAAACCGCCATTAGTGTCTTTTGAAATACGTGCTTTTCTCTCAGAATAGATGTCAATTATAGCGATAATCATAATCTTTTATCTCCCCTAAATAATTAGGTTATAGAAATTAATTTTCTAGTTATTTTATTCTGAAAGTAAAGTAAGTAACAAGACTCAAAAAATAAAAAATTGCAGTCTATTTTTAAGTAGATATCAACAACTAATTTAGTTATAAGAAATAATTCTAAACTGTAGTTATACTATAGCTATTCTCAAATCATAATTGCAAAAATAAACCAACTATTAATCGAATAGATTAGATGGAACAATACCGAGAATAATGCTAAGCTAAAATTATTTCCTTTCATGAATAAGAATAAAGCGCTCAAGTTTTGATAAAGCTCCAAATCTTTCCAGTCCAAGAACGTTGCTTAGCCCAAGTGGTTTGTAATCCCTTTTGTACCAGATAGGGAACATATTTTTTATCGTCCCCCATAATGTGATCAGCTAACCAATGTCGTAAAAAATGTAATACTTCCACACTAATAGACATTTGGGTATTTTTAAATTTATTCTGTAGTTCAATAACTTGGGTAGTTAATTTTTGATGATTCTTTTTATGTTCTTCATAGTTAGGGTAATCAAAGATTCTCATCAAACTTTCTTCTACGGCAAAATGAATCACGGTGTACTGTAACAATTCTGCTAAAATTGTTCCCACTTCTTCCGCATCCGTCCGTCTAATGATAGCTTCATACAGCATATTTATTAAATTGACCAAAATTTGGTGTTGTTCATCAATTTCTTGAATACCAACACTTAATTCATCTGACCATTCCATATATTTTTTCATCATTTTTCACCAAACCAGTTACTTAAGACTAATAATCTAATTCTTTCTAAAACCAATTATAATTATAGTTAGTTATATTTAAAAAGTAATGTAAATTTACCACAATAGCAGTAATTTTCCATTTAAAACTGGGTGAATTTAGACCCTAATATGGGTTTTCGCGCTGACGCACTCCACCCATCCTATTATTTTTCATCAAAAATTGACCTAATTTTAAGATAATCAACCGAATAATCGGATCAAAATTTTTGTTTAATAAATAATTTGACTTACAAAAAACTTTTTGGTACACTTTTAAAGTCTAAATATAAAAGTTAGACCTTACCTTATTTTAATCTTATCTGTTCTCTATTTGCTCTCTATTTTTTGAGCAGGAAAATCATAACTAAATTTATCTTAACGGCGATAGATTAATAGTCTGTTGTTGTTAGGAAAATAATAAGTTGTAACTCACTTGTTTTAGGCCCAAATTTATGAACTACATCGCAAGAAAAACAATACTTGCAGCGGTAGCAATACCACTATTGAGTATGTGCGCCCTATCTGCCAATGCAGACGGTTTGACATATCCATTTCTCAATACTTTTGACACCGCTATTGTCGATGGTTATTATAATGACTGGCAACCACTAGCCAGTAATGTACACATTCCGATGTACCGAGCTGGAAACCCTACCAAAGACGTTCTTTCCGATCTTTATTTACGTTATGATTGTAATAGTAAAACGATATTTGGTTTGGTATTAAAAACTAACTCAAATCACTCGGTAGTTGGTAACGCCTGGATTAAAATTTATGAACTAGGTAACTCTCCAAGGGTACAAGAAAGTGATAATCCACCTAATGGAGTTCAACCAGAATTTTCGTGGGTACCCCCTTCCAGCAGCGTCCAGCCTAATACGCAGGGTTATGAGGCTTCCTTCTCTTTAAATCCGGGTACCTATACCTTGGAAGCACATCTTAATATCAATGATAATACGGGTTCCCAAACTTCTTCAAGCGGTAGAGGTGACTATTTTGTTCATCTTAACCTTACTTGCCCAACAGAAAGCCTAGCTATCAATAAGACAGCTAATCCCCTCTATACTGAAGAATATGACTGGACCATTACCAAAACGGTAGATCCAGAGAGTCACACCATGTTTATTGGTGATACTGCCCAAACTTCAACCTACACGGTTACGGTTGATCAAACAGTAACGCCAACCGGTCAAAAAGTCCAAGGTCGAATTACCATTACCAATAACACCGCGTCAAAAACCGCTAAGATTGCTAGTGTCATTGATACCATCACCCCGGGTGATATTCCAGTAACAGTTGATTGCGGCGTCACTTTCCCTTATGACCTCGCTGCTGAACAAACCTTAACTTGTTTATACTCTCAAACCTTGGCCAGTGCTTTTAATGGCAGCAATGAAGTAATTGTGGTACCAGCTAACGGTAGTGAACTGTTTGGTGGACAAGATACTGCTAATTTCGTTTTTGATGCCAATACGCCCAAAGAAGCAACCGGTTATCCAACAGTAGATGTTGTTGATAACAAAGAAGGCGTGTTACAAAACGATCTTGGTGAAGATAAAACTTTCACTTATACCCATGATTTTAGTTGTTCAACTGATCCAACTGATTATGAGAATGGTCAATATCAAGAAAATTACGATAATATAGCGACGATTCAGAAGACTGAAGATGGTAATACCACTGTTATTGATTCTGACGATGCCAGTGTAGTCAAAACCTGCTATAAACCCAGTGTCACGAAAAACGCCAATCCGTCAATTACTCAAACTTTAGGTTGGACTCTAGATAAAACGGTTGATAAGACTGAGTTATCGATGAATGCCGGTAAATCGAGCCCCGTTAATTATACTGTTACCGTTGGCACAACCGTTATCGACACTGACTACGCAGTTAATGGCACGATTACCGTCACCAATCCTCATCCCACTCAACCCATAACGGTACCAGTGACAGATATGTTAACCGGTAATATCAACGCGACCGTTGATTGTGGTGAGGGTTCTACCGAACTGACCGTTGCAGCTGACAGTAGCGCCACTTGTAACTATAGCGCTAATTTGCCCAATAGTGAGACTCGCACCAATACGGCAACCGCGACCTTTAAAAACATTGACTTCAATAGTCCTGCAGTTACAGTTAATTTTGCTGGAGTAGTTGCCACAGTCGTTGGTCCAACACCATCGCCTGCCACGGTAACCGATACCAATACGCCATCCGGCAGTCCTTGGACTACCAGTGGTTCCAACAACTGGACTTATGAGAAGACCTTAACTTGTTCAACTAATTCAGCGGATTATGGAAATGATGGTCATTATTCTTTCAACCATCCCAACACCGCAGCGATTACCGGTACTAATCTAACTGATACTGTCACCGTTAAGGTGGATTGTTATGCACCAACTGTGAGTAAGACAGCAACTCCGACAATTGATCGGACTTTAGGCTGGACATTAGATAAAACGGTTACCCCAGATCATTTAGCGATGAATATCGGTGCTGCCGGCGAAGCCGTTCGCTATAAAGTTACCGTGGGAACAGAACCCATAGCCGATCTAACTAAATACAGTGTCACCGGTGATATCGTGGTTACCAATACCAATCCAACTCAACCGATGACCGTAACGATAGCCGATAACTTATCCGGTAGCACTAATATGGTGCTGACTTGTGATGGTGGCACCAACACCCCAACTATACCAGCTGGCGGTGTGGTCAATTGTACTTACAGTGCCGATTTGCCAGATGATAGCACCCGTACCAACACTGCTACCGCAACTTTGAATGGTTTGGTAATGAGTGGTTCCGCAACGGTAGATTTCAGTGAGGTTACACCAACCGACACTGGCCCAACTCCGTCGCCAGCCACAGTGACTGATACCAATGAACCGGCTGGTAGTCCTTGGAGTGCGACTGGTCCAGATGAATGGACTTATGATGAAACTTTGACTTGTTCGGATAACTCAGCGGATTATACCGGTGGTCATTACTCCTTCCCTCATCCTAATACTGCCGCGATTGAGGATACAGATAAAACTGCAGATGCCAATGTTACGGTTGACTGCTATGCGCCGCTAGTTGATAAAGGTGCTACACCAAACTTTACTCGTACCTATCTATGGGATATCGATAAGATAGCTAATATCACGCCGAATGATATTCTGTTACAAGTTGGTCAAACCTACAGTTATACTTATGACATTACTGTAAATGTAACCGGTCATAATGATACTGAGGTCACCGTCGCGGGAGATATTACGGTACAAAATCCAAGTACAGAAGATGCTATGGATGTCAGTGTGGCAGATAACCTCCCGGGTGCGACCGTAACGCTGGATTGTGGTGGTGCTTTATCAGTAGCGGCTGGTAGCAGTGCCAGTTGCCATTATGAAGCTAGCTTGGCAGATAACAGTACTGGTAGTAATCTTGTCAATACGGCAACGGTAACACTCAATAGTGTTCAATTTGAGGCACAAGCACCAGTTAACTTTGGTGCACCGACGACTGAAATCGATGAGTGTGTTGAGGTTACTGATCAAATTGCGGCCAATGAACCTTGGACTGTCGGCACTGAGGTTGAAACTTTGGGTACGGCTTGCGTAAGCGAAGGTTTGTCTAAGACCTTTACTTATGGTCCATTTACGGTTGGTCCTTATGACGGCAGCATGGCATCCAATTGTCAATTGCCAGACAATCCTACTGCATGGATTGATAATACCGCTACCTTTACCTCCACGGAGGATAACAGCAATACTACCGGTTCAGATAGTGAACATGTGCCAGTTTGTCTCCCACAAAACGATAGTTGTACTCTAACGCAAGGTTACTGGAAGACCCATTCTATCCACGGCAAAGCGCCAGCCAGTGAAGGGTGGTATGTGTTTGCTCCCACCAACGTTGCTGGGGTAGTTGATAACAGTGTGATAGTAAATTTAGCAGATCAACCTTTCTTTAAGAGTGCTCCTCAAACTTACTATGATGTTCTGTGGACACCACCTAAAGGTAACGCTTATTACAACTTAGCGCATCAATGGATTGCCGCTTATCTCAATTGGATCAATGGGGCGAGTATGCCGGCTGATGTCAATAACGCTTTCATAGAAGGATGGAAATTATTAGCTGCTTATACGCCAGCTCAAGTCAAGGCAGACAAGAAGATTGCCAATCAATTCAAGTTATGGTATCCAATTTTGGATAGTTACAATAATGGCTTGGTTGGTCCGGGTCATTGTTCAGACGACTCGATTTTATTTGGTGGTTAATGGTCTAATTAAAGTTTGGACTTGTTGAATTAAAGGGGGTTTTATAACCCCTTTTTTTTATTAACCAAATAACCTAAATTTTTAACTAACCTGATACAACCAGCACGTAGGTAGGTTAGGTAGAGTAAAGCAAAACCCAACATTTAAAAGACTGACGCGCTTTACCCATCCTACGTTTTTTCAGCTAGGTAGGGTGAGCAAAAGCGCAGCGTTGCCCACCATTTCCCCGCACCGTGCCCCATTGATGTGGGCAAAATGCCATGTGAGTTTCGTATCCCTATTAACCATCTTGGACGGCATTTCGCCCACCCTACCTGGCTAAATTTGAGTTTGAGGCACCATTTCTTGATTTGGTAGCATAATCTGTTAAACTACTTTCAATCTAAATCATTCCATTCTAAAACCCATGTCACGTTATCTTAACCCCTATACCGACTTTGGTTTCAAAAAACTCTTTGGTGAAGAAGGCAATAAAGATTTACTAACCGATTTTCTCAATCAACTCTTACCGCCTTATCATCAAATCGGCAGTTTACAGTTTAAAAACCCGGAAAATCTACCTGACTTACCCTTAGAACGCAAAGCAATTTTCGATATTTACTGCCAAAGTGTCACCGGCGAGAATTTCATTGTTGAAATGCAGAAAGCCAAACTGCATTTCTTTAAAGATCGAGCTTTGTTTTATAGTACTTTTCCGATTCGTGACCAAGCCAAAAAGGGTGAATGGGATTTTAAGCTAACCCCCGTGTATTACGTGGCCATCTTGGATTTTAAATACGACGAAGTCGAAGAACAACACAAGTTACTTCGAGAAGTGGCCTTAAAAGACCAAGAGGGACAGTTGTTTTATGACAAACTGCATTTCAAATTTCTGCAAATGCCGTTATTCACTAAACGCGAACACGAATTAGCAACACATTTTGATAAATGGCTATATTTTCTTAAGAACTTAGAGAGTTTTGAGCAAATTCCAGCGATTCTTAACGAACCCTTATTTCAAAAAGCCTTTGAAACTTTAGAAGAAGCGAACTTAAGTCCCGAACAACGGGAACAATATCAAAAAAGTTTATTGACCTATTGGGAATTAAAGGGTGTGGTTGATACCGCCAGAGAAGAAGGCCGCGAAGAAGGTCGGCTGGAGGGAATCTTACAAGTCGCACGAATGATGAAACAAAATGGTTTGGCAATTGAGGTGATCCAAACCATGACGGGATTAACTCCGAATGAAATTGAAGAATTGTAAAAAAAGATAACCTTGATAAGGTAAAATGACTCACCCTGTTAATTCATTCTCAATTAGCAATTTAGAATTATTTTTTATGATCAGGCGCGTAGATTAGGTAGAGCGAAGCGAAACTTAACATTTAAAAGACTAAGTACTAAGATGGGTTTCCCCATCCTAGGTTTTTTCAGTAAAGTTTTTTATAGTAGCAAATAAAGTAATTTACCAATTTTTTAGGGTAAAATAGCAAATACTCGGGCTGGAAATCCAGAACCACCTTTGGGTTTAGGAAAGGAGACGACTACTAATGCGCCAGCTGCTGGCACTTTATCGAGGTTAGCTAGCAATTCAATTTGATAATGATTTTGACTTAAAATGTAATTTTCTAAAGAATAATCGCCGCGACTGGTTGCAATACCGGGATCGGTATCAGTGGGTTCGTGACCGGAAGCCGTAATTTTCCTGGTTTCATATAAATATTTTAAGACTGCTAAACTCCAGCCAGGATAGTGGGCAATACCTTGGTCATCTTTATTAGCCATGGCAATTGGATCCGGCCAACGTTTTGACCAATCGGTTCGCATGGCAACAAAGGCTTGTTCGGGAATTGGGTTATGTTGCTTTTCCCACGCAGTTACATCTGCCATCGTGAGGGTATAGTCGGGATTAGTAGCTACTTTTTCGTGAACATCAATAACCACTAGCGGCAAAATCATCTCTTTTAAATTAATTTGGTCCACGGTTCGCAAACCTTTAACAAAATGGGCCGGCGGATCAACATGAGTTCCCCATTGTCCAACAATAGAATAGCGTTGCGCAAAGAAACCAGACCCCAAACTACCTACTCCTTTTTCATACCAATATAAGGTTTCGCGTTTTTCATTTGGAAAATCCGGCCAATGGGGAATACCCGGTTCAAACACATGAGTTAAGTCTATAAAAGTTTTATTTTGTAATATTTTATAAAGTTGTAGCAAGGTGGGGTCTTCTTTAGTAGCAACTTTATAACTAACGATAATAGTTAGATAAACAATTAGCAATAGAGAGAATATCCAGTTGCTAATAGTTGCTTTAGTCTTTATCATCATCAGATGTTGATCTTCCTATCTTTAGCAAGACCTTCTTTAAACCCAACCCAATTTTGGACTTATCGAAGGTCGCTTAGTTAAAAAATGTTTTATTCACCATACACTTGGGTAGCCGTTTGCAAAATGTTTGGTTTAACAACTCCAATTTGGGCTTCAGGGTGAGTATTTCTAATAAGTTGAATGAATTGATTCACCTGCTTGGTAGCGACATCTAATATTAATAATATTTCGCCTTGAGCAATCTTCATTTGAAAACTATCCAATTCGTGGTTAGGAATATCCCTAGCAACTAAAGCTGATACCAGAATACTAAACCCAATTCCGGTAGAAGTTGTAATAAAAATAATCATAGCCATGGTACCTATTCCCAGCGTTAAACTAGCGGGTGGAAAAAGTACTGTCAAGATGCCACTTAGTAAACCAGCAATACCACCAACAATGACTCCTAATTCTAAGCCATAAGCTAATTCAGTTTTTTCTAACAGCGTGGCTCGAGGTAACTTACCTAAGGGAATATCATCACGAGCAACTACATGAATATCATGTTTGTTCAAACCACTTTGGTACTGTAATTCTGCCACCACTTGTTCGCAATGTCCTATATCGGGCAACATAAGATAAAGTCTTCTACGCATAATTCCTCCTCAATTAAAAAACTAGCCAACCGGTAAATGTGTTTAAATCTATTTTATTCAATAGGGTGTTGCTATTTTTTTAAATCAATAACGATTTTTCATAATTAATTATTAGAGTGAAAAAGATATAACCGAATTTTTTATTAAAAGTAAATCGGGGGAAAATTGAAATGCTTAGTAATAATGACATAATCGGTTTTTTCAATCGATGACATTATAATATAACTAAATTAGTTTAGCTGGGTTGAAATAGTTAATTTTTAATTAATAGTCAATAAGCTCGTAGCTCGTTACCAAATTTTACTGGGTAACATCTGCACACCAAGCTTTGTGTGCAGACACCACCAAGCTGATCTTGGTAGCGAGCAAATTAACTGCGTAAGTTCTAAAATTTTAATATTTCTATTTAATTAATTATAAATATTATAAAATTACAAAATACTATTCTTCACCATTGATAAATTTTTTAGATATTTTGTTTTATTATCTGAAGCTGATAACTGATAACTGAAATAAATAGGATCAAATATGACTTATGATGATTTAGGTGCTAGTGCGCTTTATTATCACCGTTTTCCACAACCAGGCAAATTAGCCATCCAAGCAACCAAACCGTTGGCTAATCAACGTGATTTAGCCCTGGCTTATTCCCCCGGGGTTGCTGCTGCTTGTCAAGAAATCGTTCGAGATCCTAAAGAAGTTAGTACGCTGACTTCTCGCGCTAATTTAGTGGGGGTCATTAGCAATGGTACCGCTGTGCTGGGACTCGGTGCCATTGGTGCTTTAGCCGCTAAACCGGTGATGGAAGGTAAAGCGGTACTATTTAAAAAATTTGCGGGCATTGATGTTTTTGATATCGAAATTAATGAAACTGATCCAGATAAACTAGTTGAGATTATCGCCGGCTTAGAACCCACTTTTGGCGCTATCAATCTAGAAGATATTAAATCACCAGAATGCTTTATTATTGAGCAACGATTAAAAGAACGGATGAATATTCCGGTGTTTCATGATGATCAACATGGTACCGCCATTTGTGTGGGTGCAGCTATACTCAATGGGCTACGATTATTGGACAAAAAACTCGATGAAGTCAAATTAGTGACTTCTGGTGCAGGTGCGGCTGCTATTGCCTGTTTAAATTTACTAGTCAATTTAGGTATAAAAAAAGAAAATATCATTGTGACTGATATTGCTGGTGTGGTTTACCAAGGCCGTCGTGAATATATGGATCCGTTTAAAGAACCTTATGCGATTAGAACCGCTACTAGAACTTTAGCTGAAGCCATTAAAGGTGCTGATATTTTTCTAGGTTTGTCGGTGGGTGGGGTACTTAAACCCGAAATGGTTGAACAGATGGTTGAACGACCTTTAATTTTAGCTTTAGCTAACCCGGTTCCCGAAATCATGCCGGAAGAAGTCCAAGCCGTACGCCCAGAAGCGATTATTGCCACCGGTCGTTCTGATTATCCTAATCAAGTAAATAATGTTCTCTGTTTTCCTTTTATTTTTCGAGGCGCTTTGGATGTGGGTGCTACTCAAATTAATAAGGAAATGCACTTGGCTTGCATACGCGCCATAGCGGATCTTGTCACGACGAATATGACTGATTTAGCCAGTGCTGGGGCTTCAGAAGTACTGGATGTCGCTTACGGTGGACAAGAACTTAATTTTGGTCCAGATTATATTATTCCTAAACCATTTGATCCGCGCTTAATTGCAGTTATTCCTCCAGCAGTAGCCCAAGCAGCGATGGATAGCGGCGTGGCAACCCGACCTATTAAAGACTTTGAAGCTTATAATGGCTGGCTAGCTCAATTTATGTTTCGCTCTGCTAACGTGATGAAAGGCATTTTTAACCGAGCCAAAGAAAATCCACAACGGATTATTTATTCAGAAGGCGAGGATCGACGAGTATTACAGGCAGTACAAATTTTAATTGATGAAGCTTGTGCTCATCCAGTGGTGGTTGGTAGACACAAAGTCGTTAGTCAACGGATTAAACAATTACGGCTACATATTCGGCCTGATGTGGATTTTGAACTCATTGACCCACAAACTTATGCTAACCATCAGGAACTCGCTGAAGAATATCATGATATTATGGGTAGGCGCGGTGTTTGGCCAGCACAAGCAGAAGTCGTGGTGCGGAGTAATACCACTGTTCTGGCTTTACTGCTCCTCCGTAAGGGGGTAGCGGACGCGTTAATAGCCGGTCCAGTGGGTTCCTTTCGAGAACATTTACGTCATTCCTTAAATATTATTGGGTTACGTGAAGGTGTCTCTTCACCGGCCGCAATGCAACTCCTCATTTTAGATAAAGGTACCTATTTTATTGCTGATACTTCAGTAAATTATGATCCGAGTGCGCAACAACTCGCCGAAATTACCCAATTGGCCGCTAACGAAGTCATTAATTTTGGTATTATGCCTAAAGTCGCGTTAGTTTCGCATTCAAATTTTGGTAGTATGGACAATCCTTCGGCGATTAAATCGAGAGAAGCTTTAGCTCTAATTCAAGCACGGCTGCCAGAATTAGAATGTGATGGTGAAATGCAAACAGATGCTGCACTGATTGAAGAAATCCGTCAACGTCTTTATCCGAAGTCACCTTTAAAAGGCCAAGCGAATTTACTGATCATGCCTAATTTAGATGCCGCTAACATTACTTTTAATGCGATCAAAGCCTTAGCTGAAGGTGTTTCGGTGGGGCCAATTTTACTCGGTATGCGTAAATCTATTCACATTTTAAGCCGTATCGTGACTACTAGGGGCTTGGTCAATTTAAGTACTTTAGCAGCAGTTGATGCCCAAGTGATAGCGGCGGCAGAAAGATTACCGGAAGAAAATTAAGCCAATTTAGTATCTTTATAGCGAGAAACATTTAAGCATTAAGATGGGTAGAGCACAGCGAAACCCATCAACCACCTCCTCTATTTTAAGATTTACGTAAGAGTCATTGATGAATGAAAGAAGGACATTTGATTTGTCGCTGTGATTAGCGAAATTCGTTTCTTGACTAAACCATAGGAATATCATTATAAAATCACCATTGTCATCATTCTGTCATATTTTCTGAGCATACTAGTACCGGTTGTAGCTATTATTCATGATCTAAGAGGAAAATGATTTCATGAGAAAATTACTTATAGTGAGCTTTGTTGTTAGTGCCCTAGTCGCGTCTACAGCGGCAGCCATTGACGCTAATTTATTGGATTACCAAAAGAATACCGGTGTTTCTGGCAATTTATCCAGTGTCGGTTCAGATACGTTATCTAATTTAATGACATTATGGACCGAGGAATATAAGCGTTTATATCCCAATGTAAATATTCAAGTGCAATCAGCCGGTTCTTCGACAGCTCCCCCAGCTTTAACTGAAGGCACAGCTAATTTGGGCCCAATGAGCCGGCAGATGAAGGATAAGGAGTTAGAAGCTTTTGAAAAGAAATACGGTTATAAACCTACTCAGATTCGAGTTGCTATTGACGCTTTGGCCGTTTATGTGAACAAAGATAATCCACTTGAACATATGACGCTTAAACAAGTGGATGCGATCTTTTCTGCCACTAGAAAATGTGGTGCTTCAGAAGATATCACTACTTGGGGACAAGTTGGATTGGGTGGTGAATGGGCAAATAAAGGAATTCAACTCTACGGGCGTAATTCAGTATCAGGCACCTATGGTTATTTTAAAGAAAAAGCGTTGTGTGAGGGAGATTATAAAAATGCGGTAAATGAAAATCCTGGTTCTGCTTCAGTCGTGCAAGCTATAACAGCTTCTATTAACGGAATCGGTTATTCTGGAATTGGTTATAAAACTTCCGGTGTCAAAGCGCTCGCTTTAGCTAAAGAAGAAGGTGAGGATTTTATTCGTCCACTAGAAGAAGAGGTCATTAGCGGTAAATATCCGCTAGCACGGTTTTTATACGTTTATGTCAACAAAGATCCTAATAAACCCTTACCGCCTTTAGAAACAGAATTCCTTAAAATGGTCTTATCTAAAACGGGTCAAGAAGTTGTGGAGAAAGATGGTTATATTTCTTTACCGATTAAAATTCTTGAACAAGAATTGGCTAAATTAAAATAGTTGTTTGACATTCTATCTAATAAGGGCAACCCGGAAAAGGGAATAAAAATTCTTTAAGGAGGAATGATCAGGGAAAATCATAGCGGGAGAATATGGTGGGTTGAATAATAGAAATCCTATCCGAATAAAGTAACCGGATAGGATTTTTTATGGGCAAATGGATTCAGATTTTGCACCAAAGTGCATTGACTAACATACCTGATGCATGACTACCACCTATTTTATCTAGAAAATCACCATTGATTAATTAGTAATGACAAGGTAGGATTACTCCAATTAAAATGATGACAAATTTTGCTACCACTCAACCGTCTCTTCGAGAAGTTTTCTTGCTTAAGTGAGATAGCTTGCTAAAATATAACCTATTATGAGTCGCTTTATTTCGTTAAACCAACATGGGACCCAGACTTTATATTAAAACTTTTGGTTGCCAGATGAATGAATATGATTCGTCCCGCTTGGCTCAAGCACTGGCTGTCTCACATCAAATGGAGCCAACTATTGATCCCAACGAAGCCGATGTATTATTATTAAATACGTGCTCTATTCGTGAGAAAGCACAGGAAAAAGTGTTTTCACAATTAGGTCAATGGCGAGAATTAAAAAAACGGCGACCCGAGATTGTGATTGGAGTCGGTGGCTGTGTGGCGAGTCAAGAGGGTGAAGCCATTCTGCGACGTGCGCCTTATGTGGATTTAATTTTTGGCCCTCAAACATTACATCGTTTGCCCCATTTACTTGACGAAGTTCGTGATCGTCGTCAAACCATTGTTGATATTTCTTTTCCGGAAATTGAGAAGTTTGATTGTTTACCCGAACCGAAAGCCGAAGGTATAACGGCCTTTGTTGCGATTATGGAAGGGTGCAGTCATTATTGTACCTTCTGTGTGGTTCCTTATACGCGTGGCAGAGAGATTAGTCGCCCGTTTGATGATGTCATTGCGGAAGTCGCTATTTTAGCTAACCAAGGTGTCAAAGAAGTCACCTTACTCGGTCAGAATGTCAATGGTTATCGTGGACGGATGATGGATGGTGAAATCGCCGATTTAGCACTACTCATTACTTATATTGCGGCTATTGAGGGAATAGAACGAATCCGCTATACAACTTCTCATCCCATCGAATTATCGGATAATCTCATTCAAGTCTACACTCAAGTTCCAAAGTTAGTCAATCATTTGCATTTACCCGTACAAAGTGGCTCGGACCGAATTTTAAGTCAGATGAAACGAGGACATACTGCTTGGGAATATCAACAGAAAGTGCATCAATTACGCGCCGCTCGTCCGCAATTAAGCTTGTCTTCTGATTTTATCGTTGGATTTCCAGGTGAAACGGAAGAAGACTTTCAAGCCACGATGCAATTCATTGAAGAAATTGGATTTGACCAATCGTTTAGCTTTATTTATAGTCCTAGACCGGGGACACCGGCGGCTCGTTTTCCTGATGAAATACCAATCATTGTCAAGAAACAGCGGCTTAGCCAATTACAACAGCGTATTAATGCGATGGCTCTGGCGATTAGCGAATCGATGGTTGGGACAATACAACCTATTTTAATAGAACAACCCTCTCGCAAAAACGCTCAAGAATTAGCTGGGCGTACTGAAAATAACCGAGTTGTTAATTTGAGTGGTGCTCCTAGTTTGATAGGACAATTAGTAAATGTTAGAATTACCCAAGCGTTGCCTAATTCCCTCCGTGGTGAATTGGTGTGATTGAAACTGTAACAGTTAAGTAATTGACTATTATTTGTTTTTTTGAGTTACTTTGGATAAAAGTTCTGCTGCGAATCATCTTATTAGTTGCGACTTTATTTTAGAACCGCGGGATAACCAACGTTTAGCCAATTTGTGTGGTCAATTTGATGAACATTTACGTCAATTGGAACAGCGGTTTAGCGTGGAAATTAATAATCGTGGTCATCAATTTCGAGTTATTGGGCTAACTCACGCAGTTCAGAGTGTTACTCAAGTTCTTAATCAATTATACATAGCTACTTGTGAAGAAGTGCTCAACCCAGCTCGTGTGCATCTATTTTCCCAGGAATCCAATATCGACGCTTTATTAGCTACCATCACCACCGAACTCACTACCGCTACAACCGAACCTGTTGAAGGCACAGAAGTTGTTATTCGTACTCGCCGCGGTGTCATTAAAGGTCGGGGTCCCAATCAACGTCAATATTTAAACAATATCGTTCGCCATGATATTAATTTTGGTATCGGTCCAGCTGGTACGGGCAAAACTTATTTGGGTGTGGCTTGTGCGGTTGAGGCTTTAGAACGTGAACAAGTTCGCCGCTTGATTTTAGTCCGACCAGCAGTGGAAGCTGGCGAACGGTTGGGATTTCTACCCGGTGATTTAATTCAAAAAGTCGATCCTTATTTACGTCCTTTGTATGATGCGCTTTATGATATGTTGGGTTTTGAACGTGTGGCTAAACTAATCGATAGAAATATTATTGAAATTGCACCGTTAGCCTATATGCGTGGGAGAACTTTGAACGAAGCATTCATTATTCTCGACGAAGCCCAAAATACGACAGTAGAACAAATGAAAATGTTTTTAACCCGTATTGGCTTTGGTTCTACTGCGGTGGTAACCGGTGATATTACTCAAATTGATTTACCTCGAGGCAGTCAATCGGGTTTAAAACAAGTTATTCATATACTTAAAGAAGTTGATGGGGTGAGTTTCACTTTTTTTAGCACCAAAGATGTGGTACGTCATCCGATTGTAGCACGTATCATTGCCGCTTATGAACGTTTGGAAGCGTCGAAACGAGAGAAAACACCAAACTCAGGTGAGTTGTCATGACGAATATTATAATAGCCGTACAATATGTCAGTGATGAACCTGATTTACCCGATAAACGGCGGCTAACCAAGTGGGTCAATACGGCTTTACGAGTCCAATCGGACTTTGACTCACCTTTAAATGAACCTATCAAATTTAATCCCTCCTTGGAATTGACTATCCGCATTGTTGATGCAGCAGAAAGCCAACAACTGAATGAAGCTTGGCGAAAAAAACCTGGGCCCACCAATGTATTATCCTTTCCCTTTGAAAATTTGCCCGGTATCACTTTACCGATATTAGGAGATATTGTCATTTGCGCGCCTTTGGTCATTCATGAAGCCACGCAACAACAAAAGTTACTGGATGCCCATTGGGCGCATCTCGTTATTCACGGTACACTTCATCTGCTTGGTTATGATCATCTGGATGAAGTTCAAGCACAACAAATGGAACAGCTAGAAATCCAGGCATTACATCATTTAGGTTATCCTAACCCTTATTACTTTGTGTAACCCATACCATGAATTTTACTTTTTCTTCTTCTCACCCTACCCTGCCTATGTCTTGGTTTAATCGCGTTATCCAAGCTTTTGCGCATGAACCACAAAATAAAGAAGAATTATTGACTTTATTACGTGAAGTCCACCAACGTGATGTGATTAGTGTTGATACTTTGAGCATGATTGAAGGTGCCTTACAAGTGGCTGAAATGCATGTGCGGGATGTGATGATTCCCAGAGCACAAATGGTGGTATTGGAGTTAAATGCTAAACCCGACACCTTAATTAAAATTATTGTGGAATCTGGACATTCTCGTTTTCCAGTCATTGGTGAACATCGGGATGATATTCAAGGTATATTTTTAGCAAAAGATTTACTCGATTATTATGCTAAAGGCAACATTGACCAATTTAACATGCGAGAAATTATGCGTTCTGCCGTGTTTATCCCAGAAAGTAAGCGGCTAAATGTATTGCTACGCGAATTTCGTACTAGCCGTAATCATATGGCGATTGTAGTCGATGAATATGGTGGTGTCGCTGGTTTGGTGACAATTGAAGATGTGATTGAACAAATTGTTGGTGATATTGATGATGAATATGACATTGATGATCAAATCTTTATTAAGCCGACCCAACAAGGCTATTACTTAGTCAGAGCCTTGACGCCGATTGAAGAATTCAATGATTATTTCAAAACGCAATTGAATGATGAAGAATTTGATACTATTAGTGGTTTACTGTTACAAGCTTTTAAACATCTCCCTAAACGCGGTGAAACTGTAGAAATGGGTGGTTTTCACTTTGAAATTCTGCGTGCCAATGGGCGACGGATTACCTTATTACGAGTTAAACCCATTACCGCACACCGGTCTAAAACCCATTCATAACGTGTTTTACCATCTTGACAACGGAATAAATCCCTTTAAAATTTTGGTTAAATAGCTCATTTTAAAATGAACTATTTAATGGATTAGAGTTAATAGCCGAGTCTATGGCTTTGTTTAAACACACGGGAACTAACTATGAAAGAAATATTACAAAAGGCTATTACCACCCATAGTCACTGGAAATATAACCTACAACAAGCTATTAAAACTGGTAAAAGTCCAGCGACGGTTGATGAGGTCAAAAATGCTCACCTTTGTGAGTTAGGTAAATTGCTTGATTCAGCGACTGGCAAAACTTTACCCGGTTATGCAGAAATTACTAAAATTCATCAGGATTTTCATGAAGAAGCAGCGGATATATTGAAATTAGCCTTAGCGGGCAAACAGTCGGAAGCCCAAGCAAGAATGCAACTTGGTAGTTATTTTGGTCAGCTAACAGCTAAATTAGTCAATAAACTTTCTGATCTAGATATATAAAACGAAGTTTAATAAACTCCATTCATTTTAATGATCTACCCTTTAAATTTGGATTTTCAACTGATATAGGACTTAATTAATCTTGGTGCTGACTATTCCGTCATGGCGAACTTATAGGAATGATATTTTAAGCTTATTAGCTGGGAGTAGTGTATTCCTGGCTTTTGCCCCTTTTGCTTGGTTTCCGCTGGCAGTACTAGCCCCCGCTATTTTATTTACCATTTGGTATCATACAGCTTCGCCGTACCGTGCTTTTGCCAGAGGCTTGTTATTTGGAATGGGGATGTTTGGTTTTGGTGTATCCTGGGTGTTAGTGAGTTTTCACCAATTTGGTGGAATACCCTTACCAGGTGCAATTGCGCTAACAGCTGCTTTTGTCATCATCATGGCGCTTTATATTGCACTATTAGGTGGCTTGTTAATTCGTTGGGTTCCCAAACATCATGCGCTACTTACCTTCATACTCATTTTACCGGCCACTTGGACTTTAATTGAATGGCTAAGAGGTTGGTTATTCACGGGTTTTCCTTGGTTAAGTTTAGGCTATAGTCAAATTGATTCGCCACTGCGGGGATTTGCGCCATTATTAGGTGTCTACGGACTCAGCTGGCTAGCCGTGTTGACGGCTGGCTTACTCGCCTACAGTTTTCACTCAAAAAAATTAGATTGGCGTATTGGTTTGATCGGAATCGTGATATGGAGCGGTGGTTGGTTACTGTCTCACTATTCGTGGACTCAACCGACCGGTAATCCCATTCAAGTAGCGTTACTACAAGGTAATATTCCACAAGAATTCAAGTGGTTATCAGGTTATCAACTGCCCAGCATGGAACGCTATCTGCAATTAAGCCAAGCTAATCGTGATGCCGATCTCATTATTTGGCCGGAAACCGCCATTCCCTTGTTTTACCAGGATGTGTCAATTTATGCCCCGGATTTTTGGAAACAATTAGTTTTAGAACGACAAACTTATCACACTGATTTCTTAATCGGTGTTCCGGTTATGGCTGCGGATAATAAAACTTATTTTAATAGTGTTATGAGTGTCAGCGATCAACCGGGTTTTTACTATAAGCATCATCTCGTGCCTTTTGGTGAATATATTCCTTTACAAGCTTGGTTAGGTGATTTACTTAAATGGCTCGATGTTCCCCTCTCAGAGTTTTCTGCTGGTCGATTATCGCAACCCCCTTTGAGGAGTTCTGGTCAAGCGATTGGAGTTTCAATTTGCTATGAAGATGCTTTTGGTGATCTCATTCGTCACAGTTTACCTACATCCACTTTACTCGTTAATGTCAGTAATGACGCTTGGTTTGGTTCCTCGATTGCTCCTCATCAACATTTAGAAATTGCTAGGATGCGAGCATTAGAAAGTGGTCGCTATCTATTGCGCACCACCAATACCGGTATCTCAGCGGTTATCGACGCTCAAGGTCGAATTGTTGAACAAACACCGCAGTTTGAAGTCATTACTTTACGTACAGCCGCTCAACCTTACCAGGGAACTACGCTTTATGTTCATTTGGGTGATAACTTGATAATAATCAGTTTATTTCTCATGGTGGTCATCGGCAACGTTATTCAACGATTTCATCCTCACTGACCCGTTTAAACAGTGTAGCACCACAATTAGGACAAACCGGAATATAATCGGGTTGATGGAAATGTAAAGTTTTGTTGCAACTATCACAGGATAAAGTCCCAGGTCCGGTGATTTCACCACTAGACCATTCCGTTGCTTGCCGGGCACGTTCAGCTAAGTTTTCCAACTCCTGCTGCGTATGATCAACCATTAAACTAAACATTCCCAGCAACCGTTCCTCAATTAGCTCTAGATCAAAACGCATCCAATTGACTAAAGCTTGCTCTGTGGTAATGATAAATTCAGCCGCATCTTGCAAATCACGAGAAAGGTAATTACCAACTCGCTCGGCTTCTTCACGGCTAAGCTCGTTGAGTTCAACCGCTTTCTCTTGAGCTGCTTCAATATGTTGTTGTAAAGTTTTATGACTGGCTTGTCCCAAAGTTTCTTTTACCCGGCTCATCATTTGTTGATAAGCAACGACTAGGTGGTTTCTCGGCTGGTTATTATCTGAAGTCATAGTTTATCCTTTTAGAAATCAATTCATTTCAATATGAGTGGGTTTAAAATTGTTAATAACACGTTCTATACATTAAAAATTATAATCCTTTTGGATAGTTTAAAGACAGTCATATCACTCGGATCTCAGGGCGGTCGTATTACCATCAGCATCTCGATAGTAATCTTTGACATTATGTCATTTATTCAAGCTTTCGAGGAGAGCACTGATGATATCAACCTAACTGGATACCTTTAAAATGCCTTTTTCAGAATTAGAAGACCTATGTATCAATGTTCACAACCAGTTACACTACCAAGATAACAGGTGTTGGCGATTTTAGGCAGATTGAGTGGCGTAGTTGGATCGAGATAGAAAATTTGGCCATGCGAAACACCGTTGGCTAACCACTTTTCTGGAATTACCCAACAGTATCTCATCTTATGCTGGATATTGGGGTATCGAAAATTCATTACATCTGTGGATGTGAGTTTCAACCAAGACCAAAGCCACATCCGACCAGGATTTCTGAGACAATATCTCGTGGTAATTCGACATCTCCTACTCAAACTAGAAAAGACCCTCAAACGGGGTATTATTGTCAAACGTAACCAGGCTGGGTGGGATAACCGTTACCTAGAAAAACGCACTGAATATTAGACACTAGAGTGAAAAACTCTAAATTGATATAATAAACGCTTTATAAAATAGGATTCACGCAGAATGAATAATTTAATTATTTCAATAAATTGTTATTTACTGCGCAAAACGGCCAATTAATAAAATCAAATCGTTATGAATCCGGCGGTATCAATCCTAAGGAAATATTCTTAGTATAATTAGTTTATTACCACAGTATAGAGAGTAAAATGTGTGATTTTAAATCCTTAATTTATTTTTCATTTATAGTCATTGGGTTAAGCCTAATCTCATGGGCTTATGCTGAAAATAAACCGGCAAGCGACCCAGAAACTTCAATAGTGAACGCTAAGACTGAAGAAACACTAGCAGGAATTGAACAAGAAAAAATATTATTTACTTTAACCCCTGAAAAGGTTAAAGAGCGACAACAAGCCGTTACTCAGCTGATAACTACACTACAAAAAGAAAGTGCCAATTTAAAAAAAGAAGAAACGGCTTTCCAAAAAAAATTAGTTGAGTTAGCCAATATTCAGGAAGTTACCACTGAGCAAATAGAAGAGGCGACTAAGCAAAGAGAAGTATTTAGCCAAAATTTGGAAAATTTGCGTTTGGAACGCGCTCAGGTTGAAACTAATTTAACTCAACAAAATGAACAGTTAACTCAGTTAAAAGGGCAGCTAGACAAGCTACAACAACTACCAACAGCAGAACAAACTAAAGAAGTCAAAACTCAACAAGCTGAACTGAAACAGAATCTAGCTTTGCTAGATAAAGCTATCGCTACAGAACAACAGTATCTGGTGTTATTAAAAGAACAAATTGGAGTGGTACTTAATCTAACTATGTTAGCGATAGAATGGCATCTACAATTGCAAGTTAAACAAGCTAGTTATCTCATTAGTGAACGAGAACAAGCCGTAGCGAGTACCCAAGTGATGCTCCAAGAGCAAGAGCAAGCGTTACTGACGATGCAAGCCGATATACCTAATCAATTAACCAGTTTGCAAACAACTCAAACCAGTATAGAACAACTGCAACAAACTTTTGAGAAAGCGACTTTAGATAAAGAATCGGCTGAGGTTGAATTAAAAAATTTACGGTTAGAACAAACCAATATTGAAAGTAATTTAGCCAAACAAACTCAATTACTTGAAGAATTGCAACAAGAAATTGAGGCACTTAAAAAAGCACCACCCACTGAGCCAGAACAACTACCACTTCATGGTAAAAGAGTTAGTGAGCTCGAAAATCGCCTTAATTTACAAACTAAAATACATAAACTCGAACAGCAATCTTTAACTATTGTCAGCCAACAATTAAAACAAGCTGAGAAAAATTAGAATTGACCACCCAGTGGTATAGTCAATTAGTACCCGTTTTTCAAGCGCGGCAACGACAAGAATTAGAAGCCCAACTACAACAAGAAAAACAAACACATTTATCTCATGCCGTTGAACTACGTTGGCAACTCAATAAATTACCCACTTCACCAGAATACATCTTACAACGTTATTTGCTGCAGGTACAAATTCAACAAGCGAATGAACAAGCAGAACAACTTAGCCGTAAACTAAAATTTCAATACGTTAAAGAACAACTCAATAATTGGCAAGAACAAGTCAGTGATAAGAAAAAATTGGTATTTTCACCAGGTCAAGTGGAAAAATTTCAAACTTGGATGGATGAATTAAATATCATTTTAATGGATTTGAATACGAGTCAAGATGCTTTAAAAGGGCAAATTACGACTCTAGGAAAACAGCAAAAATTTGTAGAAACCCGTAAAGAAGGACTGTCTGCAGAACAATTACAATATAATGATCAAGCTAGTCAATTGTTGACTAAATTAAAGAACTCATTACAACAAGAAATGGGGGATTTGGCGCCTTTATTAGCTAATGGTGAACAATTACTGACGATATTTGAAAAAAAGTACCGAGAAAGTGTTCGTTTGTCTTTATTTAGGCAAAGACAGCTACCTATCAATTTCGGTGAATGGAAAACCCTCTTCGGAGAAATAATTACTTTTCCTAAGCTGTTTCTGCTGCAATTACAACTGACTTGGCGTGATTCCATGCAAGCATTGGAACAAGTTCAACTCCAGCAAGTGGTTACGCTTGGAATAAGTAGCTTTATTTGGTTAGTAGTGGTCCTATTTTTATGGTTAAGCGCTAAATCAAGGCAATTTATTTCTAAAGGGAGTGGTTTTATGGCTCTCCTGCTCCGCTTATTCCAAGCCAATACGTTAGGTATCGCTGTAGTTGGTCTAGTGTTGTTATTTCTTTGGTTAACAGCGGCTACTACGTTTGCTAAAACGATTATTCTTATGTTGCTATCCGTTGGGATCATGAGTAAGTTGTTTATTAACCTTTCTTGGTTACTCTTGTTGAGTCGAGATATTAAATCCGTACTACCTATCAAACTTTATCGTCAACTGCGTTGGACTACCATTTTTATTGCGATATTCGCAGTAATTACCCTGCTTGTACATGTTGAACATGAAGCACAAACTATTAAATTGTCCTTAACAGCACGCGATTTTGTTGATAGTCTATTTATGCTATTCCTTGGATTAACTATTTTACCTTTACTAAGAGCACGTCGAGTAATATTTATGATCTGTGCTCAAGTTAAATTGTGTACTATCGCCAGTTTTCTCATTTTGGTGATCGCTTTGGTTATTAGTATTGTTTCCGTACTAGGAATTATTGGCTATCTGAGCCTTGGTTGGAGTGTTGCTCATAAATTAAGTTTATTCTTAGTGGTATTAGTAATTTGGTTATTTTTTCGTGGCCTCTTACATGATGTTATTAAATTGTGGAAAAATGCCGCTTTAAAAGATGAAATGTATGGCAGTTTATGGGCAGAAGATTTTATTCCACTTATGGAGCAGATGTTGAGTTTAATTTTGGTGGTACTAGCTGGCTTCATTTTCTTAAAAATTACCGGTTGGTATTCTGATGTTGCTTTCCAACAAAATACCGAACATTTCCTAAGAATACCTTTGTTTAGTATTGGTGCAACCAAATTGACTATTAGCAGTATTTTATTAGCTATTTTTCTATCATGGTTAGTCTGGTGGTTAGGTAATTGGGCTCGGGGAGTCAGCTATCGCTGGGCTTATTCTGGTATTATCGATATGGGGGTACGAAGTAGTCTATCTGTCTTTACGCAGTATGCTATTGTCCTTTTGGGATTATTAATTATCTTAAAAGGAATTGGTATTGACCCCACGGTATTAAGCGTTTTTGTTGGAGCACTCGGTGTTGGTATCGGTTTTGGTTTGCAGAATATTATTCATAATTTTGTGAGTGGTATTCTTATTTTACTAGAACGTCCCGTCCACACTGGAGATTTCATTTCTATTGGTAGTTTTATCGGAACAGTACAGCGGGTTGGTATCAATTCTCTCACGATTGAAACCGTAGAATTAGAAGAAGTCAGGGTACCTAACTCAGAAATTATTTCGCAGATTTTCGTTAATCGAACCAGTAACAATGATTTGTTCCGTAAGAGTTTATTTATAGGAATACATTATGACAGCAACCTAGAATTAGCGGCCGAAATTATCAAAAAGATATTAGATCAACATGCTGGCGTACAGAAAAAACCGGCTTATAATATTTATACATGGGAAGTCACTGAATTTAGAATCAATATTCGGGTTGACTATTTTGTTGATACCCAACGTTCAAATAGCCTTAGAATTCATTCCGATATACTTTCTCAGATCATCGCTCAATTTAAGGAAGCGGGTATTAAGATACCTTATCCGCAAAGCGAAGTGTACCTAAATTCAACTTCACCACTGGAGGAACCGGGTAACTTAATAACGGTAGCGACTTAATTAAATTTCATATTAACAGTACAATTTTATACCAAAATCGGCTAATAGCTTGGAATGGATTTCATTATATCCAGAATTTAAACTATTTTTAGCTTGAATCCATCCAAGCTACACTCGCTCTGACTTTAATAAGGAAATTGATTATGCCCATTGCTTATCTTCATCATCCTGAATGTCTCTTGCATGATATGGGAAAGGGTCATCCAGAGAGAGCTAGTCGAATTAATGCGATAGAAGATCAATTACAAGCCAGTCGTTTGCTAGAACTGATGCGCTATTATGAGGCACCTCTAGCGACTCGGTCACAATTGGCTAGAGTCCATGAGCTTAAATATATTGATACTATTTTGAATTTTACTAAAAAATCAGGGGGTGTATACCTCGATCCAGATACGGTGTTAATGTCCGCAACGCCCCAAGCCGCTTTGCGTGCAGCCGGTGCTATCATTCAAGCAGTCGACTTAGTGCTAACTGATCAACACAAAGTAGCTTTCTGTAATATTCGTCCACCAGGACATCATGCCTTACGTCATCAGGCTATGGGTTTTTGCTTTTTTAATAATGTAGCAGTAGGTACTGCTCATGCTATTGAGAAATATGGTCTTAATCGGGTTGCTATTGTTGATTTTGACGTTCATCATGGTAATGGTACCGAAGATATTTTTGCTCAGGAACCTCGTGTTATGTTGTGTTCAACTTTTCAGCATCCTTTCTATCCTTACTGCGGGGCAGATACTGTGAGCAATCATATCATTAATGTGCCGTTAGCGGCGGGTAGCGGAAGTGATAAATTTCGTGAAGCTGTCTTAACGTACTGGATTCCTCATTTACATAAATTTGCGCCACAACTTATCCTTATTTCTGCCGGTTTTGATGCCCATGCGGATGATGATATGTCTCAATTGCGGTTACGCGAAAATGATTATGCTTGGATAACACAAGAAATTTTAGTCATAGCGGATAAATACACCCAAGGTCGTGTTATTTCTACTTTAGAAGGGGGTTATGAACTCCAATCGCTCGGACGTAGTGTGGTTGCTCATTTAAAGGTATTGATGCGTATGGATTAAGATTATGACGTATCTAGAGTTGGTTGTACTCAACCGAAACATCTTGAATCAGGCATCTTTTTCTCAAAGTGACTTAATCACTACTTTTAAACTTTTTCTGTTATTGGTCAGATTTTCCATCGTGTTATTTTATACTTTTATTGAAACATTGTTTATTGAAGCATTGTTGGAGCTAATAATAAGTGGTTACGTTTTAAGTTACAATAAACTTAATTTAAATTTCTACTATCGGTAACCTATGAAAACGGATAAGCCAATTTCACTTATTAAGGCTAGAGATAGCGAGTATAGTGCTATTCCGGTTATTCAACTGCTTCATCAATCACCTCCCCGGCGCAGTTTATTACGTTGGTTACTTTCCCCGGTTATTTGGATATTCGTTATTATCATCCTGGTGTTTTTTCTCTTGACATTTGGACGTCAATGGTACGATAGCCTGTTAGTTCGTTTTGAGCAAAATAAAATGGTTCATCCGGATCAATCTGTTATCACCAGCGGGGTTCGTTCTCAAGTTCGCCCAACCGTAACCTTAGTTTATAGAAATTCAGCTGGTAAAGCGAAGTGGGTGATTGCTAATGCTGAAAATTATTCTGAATTTGTTAGGCAACAAATAACGGATTTAGAACAAGCTAAAATAGCTTTACAAAAACGGATAGCGCAACAATTACATCATAACCTCATCAATACCTTTGCAACCTTACATGGGCGTGTTAAACGTTTTGCTGATTGGTATTTTGCTTATCCCACCACCTACAAAATTTTATGGGAAGCAATGGCTTCGGTTGCTCAACATGTATTAAGCATTGAAGCGACTCAATTATCAGCAGCAGTAGCTTATGATGTCGAAAAGTATTTACATCAACATTATAAAAATATTATCTTACGTCCAGAATTGACTGATCCACAATTACATTCAGTTTATAACCAAATGTTACAAACGGCTCATCATCACTACCTGCAAATCTTATCGACTACCCAAATACAATTTCAAACATTTATAGCTCAACAGACTACTCACCTGGATAAACCGATAACGGGAAATACGCATGTTGTACTTGATTGGCAAAGTCAATTTAATAAGCTGAATATAGCAGAATATGAAAAAGGGCCTAAAGGAGCGGCGGTTGGTGCCGCTTTAACCCTGTTGGGTGCCACTGTAGGTAAAACCATTGCAGGTACTACTGGGAAAACGCTCGTTAGCGCAACGGGGAAGGGAATTGCAACTAAAGCGATTACTACTGCGACAAGTAAAGGTGTTTTTGCTAAACTCTCAGCGCCTTTTGTGTCCAAAGCGGTACTAGTTGGTACTGGCGGTGCGGTAGGTACGTTAGGTGGGCCAATAGGAACCATACTAGGTGCTGCTGGTGGAGTTGGTATTGACTATCTTCTTAACGAAGGGATAGAACTAACACAACGTGAAACCTTTGAAGCGGATATTCATGATGTATTAAAAATAACTCAAATGGAGTGGGAGAAAGAAATGCTTGCTTCACTACAAGAAGCAATTCAGATTTGGATTAATGACACGATCCAATTATTACCACGTTATAAACAATGAATAATTGTTATTATCAGTGAATAATTAACACTGATAACTGATAACTGATAACTGATTATGGAATTAAGATGTATTTTAATTAATCTGGCTTCAGCAGTCGCAGGAGCAAGTATTCAATATCTCATCTCATCTCACTTATGGCCTAAGCGACATAGTATTTATACCTGGATATTTACCTTACGCAACCATAGAAAATTAGGTGAACCTTGTTCATGTGACCTGGTTTTAGATCGAGATGGTTATAGTCTTGGCTATAGTTATAAACACAAAACGGCTTTATGGGCTTCTTATATTGTTTCTAAACATTCTATTGGAATTAATCTGGATCGCGGTGAAAGATTTTATCCGGATCTCGATATTCCGGAACAATATCGTGTAACTCCTGAAGACTTTCGCAATAGCGGCTACGACAAAGGGCATTTGGCACCGAGTGCTGCGATTGACTTTAGCCGTAGAAGTAATGATCAAACTTTTGCTATGTCTAACATTGTGTTACAGCATCCTAAACTCAATCGTCAAGCTTGGGGAAGCTTAGAAGCCCTAATCCGCAACTGGACTCACACTAAAGGCAAGTTAGCAGTGGCTACCGGGCCAATTTATAATAACCAACGCTCTAAACGAATCAACGATATCCCTATTCCTAAAGGATTTTATACTGTTATTTATTCTCTTAAACACCATCGTAGCATTGGGTTTATTTTGCCTAATGACGAAGTTAAAGCGAGTCAATTATGGGACTATGCCACTGCAGTTAAAGCAGTAGAAAAGGAAACCGGATATCAGTTTTTGAGCAAATTAGGTAAAACCGGACGGAAAATAAAAGCAGAAATAGATGTATCGTGGTGGAAAGAAAGTTAGTTGCTGGAAAAAGCCTGCTTACTTTTTAAGTAAGCAGGCTTTTTATCTAATTAAAGTAAACTGTTATGAGGTAGAGGCTTAGTATGGCCAATTTGAACCATAATAGAGTGGCTCACCATAACAAACCAAACCGATTTAATTTTACCAAAATACCTCTGGAAAACCTGGAATATTGCCGCAATAAAGTGGGGCACCATAACAATAATGTTCTACTTTGTTACGTACTTTAACTAAATCTTCGCTATCATCACGGCAATCTTGGCGCGCTGCCAACAAAGGTAAATACATACCCTTTGAATATATATCACATCCCAATGAAAATGGTCGTACGCCACCAGTGTGGCCTTGGCAATCATGTCGCATCTCTTGTAATTCGTGCTCTAGATCCGCGCAGTGCTCACCTAATTGCGTCACCAATTCCTTCATGTCCCATATATTACCGGCACATTCTTCACAGTCGGTAGGGACTTGAATAAAGATACCATCACCAACTTCTGCCAGAACCCCATCAGGAAGTTCTGATGCGCTCACTGTAGCAGCCATACTCATAAAAGCCACACCCATAACAATAGGGGTCAACATTTGCTTTAACATTTTTGTCTCCATATCACTTGGTCATTGATTAAGAAGTTTATTTTTAAGTTAGTGACAAACCGGCTTGCCCTTAATTGATTGAGATCAGTCACTATCGTCAACCAACATCGGTTTCTAACTCAAATCTAGGTTTAATTTTGATTTTTATTCCTCCAATAAAAATCAACCTACAGCTTCTATGATATTCTTAATAAATATATATAACAATCATTTTATGATAAACGGTATATTTTTTTGTATAAACGGTAAGATTGATTTATTGGGTAAGAATTTTAAGCATCATTGATTATAGAAACCGGATTACTCAGAAATCATGATTTGATAAAATAATTAATTTGTTTCAAGGCGTGACTATGTTCAATTTAAAGCTACTCCAACGCGATCTTTTGGTTCTTTGGCATCCCTGTACTCAAATGAAAGATCACGAAACCTTACCTTTAATTCCTATTCGTCGCGGTGAGGGAATCTGGTTAGAAGATTTTAATGGGAATCGTTATATAGACGCTATCAGTTCGTGGTGGGTTAATTTATTTGGTCATGCTAATCCAAGAATTAATGCGGCTATACAAGATCAACTGGCCACTTTAGAGCACGTCATTTTGGCTGGTTGCAGCCATGAACCGGTAATTGAATTATCGGAGCAACTATTAGCATTAACACCACCCAGTTTGACACGTTGTTTTTACGCAGATAATGGCTCTGCTGCCATAGAAGTGGCATTAAAAATGAGCTTTCATTATTGGCGTAATCAAGGACAACCTCAAAAACAACAATTTGTAACCTTGCAAGATAGTTATCATGGTGAAACGTTAGGTGCATTAGCCGTTGGTGATGTGGCTTTATATAAAGAAATTTATGCCCCGCTATTAATGAAAACGATTACAGTCCCATCACCGGCGGGGTGTTATGCCGAACTGGGTGAGTCTTATGAAGATTATGCTCAGCGGCAATTTATGATGATGGAAACGTTACTCAAACAACAAGCCGATCGTATCGCTGCCGTAATTGTTGAGCCATTGGTGCAGTGTGCTGGTGGGATGCGAATGTATCATCCTATTTACTTAAGTCAGTTGCGAGCCGCTTGTGATCAATATCAGATACACTTAATTGCCGATGAAATTGCAGTTGGGTTTGGACGTACTGGAACCTTCTTCGCTTGCGAACAAGCTAATATTGCAGCTGATTTTCTATGTTTATCTAAGGGCTTAACCGGTGGTTATTTGCCTTTATCAGTGGTATTGACAACGGAAAAAATTTATCAAGCTTTTTATGATGATTACACCAGTTTAAAAGCATTTTTACATTCACACAGTTATACCGGCAATCCACTGGCCTGTCGAGCAGCACTAGCAACCTTAGCTATTTTTGCTCAGGATTCGGTAATTGAAAATAACCGTTATTTAGCGCAAGTAATGCGACAAGCCACTCGTCCGCTACAAGATCATCCGCATGTAGGCGAAGTACGTCAACAGGGGATGATAGTTGCCATCGAAATGGTAAAAGATAAAAAAACCCGCCAACCTTATCCTTGGCAGGAACGGCGTGGTTTGCGAGTTTATCAATATGCCCTAACACAAGGTGCGTTATTACGTCCCTTAGGCAACGTGATTTATTTAATGCCTCCTTATATCATTACCCCAGAACAAATTGAACGCTTAGCTCAAATTGCTTACCATGGCATTGAGCAAGCTACTCAAGATTGAGTAACAATGCGATTATCCAGATTCTACATCAATAAGCCACTCGTGGTTGGACAAAAAATTACCTTACCTAAAGAATTATCTCATTATTTAGTAACCGTGTTACGCCTACGGATTGGCGTAATCGTAACGCTATTTAACGGCCAAGGCGGAGAATATCAAGCGCGTTTAGTCGCGATAACTCAGAAAATAGCGCAATTACAAATCGAAGTATTCCATGCTATCGAACGCGAATCGCGGTTATCACTCACCTTAGTTCAAGCTATTTCTCGTCCAGAGCATATGGATTACACGATCCAGAAGGCAGTAGAACTCGGTGTACATCAAATTGTACCGGTGATCACGGAACGAACACCACCACTTAATCCAGAAATACTCAATAAACGTCAAGCGCATTGGCACCAAATTATGCTCAGTGCCTGTGAGCAATGTGGTCGCAATCGCCTGGTACAATTCACTGAAATAATGCCACTCACCACTTGGTTAGCTCAAGTTCAATCCGGTCGTTGCATCGTATTATCACCACACGCCCATAACACTCTATTTAAAGTCATTCAATCTGCTCATACCATAACCTTATTAGTGGGGGCTGAAGGTGGCTTAAGTGAAATGGAGATTCAACAAGCTATCCAAGCTGGTTATCAAGATATTCAGTTAGGACCACGGATACTCCGCACTGAAACTGCTGCAACCGCCATCCTAGCGATCTGTCAAGCTTGGCAAGGCGATTTACGGTAATGACACAGGTCGAGTAAACACATAATCATTTGCTTTTACTGGGGTATGACAGCCAAAGCATTCTTTAACAAAATCAACATCTTTTCCATAGGGTTGTTGTTCCATACCAAGCCACCGTGCAAATCCCCAGCCCCCAGTGGTTGCATATTTTTCAGCAGCCTTAATCATAAATTCAGCGTGAACGAAATCACCTGGTATAGTTGCGGTAGGCCATTTTTCATGTTGGGTGTCTTTCCAAACTAATTTAGCGAGAATAGTTCCTTCTGGCCACGGGTTAGTTTTACCTTCTCTAGCGGCTTGAATAGCAATATCATTACCTAAAATAACTCTCAAAGTATTATTATCAGTGCGATGCGAAGTGGCAATAACTCGCCAATCTTTATAATTTATTGGCAAACTAATACCATTTGGCGCTGGTGCGATGTTAGCTTTTTGTGAAAAAGCCATGCTTGTAAAGATACTACTGATTACAATAACCGTTATAACAATGTGTGGTTTGATAAACTTCATTTAATTTTATAACCCCGCTTTACTACACAAAATTAACTAAATATCAGCTTGTAATATACACTAATTACCTACTATTATCAGCTAAGCCAAGTAGTGCAAGCACCGCTAACCAAATTGAAGATAGGTATTTACAAAATATTACCGACAACTGGCCTTGGCTCGTTGTCCCATTGAACCGGTTAATCGACAGGGTAAGGTGGTCAAGGAAATCTATCGAGGCAAACATAAGTGTTACTCTAAAACGTGGAATTTAATGGCCAGTGGGATCAATTGTCAATACTGCATTATAACAATAGCAATTATTTAAGAAAGATGTTTAATGATTAAATTTATCACGGTATTAAATAAGCATTCTAAGTTAGTAAATGTTTTTATTTTTAGCTTGATAGGATTATTTACCTGGCTAATTTATTTAGCCGCTTGTTGGGGATTAGCTGATTTATTAACGAAACCAGCATCCTACCGTCTTTCTCTTTGGGAACAACAAGGTTTAAACACCGAATCGGCTTGGGAAAATACGCTTATTCAACTCAAGTTGGCAATTGATTTAGAACCCGAAAATCCGGATTTATTAGAATTAATTTCTAGGGCATATTATTTGCATAGTAATTTCGATATAAGCATAAAACTTCAATTAACCTCACTACAACAAGCATTAAATTATAATTTACAGGCGATTCGACAAAGACCAGTTTCTGCTTATACTTGGGCTAATATTGCTTTACTTAAATCACAATTGAAACAATATGATGCTCAATTTGAAACTGCCCTTAAACAGGCAATAATTTGGGGAAAATGGGAACCGTTGATACAACACCTCGTTATCGAGGCTGGTTTGGACGCTTGGTATCAACTGTCCCAATCGACACGTTGGCTGGTACTCGCAGCGATTGAGCGAGGGATATTCTTACAACCTCAGCTTATCAAAGCACTTATCAATAAGTATCAGCGAATTTACACCCTCTGTGCCTATCTTGACCTTTATAAAGAACACCCAGGTTTCGCTAATACTTTCTCCATTGATCGACAGCCAATACAACTGATTCAATTTTGTCAACAAATTAACTTTGGAGAAACCAAACCATGAACAAGCAAATCATTATAGGGCTCATAGCCGGATTGATATTAAATACCATCGGTTCCCTCGTACAAGCCGATATCGTAACTGATATTCGAGCCGGGGTTTCACCTCAACAAGTGGTAAAATTAGCTTTAAGTAACAAGTTAGCACCGATTCAGATAGTCACTCAACTCATCGCCGCCGGTGTTAATCCTATTATCGGTGCCGTTGTGGTTGCCCGTGCCTTACCTGATGAAGCAATCAATATTGCAGTTGCCGCTGTGGCCACTAAAACTACGTTTTGTAAATCAATGAAATCACCGGAAGAACATTCTAATTGTCTAAACTTGGTTTCACAAATGGCAATAGAAATTGCAGATGCAGTTGCTGAAGTTGTCCCAGAGCAAAGAGAAGCGATTATTAATGCTGTAGCTCAGGCTGCACCGGAAACAACTATGGTCATCGCTAATTTTCATCCTGACCCCACTATTCGTATAGCTCATCCGGCTTTCATGCAACAAGAAACCACCATTACTACACCACCTCAGCCTTCTTTGAACACAACTAACCATTGTTTACAAAATCAAAACGATTGTGTAAGTCCGAGTCAGTAATGTTATTCGTTTAAATCAAAGTCATTTCCCGTGCTATGACCCTCTTCTGAAAAAGGAAACGATATCTTGGAGCGAGCTAGCACGGAATTCTTCTTTAAATACACCAATAACAAAGAAATAGCCGCTGGTGTTATGCCAGGAATACGGGAGGCTTGACCAATCGTGGTAGGGCGATGTTGCAGCAATTTCTGACAAACTTCGCTGGACAAGCCTCGAATTTGACTATAATCTAAATTAATTGGCAAAGTGGCTTCTTCGTAGCGACGTAATCGAGCAATTTCGGTTTGTTGGCGATCAATATAGCCACCATATTTTTGCTGAATTTCAATTTGCTGCTGAATTTCTGTTGCTACTGCGATGGCAGCGACTTGAGGTAAACGTAATAAATCTTGATAAGTCATTTCCGGACGACGTAATAATTCTAAACAATTAACTTCACGTCGGATACTAATATTATTAAGGTTAGCAATTTCTTCATCTTCTGGATGCAACCATAATTGACTCAGCCGCTGTTTTTCGGTCAGAATTGCTGCTTGTTTAGTGGCTAACCGCTGCCATTGTTTTTCACCCACTAAACCCAGTTGATATCCTATTTCAGTTAAGCGTAAATCGGCATTATCTTCTCGCAAAGATAACCGATATTCTGCACGACTCGTAAACATGCGATAGGGTTCATTAGTTCCCCGCGTAATCAAATCATCAATCAATACCCCGATATAGGCTTCATCACGACGTGGTGTCCAAGGTGCTTTACCTTGAACTTGTAAGGCGGCATTAAGACCCGCAATAAGTCCTTGTGCAGCCGCTTCTTCATAACCAGTCGTACCATTAATTTGTCCCGCAAAAAACAATCCCGCTATTTGTTTAGTTTCTAAAGTGGGATATAGATCGCGCGGATCAAAAAAATCGTATTCAATCGCATAACCGGGACGTGTGATATGCGCTTTTTCAAAACCGCGAATGGAACGTACCATCTCTAATTGGATATCAAGGGTAGACTGGTAGAAATACCATTGGGATAAATTTCTAGGGATTCTAACCCTTCTGGTTCGACGAAAATTTGATGTGAATCTTTATTGGCAAAGCGAACAACTTTATCTTCAATAGAAGGGCAATAACGCGGACCAATACTTTCAATGACACCAGTATAGATAGGGGATCGATCTAAACCACGGCGAATAATGTCATGCGTTTCTTCACTGGTAGAAGTGACGTAACAGGGTACTTGACGTGGATGCTGATTCGCATTACTCCCAAAAGAAAATACGGGCACTGGATTATCAGCAAGTTGTACTTCCATAACTGAATAATCAAGACTACGACTATCTAGTCGAGGCGGTGTACCCGTTTTCAAGCGACCAACTCGAAATGGGAGTTCTCGCAAACGTTCTGATAGAGTAATAGCCGGTAGATCACCAGCGCGTCCGCCAGGATAATGAGATAAACCAATATGAATTAAACCGCTGAGAAACGTCCCCGTTGTCAATACAACTGCGGGAGCAAATAAGCGGATTCCAGTTTGAGTAATAACGCCGGCAATTAAACCATTTCTAACGATTAAATCATCAGCCGCTTGTTGAAATACTTTTAAGCCACTTTGAGTTTCAATCGCTTTGCGTACCGCTATTTTATACAACATTCGATCGATCTGGGCACGTGTCGCACGAACAGCGGGACCTTTACTCGCGTTAAGAATACGAAATTGAATACCGGCTTGATCAGCAGCACGGGCCATTAATCCACCTAAAGCATCAATTTCTTTAACCAAGTGACCTTTACCAATGCCACCAATCGCTGGATTACAGGACATTTGTCCTAAGGTTTCAACCTGATGAGTCAATAATAGAGTATGCGCTCCCATACGAGCCGCAGCCAAAGCTGCTTCTGTACCGGCATGTCCGCCACCGACAACAATCACCTCAAAATTTTCTGGATAGTCCATAGGTGTTTTTCATTAATTCATTATCAATTCAGCTTAGCGCAAAAAACTGCCTTTTTCATTCAGCGAGAGAAAGTGTTTAGATAGATTAATCGGGTAAAGCAGCGGCTAAAAAATTAGGTAACACCAAGCTAGCTTGATGAATATCAACATTGTAATAACGAGTAATAAAAGGTTTATCATGAACAGCTTCGCTGCGAAATTGTGTTAAATCAACCATTCCGGCTAAAGTTGCTGTCCACCAACCGGAGGGGTAAACACATTGAGGAAAATGTAGACTACGGGTATTTTCAAAACCCGCTTCTCGCATGGCTTGGTGCATCGATTGCAGTAAAGGCAGATGTAACAGTGGCGATTCACTTTGTTGTACTAATAACCCATCGGAAGCCAATACCCGCCGACAGTTACGATAAAATTCTACTGTGAACAAACCTTCTCCTGGTCCTAAGGGATCAGTACTATCAACAATAATGATATCAACCAAATCATCGGGGGCTTCTGCCATCCATTTAATACCATCTTCAAAGTAAAATTCAGCACGGGAATCATTATTCGATTCACAAAGGGTAGGAAAATATTGTTCAGCTAACCGAGTTACCGCTTCGTCAATTTCAATTTGTAATGCTCTTTCAATACGAGGATGTTTTAAAACTTCGCGTAAGGTACCACAATCACCACCACCAATAATAGCAACACTACGTGGATCGGGATGAGTGAATAATACCGGATGTGCTATCATTTCGTGATAGATAAAATTATCGCGATCCGTGAGCATGATCATATCATCCAATGTCATCAAATTGCCAAATTCGGTCGTTTCATAAATTGTAATTTTTTGAAAGGGCGTATGTTCTTCGTGTAATTTAGCCTTAATCTGCAATGAAAAGGCACACCCCGTATTTAATCCCAACTCAGTAAACCAATTATTATCTAAATTCATCACTTCAATCCTTATATAAATAAGCTAGTATAGCAATTTTTAAAAAATTTATATTTATAAACAATAGACTTTATCGGGCAAGTGCCCACCAATATTAGTTAGAATGAGACAATAATACACTCTCTCAAGTCATTACTCCAAACGGGTTTAAAATGTTTTCGTTTGAAACTCAACAGAGCGAGTTCTTCTTTTTCAGGTTTAACTGGTAACAAAAGAAAGAATTATTGCTCCTACACCACAAAGAATCCATTCTGAAAAATGGAATAGTCATCAGATATTAAGAAGGTGACAATTGATAACAAAAGCAGCTTAAAACACGAGAACGCGATTCGATCCGACTAAGTAAAAATAGTGCTTTTTAAGCGAGACGCAGTTTAAATAATTTAATTCTAGATTGATTCACTTACGAAAAATCGTTGCATCGTTTCTTCTATCCAATTTTGAGCCAAAAAATTGATTTCTTTAGCATTTTTACCAGTTGATTCTAACTGAGGACCAATAATAACCTGAATCGTGCCAGGTCTTTTAATAAAACCGCGTGACCGCCAAAATTGCCCAGAATTATGTGCAACCGGTACTACTGGATAACCACTTTGAGCAGCAAGTAAAGCACCACCAATCCCATAGCGTTGTTGTTGACCCCATGTAACTCGAGTCCCTTCTGGAAAAATAACGATCCATAATCCTTGAGCCAAACGTTGTTTACCTTGTTCAATAATCTGTTGCATCGATTGATGAATCCGTCGGCGATTAATCGCAATTGGGTTTAAGGTAGCTAATGCCCAACCAAACAGAGGAATCCAGAGTAATTCTCTTTTCAATAACCAAACTTGGTTTGGAAAAATTTCTTGAAAGGCAATAGTTTCCCAAGCAGATTGATGTTTACTTAAAATGATAGCTGCTGTGGTAGGTAAATGTTCTAATCCCTGTACTTGATAAGTCAGATGACAGGTTTTTCTAAGCCACCAGATGACAAAACGTCCCCATTTGGTCATGATTCGGTAACGTTGTTGGTAAGGTAAAGGTAATATCAACAGTGACAATGGCGCAAAAATTAAAATGGCTAAAATCATGCCGATATAAAACCACAAAGAACGTAAAAACAATATCATTGTTTCAGTACCCTATGAGTTAAACTACTGAGAAAAAAGTTGTCTAATATAATGAGATGAACTTCTATTCACTGTAGTGAATACGATGACATTAACTTCTAATGGTATGTTACTTCCAACGAGTTAATTCACCTTTATATAATGATAGTAACGGAACACAACAATGCCATTAAGTTAATAAAAAGTTCTCATCTCTGGCTAGAAGAGGCAAATCAAATCGCTTAACTTAATAGCATTAGTTTGCTAGAGGCAGACCTACGCGTCTGCTTATTAACTTAATAGCATTGAGTGGGACACAAATACGTCGTTCCCACGATAAGCGCATTTTGTAGGGGCAGGGGTTTGTCCCTAATTAATATCTGAATAGTAGTGATGCACCGGTATAGAATACCTACTATACTTTGACTTTAAAAGTAACCCGGAACAACTCAACTCAATAAGTAGAAAATAAAAACAAGAGTTGGAATCAGAACTTGAATCCAAAGAAAGGAAAAATCAAGACTTTGTCAAGGACAAACAATAATGCGTCCCCAAGGGGAGTCGAACCCCTGTTACCGCCGTGAAAGGGCGATGTCCTAGGCCTCTAGACGATGGGGACATGATGATGTTTTTGGTGGTGGAGCTAGGCGGGATCGAACCGCCGACCTCTTGCATGCCATGCAAGCGCTCTCCCAGCTGAGCTATAGCCCCCCTTCCGAAAACTTTTAAAAAGTCTAAAGTCTTCTGGCCAATTTGTCAAGTGGTTTTATAAGTCTTGCAAGGCCACTTTCTTTGGAAAAAGGCTAATATTCTTCCTACTGTTACCGTTTAAGAGAGAAAAAGGCTAATCACAGCCAGCATGGGACTAGAGTGTTTCGAAGGCAAGGCAGAGATGATCCTAGAAAAACCTAATGAGGTAAGCTCCCGGTTAATCTATGGTGTTTGATGATAAATAGAAACGGGCTTCAGTTCAATATAACCTCTTGCTCTATCCCGCAGGTTGAGCGGTATAAAAACCGTTATTATTGTTGACTACAATCATAGCCTGAGCATTGAGGAAAAGATTATGGGAAGGCTTGTGGGGCTGAAAAGAATAAGCCACTCCAGCGGCCACCCGATTGAGCCTAAAACCGGTTAAACTGCGGTGACGAGAATGCTCTAATGGAGAGATATTTTTAAGTGGGTCGTTAAGGGTCTCGATGAGAGAGCTGTTACGCAACAAGCTCTTATCAAAGTCCTCTCAGACCACCGGTTTCATATTTCGGCGTAACCTCGTTACCAACGGCACGCCTCACTGCCATTAAGTTAAGAAAAATTTCTCCCCTCCTTGAGAAGGAGGGGCCGGGGGTGGTTAAAAAAAGTTGATTTTATTCAATTCCTTAGTCACACCCTCAACCCCCTCCTTGGTAAGGAGGGGGGAATTCG
>JAAUSR010000055.1 GCA_012032555.1 Thioploca sp.
AAATTGTTGATTACCGATTTAAGATCAAACCGGAATGTTAGCTAAAAGTTTTTAGCGGTTTATTTTATCCAATTTTTATTTTATTATTTTTATTTTAATTAAAATAGATTGTTTATTTTTCTCGTTATTGCGCATTATTGCTGTTCAGTTAAAAAATCTACTCTCCCTCTTTTACTTCTCGCTTAGTTTTAATGCGTTAGCCTTGGCTACCGAGTTTGGAAACGAACCAAATAATATTCTTGGTGTTTAGCGACTTCTAGAGGAGAAACTAAGAGAGCCAATCAGGCTGAAGCTCAGATTATTGAACTGCAACAGCCGGGTAGGGTGGGCAAAAGCGAAGCGTTGCCCACCAAAATGGTGTAACTCCACCTGAAGGTAGGCAACAAAACACGTCACCTACCCTATGCAAACTTGAGCGATTCTTGAGAAATTCAAGTTGTATTTTGAATTAGCCAAGTAGGTCGGGTTAGGCGTTAGCCGTAACCCGACCTGTTGATATTTCTTGTCAAATCAATTCTTTTTCCGATGTAGCTCGCGTAGGTTGGAGTGAGCTTCTTGCGAACTCCAATAATTTATCGTTGGTTCTGTAAATCTATCCAAACCGGGAGTAAGCTTATGCGGGAACCGGTTTGCAAACGGTTCACGAACGTTTGGTTGATCACCGCTGCCTACCCAAAACGTTTGGGACGGGGTTACAAACCCTGTCCTGCTGGGGAAACGAAGCCCGCATAGGATACGCTAACTTTGGAAGAAGAAAAAAGCATAGGGTGGATAAAGCATCAACCGCCCCCTACCAACATGAAAATTATGGTGTATGGTGCTTTGCTTATACACCTATACACTCTACGTGGATAACGCGCTCTACCCATCTTACTTTTGCTATTTATTGAGCTATCGCTTCTGCTTTATCATTTAAATAGAAAATTTGATCACCATCTAATTCAACTTCAACTAAATAGTAAACGTAGTTTTTTCCCATGTTGACGTTAAGGTCGTCATAAAAATATAGCGACGCCATCCCTTGAGCTGGTATCAGTTGGTTAGTTATTCGATGCAATTGGATATATTGGCCTTTATCCTTTTTAAGAAATCGCCATAAATGGAAGCTACCACTATCAATTTCAGTACCAGTTTCCCATTCGACACGAATACCACCTGGAATCGTTTTAGCTTTGAAATATTTAAGATTGACCCCTAAACTCGGATCATCTTCCGGAGTAAGAACTTCAATTTCATCTGCCGTCCCTTGATTAGCTACTGTCAGCTTAACAAACCGAGCTATTACTGGAGTTAGATGAATTTGTAATGTTTCATCATTATTAATGATACCATCGAAGTTAAAGTCTTCTGAATCAAATACCTGAAAGTATTCGCTTTCATCATTACTGTCATCTTCATTACTCTAGCTTATTGATTAAAAAAAAGCTAAATCAACTTTTTTAAAACTAATTTAAGTAAGAACACAATCTCCCACCCCCGTCAAATATTTTTTGGTAACCCATTTAGTGATACTGCCAACCGTTGATCACCGCTGCCTACCAAAACGTTTGGGACGGGGTTACAAACCCCGTCCCGCGTCCCGCTGAGTGAGTTAAAACAAGCCGGCGTAATTTTTCGTGGGACCTATGTTGATTCAGTATATGAACCCAATCCGCCAAGGATTTGTTTTACTATAGAAGGTTTTGATGTGAATACCGGAAATAAAATAGGGTGGACTTACAAAAATCTGGGGAATACCATGGAATGAAGTTGTAAAGAAACTGATAATCCTAATTGTGTTAAGTATGTTCCGGAGAAATATCTTCCTAAGACTTGTAAACCATAGAATATGACAAGTCAAGTAGGTTAGGAGCGGTTTTTGGCGCCGTAACCCAACCATAACTTTGATGAAGAATTAAATTAAGTAGGTCGGGTTAGCGAAGCGTAACCCGACTTACCTAACTATTCAAGCGTATACAGGTGCTTATAATCTTCAAGATACAAGACCCCTGGATGAAGCGGTATAATTTGCTCGTGTTTTAAGGAAACTTCAAACACCTCTATGGGTAAAGTTTCTTCAAGACTCGGCCAACTCACCGAAGGAACACTTAAAAATGGAATAGTTAAAGTTTGATCGCTAGGCGAATAAACCGCATGACAATAACGCTCAGCAGACGGTTTGACGACATACTGCAGACACGAAGGTTGATATCCCTATATTAGATGATGATAGTCACCAACCGACCAATGAGGTAGTTGTATATGAAGGTAAGCTGCAAATGAATAAAGATGGTACCCTAAAAGTATTAACTCAATACTTGAAACCTAAGGTTGGAGTACTGCCAGATCCTAATTGTCATGCGGTTTACTCATTTAAAAATAAAACCCTTGCCCTTCCATTAGTAAAAGTGCCTTCTTCAGTAACTTGGTCTTGGTCGCGTTTTCAAGAAGACTCTCTTGAAGAAGTATGGCCTTTCAACTTCTTCACGGTTACTTTAGAACACATTCAAGTTCACCAAATTTTAAAAGATAGCAGCTATTTTCTAGTTGAGGACTATCAACAATTCTAAGAAGATTACTTCTTTCTTTAACGGTGGGCAACAACAACATGTTGCTCACTCTGCAGAATTATGTTATTATTAAAAATTGGTAGGTGCTAGTTTTTGATATTAATGGTTTGGTTACCCTTTTTCATATGGTTATGTTACCTCTATTTTTGGCGAAGGTATTGATAATAATAGGAGAATATTATGAGTAAATTAAGAACAACAACTTATATCTTTTATATAGTTTGTTTATTAACAAATATAGAGCTTTTAGCCGATCAGGATAATTGTTGTCGCCTTAGGCATGGTGGCTGTATACCAATAGGAAACAAAACCGAATGCAATAGTATTCCTGGAACTTTCTTTGAATATTCACAATGCTGCTCAGAGGGAGACTATATGGGACAATGCAGGCCTGCAGTTAGTCGTAAAGATTGCTACAGACGTGTTAGTTTAGCTACAGTTACCGATTTTATGGTTATTCCTATACCAGTTGGTTTTAAATTACAATGGAAAACGAAAGCTGAGCTAGATAATGCTGGATTTTTTGTTTGGCGTGGTATTAAAGAGGAAAACGAGTATAAGGATGTGCATCGAGTTAGCGAGCTTATTCCTGCTAAAGGAAATCTTACCAATGAAGCAACTTATTTCTATGAGAATATAATTTCTAACTCCCAAAAGAAAACGGTTTACTGCTATGGATTAGAAGATGTAGATACTCATGGAATAAGTACTTATCATTATGATTTTATAAAATGTTTCCCTCAATAGCACTTCTTCTAATCTACGAATTTAATTCTCATTGGATTATTGTTCAAGGAGTCGGTGCGTTACGGCTGACGCCTAACGCACGCTACTAGCTTGCTTCTAGTAATTAACAGAATTTATTAATCACATGACATCGGGAAGAACGTCATGTATTCTGATGGTACGCCATTGGGGAAATTGACACTACACGTCCAGTTGCTTAAATCTGGATGGTAGATGAAACGAATCGATTTACCAGCAAAACAAGAGAGTACACCATCTGCTTCGCTTTTCATGGTGGCTTCAACATATAACTCTGCTGCGTTCAAGGTAAAACCTTCGGTGTAGGCGCCCGTGGGTGGTGTTATCACATCTGATAATTGATCGGGCCAACCATCAGAAATAGCGTACTCTGCAACTAACATGTCGTTGATGGATTCGTAAAGCGTATAAGGCTCCATTAATTGAGCTTGTCGTGCTAGGTCATCTCCACATTCCTGGCAATCATCTCCAGTGCAGCCACAATCATCTCCAACACAACAACTATCCCCAACGCAACAATCATCTCCATCACAGCTATACCGAGGAATAGCACTTTCAATCCTAAACACATCACTGAAAGGAATTAATTGTAAAGTCGTATCAAAAGTATCTACTGCAAACGGAACTGGTATACCATTAAGAATAGTGAGTAATGGAATATCTAGATAGGGAATATGTAATTGGCCGTTCAGCGAATAAATCGCATGACACGGGTCAGAATCAGAGGTAATGAGGGTGGTTGGCGACAATATCCGCACATCTTCAATTTCAAATAAATTACTCGCCTGAATTAATTCTAAACTACCTTCTACCAACACACGTTGCTGTGAGGGTCGATGAATGCCTCCAATCATCGGTATCATCGACATTTCCACAAAAGGCATATACAAAATACCATCTTCCCAGGAATAGGTCGCATGTCCTTTACAATCGTCTAGGCCAACGCTGATGGTACGTAATGCGGTATCGGTATTACCATCATTATCAGTAACCATCAAGAGAATAGGATAAAGCCCATTTTCGGTAAAATTTAAAGTGGTAGTCACACCATTCCCGATAGTACCACTACCATCAATCCAGTTGTATTTCACAATTTTCCCGGCTGAATCATCATAAGAGGCACTCGCATCTAGCTTAACTTCCAATGGTGCCTTTCCAGCCATAGGTGATGCTGAAAATAAGGCGGTAGGTTTACCAGCCTCATCGCCATAAGCAGTTCCAGATAGAACCATAGCGATACTAACAGCCATAGCCGTTGGTTTTAAACTGCCTGTGGTGGTAAGAATCGGTTTTTTAAAATATAATTTCACTGTTATAGTCCTCCAGGTTGAGAGATAAATCAACTTAGTTGCTGATTTCGAGACGGAATCAGCAACCCATATGCAGCTTTGATTACCAGCCGCAAATCTTTATTTAATAGAAATTAAGTTTTACTGAGCACAAGCCGCTGTTGGCAATGCCACATCTGCGATAACTCGCTGTGGTTGCAGCGGTATCTCGATGGCTGTTTTCAGTTCACACCGAGTTGGTTCTGGATCAAAGGGATATAAACCCAAACCAGTCGCATTGGGAATACCCAATAGCAAGCCTTCGGTTGCGGTCATTTCTACTACGTTAATTGTGTCAGGAAGGTTAGCGCATAGGCGTTCAAAAGCTTCAGCGGGGCGGTTATATTTCCACAATTCATTCTTGACTACCCCTAAGAAAACTTCATTCTCGGTTACAGTGAAACCCGCTAAAGGCACTTCTTCTAAGGGGCGCACTAGTTGACCTTCGCCAGTGGTGGGATCAATTTGAATTAACCCCTGTCCCTCAGCCCAACCCCACAAGATACTACCATCCGGGCTAAAGGCCAATTCACTGACGTTATCAAAGGTGGTATCGCCTACCCAGCACAGATCACCACTGTGACCATCAACCAGATAAAGGCGACCTTTATGCTGCTGTTCAGCGGCTTGAGCACCAGAAACCGCATAAAGACGATTGGTTTGCGGATGAATCGCCAACGCTTGCAGATCATAACCTTTATACAATGGTCCTAGGTTTTCAACCGCATACGCTTCTCGATTAAAAGTAAATAATTGTGAATTATTGAGACTATCCTGGTCGAGAATTTCATTAGAAACGGCATAGAATTGACAACCAACCGGGGGGATATTCGCTGCCGGCGGACATTGTCCGGGAAAAGTAGGCGTTCCACCAACCGTAGTCACACCACTCGGTGAGACCAGAGAAAGGGTTTGTTCACCACCCTCAGCGAGTAAAGTTAAATCCAGGGTAACTAAGGTAAACGGTTCGGTAACAAATTGACCATTCCATACCACCGCTACAAAATCAATCGTTCCCAGAGTATTGTCAAAGCGATTTTGCAGCAAGAAGTCAAGTGAATGGTTGCCTTCGGTAAGGGAATTAACTTGAACTTGTTGCGGGTCAAAATGGAGGTGAGCTGAAGCAGAACCTACTGGTTGATCAGCATTCGCATAAACACGGATAGGAACTTCAAAGCGCGAACCGACTGTTAAATTCTCCGGCACAGATAAACTAAAGGCTTCACGACTATCTCGTGGACGATGACCTAATTTAGGCGTGGCAGTAGATTCACCACAACTTTGTCCGGCTTGACCATAATTGTTGGCTAACAACTGGGCATCAGCTATTCCAACACAACCATCCGCATTGAAATCCGCATTAGCATTATAATTGGGATCCCCCTCACATTGATCTTTACTCAAATAAACCTGCACAAAATCCATCAAATCAATATGATTATCGTCATCGGCATCGCCTTCTGATAAAGTTCCAAAATCAATGAATTCACTGGTTAATGGTACAGTAAAAGTCACTTGATTTTGTAAAGTATGGGCATTTTTAACGCAGAGGGTGTAATTGCCATTAGCTAGTGCTTGCGGCAATTGACCTTGACCAGATTCATTGGAAGTCACTGTACCGGTAACATCTCCGGAAAGTTTTAGCATGGTAATCCAACTGGGGTGCGGCGGTGTGGCATGTTCTTGGAGATTAACTTGATATTTTAATTGGCATTGGAAAGTTACTGGGATATCGGGAACGGATTGTGGTAGTTGTTGGCTTCCAGAAATAATTAAGGTATTGTTGGGATCAAAATGTAGCACCGTACTGCCACTGTTTCCTAAAGCCGTTAGATTTAGTGTCACCACGTTAAAATTACCAAGCGGTGGTGCCTGGATGAAACTAGCAGCCCCAAAATGAATATAACCATCCGTGTTATTAAAATCGGTTTCCAAAGCAAAATCTAATTGACCATTATTAGTAACCCTATTTACTTGAAGTTGAGTGGGATCAAATTCTAAATAGGCTTGTACCGCATTAGTGGATTGGGAAGAGGGTGCTATGACTTGAAGCGTCACTTCAAAGCTTTCTCCCGAGCAAATAGAAAGTGAATTGGAACTGGCTGTTAATCCAGATTCTAGAACATCTATATCACATTTATCACCTCTGCCATTGCTATCTGAATCGGCTTGGTCCGGATTATAAACGGCTGGACAATTATCTTGTTCATTCGGAATACCATCGCTATCGTCATCGTTGACTGCCTTGGTTTCTTCAGGCGTTGCTATGACCATTTGGGTCGTTGCCAGGACTGATGAGTCAGCTACTGAAGTTGCGGTAAGGGTGACGGTATCAGTAGCATTAAGCGTAGCGGGTAAAGTTACGTTGAGTACTAAATCAATACTATTTAATCCGTCTATTTCTACCGCCGTGGGTAATCCCTCTAACGTCCAACCGGCAATATCAGTTATATTTAGCTGGTAAGTATCTAATTCAGCTCCATTATTAGCTAGGGTTAATTTTACCGGTAAGGTACTACTGGGTTCACCGCTAACTTTACCCGCGCCAGTTAAAGACACTTCACGCAGAACTTTATTGGGGCCAACAACAATGTCATCAGCCTGGATCAGATCGGTAAGTAAGGTATCTTCATCGAGTACAATCGTGTCAGCAAAAAGTTGTACTTGACCTTCGGCTTGTAGAAGGGTACCGGTCGAGCCGCTAAAGTTAATGACACCACCCTTCCCAACTGCTAGAGTAATATCACCAGTAGCATTGACAATTGTACCGCTTAGATTACTGAAATCTAATAAAAAGTCCTCGCCACCATAGATGGCTACATCACCACCACTCACCTGGGTAGGCGCCGCTGATAAATCAATGAGATTGGGTTCAATTCTGACCCAACCATCATCGCCATTGTGACCACCACTGGTAATACAATTAGTCCCACCATAACCCGCTTCATGTTGCCCGCCGCTAAGATGAACATCGGGTAAAGAAACTAGCCAGAGATTGCCACCACGACCACCTTGTTGTGGTGCGGTCGCCTGTGGATGACAGTTGCCACCTTGACCCGCTAATGCTTGCGCACCATTTTGATTATATAAATGACCAGGGCCGCCTAGTTTTCCCCAGATTTGTGTCACACCGCCTTGACCGGCCACGCCGCTATTAGTCTCAGTGAGATAACCACCATTACCTGCTTGAATACGACCCATATTGGTAGTGTCACGACCTAAGACAATAGCATCACCACCAGCAGCGGCATATTGAGAAGCATTACCCCCGCGACCGCCTTGAATTTCACCGGTATTAAAAATCGGGCCACCGGATTGATAAGCATACCACCATTGATCACCAGCCTTATCATATTGTTGAATTGCCGTTCCAACTTTTAAGATGACACTAGCGCCTGGATAAGCACATGAGCCACTACCTATTTCAGCGGGATCGGAACAAAGTGTTGTTTCATTTAGACCATCTTTACCCCAGATCATGCCCTTATTTTGCAGGTAATCCGTCGCTTGAATTTCCAAACGGGTACCTTGGTTATCCGGACTTTCTAAACGTCCCCCGTCTTCAATACACAACGCTTTCACTTGCGCAAGGGATATACCGGTAATCGTGTGACCACTGTTAATTTGCACCACGTCACTGGCAGTGGGAAGGGTGTTATGATTCCAAATTGCTGTCGAATCCCAGGCACCGCTAGCGGCTGAGGCAATAGTGATATTAGCGGCTGAACAATCGGCGGGTTCAGTTACCATTCCAGTTAAGGGAATATCTTGTTCATAACCACCGCTAAAAGTGAGATGTAAATTAGCTTGTTTCCCGCCTAAAGATAGAGGCATGAATTGGGCAGAAAGTTGACACTGTTCAGTCGGTCGCAAAAATTGCTTATAGGAACAGTAGTCATTTTTAGTAAACTCTGTAACAGTAGTAGTACCAGTTAAAGCAATCGTCTCGAATTTAAGATTTACATTACCCGTATTAGTGAGCGTAAAGGGTTGAGAGTCGAAGGGGCCTCTACCGAGAGTAACTGTTCCGAAATCATAGTTTGTTGGAGAAATTACTGAATCAAGCTGTGGTTGGTCAACTGCTTTAGCTAGTAATGGTGTAGAAGCGATTTGCGAACTGTTATCATTAAAAATAAAGTTCAAACTCGCATCTTTAGTCCCAGCAACGGTTGGAGAAAATACCAGAGTAAACTGACAAGAAGAATAAGTCTGCCCTCGCCACTGTCCATTGTAACAGTCTTTATTTGCTATGGTAAATTCGTTGGCATTTGCCCCAGTAAATTCAAGGTCTTCTATCTGAAGATTACCACAAATTTGTGCTATCATATTAATAAAAGAAGTGGAAGAATTAGCAACTTCACTACCAAAGTTTAGCATGGTTAGATTAATATCTACACTTCCTCCATTGTTACATCCGAAGATTGGTGGATTTTGAGTATCAGCCCAGTCAGGATCGCTTATATTAAGGAAGTCAATGAGTTGTGTATCATTTAAAGCAATCGTTAAGTTATTGTAACCCAAATCTAAAAACCCAGAAGAAGTAGCTAAATTATTAAGTTTATTTAAAGAGGATGGGATATTTCGGCTAAGTTGGTTATGGTGTAAATCGAGATACCATAACTGGCTTAAATTACCCAGATCATTCGGAATAGGACCGCTAAGTTGGTTGCTAGATAAATCGAGAGAATCTAAGTGAATTAGATTTCCTAGCTCATTTGGAATAAAGCCACTCAGTTGATTTCCGGATAAGTTAAGAGTTTTTAATTGAATTAGATTCCCTAAAGTGCTTGGGATAGATCCGTTCAGATTATTGGAACGTGGATACCATCCTAAATCTCCTAAAACAAGCTCCTTCAAATTGCGTAAATTACCTAAAGTGCTTGGGATACTACCGCTCAGGTTGTTGTGTGGCAAAAAGAGAGACTCCAACTGGGTTAAATTTCCCAACTCGCTCGGAATAGGGCCACTTAATTGGTTTACTGGCAAAAAAAGATGTGTTAATTGGGTCAAATTCTGCAACTGACTCGGGATAGTACCAATTAAATTCTTATCGTTTCTTTCAATTTTCGTAACATGCCCTCCTGTACAAATAACACCAGTCCAATTACACGGCGTATTTGTCGCATTCCAATTATTACTAGGGCTATCATTCCAATTTAAACCATCAGTGCTATTATAAAATGCAATCAAGGCTTCACATTCAGTTTTGGGAATTTCGGAGACTAGACTACAATCGATATCAGCTAGTGCGCGATCTAGCCAAGTTAAATTAAAAACAGTCACTAAATAGAGAAGTAACAAAAAGGGGTAACGCTGTTTAACTGATACTCTTTTTGTTAGTAATTTGGTTATAGTTTGCACCAGTTTTTTAAGGTGTAATTTCATAATTATAGTTCTCCAGATTGAGAAAAAACCAACTGAGTTGCTGATTCTGAGATAGAATCAGCAACTTACTTATCAGTAAAAAGAAATTTTATTGAGCACAAGCCGCAGTTGGTAAAACTACATCCGCGATGACTTGCTCCGGTTGGAGAGGAATCTCAATCGGTGTTCCCAATTCACAATAGTTTAGTTCTGGATCAATAGGATATAAGCCTAAGCCAGTGGTATCAGGAATACCTAACAACAAGCTAGCTGTGGTGGACATTTCTACCGCACCAATGCCAGCCGGTAAGTTAGTGCAAAGGCGCTCAAAAGCTTCGGCGGGGCGGTTATATTTCCACAGTTCATTCTTGAGCACGCCTAAAAAAACCTCATTCTCGGTTCGACTCAAAGTAAAGCCGGCTAAGGGTACATCTAAAGACCGTACTAATTGACCTTCGCCAGTATCGGTATTAATCTGAATTAATCCCTGTCCATCGGCCCAACCCCATAAAATGCTACCATCGGAGCTAAAAGCGAGAGCACTAACGCTATTAAAGGTAGTACTGCCTACCCAGGTTAACTCACCACTACTTCCATCCACTTTATAAAGATAACCTGGATGGTATTGAGGATCGGCCTGAGCACCAGATGTTGCATACAATACGTTAGTTTGTGGATGAATCGCCAATGCTCGGATATCATAACCCTCATACAATGGTCCCAAAGGTTGAACAGTATGGTTTTCTGAGTTGATAGTGAATAACTGGGAATTATTTGAGTTGGTATTAGAAACGGCATAATAGAACTGACATGAAGTCGGCGTGGGGTCTGGATGAGTCGTTTCGGGTAAAACCACACTACGACGAGGTGGAATCGTATGGAAAACAATACTTTGTTCACCACCGGCCGCTAATAAAGTTAAATTCACGGTAGCTAAAATAAAGGGTTGGGTAATTAATCCACCATCCCATAACACCGCTACGAAATTGATTTCACCGAGTTCATTATTGAAGTCATTTTTAAATACCAAGTCGAGTGAGTGTTCACCAGTAGTAATTGAATTAACTTGGACTTGCTGCGGATTAAAATCCAGATGCGCCGAAACACCACCCACCGGTTGGGTAGCACTTGCATAGATACGAATGGGAACTTCAAACTGAGAACCGACCGTTAAATTCTCCAAATTGGGAAGCGCTAAGCTCATCGCATGATAACCATCTCGCAGACGACGACGGGTAGCTGCAGCCGAGATATCGCCACAACTTTGTCCGGCTTTGCCATAATTGCTAGCTAACAACTGAGCATCAGCTATTCCAACACAACCATCAGCATTGAAATCCGCATTGGCATTATAATTCGGATCACCATTACATTGATCTTTACTCAAATAAACCTGCACAAAATCCATCAAATCAATATGATTGTCATCATCGGTATCGCCTTCTAATAAAGTTCCAAAATCAATAAATTCACTCGCTAATGGTACAGTAAAGGTGACTTGATTTTGTAAAGTATGGACATTCTTAACACAAAGGGTGTAATTGCCATTAGCTAGTGCTTGAGGTAATTGACCTTGACCCAATTCATTGGAAGTTACCATGCCAGTGACATCTCCAGAAATTTTCAGTGTGGTAATCCAACTGGGATGCGGTGGTGTAGCATGTTCTTGGAGATTAACTTGATATTTTAATTGGCATTGGAAAGTTACTGGGATATCGGGAACCGTTTGAGGTAATTGTTGGTTTGCAGAAATAATAAAAGTATGGTTGGAATCGAAATGTAGGGTTGTACTACCACTATCTCCTAAAGCCGTTAAATTTAGTGTCACCACATTAAAATCACCAACCGGTGATGGCTGGACGAAACTAGACGCGCCAAAGTGAATATAACCATCCGTGTTATTAAAATCGGTTTCCAAAGCAAAATCTAATTGACCATTATTAGTAACGCTATTCACTTGCAGTTGAGTCGGATCAAACTCTAAATAGGCTTGTACCGCAGTAGTAGACTGAGAAGAAGGTGCGGTGACTTGAAGTATTACCTCGAAACTTTCTCCTGGGCAAATGGAGAGTGAATTGGGATTAACTTTTAACTCAAATTCTGGGGAATTACACGCATCGCCTATACCATCGCCATTTGAATCTACTTGATCCGGATTATAAACGGCTGGACAATTATCTTGTTCATTCGGAACACCGTCGTCATCTTCATCAGGGTTATGAAAACCAAAGTTGATTTCAAGCGGACCAGTTCCTTTTAATGTTTTAAAAGCGTGTGGCTTGTTTGGGGGAGTAGTTTGTGTCCAAGTGGTAGGTAGTTCTGCCACAATCTCGTAGTCTCCCGGTGAAACTCCAACGCCATCATTGTATTCATAAGTACCACTAGTGGTAGTTATTCTATCAACGGTTGGTATAAGTATAGTGATTGGAATGGGTGGGATATATTGAAGTTTGACTAGTACATCTGGTATGCCTGATTCGTTGGTATCTTTAACGCCATTCGCATTTGAATCATTGAATACTGTGCCATAAACAATCGTATTGGGCTTACATTTACCATTACCGTCGGCATTATAAATCGCTTGAATTTCTGAAGGTTTGAGTACCCAATTAAAGAGTTCTACCTCGTCTAGAATGCCTTTGAAAAAATCGGCTAAAGAAGAAGAACGACTACCTAACCTAAGTGGATAACTATTTGTCAATGATTTATTTCTGAATGTTGGATCAAAAGTTCCAACTTGAACACCATCTACATAAAATATTCCACCAGATTTATTGTCTCGATCTACCGTAATGGCAAGATGATGCCATTGTCCATCAGCAACAAAAGAATTCGTCGTGTAATTGGTATAACAAGGTCCTGACGAACAATCACCATCAGCTAATTGAAGAGCTATTTTTCCAGAGTCTAAATAGAGGTAATACCCTTGCTTATTTGCTTCAGATTTATCCAAGAGGACTTTTATCCTTTGATTATCGTCTGATTTTATCCATAACTCTATAGAAAAATCATCTGTTCCAAAATTTAATGAGGGAATATCTGGATTAGGTGGAAGATCAGGCGCATAAGAAGGCGCAGAAGGTTCATTAGGTACTTCCACATAATCATCTATACCATCAAATGACAAAGCATAATTAACTTTGCCTGGTACCGGAGTAGGACCATTTTGGTGAGTACCATAATTGACACTGACATAATCTAGTGCAGTTCCTTGTACTTGTTCATCCAGAGGATACCATGCCACCATATCTGGAGGCGGTTGTACGCAGGTATTACTTTGAGTTTCGGCCCAGTTGAAGTTTCGCTGGTCAAGGAAACTAATGAGTTGTGGGTCAGAGGCAGTTAAGTAATTGTAGCTTAAATCTAAATTATTAAGCTGATAAAGATTTCTCAACGAAGTTGGAATATTCCCGCTCAGTTGGTTGTTATCCAAATAGAGGTCGAACAATTGACTTAAATTCCCCAACTCACTTGGAATTGGGCCACTCAGTTGGTTGTTGTCCAAATTGAGGTGTTGTAATTGGCTCAGATTTCCCAATTCGCTTGGAATCGAGCCATTCAGTTGATTGTTGTCCAAACTGAGGTGTTGCAATAAGCTTAAATTTCCCAACTCGCTTGGAATCGAGCCGCTTAGTTGGTTGTTGGACAGAGTGAGTTCCTGCAATTGGCTCAGATTTCCTAACTCGCTTGGAATCGAGCTGGTTAGTTGGTTACTATACAAATAGAGCTGTTCCAACTGACTCAGATTTCCTAACTGGCTTGGAATAGAACCGCTCAGTTGGTTGTTAGACAAATAGAGGTGCAGTACATGCCCTGATCGACAAGCGACACCGGCCCAACTACACGGCGTATTCGTCACATTCCAGTTGTTACTATCACGCCAATTTGAACCATTGGTGCTACTATAAAGTGCAATCAAGGCTTCACATTCAATTTCAGGAATTTCAGTAACTTGTGTGCACTCGGTAGCTGCTAGCAGGTGAGGTAGCCAAGTCAAATTGAAAACGATCACCAAACTAAGTAGTAATAAAAAGGAATAGCGTTGCTTAATTGGCACTTTTCTCACTAGTAACTCGGTTATTAAGTGAGTATCTGGTATCACCAACACCGGTTTTTTAAGGCATAAATTCATAGTTATAGTTCTCCAGATTAAGAGAAAGATCAACACAGTTACTGATTCCAAGACGGGATCAGTAACCCATTAAGTGACCGAGTTGGCGTGCTTAGCCACGATTCCTCAATGACATGGTTCACATCTAGCTTAGTCTGAATATTCAAAGGTGAGAAATCTTTCCCAAACAAGGAGCAGTTAGTTATTCTAGTGTGAGCAAAAGAACGTATCTTGAGGTCATACGAACTCATATATTTTCTCCTAGTGGTGTGATTTTTTCTAAATGGAGTGGACGCTAATAACCTGAAATTATCCAAACCATAGAAACTAAACGCAGTTCGAGTTAATGACTATCAATAGAGCCAACCGCATTATTTATCTTTTCTCAATTTCTGGAAGGTGGTGCGTACCACTGGTGCGGACTACCTTGACAATATAAAAAATTATGATAAGCAAAAATTAAGTGCCATAAAAACCCCGTCAGTGATATAACCTAACGGGGTTTTGTTTGATAAGCGTGTTATTAATTAATCAATAATTCGATACCGATTTTTTCCTAAAGGACTGCTAGAATCTTTGACAATTTTTCCCATTAAGGTCAATTCGCGAATAGATTGAAGAACAACGGTTCTGCAATAGCCAGAACGTTGCACAATTTCACGATAACTTGCACAGCAGACTTTTTCATTATCAGCAAGTTGTAATAGGGTGCTAAGAATGATGAAATTCCGATTATTAATCATAATAACTTTTCCTTAATATAATCAGTATTTCACAGTGCTTTTCTTAATCCTAGCTGAGGTGGAGCGCTGATGAAATTTCGTTAAATTAGCGACTACACTAAATACTAACTGGCATCCCAAATAATCCTATTTGAGAATGATCAATTAAGTCGGTAGGGTTACATTTCGCTACTATTTAAGTTAAGAAAAAGCTTCCCCCGTTTTACTCAGGAAGATGGTTGAAAACAGTTCATCCAACGAGTTTCAAATCGCTTATCCCGGTAGGGAGAACAATGGCTTGCTAGATAAATGGCTTAAAGTACTTAATGAAAAAGTACTTAATTTAGGGATAGTACTACTTAACTGGTTATCAGTTTGGTAAAGAAATTGCCTGGAAGTTAAACCCTTTAAGTCAGGAATAGAACAACTTAGAACGGGTTCTTGTAAATTGCTTAAAGCAGTTAGATTGGGGATAGTTCCAGTTAGCTGGATATCACTCAAATAAAGACCCAGTAGGTTAATAACCGGATCTAAATTAGAGATATTTCCAGTCAATGAATTCTTATATGGGTAGGAAAAATGAATTAAAGTACAGTTTTGTTCTTGTCGAGAAAGAAAATTGAAATACTGCTGGCGAAGGGGTCTAGCTAGGAACAGCGAAGATAACCAACTCATATTCTTATTTTGTGTTAGCATGATTATATATTCCTCAAATTCAACTGTAAGGAAATTAAGTTAATACAATACTTAATTTGGGAATAAAGATTGTAATGGTTGTATGCCGCTACGATCTTGTTGGTGATGTTTCCAATCCGCACTAAATTTTCTGGTCTGAGCCGATGATGGAAACACCCTCAAGTTTATACAGATTTTATGCCAATAACTTAAGTTAATGATTTTAAGTAATTTGATTAATAATCATACTAATTTCGTCTGCTTAAAATGAACAGTTTTAAACCGGTTTCCTGGAAATTTTATAATAAATATTTTTATTTTCAAGTAATTAACCTCAACTGTTTAAAATCAACACGTGTTGATTTTAGACAGGGCTAGACTTGCAGCAAGGTAGGGTGCATTAAGACGTTAGTTGTCATATACCATTCAGTTGTTTCAACTTTGTTGGTGTGTGTTAATAATTTCCCCTGCATTGGCTGAATTTAATTAGATCTAGGTAAAACTCCGGATTTGCTATGTGAATTTTATAAGCCAAGTAAGTCGGGTTAACGAGGGCGTAACCCGACATTTCACTTTTGTTGGGTTACAGCACAATAACACGTGCCTAACCCGACCTACTTGGCTATCGTATACGTTCATAAATTTGTTGAATTTAATACGAATTGGAATAGAGTGCTAGCAATACTTTCTCCGGCGTGAGCGGTGCCGAAAAGGTGAACTGCAAATCAGGGCGAAAAGCTTTCATCGCTTGCCAAATCGCAAATAAGCACTGATACCATATATTAAGGGTGGTTCACCAACCGCTTTGGAATGGAGTAATCCCTCTGGATTATTAGCATTTTCTAAAAAATGGACCGCAATTTCTTGTGGTGCAAAATAAATATCCGGAACTTTATAAGTTGACAGGCGGTCAGTCAATAATCGTCCCCTATCAGTATAGATTAATTCTTCAATCGTCATCCAACCAATCCCTTGAACGATACCGCCTTCGACTTGTCCACGATCAATAAGTGGATTTAAGCTGATACCACAATCCTGTACGACTTTAACATTATCAATTTGATAGGTACCCCGTAGACAATCGACTGTCGCTTCAGTTATAGCTGTACCAAACACGTAATATGCGAAAGGGTGGCCTTGTTCTTGAGTTTTATTAAAGTAGAGATGAGGGGTGGCATAATGAGATTGCGCTGAGAGACTGACTCGATTAAAGTAAGCCAATGGAATCAGTTTACTCCAAGTTAAATTCGTGGCTTGACCATTTATACAGATTATTTCATTTTTAATGGTAATTTTATCTTCATTTGCTTGATGCAGTTGTAATTTTTTCCTCGCGACTTTTTCTAACCGTGCTAAAATAGTTAAACAAGCTTGTTTGGTAGCTTGACCATTTAAATCCGCACTACAACTCGCTGCAGTAGGTGACATATTGGCAATCCGACTCGTATTAGTTGTATCTAGTTTAATGCGATTGGTATTGATGGAAAAAATTTGGGCCGCAATTTGCCGAATTTTGCTATTAACTCCTTGTCCCATTTCCACAGCTGAGGTACTGATACTCACACTCCCGTCAACGTAAACATGCACTAAGGCACTCGCCTGATTTAAGAAAGCACTGGTAAAAGAAATACCAAAACAAATGGGGATGAGAGCTAAGCCTTTTTTATAAAAAGCCTGTTCAGCATTGAATTGTTTAATCTGTGCGGTGAGTTTGTCAACTTCATATTGCTGTGTAGCCGTTTCCCAACAATAGCTAGATTGATTGCCAGTAATAATCATACCATAAGGAAATTGATCACCAGCCTTGAGTAGATTTTTTTGTTGAATCACCGCTGCCGTAACGCCTAATTTTTCAGCGGCTTTAGCAATAGCCGTTTCGATTACTAACACGGCTTGGGGTGCGCCAAAACCACGAAAAGCGGTATTTGGTGGTAAATGAGTTCGACAACTGATTGCCATCGCTTTAACATGGGGAATAAAATAGCTACTAGTTGCATGAAACAAGGTTCGTTCTAAAATCGCGGGCGATAAGTCAGCCGATGCTCCCGCGTTTTGATAAAAAATCACTTCATAAGCGAGAATTTGCCCAGTATGCGTTAAACCGATTTTAAAATCGGCAGAATAAGGATGTCGTTTACCGGTCATCCGCATATCTTCATGTCGAGATAAAATTAGTTTGACCGGTTTTTGTAAGTGAAACGTAGCTAAAGCCACTAAGGTAGCCCATACTGTTGCTTGTTCTTCTTTACCACCAAAGCCACCACCTAATCGTAAAACTTCTACTTCGATCTGATGCATAGCTAATCCTAGCACTCTCGCTACTATCCGTTGAACTAGGCTGGGTGATTGTGTGGCTGCTATAATTTTTAAACCTTTATCTTCAGTAGGATAAGCAAAAGCACCTTGAGTTTCTAAGTAAATATGCTCTTGTCCACCGGATTCAGTGCTCCCTTCAACAACAACATCACATTGTGACCAAGCTTCTTCAACATTGCCCAAAGTAAAAGTGCGTGGTGGGAGGAGTAAGTGTCCTAAGCGGTAGGCTTGTCGGGCATCGATAATAGCGGGTTGTTCTGTAAATTGAGTGGTAATGGCTTGCACCGCTTGATGAGCAATATCGGCTCGTTTAGCTACGACTAGTGCCAACGGTTGCCCACAGTAGTGCACTTCATCTACTGCCAGCAGTGGTTCATCTAAAATGAGATTACCAATTTGATTTTGTGCTGGAATGTGAGCAGCCGTTAATACCGCACAAACGCCTTCCAATTCTTGCGCCGGAGCGAGATTGAGTTGAATTATTTTGCCATGCGCCACCGGCGAAGCTAACACCGCCGCATAGAGTGTTCCCTCGGGTATGCTGGCATCATCTATAAATTGCGATTCACCGCGGACATGCAGATAGGCATCACTTAATATCACTATAATAATGCCTCTAAAGTAATTTGCCCGGGGAACAGCATAATAAAATGTGCATAAATGAGTTGACGTAACAATAACCGTTTGTACTCTGCTGAACCACGAACATCACTAATCGGTGTAATTTCAGTTTGCGCAATAGTCACCGCTTGGCGAATAGCAGCGGTAGTCACTTTTTGACCACTTAAATAATTAACGGTTTGAGCCAGATAGAGTGGTATTGGCGCCACACCACCAGCGGATAAATGGAGTTGTTGAATGAGGTCTTTTTCAACATGAATTTGCATCGCCGAATTGACACTGGCAACGTCTAAATGAGTGCGTTTAGATACTTTTTCAAAATTAACTAGTACATGTTTAGAAGGTAAAGAAAAACTCAGGCTCTCTACCCATTCGTGCGGTTGCTTATTAACTTGTCGGTAACCGGTAAAAAAGTCTTTTAAAGCCACAGTTCGTCGAGTCTGACTGTTGTTTAAGTGCAACATCGTCTCCAATACCAGAAAAAAAATTGTCAAATCGCCAATCGGTGAAGCATGAACAATATTGCCACCAACTGTCGCTTGATGTCGAATCGGCGTGGCCGCAATCAATTTGAAGTAAGGCATCATTTTGGGAAAGAAAGCTTGTATAATTGGCGAATTTTTGATTTCTTCTACTGTCGTCGTAGCACCAATATAACAACGATTTTTCTCGATGCGGATTCCTTTTAAACTGTTATCTCGTGATAAATAGATTAATGGTAACCGAAAGGAGATATCCATTCGTTGACTCCATAAATCGGTACCACCGGCAATGAATGTTCCCACAGAAGCCATCTCGGTAGTAATAGGCTTAGCTGGCAGTTGATATTTTTGCAAGCGTTGCGGAATTTGCAAAAAATAGGGAGGAATAATTCTTTTCTCAACTAACCAAGTAATACGTTCTATTTTACTATGATTTAAACTACTGGTGGTCGAGAGTAATTGCTGACAAACTCGAATGAGAGCACGTTTGATAGCTTGATAACCGGTACAGCGGCATAGATTGCCATCAACAGCAGCTAGTTGTTGGATAGGGTCAAAATGTGAACTATTAAAAAATAATCCAGTTATAGCGAGTACGATTCCCGGCGTACAATAACCACATTGAGTCGCACCTTCTGTTAATAAAGCTTGTTGGATAGGTGTTAAATCCGTTTGATTCAAACCCTCAATCGTAATAACATGTTTACCATTGACTTGTCCTAATGACAATAAACATGCCATGGCTGTTTGGTAAGAAATGAGATGACCTTTCCATTCTCCAATAAGAATAAGGCAAGCACCACAATCTCCTTCCTGACAACCGACTTTCGTTCCTACTAACCGTTGCTGGTGGCGCAAAAAATCTACCAAGCACATTTCTTCAAGTAAATCGGTGGTAATCTCTTTGTCATTAAGAATGAAATTAACCATTTTTAATATACCATTTTATTTATATTATACCTATAGTATATTGTAAAAATTATAAATAATGGCTAGAAAATAGGGATTAGTTCGCTTTATAATTTAACAATAGACCTTAATGAGGTCTTTTTTTCTTTATTTCTCTTCGCTTTTAAATCACTTTATCTCTACCTAAAAATAGTGTTTAATAAGGACTTTCTCGCCTACTGATAAGGGAATAGTTATAGATTATGGCATTGATTGTACAAAAATATGGAGGCACTTCGGTAGGTTCAGTCGAACGGATTGCCCATGTTGCTGACAAAGTGATAGCAACTCGTTCTCAAGGATATGATGTGGTGGTGGTGGTTTCTGCCATGAGTGGAGAAACTAACCGCTTAGTAACACTGGCTAAAAGTGTGGCGGATCCACCCAAAGAACGCGAGTTTGATGTCCTGTTAGCAACTGGTGAACAGGTTACGATTAGCTTGTTAAGTATTGCATTAGAGGCTAAGGGTTGTCCGGCTCGTTCTTACACTGGTGCACAGGTACGTATTCTCACTGACAGTGCGCATACCAAAGCGCGTATCCTGGATATTAATAACCAAGGTATTTGTGCTGATTTAGCACAAGGTATTGTCGTGGTCGTTGCTGGATTTCAAGGAGTAGATGAACAAGGCAACATTACGACTTTAGGAAGAGGCGGTTCTGATACGACCGCTGTGGCCTTAGCAGCGGCACTGAAAGCCGATGAATGTCAGATTTATACCGATGTGGACGGTGTCTATACTACTGATCCGCGCGTGGTTCCCAATGCTCGCCGACTCAATCAAATTTGTTTTGAAGAAATGCTGGAAATGGCCAGTTTGGGATCCAAAGTATTACAAATTCGGTCAGTGGAATTTGCCAGTAAATATAATGTGCCGTTACGGGTACTTTCTTCTTTTGAAGACGGTCCCGGTACCTTAATTGCGCCAGAGGATAAAAGCATGGAACAAGCTCTAATTTCCGGAATTGCATTTAATCGTGATGAAGCCAAATTAACTTTACTTGGTGTACCCGACAAACCTGGGGTTGCCGCCCAAATTTTGAGTCAAATTGCTGCTGCTAACATTGAAGTAGATATGATTATTCAAAATATTGGGGCTGATGGTACCACTACTGACTTTACTTTTACGGTAAATCGGAATGACTACAAAAAAGCGTTAGGAATCCTACAAGGTCTAGCCTCAAGCTTAGGAATGCGTGAAGTACGAGGTGATGACCAAATTGTGAAAGTATCCATCATTGGTGTTGGTATGCGTTCTCATGCTGGGATCGCTAGCACCATGTTTCAAACCTTAGCTAATGAAGGAATTAACATTCAGTTGATTTCAACTTCCGAGATTAAAATCTCGGTGGTCGTTCATGAAAAATATCTGGAGTTAGCGGTGCGGGTTTTACATGCTGCTTTCAATTTAGATAAGGCCGCTTAAAATCAAGTGATATAGCGGTATACCTGACATCGAAATAGTAGCTCTGGAGCTTCCACAAGTAGGAGAAAATCTATGTTGATTTTGACAAGGCGTGTTGGTGAATCACTGATGATAGGAGATGATATAACGGTGACGGTGTTGGGTGTTAAAGGTAATCAAGTGCGAATTGGAGTAAACGCCCCTAAAGAAGTCGCTGTCCACCGTGAAGAAATTTATCAGCGAATTCAGCAAGAAAAAGTAGCACCTGATCCTCCCCAAGATTAAGCGAATAGTAAACTGAAATCGGGTTACCTTTTGAAGAGGTCAGTTGAAATAGACTGACCTCGAATGATTCTTCTAAGGAAGATTTTCTAATTTGCCAAACTTGTTTGGCTCGATAAGCCGATTTTTCAAATGGAGTCTTTTTTTACATCGATCTCGCCATAAACGGTTGACTTGTAATCGCCATAACCAAATAATTAACCAGTATCCCATTAATGCACTAAGGGTACTCAGCATCATACAGCCCAACAGAAAAGGTTTTAAGGTAGCCAGAAACCATTGCGAGGAAAATTGAAATTCCAACTGTTGTGGAGGAACTCTTAATAGAATAGAACCCAGTACATAGGCAAAATAAAAAACTGGTGGCATGGTGAATGGATTGGTTATCCAAACTAAAGCGACTGCAAGCGGTAAATTGACTCGAAATAAAATAGCTAACAGCGCAGCTAATACCATTTGTAGCGGAATCGGTATAAAAGCACTAAAGAAGCCGCTGGCAGTTCCACCGGCTACCGACCTTCTATTTAAATGCCACAGATTAGGATCGTGAAGTCGCTCGCCTAAAAACTGTAAGCTAGGGTGTGATTTAATTTGAGCAATGGGAGGTAAGTAGCGCTGCAAGAATTTCTTCATAAGTTGGGTAATAACAAAAGTACTATCAACGACATCATCTTTAAAATCGTATAAAACTAACCATGCGTTTCAATACGCTGGCCTTTTTAGTAGGCATTGTTTATGGCCAAACCTTGAGTCATTTACCCGATCCACTTTGGACTATCCTACTATTGCCGATGATGCTCATTGCTTGGAAACAACCTAATTTGCGTCTATTATGCTTTGGGGCACTGGGATTGGGATGGACAGTTTGGCGTGCCGACATGATATTAGCACAAAATTTACCTCGCGATCTGGAAGGTAAAGATTTAAAGCTAACGGGTGTAGTCGTTAACTTACCCATCAAGAAGGCTTATGGTTGGCAATTTGATTTCAGACCCAATCCGAGCCCCCAATGGCCTAATCCGAGCCGATTACGGTTACAGTGGTATAGCCAACCGTTGGAACCTTTAATTCCTGGTCAACGTTGGCAATTAACTGTCCGATTGAAACCGATCCAGAGTTTCCTTAATCCTAATGGTTTCGACTATTCCAGTTGGCTATTTCAACAACAGATTAGAGCAAGGGGTTATGTTTCTTCACGAAGTCAACCTCAGTTATTACAACCCCCTTCTTTGTTAAATATAAACTATTGGCGTTACCAACTTGCTAAAGCCATACAACAACAACTCCATCATTCACCGACACAAGGCATCATTATTGGACTGGTGATCGGTGAAGCCCAATGGATTACACCACAACAACAGACCGTTTTTAAGCAAACCGGTACCACTCATCTCATTGTCATTTCGGGTTCACATATCAGTTTAGTGGCTTTATTGGTATTTGGAATAACATTGCGCGGTTGGCGTTATTTGGGTAAACCCGCGCTATGGTTGCCAGCACCTTACTTTGCGGCGGGATGGAGTTTATTAGCGGCGGTTTTTTATGCACTACTAGCGGGTTTTATGGTACCGACACAACGGGCGTTAATTATGCTGGTAGTGGCTATGTCAGGAATCTTTTTTACTCGGCGAGTGATGCCTTCAGCTATTTTGGCTTTTAGCCTACTTATCGTCTTATTGTGGGATCCTTTGGCAGTTCTTTCACTGGGATTCTGGCTATCATTTAGTATAGTCGCTATCATTGTTTATGTCATAACCAATAGACGTGAGTTGTTTAGTTCAACCCTCGCAAAGTGGGGACTGGAATCCTGGCGAATTCAAGTAGCGGCATCACTCTTAGTGGCTATCATTTTTCTAACCCAGTTTGGTTATACCTCCTTAAGTTCATTCGTGGCTAATTTGATAGCTATTCCTTGGTTTAGCTTGGTTATTGTTCCACTCACTTTATTAGGTGCTGCTTTAGTTGGATTGTTACCAACTATCGGTGGTAGCATATTGCAACTAGCTGATTATTTTATGGGTGCTTTATGGCATTCGCTAGAATGGTTAGCGAATCCTCACTGGATGTGGTATCAGGCTATCCCGCCGTGGTGGACTATTATTAGTGCTACCGTAGGAATGTTAGTTTTATTATTACCTCGTGGCTTTCCCGCTAAATGGATAGGTGTAATCTGGTTATTACCACTCTTTCTAACCCGAGTACCTTACCCTCAATTAGGAGAAGTCTGGTTCACTTTATTAGATGTGGGACAAGGTTTAGCTGCGGTCATCCAAACGCAAAACTATACGTTAGTCTACGACACTGGAGCGAAGTGGAATGATAATTCTGATATTGGGCAAACCGTCGTCGTGCCTTTTTTACGAACTCAAGGCATTCGTGAAATTGATAAACTGCTAATTAGTCACGGCGATAATGATCATATCGGTGGTGCTCAAAGTCTCTTAAAAAATTTACCCATCACTGAAATCATTACCAGTGTGCCAGAGAAATTTACCCACGCCAAAACCCATCCAGTTCGGTTATGTCAAGCCGGTCAATATTGGCGCTGGGATGCCGTTGAGTTCAAGATTTTACATCCACCGGTTCACTATTTAGCTAGCAGTAATAACCGTAGTTGTGTATTAAAAATCATTACCGCCGGCGGTAGCCTGTTATTACCCGGTGATATTGAAGCAGCAGCAGAATCTAATTTACTCAATTATGCCTATTCGGATTTAGCAGCAGATATTCTTATTGTTCCACATCATGGTAGTCAAACGTCTTCAACGGCAGCCTTCATTCAAGCGGTTAAACCGAAGATTGCTTTATTCTCCGTCGCTTATAAAAATCGTTCCCGGTTACCCAAACCAGCAATAGTACAACGTTATCATCGTTATGGCATTAAAACCTGGACAACCGCACAAGTGGGTGCCATTCAATTTCGACTCTCAGCCAGTGGTATTTCTCAACCCCGGTTAGCAAAAATAGCTAAGCACCGTTACTGGCATAATTAAAGTTTTTGCCCAACAGTCACACGGGGTTGTCCGGCCAAATCCGGATAAGTAGTAATCATTTGGTACCCTTGTCGAGCTAATAATTTTTGTACGGCGGCGGCTTGATTATAGCCATGTTCTAACAACAACCAACCGCTTAACTCCAGATGAACCCATGATTGAGTAATCAGTAACCGAAGAGCCGCTAAACCATCTTTACCAGCAATCAAAGCCTGACGTGGTTCATAGCGAACATCACCTTGAGTTAAATGGGGATCAGTAATAGCAACATAAGGTGGATTGGATACCACTACCGTAGCCGTAACTTGATTCAAAGCTTGCCACCAATCACTTACTCGAAATTGAATCTGATGTAATCTTAAACGTTGGGCATTCTGTTGTGCAATAGCTAATACCTCTGGTGCATTATCCGTCGCTAGTACTTGACAGTGCGGACGTTCTTGGGCAATCGCTAACGCAATCGCACCACTCCCGGTACCTAAATCTACCACTTGAACGTCACTATCGATAGGTAATCGTGCCAGTGCTTGTTCAACTAATAATTCCGTTTCCGATCGAGGAATTAAAGTTGCCGGTGTGACTTGTAACTCCAGTGACCAAAATTCTTTATGGCCAATAAGATAAGCAATGGGTTCACCTTGCCGCCGCCGCTGGCATAACGCTTGAAACTGCTTGATTTGATGGGTGGTTAATAAACAATCCGGCCAAGTATATAAATAACTTCGTTTAACTCGTAACACATGGCACAGTAAAACTTCTACCTCTAAACGAGTGGTATCCAACTGAGGAAATAATTGAATTGCCGATTCTAGAACAAGTTGTATCGTTGGCATTAACAATCACTATAGCAATTGAATGACTTTAACCAAGAATTGCCGAACTTGTTCAATCCCTTCATTCAAATTGGCTTCAATCTCTGCCATCGTAATAGGTTTAGAACTACTTCCGGCAGCCGGATTAGAAACGACAGCACAAGTGGCATAACAGAGATTTAATTCTCGCGCTAATGCAGCTTCGGGCATCCCAGTCATGCCAACGATATCACAACCATCTTGGGCCATGCGCTTAATTTCCGCTGCGGTTTCTAAACGTGGGCCTTGAGTAGCACCATAAACCCCTTGGGGATGTATTTTAAAACTGACTTGCTGAGCCGCCGCTAATAAATGTTCACGTAATCTTTCACAATAAGGCTGTGTAAAATCAATGTGAGTAACCTGATTCAGATCTTCGGCAAAAAAGGTATGTTCCCGTGACCAAGTATAATCAATCAATTGGTGCGGAATCACCAAATCTTTCGGTTGCAAATGAGGATGAATTCCACCCACCGCCGCAATAGCAATCACCGTTTGTATGCCTAACTCTTTCAAACACCAAACATTGGCTCGATAATTAACTTTATGAGGCGGAATCGTATGTTGTGCACCATGCCGAGCTAAGAATACAATCGATTTACCCGCATAACGGCCATGGATAATTGGACTGGAGGTTTCACCATAAGGCGTATGTAATATTTGCCGGTGCGTAATTTCTAGACCCACTAAATCCGTTAAACCGGTGCCACCAATAATCGCTAATTCACTCATAAACCATGTACCGCATAAATACCAGCGACATATCGCAATTGATTTTGATAATCCATCCCATACCCAAATACATACCGATCTGGGACAGTCAATCCAGTAAAATCAGCATGTTGTAATCCAATCCGCCGATTATGTTGTTTTTCAACTAAAGCGGCAGTGAAGACTTGTTCAGCTCCCTGTTGTTGACAATATTCAACTACTGCTTGTAAAGTTAACCCTTCATCTAAAATATCATCAATGAGAAGTACCGTGCGATTTGCTAAAGGAATCGTTGGATATTTAATCCAATGTAATTCACTTCCCTCGGTTGCTCCTCGATAACGATTAGCATGAATGTAATCCACCTCTACCGGAAAACTCAATCGGGGTAGCAATTGTCCAGCCGGTACTAATCCACCTAACATAATAGTTAAACAAACCGGGTGTTTGTTACACAACTGTTTAGTAATACTCCCGGCTAATTCATCCAGTGCAGCGGATATTTCCCATTCCGCATACAACTGGTCAGCTTTAGCTAATACCGCTTCGATGGTTTCTATATCAAGTTGAGCATTCATTTGATTAACCTATTTAACGAGTTAAAAATAGAATTTGCCAACAACAATTGCTGGTATTCTATTTTTAATTTGAATATACCTAAAACTATTAATATTAACATGTTTTTCAGATTAGCTGCGTACTTGAATTCAACTCGCCTTGCCACCTATCAATTTCAAATGTCAGTCGGACATTGCTCTGTGTGTCCGACTCACTTCTACCGTATTACGAAAATAGAAACTAAGGTAGATCAGACTCAGACTCAGCAAAGTATCTCTAGTTCTTGAACCTTTTAATAACACCTTCAATCGATTATTATGTGTCTGTTGAAATTGGCTATGAAAAATCACCTGGGGATAACGATATGAAAAAGCTATTGTTAATATTGATCATCACTGTTTTAACAACAACTTTGGCAGAGGGCAGAGGAAATCAACCGTGCTCAGGTAAAAAAGGAGGTGTTGCTAGTTGTAGAAGTGATGGTAAATTTATTTGTAATAATGGAAGTATTAGCAAATCTAAAAGAAGATGTGGTGCTAGATTAAAAAACCAAAAACCTATCAAAAATTCACGCAAAAGCCAACGTAGGATAAAAAATAGGTCGGATAAATAAATCGTAGCGGGTCCGATTTACCTAGCTTGTCCGGTTTTCAAAACTTGACCGGTTTGTTCTCATTCAAATTTTTCAATTTATACAGCACCTGTTCTGGCTTAATATCGCGTAAACATTGCCAATGTTTTTTAGGACAATGGCGTTGAAAACAAGGGCTACATGGTAGACCTAAATACGAAATCTGGGCTTTGAGACTTAAAGGTGGGGTTTTTCCTGGACTGGAAGAACCATAAATTGCTACGAGTGGCTTGTTTAAAGCTGCGGCAATATGCATTAAGCCGGAATCATTAGTCACTACCGCTTGAACCAGGGATAATAAATCAATCGCCTCTGCTAGTGAGGTTTGCCCACACAAATTAATACACTTATCACCAGATAAAGCTTGAATTCTAGCTCCAATAGAACGTTCCTGCGACGATCCCATTATCCAAACTTGCCATCCTTGAGCGATTTTTCTTTTAGCGACAATAGCGTAATATTCTAAGGGCCACCGTTTAGCTGATCCATATTCTGCGCCTGGACAGAGGGCTAACAGTGGTTGTCCAGGTTGGTTTAACTGGAGTCGTTGTAACGCATAGTCAACCTGACCGGGAGACAATTGCGGATAAGGTACCCATTGTCCCCACTTGGGATCAGTTAAACTTAATCCTAAAGCGGCAAATTGGGCTACTGTTTGTTGCAAAACCAATTTATTCAATGGTCGCGCATCATTGAGTAATCCATAACGCATTTCACCTAGATAACCGGTGCGCTGTGGAATTCGTGCCCAGAATGGAATCAGTGCTGATTTCCAAGAATTAGGCAACACAATCGCTTGTTGATAATGAAATTGACGTAATTGGTAACCCAGTTGTTGGCGTGCTTTCCAAGCAAATTGTCCAGGTTCCAGTGAATGAACGATATGGTGACGCACTTCCGGCATCCGCCTAAATAAGCCTTCACTCCAACGAGTAGCCAACACATCTATATGAATACCGGGTTGTTTTTGCTTAAGAACTTTAAACAGACTTTGGGCCATAATCATATCCCCTACCCAAGCTGGACTCACTACTAAAATCGCGGGTAAGGGTTGGGACGGAGAGAATACCATCCGTCAAGTTAGGTGGTTTTCTGGACTAAAGTATTTTTCGGTACTAAAACATATTCGGTACCACAATAGGGACAAATAACTTTACCATTTTCGGCATCAGTAATCGGTAGGAACACCCGGGGATGAGAATTCCACAAACTCATCTGCGGCAATGGACAATGCAAAGGAAGATCCGTTGCTTGAATTTCATAAGTTTTTTTATCGTTAGGTGTTGCTGTCCCAGTTTGTCTCATAATGCTACTCTCTAAATCAATGTCAACCAATTTTTGTGAGCGATATGGCGACCATGTACCACATCAAAATATAATTTTTGCAAATGTTCAGTAACCGGACCACGTATCCCGTTGCCAATTTTTCGCCCATCTAATTCCCGAATTGGCGTTACTTCTGCTGCTGTTCCGGTAAAAAAGCTTCATCGGCAATATAAACTTCATCACGAGTTAGTCGCTTCTCGCAGATTTTCAAGCTCACTTCTTCTGCCAAAGTAAAAATAGTGGCTCGCGTAATCCCAGCTAAAGCTGAAGTTAAATCTGGAGTATAAATAACATTATCTCTTACCAGAAAAATATTTTCACCACTACCTTCAGCAACGTAACCTTCCGCATCGAGTAACAATGCTTCATCATATCCGCAAGCTAGCGCTTCCTGGAGAGCTAACATTGAATTCATATAATTTCCGGTGGCTTTCGCTTTACACATGTTAATATTAACATGGTGACGAGTATAAGAAGAAGTTCGTATCCGAATGCCTTTTTCTATCCCCTCTTGTCCCAGGTAAGCACCCCAATGCCACGCGGCAATCACCGTATGTACTTGTAAATTATCAGCACGTAACCCCATGCCTTCGGAGCCATAAAAACATATTGGTCGAATATAAGCACTGTCTAAACTATTAGCGCGAACCGTTTCAACAATCGCTTGATTGAGTGTGTCTTTATCATAACGCAGCGCCATTTTTAAAATATGGGCTGAATCAAATAAGCGGCGAGTATGTTCGGGTAACCGGAAGATAGCGGTTCCTCGATCAGTTTTATAAGCACGTATCCCTTCAAACACACCCATTCCATAGTGTAAAGAGTGGGTTAACACATGGACTTTCGCTTCACGCCAGGGTATCATTTCACCGTCGAACCAGATAAAACCGTCACGGTCTTCCATCCCCATTTTGTTTTCTCCTTGTATTAAGAAATTTAATTGTATTATTTTACACTATAAAATAATGAATGATCATTCATCATCATGAATAATCAATTTCAAAAGTTGCTTATAACTTCAATGCGAATTATTATTTAAAATAGTAGATTACAAATCAGTAAATTATGTCGGTTGGGTAGAGCGAAGCGAAACCCAACTAACCAGTTTTTCAATAAGTTAAAGACACAAGCACTTAATTGGTATTTCAGTTTACCACCTACCCATTTCTACTCTATTTCAATAAATATTTTGTCAGCATTAGAATTTTCAAATGACCAGAATTAATCTTTTGATAAATTATCAGAATTAACGCATTGACAAAACGAAGTAGTTGCTTGACTATTCAATTTTGTGAATCCTTTCTTCCTGAAAATGCTGATTCAGACCACTGATTTGAAGAAAGTAGATTACCAAAATGAGCGGCGAGATAACTTCAGTTAGGTTGTTGCAAAAATAATCGTTAATAGATAACCTTATTAACCAATTATTTTAGCAAAGGAGGATTATTATATGTCATCTATTACCAATGAAACCGAATTCAAAAATGCGATCAATCAACTCACGCTCGCCCAACAACGTCGAGTTGGGGGGTTATTTGTTGAAAATGTACTAGCCCTTTGCAATGATCACCGTGTGAAAAATGCGCTTAACGCGATTAAATCCACCACAATAAACCCTGATGAGTTAGCAACAGTTTACCGATCGGCAAAAACAGCGAGTACCGAAAGTTTTACGCAATGCGGAAAAGATGTGGACTGGTTAGGACAAGCCGGGCATTTTGTAGCCGCTGCTAGTGTAGCGTGTGTGACACCCGAAAATCAAATTAAATCAACTGATAATCTCGCTTGGACCGCTGCTATGCACGGACGTATGGCTAGAACTTTTGAAACCATTGCTGCTGGTAAAGGTTCAGAAAACGAAGAAACTCAACAACAATATCAAATTTTAGCTCGCTTTCTAGAAACCCTTTAAACGGCTTGTTCCAACTCATGCAACCGACTATTATTTTTGATTTAGACCTGATTCACCGCTATGATAAAGCTGGACCGCGATATACCTCCTACCCCACTGCGGTCCAATTTCATGAAGGCTTTAATGAAGCCGTTTATCGAGAATATGCACAACAAAGCAATACCAACCAACCGGTTAAACCGCTGTCGTTGTACATCCATATTCCTTTTTGTGATACCGTTTGCTTTTACTGTGCTTGTAACAAAGTTGCCACTAAAAACCATCAGCTGGCTAGCCCATACTTAGCGCGGTTACATCGGGAAATCGCTATACAAGGTAGCTTATTTCAGTCGGAGCGCCCGGTTGTTCAATTACATTGGGGAGGTGGAACCCCAACCTTTATAAGCCATGCAGAAATGCGAGATTTAATGCGAATCACACGGCAACACTTTCAGTTACTCGATAACGATCAAGGCGAATATTCTATTGAAATTGATCCCCGAGAAACGCGCTCAGATACCATTGCTTTGTTACGAGAGTTGGGTTTTAATCGAATGAGTTTGGGGGTACAAGACTTAGATCCACAAGTACAACAAGCGGTTAATCGTCTACAATCAGAAGAATTAACTTTTGGCGTATTAGAATCCGCTCGCCGTGAAGGGTTCAAGTCCGTTAGTATTGACCTCATTTATGGCTTACCCCATCAAAGCGTTGATTCGATTGCTAAAACCTTAGAGAAAATTATCGCGGTAAAACCAGACCGATTATCTGTTTTCAACTACGCCCATTTGCCCACTTTATTTAAACCGCAGCGGCGCATCCATGTAGAAAATTTACCGACACCCTCAGAAAAATTAGCCATTTTACAACAAATAATTCAACAACTCACTGATGCTGGCTATGTTTATATTGGCATGGATCATTTCGCTTTACCCGATGATGAACTCGCCCAAGCACAACGCGATGGCACGTTATATCGCAACTTCCAAGGCTATTCGACTCACGCTAACTGTGATTTGATTGGGTTAGGCAGCACCGCAATTAGCAAAGTGGATGACAGTTATAGCCAAAACGTCAAACGGGTAGATGACTATTATAAACGCATTGATGCAGAACAATTAGCGGTATTTCGTGGTATTGCCTTAAATGCCGATGATAAACTACGTCGAGCCGTGATTACCCAACTGATTTGTCATTTTACCTTAAATATTCCTTCAATAGCGGCAGAATATCAGATTGATTTTAAATCTTACTTTGCCGAAGAATGGGAACAATTAAAACAATTACAAACCGATGGTTTGTTAAGCTATGATGATGACCAGATTGATATTTTACCGGCGGGTAGATTATTAGTGCGAAATATTTGCATGATTTTTGACATTTATTTACGTCAGAGTCAGCAACAGCGATTTTCTAAAGTGATTTAATTTAAACTTAAGTTAGGACTTACGCATAGGAATGCATTTAATGTTTAACACCCCTAGACCATTTTTAATGGTAGTCATCGTGTTTTCTTATGTACTAACCGGTTGTTCTGTGGTCGGTCCAAGGGCGGTTTCTAAAAGCAGTGTTGATTACAACCTAGTTCTTAGTAAGGTTAATAACGAACAACTTCTCTTGAACTTAGTCAGATTGCGCTATCGTGATACGCCATTTTTCATGGAAACAGCAAGTCTTTCAACGGGTTTTTCCTTTGATACCGCGTTAGGGGCAACGTTACAACTGAACCCCTCGAAACTAGAGTCTTATACCCTGAGTGGTCCTAACCTCACTTATGGAGAAAAACCAACCATTACTTATACGCCGCTACAAGGTGATAAATTTATTAAAGAAATGTTATCACCGATGAATTTAAATGTATTAATGCTATTATATCACTCAGGTTGGTCAATTGAGCGACTGCTTCGTGTTACGATACAAAGACTTAATGAAAGCATGAATGCACCAACTGCTTCTGGACCGACGCCAGATATAACACCTGAATATAAGTCTTTCCAAGAGATAGCTAAACTATTTAGACATCTTCAGAAAAAACGGGCTATTACTCTCGCTCAAAACGAAGAAGGTAACAAAGTTTTTGTTACAATTTCACCAACACAACATAACAGCAGTGAAGTACAAGCATTTTTGCAAGCTTTAAACTTGGATACGAGCCGGTTACAATTTGCATTAGTTCCTTCTTTAGATAATATGATTAGTGATAACAACCAAACCATTTCTATTCATCCCCGTTCAATGTTAGCGAGCATGTATTACCTATCGCAAGCGGTAGAAGTACCCCAACGTGACCAAGCAGCGGGTAGAGTCACAGTTACTCGAGATGAATCCGGTGAAGTGTTTGACTGGAATCAGGTAACACACAATTTATTTCGCGTTCAAAGCGCATTATCTTATCCCCAAAATGCTTACATTGCGGTGAAGTATCGCGGTGCTTGGTTTTATATCGATGATAGTGATTTAGACTCTAAGTCAACCTTTTCATTATTGACGCAATTATTGGCACTGCAATCTAGTGAAACCAAGTCTAATGCGCCGGTATTGACAATTCCAGTTCAATAGCAAGAAGAAAGTATGCTGAACACCATCATAAAACTGAGTTTTCAGTCATGTGGTTAAAAACAGACTCGATAGAGTTACCGGTGCTTTTCAGAAACGATTGATTTAGCAAGAGGATCTTATAATGAAATTAATGGTCAATAATCAAGAATATGAAGTGACGGTCGCTACTGATACCCCTTTATTATGGGTATTACGAGATACGCTGGGATTAACGGGAACTAAATTTGGTTGTGGTATAGCACAATGTGGTGCCTGTACCGTACATGTAGATGGTGAAGCGGTACGTTCTTGTAGCATACCCGTTGCTACCATGGTCGGTAAAAAAATTACGACGATTGAAGGATTGGCTATCGATAAACCACATCCTTTACAGCAAGCTTGGATAGAAGAAGATGTTCCTCAATGTGGGTATTGTCAATCCGGGATGATCATGACTGCCGCTGCTTTGTTAGCTAAAAATCCCCGGCCAAGTGAAGCGGATATCAACCAAACGATGACAAATCTTTGTCGTTGTGGAACTTATTTAAAAATTCGTCAAGCAATTCAGCGAGCCGCTAATGCATAGTTCGGAACTGGAAGTTTTTGTACAAGCACTCGAATGGCTAAAACAAGAACAGTATGCCGTTTTAGTGACGGTAGTTAAAACCTGGGGTGCAACTCCTCGAACAGTTGGGGCGATATTAGCTGTGCGGGGAGATGGTTCAATAGTGGGTTTTGTTTCGAGTGGCTGTATTGAGGAAGATTTAGCTGGGAAAGTACAAGCGCGGTTTTTTACCGGTCCAACCATTATTAAATATGGAATAACTTCAGAACAAAATCAACAGGTTGGCTTATCTTGTGGTGGACAAATTGAACTCTTAGTTGAACCCTTAACTCAGCTCGAACAAATTCAACCAGCAGTAGTCGCGTTAGAACAGCGTCAAATAATTCAACGCCAAGTCGATTTAAACAGTGGTCAAGTTGACTGGTCAGATGGAGCCACTGCCACAATAGATTTTTATTATGATAGTCGCCAATTTTGCTATCGATATGGCCCAATTTGGCGGCTACTTATTATCGGTGCCGGGCAAATTGCACGTTATGTGGCTGAATTTGCCTTAGCTTTAAATTATCAAGTGATTATCTGTGATCCGCGTCAGGAATATGCTAATCATTGGTCCGTGAAAGCGGCGCAATTAGATTATCGAATGCCAGACGATGCTGTCAAAGCATTAATTCAAGATGAACGTAGCGCGGTGATCACTTTAACTCATAATCCCAATTTAGACGATTTAGCTTTATGGGAAGCTTTGCCATCGCCGGCTTTTTATGTTGGTGCGCTCGGTTCCAAAGCGACTAACGATGGTCGACGCCAACGATTGCTAGAATTAGGAATTACTGAAACAACTTTACAACGGTTACATGCGCCGATTGGTTTTCCGATTGGTAGTCATTCACCTCCAGAGATTGCGATTGCTATTCTAGCAGAGTTAACCGCTGTACGAAATCATGTGTATCACCGGAATTTTATTAGCGGCGGGACAGAGTCGTCGCTTCGGGAGTGATAAATTATGCCAGCCGCTACCGAATGGTATACCCATCGGGATCATGGCAGCCCGTCAATTACAATTGGCTACCGATAAAACGGTAGCTGTCGTATCACCACAATCAACTCAGTTAAGCACGTGGTTACGGGAGGAACATATCACCGTAATGACGTGTCCACAAGCGATTCAGGGAATGGGTGCTAGTATTGCCTGTGGTGTTACCGCTAGCTCTGCTGCGCAGGCGTGGGTTATTGCGCTAGCGGATATGCCTTTTATTCAAATGGCAACCTTGCATCAACTGGTTACTTTATTACGGCAAGGAAGAATGATTGTTGCACCTCAATATCATGGCAAACGAGGTCATCCGGTTGGATTTAATTCACGTTGGTATACTGAATTAAGTCAATTGCAAGGTGAACCGGGCGCACGGGCTTTATTACAACGCTATGCTGAGCAAATCACTTTATTTCCTTGTGACGACGCTGGTATTCATCAGGATATTGATAATGAACTCGATTTAATTTCAATTTAACTGAAAGATGTAGGTCGGATCAAGCGAAACATCCGACCTACCGTTAAAGAGAAAAATCTGAAAAATACGCGATTGTAGAGCGAGATTTACTGCAATCTTCCCACCCTACGCTAAATTTCACTTAAGTTTGTAGGGTAGGTAATGTCCCACTGCCATTAAGTTAAGAAAAATTTCTCCCCGCCTTGTCAAGGCGGGGCTGGGGGTGGTTGAAAAAGTTAATCTTATTCAACTCGTTAATTACCACCCCCTACCCCCTCCTTGGTAAGGCGGGGGGAAAACTACGCTTAACTTAATGGGCATGTG
>JAAUSR010000056.1 GCA_012032555.1 Thioploca sp.
CGAGTCACTCTGGGATCCTGTTTCATTTTAAATAATACGCCTCCTTGCATTTCATTCTTCTCATTAATTCTGCTTTACGTTTTTCCGCATCGATATACATTGAACGAAATTTCCACATTTTGAACTCTTTTCCTCCCTTACCAACTCGTAATTGAGAAAAAAATATAGGCCCTTTGGAATCTAAACGAATTAATAATGCTACAGTTAGCAAGAGAGGACTTAACAAGATAAGGGCTATGGTAGTAATAACTATATCGAAACTACGTTTTGCCATAAACATAAAATAGTAACACTTTTTATTAGAATTACGTGGGGGCATCGTATCTGCAATACTTGATGAAGTATTTATATTATTTTCTAAAATAGTAGATGTAAAGGTATATTCAGGCATAAGTTTTCTCCTTAGCAGCTTGCACCTCGGTTCATTGCAAGGGTAAATAACTTTTAAGAGGTTAAGCTGATAAAGGCAAATTGTATACCTATTACTAATATAACGATTTTAAATGATTAAATTTTTACTTCTGGCCAAAATAAACATTTTTTTTGCAAATTGCAATGCAATATTAAAACCGGCTTTGCTTTTGCAAATTTAGTAAAATTTTAAATAGGTTAAATCTAATGATTAGTCAACAATAGTAAAAATTTAATGGTGTTTATTTTCATTTTTTATATCAATAAAATTTCTTGGCCGCATCAAAAAAACAAAGCTCAACAAAAATTCATGTTTTCTTCAAACTTTCTCTACAATCTCAGTTCATTATTACCTCTAGCTAAGGCAAATGCCAGAGCATTATGAACTCATTGTAATATCTTAAAGGAGATTAATCATGTTAAAGCAACAAGCTATTCCTTTTACGCTTATCATCAGTTTGGCGTTGTCTGCACCAGTATTCGCACGTGGTGGACATGGAATGGGTATGGACAGTGATTTTATGGCTAAATTTATTGCACAATACGATTCTAATCAAGACGGTACGGTAACTACCGAGGAAATCCAAGCCGCTCGTGCTGCAGAATTCCAACAAGCCGATATCAATGCGAATGGCATCTTAGAATTACAGGAATTACAAGCTGATATGGAAAGTAAGCAAGCTGAACATCAAGCGACCCGTTTTGCGCAGATAGACACGGATGGAAATGGTCAACTCAGTGTGGCAGAATTTCAAGATTCCTACCCGAGAACAGATACTGGAATAGCAACAACGCTATTTGGTTTAGCCGATCAAGATAAAAATGGGGCATTAAGTTTGGAAGAATTCACTGCTTTAAGAAGCCCTGAAGGTCATGTGTGGCATCACTTTGCGCAACTGGATAGTGACGGCGATGGGGTAATTTCTGCAGCGGAGTATAGTGCTGCTAAGATGGACAATCGTGGTCCTGGTGGTATGGGTGGTCATGGCGGTTTCTAATCAGAGTGATTGTTCAATTTAACTATTAATGTTAAGTTATATCAATTTCCACATTGAAATATAATTGAATATAATAATTAAATGAGTGGGAGCAAGTTAAAAATGGCTCCCACCAACTGACGAAAGGAAAAGAAATATGAGCACCTCTACCAGCGACTTCTTAAAAAAGTTAGCTACTCCCCTCGCAATGGCTTTATTCATGGTAATTGCTGTCAGTGGCACTATGCTGTTTTTTCATGTGGGAGAAGGTTTAGTCAAAGAACTCCATGAATGGTTGGGAATTGCTTTTGTCACCGCTGCTATACTACATGTATATCGCAATTGGTTGTTATTCAAGAAATATTTCCAAAAACGTTTGTTGTGGGCTATATTAACCTTGACTATCATAGTGACATTGGCTTTCGTAGCACCGGCAGGATTATTGGGGCAACGCAATGGTATTCGGCTCATAGTCGATGCAGTGAGTACCGCACCACTACAACAAATTGCACCGGTATTAGGTACTTCGTATGAAGACATGCGTGCTAGGTTTGCTAAGCAAGGTATTGTCATTGACAATCCGGCTATCAGTCTTCGTGAGATAGCATATCATTCCAAGCGAGAATTGCCAGAGGTACTTACTATTGCAATACCCTAATTGATGAGGAAAGAAAAGAAAATAAGTTTTTCTTATTTAACTTACAATATTATTTATTTATATGGCTACCTATCACTCCTCTTAGAAAAATGAGCAGATATTTACTGCTAATCCGCTGACCATTCTCTAAATGCAATAGTAGTAGCAAATACTACGATGCATCAATAAAATCACTGCTATTAAGTTAAGCTATAACTTTCTATTTAATAAAGTGGGTTAATTTTTAACTTAATGGCAGGGATCGCTAAAGTAACTGTTATGAGTAGAATTTTGTTAATGAGACTCGGATTGTTTCCTAAACTGTTTTTAGCTTTCTTATTGACCGCCGCTACCCTCATCTTCGGGATGGCTATGTCAGTACATTGGAGTTTTCAGCATGGTTTAGAATCTTATCTACACCGGATGGAAATGGAAAAGCTCGACAAACTCTTACCGGTTTTAGAAACAGTGTATGTACAAGCTCGGGGATGGGAATTGTTGCGCCAAAATCAGCGTTTGTTTGTGCGATTGCTGCGTCAAACGCTTGATAGCAAGTATAACCATCGACTACCTGCTGAATCGGGTAAAAATCTTGATGTTTTCCCACCTAGCTACCGCCTCATGAAATTGATAACGATTTTTTGGGATTATTTTCACCTAAGCCACCACCACCTCATGAGGACAATGATTTTGGATTATCTTCGCATAAGCTACCACCTCATGAATTTGACGACGATTTCGGATTGTTTTCGCATAAGCCACCACCTCATGAATTTGACAATGATTTTGGATTGTTTTCACATGAGCCACCACCTCATGAATTTGATGATGACTCAAGATTTTTTCCACCAAAGTTACTCCCCCATCGTGGTGTTGCTCAAGGTTTTGAGTCTTTTCCACCCCGTCCACCACCACCTCCCCGGTTTACTTTTTTGCGACGTTTACAAATAGTCGATATGAAAAAACAAGTGGTGTTTGGGTACCATAAAGTATTACCTAACGAACTTTTGCGTCCTTTACACCACAAAGGTCAAATTATTGGTTGGGTAGGACTACATCCTCACGAAGTGATTATGGATAACTTGGCTTTGAGTTTCCAAGCACAACAACGTCATAGTTATATCCTCATCGCTGCATTAGCAGTAGTCGTTTCTGTCCTAGTATCTTGGTTACTAGCACGGCAATTGTTGAACCCTATTAGGCATATTGCCACCGGGGCACGGGCATTAGGCAGTGGTCATTATCAAACGCGGTTACCAGTTAAATCTGCCGATGAACTTGGCCAATTAGCTAGTGATTTTAATCACCTTGCCCATACCTTAGAACGCAACGAACAGGCACGTCGCCAATGGATTGCTGACATTTCTCATGAATTACGCACCCCATTGGCCGTGTTGCGTGGCGAAATCGAAGCGATGCAAGATGGTATACATGCTATGACTTTAGAGAATTTAAAATCGCTGCATAGTGAAACCCTGAGCTTGGGTAAATTGGTGGATGATTTATATGAACTGGCTCTATCAGATTTAGGCGCATTGGACTATCGTAAAGAAGTGGTTGATATTGCCGATGTACTAGATAGTGTAGTGACTGCCTTTCAGCCACGATTTGCAGCGAAAAATATCCTCCTCATCAATCAGGTACAAGAATGGGTTACTATTTTTGCCGATACCCGGCGGTTGACGCAATTGTTTACTAATTTGTTGGAAAATAGCTTAAGATATACTGATCCGCCAGGTAGATTGGAAATCAGCATAGCAATTACGGCTAACCATGTGCTTCTAGATTTCAAAGATTCTGCGCCTGCTGTACCTGATGATTCCCTGGACAAACTTTTTGAACGCCTTTATCGAGTAGATAAATCTCGGAGCCGTACCTTAGGCGGTGCTGGCTTGGGTCTAGCAATTTGCCGTAATATTGTGGAAGCACATGAAGGCCAAATTAGCGCACAGCATTCACCACTCGGCGGCGTGTGGGTGCAAGTAAAGTTGCCAAGAAATGGTTAATACTAAATGACGAAATCAAACAACAGTCGACTTATCCTCATCGTCGAAGATGAACACAAGCTAGCTAGATTGCTGCAAGATTATTTGCATCAAGCGAATTTCCACACTTATTGCTTAACCAATGGATTAGATGTAGTTCCCTGGGTGCGAAAACAACCACCGGATTTAATCTTGCTCGATCTCATGTTGCCTGGCCAAGATGGGATTGAAATTTGTCGAGAGGTGCGCACATTTTCTAATGTACCAATCATTATGGCAACCGCACGGGTGGAGGAAATCGATCGCCTAATCGGATTAGAACTCGGTGCAGACGACTATATCTGTAAACCTTATAGCCCTCGCGAAGTCGTAGCACGGATTAAAGCAATTTTCCGCCGACTAGATAATCCACCGGGTACATTTAACGCGATAGCCAGTGGTTTTGAAGTAGATATGGAAAGTTACCAAATTCGTTTGAATGGCTCAGCCATCGAGTTAACTCCCGCCGAATTTCGCCTGTTGTATACTCTCTTACAATCTCCAGGACGAGTCTATTCTCGTGCGCAACTGCTAGAGCGTCTCTATGAAGATCATCGCATTGTAACGGATCGCACGGTGGATAGTCATATCAAAAACATTCGTAAAAAAATTGCGGAAATACAACCCGATTGGGAAAGAATTCGTTCGATTTATGGGATAGGGTATAAGTTAGAGGGGTGAAATAGTGGTTGTTTTTCAAAAAAGTGAAAATAATAGTGACTTGCTCATTTCAATGATTCAGACAGTTTTATGATATCTTGGCCTCATAGTGGCATAATCGGTATAAGAAAATAGGGTATTCGATGCTGGCTGTTTGTTTTGTGATTTCTCACCGATTATTCAAATGAATATAATTTTTTTTGCGGAATCATCTGATAAATTTAATTAATTTAGTCTTGACATTTAATTTAATAAATAATATAATCCAAATTTGTTAGATATTTTTTTTGTAATTTGGCAAACCCGTTTTGAGCTTTAAGCATTATTAAAGATAATTAGTTACTAAGAAATTTCTGAACTCCACTCTATTTTAGCCAACCGGTTAATTTATTTAAATGATCTAACTAAAATAGTAGCAAAAATACTCTCAATCAAATAATTGCTTTTTAATATTAGGAGAAGTAAAAAATGACCAATCATTTACTTTCCAAATCTCTCGCCTTAACCAGTTTGGTAGCGATATCAGTAAATGTTAATGCTCAAGTAGAAAATCTCAACTATAGGCCTGATGCAGATAGGCCAACAGCCGGAGAATATTGTGATGGTTTCCCTATTGTCCCTGACACCGGGTGGCAATATTGTGAGTTTGATTCCACAACTGACACAGATACTTTCACCGTCGATACCAACCAACCAGGATGTTTTCGAGCAACTGATTACTTCATGATTGGAGATGTATTTACAGTCACAAATAAAGCGAATGGAGTAGCCGCAGGTGGAGGTTTTTTCGCCGGTGGGCCACTGCCACCACCGCCGGATCCGTTCGCAGATGCAGGATGGGGAAGTGCTGATTATTTTAGCGCTCAAGGTGGATTATCTGGGAATGGTCCCTACACCATTGAAGTCACTATCACGTCAACTGCTGCGATTCCAGCGGGATACTATGTTAGATTTGATACTGGCAAGGCATGTAATCCAATGAAAGCAGAAGATCTCGTCAGCAACCGTGCGATTATTGTGACTAATAGCGGTAGAGAAAATGAAGATGTGTTCTTTCCTGACGGCAAAGCAGCTGCACGCAGCGTGGCACCAGGTGTCACGGTAGTCATGCCGGTTGAATAAAAGGGTTCCCAAACAGAAAATGAAGCGAAACCCGTATGTTGGGTTTCGCTTTAAAAATATTAGTTCCGGTTAAAGTCGCATAGGCATCACAATAAACTGACTTTCTTCATTATCTTCTTCCATGATCAAACAAGAACTATTCGGATCTGAAAAAGCGAGGCGTACTTTTTTAGTCGAGATTGCATTGACAGCATCAAGAATATAGCTGCCATTAAAACCAATTTCGATAGTTTCACCGCTATATTCAACTTCTACTAATTCTTCGGCTTCTTCTTGATAAGTATTTTTGGCGGTTAATGTTAATAAATGAGGTGTTAAGGTAAAGCGGATACCTTTATATTTTTCGTTAGAAAGAATAGCGACACGGGAAAGTGATTGCTTCAAAATGGCCGTTTCAGCTATAACAATTTTATTCGGCTGTTGAGGAATAACGCTTTGCCAATCTGGAAAACTGCCTTCAATTAATTTGGAACTCATCTCTAATGCTTCACTCAGTTTAAATTGAATATGATTGTCATCGAAAGCTACTTTGACTGCCGCCTCGCTGTCGACTAGTAGTTTAGTCAATTCCAACACGGCTTTACGTGGAATAATCACTTTAGCAGCTTGACCACTGTTAAACTCATGTTGAGCTACAGCCATTCGATGACCATCAGTTCCTACTAAAGCTATCTTAGCTTTCGCCATATCGAGTAATAAACCAGTGAGATAGTAACGTACATCATGGGTTGCTATACAAAATGATGTTTTATAAAGTAATTCTTTCAGATTTTGCTGAGAAATGGTAAACTCTGTTTGGGTTTGAATTTGTGGGCTTGTTGGGAAATCTTGTGCCGGTAGTGTTTGTAATTTAAATTTACTTTTACCGGCTTTAACCGTGGCTTGATGCTCTTCAACTTGGACTTGAAGAGCCACTTCATCAGATAAAGAACGACAAATGTCAAATAGTTTTCGAGCCGGTAAGGTAGTTTCTCCTTCATTATCGTCGCTGAGTTGAGTGACATGTAGCGGTAAACGACAAGCAATTTCTACCTCAGCATCCGTTGCGGTTAAATGTAGGGTGTGATCTTTGACTTGTATTAAAGCATTAGCCAATATAGGCAGAGTTTGCCGCTGTTCAACTACACCAGTTATCATTTTTAAGGGAGTCAGTAATTCTTTTCTAGAAATTTCGAAGTACATAAAATAATTTCCTAACCAGGATTTAGACAAAAACACTTACAGTGAACTAAAAGGTCTATATTTTAATTTATTGATTAATATGAATTTTAAAATTAATTTATTTTAACGTATTATTTTTAGATTTAAACTGAAAGTAAAAAATTTCATCGATTTATTGACAACGAGTTAAGTAAAGCAATAGGATACTCAATTTTTGGTATAACCTTAGTGAATCGCTCATATGAAAAGAACTTTTCAACCCAGTATATTGGTACGTAAACGTCGTCATGGTTTTCGGGCGCGGATGAAAACCCAGGATGGACGCAAAATTATTAAAGCACGACGCGCCAAAGGACGTGTTCGTCTCAGTGCTTGATGCTCAATGACCTCCTCTTGCCGGTTCAAGCGGCACCAACGTTTATCTAGAACTGTTGAATTTAGATATGTTTTTACACAACCGCACAAGTCGACTGATCTTTACTTTACGGTACTAGCCAGATCGAATCGGTTAAATTACGCTCGCTTAGGACTGGCAATCGCAAGAAAACGGATTAAATCAGCTGTGGTTCGGAATCGGGTTAAGCGATTAATCCGAGAAAGTTTTCGCCATCATCAAGCAAAATTAGCGGGGTTAGATTGTGTTGTCTTGGCTCGATCCGGGATTGAGCCAATAGGCAATCTTATCTTATTTCAGTCCTTAGCTAAGCATTGGCATAGATTGTCATCTTTCAGTTAACCGTTATCAGTGAACAGTTATCAGTGAATGCTGAATCGTTAACCCAGATAACTGATAACTGATAATTGTTCACTGATAACTGTTAAAAGGAAATTTAAGTCACATGGATAATATCAGATTAATTCTGGTAATAACCCTTAGCTTTATTTTATTAATGATGTATCAAGCTTGGCAGATAGATTATGGTACTCAATCACCTCGTGGTACTAGTTCTACTGCAACGGTTACTTCTGATTCGACTACCACTTCACCACCAGAGTCAGAATTACCTAATACACCACCACAACAAGTGGGACCAGCTACCTCATCAGCATTACCGGTCACAACTGCCCAACAATGGTTATTGAGTGAATCCCGTATTTCTGTAGAAACGGATCTCTTCAAATTGAAGATTGATACAAAGGGTGGAGATATACGGCAAGTCGAATTATCCAATTATCCGCTTGAAATTAAAACACCTGATCGTTCTTTTCAATTATTAAATGATGAATTACCCAACTTATTTATTGCTCAATCCGGTTTATTACCGGAACAATCTGCCCCAACTCACCAAGCCGTTTATCAAAGTGATAAACAATCGTATCATCTTGATGCAAAAGCGGATAGTTTAGAAGTCAAATTGGTTTGGCAAAATGACCACGGTCTTCAAGTCAATAAAATTTACCAATTTCATCGTGGTAGTTATGTTATCACGGTTAAACATATCGTTAATAATAATACCGATCAGCCTTGGCAAGGGCAATTATATGGGCAATTTCAACGCACTGAGGTATCAAGAAAAGGCTTCGTTTATACCTATACCGGTGGCGCTATTTCTAGTCCTAATAAGTTGTACGAAAAGATCAAATTTAATGACATACGAGAGGGTCATTTCAATAAAGAAAATCGTTCACCTTGGGCTAATGGCTGGGCGGCGATGATTCAACATTATTTTATTGCAGCTTGGATACCACCTCGTGAACAAGAATATAAATATTATACTAATCTCTTGACTCAAGGAAATCGCTATGTATTAGGACTGTATGGACCCACTCAAACCGTGGCACCGCATTCCGAACATAATTTTGAAATGGCTTTATACATTGGCCCTAAATTGCAACATAGCTTAGCAAAGTTAGCACCAGGATTAGATTTGACCGTCGATTATGGTTGGTTGTGGTTTATTGCCCAACCCCTATTTTGGGCATTGGAGTATATTCATCAAGGCGTGGGTAATTGGGGTTGGGCCATTATTATTTTAACCATTTTAATTAAATTGGCCTTTTTTCATTTATCCGCAACCAGTTATAAGTCAATGGCTAATATGCGTCGATTACAGCCGCGGTTAGTCGCGTTTAAAGAACGGTATGGTGATGATAGAGAAGGTTTAAATCGGGCTTTGATGGAGTTATATAAAAAAGAAAAAATTAATCCTTTAGGTGGTTGTTTACCGATTTTAGTTCAAATACCGGTTTTCATTTCGCTGTATTGGGTGCTATTAGAAAGTGTGGAATTACGTCAAGCGAGTTTTATATTCTGGTTACATGACTTATCTTCTCCTGATCCCTATTTTGTGTTGCCGCTGATCATGGGGGCAACGATGTTGTTGCAACATTTCTTAAATCCAGCCCCTATTGATCCGGTACAACAAAAAGTGATGATGATGCTACCAATTGTATTTACAGTATTTTTTGCTTTTTTCCCTTCTGGACTGGTATTATATTGGGTAGTAAATAATATTCTTTCTATTACCCAACAATGGGTTATTACTAAGAAAATTGCGGGTCATGTATAAGGGATAGATGATGACAACTTCTCACGAACATTTTATTGCTGCGCAACAATATATTCCTGGTGGTGTTAATTCACCGGTTCGCGCTTTCAAAGGCGTAGGCGGTGATCCGGTGTTTATTGATCGAGCAACCGGCGCATATCTTTATGACATTGAAGGTAAACGTTATATTGATTATGTGGGTTCTTGGGGACCGATGATTGTGGGTCATGCCCATCCCCAAGTCGTTAAGGCTGTACAAGAATTTGCAACACAAGGGTTAAGTTTTGGCGCTCCCACTCCAATTGAAACTCAGATGGCACAAAAAATTTGTGAACTTATCCCTTCGATAGAATTAGTCCGCATGGTTAATTCCGGTACTGAAGCCACGATGAGTGCGATACGGCTAGCAAGAGGTTATACCGGGCGTGATAAAATCATCAAATTTGCGGGTTGCTATCATGGTCATGCCGATTCGCTATTGGTTAAAGCCGGTTCTGGAGTATTAACACTCGGATTACCCAATAGTCCTGGGGTTCCAGCCAGCTTAGCTGAACAGACTTTAACGCTCACCTACAATGATATCGAACCCGTTAAACAAGTTTTTTCAACACTCGGTTCTCAAATTGCCGGTATTATTGTCGAACCGGTAGCGGGTAATATGAATTGTGTACCACCGGTACCCGGTTTTTTATCTGGGTTACGCGAACTCTGTGATGAATACGGTAGCATATTAATTTTCGATGAAGTCATGACCGGATTTCGGGTCGCTTTAGGTGGTGCTCAAGCCTATTATAATATTAAACCCGATCTAACGACTTTAGGTAAAGTGATTGGTGGGGGTATGCCAGTTGGTGCTTTTGGTGGCAAACGAGAAATTATGGAACAAATTGCACCGCTTGGTCCAATTTATCAAGCCGGTACGTTATCTGGTAATCCAATCGCGATGGCAGCAGGGTTAGCTACTTTAGAAATGGTAGCGGCGCCGGGCTTTTTTACCGAATTGAGCCAAAAGACCGAATACTTAGTTACCGGGCTATTAGAAACAGCTAAAAATGCGAAGATTCCCATGACTGGTGTTGCTATTGGTGGAATGTTTGGTTTGTTTTTTACTCAGGCTGACCTCGTAGAAAATTTTGACCAAGTGAATGCTTGTCATCTGGATTATTTTAAAAGGTTTTTTCATGGAATGTTAACAAAAGGGATCTATCTAGCCCCTTCTGCCTTTGAAGCGGGATTTGTCTCGTCGGCACATTCTCACGCTGATCTTCAAACAACCTTAGCCGCTGCTGAACAAGTTTTGTTCACGGGTTGATCAGAAGCATTAATTATCTAAATTAATCGGTTACGTGAAATTCAGGCAGCTAGTTTTACACACCTGAATTTCACTTTATTCCGGATTAAATTCTCCTGATAGTAAACAATACTAACTAATTTGATACTTTTCTTTTATTTTACTTAGCTTGCGCAAGTTTTAATCGTTTGGCACCAACTGTTTATCAACTCAAATCGGGGTAATCTTTTAATCCGTTTAATCTTGTTCAAAATGCCAGTTAAATTCATTTTTAGCATGTCTCCAATAATATTTCTAGGAGAACGAAAAACGGATGCTGGAGCGGATGGAAATAATTTTTCTATCTATAAAATATTCTATAATATTACATATATAAATAAGACTAAGCTAATCAATATAAGATTACGATTATAAAAAACAATTAATAAGGAATAACTATGCGTAGAGTTTGTTTATTAGGTGGAACCGGTTTTGTGGGAAAACATTTAGCTCACCGGTTACTGGAATTGGGATGGCTAGTACGAATTTTAACGCGACGACGTGAACAACATCGTGATTTATTAGTATTACCTAAACTAGAACTGATTTCAGTTAATATTGATGATCAAGCGCAATTAAATGCCCAATTGGCTCAGTGTGAAGTTATCATTAATTTAGTTGGTATTCTTAATGAAAGGGGTAACGATGGTGCTGGTTTTCGCCAAGCTCATGTGGAATTAACCCAAAAAATAATTACCGCTTGCCAAACGAATCAACTCAAGCGCTTATTACATATGAGTGCCTTAAATGCTGACGCCAAACAAGGAACTAGCCATTATTTACGAACTAAAGGCGAAGCCGAGGATCTCGTTCATGCGGTGCCAGATTTACAAGTCACTACTTTTCGACCTTCCGTTATTTTTGGCGAAGATGATTCTTTTTTTAATCGGTTTGCTCGATTGCTACGATTACCTTCTCCTCTGTTTTTATTGCCTTCTGGTCAAACCCGCTTTGCACCAATATGGGTCAATGATGTTATTGAAGCGATGATATTGACAATAGATGATATCCAGCATCATGGACAACGTTATAATTTATGTGGTCCCACCACCTACACCTTGCAAGAATTAGTCGCCTATACGGCTAAATTAATCGGTATTAAACGCAAAAAGATTATTTCATTGGGTGAACAAAAATCTTATAAAATGGCTAGACTAATGGAATTTATTCCTGGTAAACCTTATTCTATTGATAATTATCATTCTAGTCGAATGGACAATATCTGTGGTGAAAATAATCATTTGCTACAATTAGGCATTACGCCACATTCCATCGAAGAGATTATGCCTCAATATTTTCAAGCAACTACAGTCAGATCATTATATTCTTATTGGCGATGCCAAGCGCGGCGAGATTGATAGTATTAGCTTAACTGACACCAACACCCATGAAAATTTATCAAGTCGGTGGAGCAGTACGCGATAAATTGCTGGGCTATCCTAGCCAAGACCAAGATTGGGTAGTCGTCGGTGTTACGCCGGCGGAAATGTTAGCATCAGGTTATACTCAGGTTGGTCGAGATTTTCCGGTTTTTTTACATCCAACAACCTATGAAGCTTACGCATTGGCACGTACTGAACGTAAAACGAAACCCGGTTATACTGGCTTTACCGTCCATACTGCTCCCGATATTACCCTCGAAGAAGATTTACAACGACGTGATTTAACCATTAATGCCATGGCGATGGATCCCGAAGGTCACTTAATTGATCCGTTTAATGGACTGGCTGATTTACGAGCAGGTATTTTACGCCATGTTTCTCCGGCATTTATGGAAGATCCGGTACGAATTTTACGGGTGGCACGTTTTGCCGCTCGCTTTGGTTTTCAAGTTGCAGCAGAAACCGTCGCCTTAATGATGGCAATGGTCAATAATGGCGAAGTGGATGCACTCGTACCCGAGCGGGTTTGGCAAGAAACAGTACGTGCTTTAGGTGAACCACAACCACAACAATTTTTTACGGTATTAAAAAATTGTGGCGCATTAGCTCGAATTTTTCCCGAAATTGCTCGTTTATTTGGTATTCCTCAACCACCTCAGTATCATCCAGAAATTGATACCGGCGCACATATTATGTTGTGTTTACAGCAAGCGCGGCAAATGACAGATGATACTCAAGTGATTTTTGCCGTATTAACCCATGATTTAGGTAAAGGGACGACTCCAGCAGTAGAATGGCCAAAACATATTGATCATGAACAACGCAGTGCGGATCTGGTTGAATTATTATGTCAACGCTACCGAGTGCCTCATCAATATCGTGATTTAGCGGTACTGGTGGCACGTTATCACACGCATTGCCATCGAGTGACTGAACTGAGAACAGCCACTCTACTGGATACCTTGCAGAGTTTAGATGCCTTTCGCCGTCCTCAACGGTTAGAACAGTTTCTGCTCGCTTGTGAGGCTGATTTTCGGGGACGCTGGGGTTATGCTGAGCAACCTTATCCGCAAGCAGATTATTTTCGCCAAGCTTTTACCATTGCGAGTCAAGTGGAAGTAGCAACGTTGGTAGCAGAGGGATTTAAAGGTGTGACCATCAAAGAGGAGTTACAGCGTAGGCGCCTACAGGTTCTAGCGCAATTAAAGAATTCTTCAATGGCTTTATCGGGAGAAACCTGACTGGTCTTGAAGATCGATCAGGTTTGCAAGATAATGAAACTTACCCTAATTTATTTAGGATTTCCGGCTACGTTCCGGGGTTGATTATTAGTTTCATTGGGAATTTCCTTTTTGTGTTGAGTTTTTAATTGATAACATGCCCTTGTTCCATAAATTGAACTTGACAATGTAATCCAGCTGGGATCTTGTAACCTGGGTTAGGTAGGTGAAGGCGTATACCAAACGTACCACTCGCAGCATCTATAATCGGATCAACAACGACTACTTTGGCAATATGGTGACCACCGATAGGTTCTTCTGGTATAACTTGAGCCTGCATACCAAGCTTAATGCGACCAAATAAGGTAACGGGAGCAACCACCTCGACATTGAGTAAATCCACTTCAGCTAATTTTAAGATGGGCTGTTTTTCCACATATTCTCCCGCTAATTTAAATCGTTCTACCACAATTCCATCAACCGGACTTAAAATGGAACGTAGTTTAAGTATTTCTTGGGCTCTTTTAAGTTCTAATTGCGCTATTTGATGCTCTACTTGAGTTTGCTCCAATTCATATTGTGCTATAGTGGTTCGCGTTCTAGCTTCATCACGCTCCAATTCAGAGATGGTATTTTTTTTAGATAATCCTTCAACGCGCGCTTGGCTACGTTGGCTCAACTCATAACGTGCCTGTTTTCTAGAATGCTTACCTTAGAATTTGCTTGGATTTCTGCTAAATTAACGCTGGCTTCCTCCACACCACTTTGTAAGCGGGCTAATAGTTGTCCTTTCTTGACTTGTTCACCCCGATCTACTAATACTGAAGCCAAAACACCGGTTGTCGCACTACTTACTTCAACCGTCTTATGCGGTTCAATAATACAATCTAATTCTGCTAGTGCGTAACTGATTTCATATAAACTCACCGCACCAATTATAAAAAGTATCGTCATCCGGAAAAGGTTCTTGTTATTTGCCATAACCAACGATCCATTTCACCATGTAATTTCTTTTGCTTTGCTTCTGTTGTTGCTAAAAATTGCTCTAATAGTTGCTGGGCTAACTTACCACTGATGATTTTTTGTACGGCTAATAAACGGTTTAATTTTTTATGGATAGTCGGTGCATAGATTTGCTTTAACCATTTATCTTCTGATGAGAAAATCAGATCCACTGAAGTAATAGAAGTCCCATCAGCGATTTGCTTAAGATAATGCCATAGACGCAGTGAATTACAAAAATCGATAATGATCAATCGGTAAGCTATATTATTTAATCCAGTAGGTAATTTAAACCATGGAAAAGGATCGTCTAATAATATCAGATCTGGGGGGTGTGATTTATGGGTTATTGTTTTAATATTATTTATAGAAAACATCAATTTATTACAAATAATTTGTAATTGAGTAGTCGATTCCTTATCAGTGGTCATCACACATATTTTTTCATTATTTTGATGACTTTGTATCAATTGAGCTGTAATCGCTTCCCATTTGTGCGTGGTACTGTCAAAAAAACTCAGATTATAGATGCTTGTTACACTTTGGGTATGACGAGATAAATCAATAGGTATAATTTGATAATAGTTCCACAATGCTTGATTGAGAACACATGTACCTAAGAGGTTGCCACTACAATAATGATAACGTTGAAATAATTCATGTAAGGTAATCCGTATGCTATCGCCAATTGCAAATGTTGTGAAAGCCTGTTCTAGTAACCAAAAATCAATGTTTTCGATCAGTGCAAAAGATAATCTTGGTATACGCAAAGTTGCGCGCTGTTGACCTAAGTTATGGAGTAATAATTTTAAATAACTTGGCTGATTATGACTCATAACTTGCCTATCTCGTAAATAATGCCAAGCAAAGCATTCAACCGTGCCGATAACGATTGGTTGCGTATAAATCGCGGATACATTTCGATCTTTAAATAAAATAACTGCTGTCTCGATTCCAAATTGTTGCCAAAATGGTATGTGTTGTTTTGCCAACGCAGTTACTTGCATTTCGTCTGAGACAATCCAATGAACTGGTATCCCACTCAGAGCAGCAATGCTGGCACACAATTGCATTGCTTGCGCTTTTTCAATTCCTCTGATATTTACAGCATAACCTTTTAACATCAACCAGGTTGCCCAGCTGACTTTATCGGATATTTCCTCAGGGAGATAATGTTCCAATAACACCAATAATTGGCCAACTAATGCGATTTTAAAACCCTGTTGCATAAGTTGACGACGTACTTTAGGTAGTTGGTTAGATACAGTCGATTTATCTAGGATACGACGTTGTTGAGTGATAACACGTAATAATTTATGACGTATCCTATTTAGAATTACGGGTTGGGCACGTATTTGTTTGACCAGTTTCAAATACAGTGTTGACTGAATACTAGACCGGCAGCGCGGATTTTCCGGATAAGCATGAACGAATGGGGCGTGTTTCATTAATATTTAGATGTCAAAACGGCGTAAAAAGAGTCGGCGTATATTTCGATACCATCGAAAAGCGAGTGCTTCTTTACCATGGTAAAAACGTAGGTAAGCGCGTTCGCCCATTCCGGTAACAGCTACTTTGTTTACTAAACTGACTTCAACTTGAAAAATAGTTTCATACGCCTGGGTACCTTCTAGGTTAGCTGGATCGATAGGAATAGAGCCACCGCCGGCCTTTCCTAAAGCACGGCTGGGTAAATGATGAGAAGCGGCTGGGATGATGCGTTCAATCACTGCCGGATAAACGGATTGTAGCTGTTCAGCTAATCGCACTTCTATCCGTTCGGTATTGTGTCGCACTAAAGCAATATCTTCCTGTCGTACGACTGCCATGATAATATTAACCGGTGGTTTAACCACATAGGCGACCAATTCACCTTGAGGTAGCAAACGTCCTAGCAAGCGGTCTTGACGAGGTATGTAGACTTGTCCGGCTTGAAGACTCCGTACGACTAAGTGTTCCTGTTGTTGTTGACGTCTGGCTAGATCCGTTGTAATCGTCTTGATTTTTTCTTGCAACATACGGGCTGAGGCGTAATCATCACGCCATAAAGCATTATAGCGTATTTCTAATTCATCTAATTGATATTGCAGTATATTAACCCGTGTTTCTAGCAGTTCATCTTCTAGTTTTATTAAAGGTTGTTCCGCTACTACCCAATCTCCCGATTGGACTAATATTTGACGACAGAAACCAGTATTGCCTACTCTGACTTGGGAGCGTTCAGGTGGCCAGATAATACCTTCAACATTGCTCCACAGCGGTACTGGCACCTCAAATAAACCCAAAGCTAGCAAGGCAGTTAAGGTAACTAGAACTAAGATTAATCTTGGCTGGTGTTGCTGTAATATCGGATTAGTAAATATGGCTTGAATCTGTTTAAATAGCGATAATAAAAAGAACCGATATCCAACCCAAATAGCTAACACAATACCAATGATAAAAAATTTACTTGCCACAAATAGAATAATAGCAACAGAAATGAATAAGCGATAACAAAACGCCGCAATACCGTAAGATACCAACCAACTGATTTCACTGAATGACGTCGTGGGGGGAGGCAGTTCTCTCGTGCCCAGCAAATAGTGTCGAAATAAGTACCCGATATAACGGTTGGCGCGCGGGCCTAAATTAGGTATTTCAATTGCGTCGGAGAATAAATAGTAGCCATCATAACGTAACAGTGGATTACCATTAAATAAAAGTGTCGAAACACTGCTGATGAATAGCACATTATAAGCGCTAGCCCGTAAGGTACTGGGTTCGAGATTAACCCAAAGCAACATAGCTATAGCAGCGATAAACAATTCGACTATGATACCAGCAGCACTCACAAGCAAGCGAGCATATTTATTACTAAAAGCGGAGGCACTCGAAGCCTCAACATAGGGCAGTGGCATGAAAACAAGAAATAAAATACCTAATTCATGCACTTCTCCGCCCCAATATTTGGTAGCGAAAGCGTGTCCTAATTCATGTAGCAGCTTAATGAACGGAAACACCAACAATAGAATAATTAAATTGTGGGGTGCTAATACTTGGTCGGTAATATCATGTGTTAATATATTCCAATGCTGAGCAGCTAATACCATACCCCAAAGCACTAAACTTAACCAAATAATAAAGCTGGTCCACGAAAAAATCCATTTTAAATAAGGTAGCCACCGTTCTAAAAATTTATCTGGATCCCACAAAGCTATCCTGATAGACAGTGGGCTACCATAGCGTTGACGTATCCATAACCGTTGCCAATTATGCCGGCGTTCTTCTAGGACAGCTACTTCAGGAATGGCATTGACATGTAATAATTCATTTGTTTTTAATTGACTGAGGGTTTGCAGAATTTCTTCTTTAGAATAATTTAGCTTTTTTTCTTGTAACCGTTCCCAAATTTGTTGTACGGTATGCTTACCATTAAGTAGACAGACGACTTGATAGACATCCGGGGTAAAACGATGACAATATCCACTAGCTTTATCGTACAAGGCATACCATAACTGTCCACGATAAATATGCCGATCTATTTGTAGATAAGAACTTAAGCGTAGTTTTAGAGGCGCTATCTTGTTCCAAGCGTAATCTAATAAAGCCATATCACGGCCACCACGACCATAACCATAGGCGTAACCAATTCATTAAATGACGCGTCCAAATCCAAAACAGATAACGTTCCCCTACTTCAATCTTTCCTAAACCTTTCATCCCAGGCCGTAGTAGCGTTGTTGTCTGGACTAAATGCGCTTCTACCCGAAAATAATTATGAGCTTCTTTGGTTTCTGAAATCGGCGTGATTTTCGTGATCACAAACGGGAAAGATTGCGTTGTAAAACTAGTCAACACCAAATTACCCGGTTGTTGTTCCTGGATCGCTGCAATATCCATTTCATCGACTTGTAACACGACACGATAATTCTCTAGTGGTGCGACTTCAAACAAAACATCTCCTCGTTCTATGGGTGCACCAAGGGATTGACTTAAATCACCAGAAACAATAATTCCCTCAAATGGCGCATAGCCGGTAGCTCGATCTAATTGTTTGTGTACCAAGGCTAATTGATCTTCTGCTTGGGCTAATTGAGCTTTTAATGCCCGCGCTTCAGCTCGGCTACCTTGCGCTAAAGCATGGCGGTATTGGGTTTGATATTGTTCTCGTTGATTATGCCATTTAGCCTGTTCTAGCTGTAAGTCAGCGTCATCTAGTTTGAACAACATATCGGTTGCCTTCACCAAATGACCAGCACGCAGCGGGGCTGCAATGATAAAGCCATCCATCGGTGCAACCACAGCTTGTTGTATACTACCCTCTAGAAAAGCGTCAGCTGATATTCGGAAGGTGCCAGTTGCTACTGTAAAAAAACAGCTACACTTAATAGCAACAAACTATTTAGTTTCCAGAGTCCGTGTTTAGGGCCAAAGGTTTTATATAAGCCTCGTTGTATCGTTATTACCGCATGCTTAATAAGCCCACGTTCACTTTGTTGTTTTAGGTCCAGAATCAACCCGGCCATATTGCCAACAGCTTCACACCATTGCACCGTTTCTTCAGCAAAAGGCAATTCACGATCTAATATCAAAGCACCTAATATAGTAACACCATTGCTAATAGGTATTGTACAAATCGTTTTACCACCGTGACGGTTCACTAGTTGTTCATGGGCAGGATAAAGCAATTGCTCATTTTCTTTTGACGGTGGGAAAACTAAACATCGTGCCATATCACCCGCTTCTGCCATAGCGGCTTCTAAGGCAGACTTAATTGAGTTTTTTCAGAAAAAGTAACATGATGAGATAAGGCAATTAAGCGATAATGATGAGCCGTTACCCATCCTAGTGCAACTCGATGACAATTTAATTGAGTGGCTAGTTGAGTCACCAGGAGCATCGTGGCTTTATAAAAACCCTGATGTTCAAGTACTAGGGCAATATTCTCTAACACCGATTGTAGGGCGGCCTCTCTAGAACTGCCTTGAGGGGAATCCGTATTTTTTAGTGCCAGTAAAAGTCCAGCTAGTCCCCATTGTAATAGGCGCATAGCAATGGGTGCCGAGCTAGGCGTTAGCCCACGTACTTCTAAGGTAACGACACCACTCAATTCGTTATTTTCTCGAATAGGATAAGCTAGTTGACTATAGGTATCATCTTGGCGTCGACAAATGCCTTTCTTTTGCGCCAGCGCAATTTCTGATGCCTGCATCAAGCCATCGGTTTTAGCTTGTGCTTCAGTAGGCCAAAAGGCGATGGGATTATAGCTATTTTTAGCCGGTTGATAAAGAATAACAACCCCTTTTTCGGTACCAACAATCGATGCGCACAGCAAAACTAACCAACTGCTGATATAACTGTCTAAATCACTCGCTTGTGTTAGTGCATCCCACGCTTGTGGCTCTAAAAAGGCTGGTCCTATATTAAAAGGAATAGTCGGTTCATGACTTTTTGGTTGTTTCATGAACGAATGAAGTTTAGTTAAGTTTTAATTTGAGTTTCTAAGGGCAATTCACCAAACCGTTTCTCGTATTCACTGATAATACCACCCAGTAGAACGGATAACCGTTTAGCCGCATAAGGGTTAAGTACCATGCGATCAGTGAGTTGAATGGTAACTTCCTGAGCAGTATTAGGATTCCAAGTTTGATTGGTGCCAAAAAAAATAGAGACTTCCTCGCGGGTACTGGTGGCATTAACTACATTAGCATAAGTCGTTTGCATTTTAGAGTCATCCCAGTGAATACGGCGTTCTCCGGGAATAGTTGACTTGTCTTTATCATCTGGCATCGCTTACTTTCCTTGAATTTAATAAATAATATCAATGGTTGATGAGGTGCACATTAGGCACCTTTCTTTATAATCCCTTACCACGCAATTGAAGTAGTACTTATGTGTGTTTTATCTGTTGGGGTGATGACTAGAAAAGCTTCATCAGACAATATCTGATCTGTATCCGTATTAACTGGTTTATTGATAAACGTGCTGGTTGCTTCATCAAATAGCATAATTTCTTCAGTACCACTAGCAATACTATTTGTCGATTCTTCCTGAGGATCTTTCAATATGTCATCATCTAATGAAACTTGTGGGTGGGTTTCTAGTGATAACATTAAAGGATCACCTACTGATCCCAAAGAGATTGCTGACGCTGCTGCTATCTCTTCCAGGGATAAAGCCCCTTGGATCAGATTGCTAATTCCGGGTAGAGGCACAAATACTTGCGTGTCTTCCCCATCAACCTGGGAATCATCAAGCGCATTCACCATGACGGTTTGTGGCATATCCCAATCACCTGGGGTAAAAACTAAGTGTTGGCCATCGTCATCGCTTTGTAAACTAGTACCCGATATGGTTACCTGTGGTTCTCGGTAAAAAATTTGACCTCGGGTGGTAATAGTTGGTTCGGGATTGATATAAACTTTGACATCAGCTGTGGGTTGCTGGGTTAATTTTAGAGAGTAGGTATCGGTACCTACACCTTCAATCACCTCGGTAGAATTTGCCGTTGGGATAACTTGAACCCCAGGTACTGGGGTAATGTCAACCGGTGCAGCCGGGGCATCATTGACATAAACACTGATACTCGGTGATTTAACTGCATTATAGCGCCAAATCTCAAAAGCACTGGTATTATCCAGCGGGATAGTCCATGGCTTATTTAAAGTTAGGGTATCGGCGGTATTAGACAGGATAAGACGTTCTTGCCCAGCTCCCACACCGCCGGTAATTAATAACGTCGCCCCGCGTAAATCTCCTCCCAGATTAGTTAGCCCAAAGTTAGCCTGATTTATAGTTACCGTGGTTTCATTAGCGGCTGTCAGCACACAACCACTTAGAACACTTCCATCCGCCAGGGTAATTTCATAACAGCTACTGGCATCAGGCACGATATTCCAGGCTGTCCGCAATGCCAGTACCGCGTTACTCACTTTGTCGATACTACGTATTTGACCTTGGCCCTCACCTTGAGAGATCTTAATTGTGGCGTCGGTTAAGTCCAAGTCAGATGGAATGCTTTGATCTAAAGTAATTGTTGCCGGATCATTAACTAATGCACTAATCAACCCCCTCAGCGTATCATTGCTGTCAATACTATGATTAATTATGCCAAATAATGGTTCATTGCCAATTTCCGGATTAGCCGTAAAAGTAACAGTCTGAGGCGTTTGCCAATTGCTATCATTAAAAACGAGTTGTACCGATGACTTTAATTCATCATCGTCGATTTTAAATTGAATAATTGGTTTATTACCGCTATCTTTGGTTGGAGCTAAGGCGGTAACTACCACTTGTTCACCTGGAGCCGGTGGATGAGTTAATACCACTGTATAAGTGTCTTCGGATATCATGGTGTCTATCCCACTGCTACCGTCACTTTGAGTTACTACAATCCCCGGTTCGTCGTTATCTGCTACGTTAACTAAAAGCGCTTTTACCTGAATACCATTATAATTCAGATCATTGCTCACTACCATATGAGTAATGATACCGCTGTGTCCTAAGAGGTCATTACTAATAACCGGTAGCAAATCTCCACTCATATTAAAACTATCGTTGCCGAGTTCACCCATTAAACGCGTGACAAGATTGGCATCCGTGCTGTGCACAAAGAACTGATTATCACCTTCAGCTCTATCAAGTTCTAAAAATTCAACGTTAGCAAAGTTAACATTGAGTCCACCTCCAAAAATACCTTTGGCAGTAATGATATAATCATCGTTAAATTCGGTACCGAGCAGATGAACCCTATTGCTTTCGTTTTCTCCATCAATATTAGCAGGGGCATTAACTACATACTGAATTAAATCTGCATCACTTACGATATCAGTATCAGTCGGATTAGGAGTGATTGCTTGAGAGCCTAACAAAACAAATGAGTGCAAAGTGAATTCATCGTCACCATCTCCTCCATTGACTGTCAAAACAGCTTTATTATGAGAAATGATAAAAGTATCATTACCGTCATCGCCATTCAAAATAGTTGGCTCACTGATGCCATTGCTTAAAAAACCTTGTGTGGTTTCAATTGTAGTAAAAATATCGGTATCAATTTCACTATTGCCATTTGGCGTTACGGACAGTTGACCCACTTGGAAAATATCTTGACCACTTCCGGCGTTGATTGCAGTGATAGCACGGTTGTCATCTAAGGTAAAACAGTCATCACCAGCAAAACTATTAATGGTCATGCTTTCGATATTACGGTCATAATCGATACGTTCAACATTAGTTTGCTCTGTTTGTGCCTTGAGCATAGCAACTAAAGCAAGGGCTTCTTTAGCCACGCCAGAACGAAGCAAAAAGTTATCAGCTTCTTCTGTCGCATTGATAGTTAGCTGATCTACGCCACTGTCTATCAGGCCAGTATCCAACACGGTAACCTGTTTATCAATAGTCCCGCCATTCATATTGACGATATAGTGATCGCTTCCCCCTTCACCATCTAAAACATCGTTCTCCAAAGTAGAAATGATTAAATCAACATCTAGATCGCCAGTAATAGCAGTCTGCTGGGCTTCACTTAGATTAGCATAGTCCCCAGTATAGCCAAAGACAATATCATTACCTTCATCGCCATCTAAGGTATCATTGCCTTCATCTCCATAAATGCGATCCGGATCACTTCCTCCCCAAATAGTGTCATTATCTAAGTTACCATGTAGTAGATCAGCGCCAAGTCCACCGAAAATTTTGTCGTCACCAGCATCACCATGGATAGTATCACCACCGGCTTCACCATAGAGCATATCTGCTCCTTCACCACCAGTAATCAAGTCATTGTCATCACTACCATAAATGTAATCATTACCAGATTCACCGGCAAGTGTGTCAAATCCTTTCTCACCATACAACGTGTCGCTATCGTTGCCACCAGAAAGGGTGTCGTTACCTATACCACCATAGATAATATCTTCATTGTCACCACCGGCTAGGATATCGTCACCGCCTATTACTTCCCATTCATTTTCTTCAACTGAAATAATATTATACTGGGTTCTATCGGTAAAATTAATTTTACCACCATCCCCCAGAATCAAGTCAGCACCGGCTTCTCCAAAAATTTGATCGACATCACCACCACCAAAGAGGATATCGTTACCACCTTGGCCGTAAATAATATCGACACCATCCAAATCTTCTTGACTAACTTTGAGATACTCTCCGGCTTTAATCTTACCACTATCACCGAAAACCCAGTCAGAACCATCACCGGCTTCAAGCGTATCATTACCTTCATCGCCCCAGATTTTGTCATTACCAGCGCCGGTAAAGATTTTATCGTCGCCTTTTCCACCTCGTACGATTACCTGTCCCTTAGTTTGGCTGACATCAATGGTATCATTACCAACGCCGCCTTCAATATCAAAATCTAGATCAGAAAGCCTTCTCGTATTGTTCAACAAGGTGATTGTATCATCCCCTTCACCAGCTCGAACTACAATCTTACTAATATTGTTATACGTTTGAGTCTGACCAAAGGCAGTTACTTTAACACCATCGCCAGTATCTATTAGGGTAAAGGTTTCTCCATTGTCTACGGTATTATAATTAATGCGTTGATCCGCTAGGTCACCCATATTAAGTTGCAACACACCGTTGCCCATCTCCGTGGCTAAAATTGATTGCCGGGGAAAATGGGTTTCAAAATCAACTAATTTGAAATTAGCCAACGTACCCCGTTTTTCCCATGACCAAAAAAATAGATCTACCCCCACATACCATTGCATCTTAGCACTAATATCACCATAAATATCAAAAACGGCTAAAGGGTTATTATGTGCAAATTTGATACTGCTGATCATCTCATCTACACGGACTTTGTTATCAAAATCTGGATCAAATAGATCAAATTTAAGGGTTGCGAATATACCGCCACTAATACCGCCATAAGCTATCCATAAATTCACTTCAGCTGCGCCGGTTAATGAACCTTGAATTTGCACTTCTGGCCCTTTGTCATCATCAACATAGAAACCAGCAAAAACTAAGTTGGGGTTGACGAAATCACTTTCAATAAAGCGTTGAATACCATAAGTATCGAAACCGAAATCAAAATCAATCATTGCATTTAGAGCACCGCCAATACGAGCACCCAAGGGTCCCCAGATAGGGAAAAATTTTGAATATCTAAATCCTGCTTCTAGGGGTTGCATATCGTATTTAATCAAATCAACTGGTTCACCTAAAAGTAAGTTAAAGATTTGACGCGAATCAGTTAAAATAGGTAAAGAAAAACCTTCGGTGCCATTTAGTTTTTTAAGAAACTCAGCGCTCTGTCCATTGGCTTGGTCAAAAGCATTTTTATTTATATTACGTGCTTTATCCACATAATTTTGATCATCTGCTAATTTCAAGTTAGCATTGGTTAAATCGATCTGCAGATCAAAATCTTGTATGTTGAAAACAGTGAAACTACCGAAGTCAATCCATAGGTCATCGGGATCGGTGGGAAAGATATTAATCAGATTAGTAATATCACGGATGGAATCCAGAAAGCCGACATTGTATTGGCCTCCAAACACTTTCGATTTAGCTAAGTCAATAAAGGTGATTTGATTATGCAACAACTTAGAAATCACCGGTATAGGACTGGTTAGAAATTCGATAGCCGGTTGTATCGGTCCAGTAACTTTCTGAATTCGTTCAATAACATGGCCAAAAAAATCGGTAATATAAGATCCTAAATCTAAACTGACATGTTGAAACTCTACTAACTTTAAGCCGGCTTGAATGGTATTAATATTTCCAAACTCAATGTAGGGATCGCCTGGAGTCAAGGAAAAATTAAGGCTAGGTTTCGGGGTGTTGAAGTTAACATCAAACTCACTTGACCCTAGACTCCAGTCTAAGACAAAATCCGATCTAATTTCAGGGAAAACGGCGATATCATTAACAAAATTACTTTTTATAGATAATTCTAAATCTAAATTAACTTCCGCTTTAGCCGCTATCTTAGGAGTAACTTGTAACCGATTCAATTCTGAAAAACTTAAACGCTCATCTTGAGCGTCCAATTTATTCTGCAGATCAACCGCAAAACTAGCTAACAGATAGGTCGGTTCTATTTCATCTTCTGTAATAGTAAGTTGTAAAAAACCTAACTTGCCGGCAAGTTCAGCATCACGTAAAGTTGCTAATACATTGAAGTGTAATTCATTCGGGTTAACGATATTAAAGTAAACACCCTCAGTAAAGTTAATACCAAAGCCAAAATCAAGGTTCCAGTTTATATCTAAGGTAATATCACCTTGGGTTTCTAAGCCTAAACCGGGAATACCGAGGTCAAACTCAATATCAGTGCCAGTAGACAGTATTGTACTGCCTAGATTCATATCCCATTCCATAAATAAATCTTGTTTAGGGATATCGATTTCATCAATATTAGTATCTAGCTTGATATCGGCTTGGGTGATAGTGTTATTACCGTCATTATCTTGTAAAAGATTTAAACCAGCTGGCCCTAACAATTCATAAAGTTCGGCAGAAATAAAATTCCCATCTGGAGTAGCTGCATTTTCAACGGCTGCACGAAAATCTTCCATCAAGCCGGAACGGAAATTCTCAATAAAGCGAGCACCTTCTGCCAAACTATCACCAATGAGTGGCAGTGAAACGCTACTAATTTCGCTATCCATGAGGTCTTGCAAGCGTTCTAAAAAGAGATCAACTCCATCAACAACCAGCAACATTTGATCTAGGAGATTGAAGTTATCGATCTGGAATTTTGATAAAACCTCATCTAATCCATTAACTTGATATTCAAATAAATTAGCCGGCGTAAAGATCGCTAAATCACCAGCATATAGAGAATCGATAGGGAGAAAAATAGGTAAAGTGCTATCAAGCTTACCGGTAACACTCACAGAGAAATGGGCATCATTGAGTTCACTGATTAAAATACGATTACTTGGTAAATTTAAATCTGCCGCAAACTCGGCGTTAATTTTAATAGAACCATCTTTGACGAATAAACCGGCTGGTCCAATTGCGCCACGAAAATTGATGTTTTGCCCAGTGATATTAAGCGAACCGGCTAATCCGGCTGTACTAAACAAGTAAACCTGGGTAGGATTATTGAGATCAATACCAAAATCAAGGTCTAATGCTACACTACCCGTTGCACTTAAATCAGCAGCACCGGATAGGTTAGCTTGATTTAAAAGGGCTTTGATGTTTGGGTCAATATTCAGGTCAGCAATCTGATCAGATAAATCTAAGTTGATATCCAAGGCATTTGTAAAGGATGAGGTTAAACCTAAATCAATCCTCAAGATATCAGTATCTAATGATAGATCAATGGTTTCCGAGTGTGCCGGTAATCCCATCGCATTTTCTAACTTAGCCTCAAGCGTTTGCAAAGAACTAGCAGGATCCTGTTGAGCGGCTTCTATTGCGGTGTTGAATTCATCGACAAAACCTAAGAGATCATTAATACTATAGTTAATTAGCGGAATAGGCTTAGCCAATAGATCAAATGACTCAAGCTGATCTAAAAAATCAGCTACTGTTTCTAAGCTGGCAATGATTTCACTAAACTTGAATTCAGTAAACTTACTGATATCTAAATTATCGAGCACACTGGTATCAACAGTGATTTTTGGTAGCAATCCAATCAAAGAATCTCCAAAGTGCTCTACAATCAGTTTCAGTTGTGGGATATCCCCCCCAGCCAGTAAACTATCAATACCCCGTACCGGAGAACTGAGATTAACCGCTAATAGCAATTCTCCATAAACTGGTTGATCATTATCATCCAATTTACCACCCATGATAGTAGGCGTTTCAACAACTAAGCCAATTTTTTCTTGGCCTAAGTCATCTTTACCTAAATTATCAAATAATTGACTCAGCGTAACCCGATCAGTAGTTGCGGCTGGATCCGGATTCTTAAGATGGGTTTTTATCTCTGCAGATAAGTCACCATTACCACTCAATTCAATATCTACAAAACCAAACTGCGCCGTAGCTTGAACAGCTTCCGGGGTAGTAACATCCACGCGTCCCCAGAGTTCGGCATCTTCTACAAAGAAGCGATCCAGCAATGTCGGTCCCGCAATGGCACTGCCTTCAATTACACCATCTGCAGCTTTATCTCCTTCGCTAGCATCTGGTTGAGCAATACCAAGTAACAGCGCTGCAAAGGAACCATTTGTTGGTTCTATCCGAAACATGCCAGGGGCATTTTTATCAAACTGATTATCAAATAATTGCAAACCAGTTTTATCATCATTAATCGTTAACGTTACGCGTCCATTGGTGGCACTATTAATAATAGTTTGCAAATTAGCAACAGTGATTTCTTCTATGCCACCTAGAGAAATACCTTGTTCATGATTATCTTGATAAATAATAGTAAAATCATGAGTATTACTGTCGATTAAATCGTCACCTACACTTATTTTCTGTGCATTAAACCCTAAAGTTGGAGAACCAACACTTAGGCCGGTACCGGTTGTTTTTAAAACTAAACTATTTCCCGCCGTAGCCACACGGATATGACTATTTAGATTATTGGCATCATTGATGGCACGTTGTAGATCATTGGCTAAATCATAAATGGTGGTATTATCTTGGGTAACAGTTGCTTTGAGGGTAATCGCAGTACCATTAACATTGATTTTGGTGTTATTAGCTAGTTTTACCTCTGAAATCTCGCTACCGGTAATAAAGGTCGTCATGAAACCAAGCATGCCATTAGCTTTTACAGTAAGTGGAGAGTGGCTCTTGATCAATAACCGGTCACCTTGATAACCAATTTCTATATCACTCAATTCGGCAGAATACTTATCACTAATGATGGTTCCAAGCGCTTTAGCTAATTCATAGGTATTATGATATTGTCGTAAGTTTTCAATTAGTACATCAGTATTATTGATAGTGAGTATGGTTGAATCTGGTAATGAGAAATATGGTGAATAAGCTACACTTTGGGTAGCCACTATTTTTTGTTTTGGTTCTAGTTGTTCAGGAATATTAATAAAACCAAGATCTTCATTAACTGCTACGGTAATTTTATCATTGGGTTTATTTGCGGTGATAATCAAATAATTATTTTTATAGCTAACGGTTACCTTATCTTTAAGCTCAGTCTCATTAATAGCAGTATTAATAGCTGTTACCAACTCATTAAGATCTTTATAGCTGCGTAAATCCTTGATATGAACATCTAAGCCATTAATAACTAAAGTCGTTGAATCAGGCAATTCAAAATATTGAACAGCTTCATCGGCAAGAATATATTGTTGTTCAGAAGTATTCCCTGTTACAGTCAAAGATGAATTTTCATCTAAAAAAGGTGCACCTTCTACTTCTCCTAAATTTAATCCTACCGTTAAGGCCATACCGGCTTCGCCACCTAACTGTAAACTTGCATTGCTAGTGATGTTAGTTAGGGGAGACAAATCCAAATCAAAGTTAATGGGAACGTTAAAGTTGAGTAACTCATGGCTAAATGCTAGCGCATAAGTTAATTCGTTGGTTACAGGATCATAATGCGCTGAAACTTTACTTAGATCATCACCAAACAAAAGTTTAGCTAATTCGATAGCCAGCGTTTGTGCAGAATTAAATTGCAGTGGATTCTCACACGGTTTAAAATTAGGGTTAAGCAATTTTGGTAAATCATCTGTTATATCTAAATTATCTAAATCATCATAAATTAACGTATCCGATAATGTATCAGCAAAATCAAGCACATTGCCAAAATTATATTCTGTAAAAGGAATATCAAAACTAGATATCAGTTCTGTCCCCCGCAAATTGTCAAGAAAACCACTGAATTGATTTAATAAGCTAATGAAATCAGAAGCGTTTAATTTGTTGAAATTAAGTAGTTCATCAAAATTAGTATCCAGATTTAAATCAAGTTTAATACGTTCATTATCAGCAAGAGATTGACTGAATGGATCACCATTGACATAAATGATTAACCCCTGCGGATCAAAATCCAGACCAGTGTCAACTTGGACCAGACCAGTATCAACTTGGATGGGTAAATTTAATTCAAAATGGCCACTTCCAGCAACATCAACAATTTCTGAATTATTTAAAACCGCCTCAGCAGTAGCGCCTAAATTAACATTACCGTCACTAATAGAAGCTCCTAAAAAACCAAAATTGATAGCAATGCCATTTAAACTAGTATTTGCTTCGACTTGTGTTCTCAAATCGGTTAAATTGAACTCAGAATCAAACTCAATACCAATCGTAGTTGATATGATAAGCTCGTTATTGTTAGGTAATACAATCCCTAGTTTCTCAGCCTGAACACCCAGATCAATAGGCAAAGATTGTGTATGGGTAAAAGCAACATTGGTGGAAGAAGAATCTGAATAATTTATAGAAAAATCTAAGTAATCCTCAGACAAAGAATCTTTATTTTCAAAATGTTCATTAAAATCAGATAACTCTTGAATTTTTTCTTTAACATCACCATTTAAAAAGAATTCTTGAATGGTTACTTTGTTATCCTGGTTTTTGTCAAGAATGTCGAGGTTAATAACCGGATCTGTACCTGAATTTTCGTATCCTTTTGAAATATCAATTGCCAACAATTCATCAATTGTTGGTGCAAAGCCAACTAAAGTTTCGGCATCAATTTGCTTAGAAAGTGTAATAACCGGTAGGGCTGTGTTCAGAAAGTCATAGGAAAGAAAATTATCTAATTTATCTTCAAGTTGATTGATATCTCCTGAAAATAGTGGCGCAATAGCTGGAAAATCTGCCGATAGTAATACCCTTGGTTCTAGAGTTTCCACTATTAAGCGTTTTTTCCTTTGACATTCAACTGCTATGGCTTGCTGTAGATTATTCCTTTTCCACCACACATGAGGTAATAATACGTGTGTAGTTGCCTTTTCTTCTTTTTTCCGGGGGATAAATGAGGGCCACATTATTTCTATTACTCTCCACTAATGTTAAACTACCCAAATACTTTTAAATACGACAAATATAATATTCTCTTTCTTGATACAGTAGTGAACTACATACTTTATTATAAAACAAATAATTGCTTCGGTCATCTTAATCTTAAGTAAAAAGTACTAAAAGTTAAAATACCATAATTAAACTATTTTATAAAGATTTTTAATTAGTCATTTGCCTCATAATTAAAATGTTTTCTTAATTTTTTCTTACATCATTGAATATTTATTTCCTTAACCCAACTTTAGTTAACATTAACAACTGGTTAAATTATTGATAACCGTTAATTATTTAGTACTAATAACCCATAACTATGACAGATAACATTGATCAACAAGAATTAGCTAAATTTAGTACTTTAGCAGCGCGATGGTGGGATCCGAAAGGTGAATTTAAACCACTACATGATATAAACCCTCTGCGGCTAAAATATGTTGAACAACAAGCCGACGGATTATTAGGTAAAACAGTATTAGATGTTGGCTGTGGAGGTGGTATTTTGAGTGAGAGTATGGCCCGTCATGGCGCTCAAGTTACCGGAATTGATATGGGAGAATCGGTTTTAAAAGTCGCTAAATTACATCTATACGAATCTGGTCTTGATATTGACTACCAATACACTACGGTTGAGCAATTAGCACAAGCCTATCCGGCTCGTTTCGATGTGGTGACTTGCATGGAAATGCTAGAACATGTTCCTAATCCACTTTCAGTGGTGATGGCTTGTTACCAACTCGTTAAACCGGCTGGGCACGTTTTCTTATCAACTATTAATCGTAATTTAAAGTCTTACCTTTTCGCTATTATTGGTGCTGAATATATCCTTAAGCTGTTACCTAAAGGAACGCATAATTACGCAAAATTTATTCAACCAGCTGAATTAGCAGAATGGGTACGTACTGCCAACTTAATATTACGTGCAATGATTGGTATTAATTATAATCCTTTGACACAACATTATTCACTCAGTCAAGATATCTCTGTCAACTACATTATCCATGCACAGCGTGATCTATGACTCAACCGATACAGACAGTCCTGTTTGATTTAGATGGTACCTTATTAGATACCGCACCAGATTTAGCTTTAGCTTTAAATATTTTACTAGTTGAGCATCAACATCAACCATTGCCACTAGCTAAAATTCGTCCTTGGGTTTCACTTGGTACGACAATGCTTATTAAGAAAGGTTTTAATTTGGGAGAAACAGAATCATCAATAGATACTTTACGACAGCGATTTTTGACCATTTATAGGGAACATCTTGCTGATCAAACCAGCTTATTTCCGGGAATGGAAGAGGTGTTAACTACATTAGAAAGCAAACAAATTCAATGGGGTGTTGTGACTAATAAAGCTGCCCGGTTAACTGATCCTTTATTGCAACAACTGGGTTTAGCTAAGCGTAGCATTTGTAATATCAGCGGTGATACTTTAGCACAATGTAAACCACACCCCGCACCTTTACTGCATGCCTGTCAATTGGCACGCAGTATACCAGAACAATGTATTTATATTGGGGATGCTTCACGTGATATCGAAGCTGGACACCGAGCCGGAATGCGTACCTTGATCGCTTTATATGGTTATATAGAAGATCATGAAACGCCAGCACAATGGGGTGCAACCGGGATGCTCAACCAACCACTTGACTTATTATCATGGGTTAATGAGGTGAAAATTTAAATTTACTTTCAAATAGCTAGTTAAGATTAATTGCCTTTATCTTTATTGACAATAATGGGTGATTTGATTATTCCAGTTTTCTTTCAACTTCAGGGAGAATTTAACTATTAAAATCCATTTTTTACTCGCAAAGTTGGTTGTTCCCTTATTTCTACTCATTATATTTTTCAGTTTAACCACTTTTATAGCGAATGCTACTCAAGGCGCAGCGTGGGGAAGAGTCGAGGGGATTAATGGACACCGGATTTTAGAATTACTGGATTTACGTGAAGAAAATAACCTGGCTACTTGGTATTCCAGTATTCTTTATTTCATAGTAGGGATAGCGCTAATATTGTTGGGTTGGGGAAATTCAGTTGAATTTCAAATTTCTCGACTGTCTCGCTTCCTATTTCAATTAGCAGCCACGGGTGCGATTTTGATATCAGCTGATGAAGTGGCCAGTATCCATGAAACCATCGGTAAATCATTAGCGCGTTTTACCAACCAGTTTCTCTTGACAACCCCAATGATAGATACTCGTTTTTTTTGGGTCATTCCCTTTGCGCCTTTCGCATTGTTGGGCTTGATTATGATAATTTACCAGTTACATCAACTGATTGCGAAGATGCCCAACCCAAATTATTGGCAACGTCAACAAGCTTATATAGCATTATGGGCCGCTTTATTATTTCTTCCAGGGGTGTTTTTGTCCGAATTAATGGAATGGTACTTGGTAAATATTAAACAATTTGGCACGGTTATCACTTGTTTTGAAGAAATGTTTGAATTACTCGGCATGTACAGTCTATTTATTTGCGTGATGCGTATTAGCAAACCCTATCAATTATAAAATGCGTATACTCGGTATTGAAACTTCTTGTGATGAAACCGGCGTGGCGGTGTATGATTCAGAACAAGGCTTATTAGGACATACTGTCTATAGCCAAATTGAACTGCATGCACAATATGGCGGTGTTGTTCCGGAATTAGCCTCTCGCGATCACATTCGTAAATTAATACCATTAATTAAAACTGTTTTAAGTGAAAGCCATACTCAAACAACGGAAATTGATGGTGTTGCTTATACTGCTGGACCAGGTTTAATTGGGGCATTATTAGTCGGTGCTGCGGTAGGTAAAAGTCTTGCTTGGGCATGGCAAGTGCGGGCTATAGGGATTCACCATATGGAAGGACATCTTTTAGCGGCGATGCTTGAGCAACCAGCACCCACTTTTCCATTTCTCGCCTTGTTAGTTTCCGGTGGACACACCCAATTAGTTGAAGTTGCCGCATTAGGTCAATATACGGTGTTAGGAGAATCAGTCGATGATGCCGCTGGTGAAGCCTTTGACAAAACGGCTAAAATACTCGGTTTAGGTTATCCCGGTGGTCCCGCTTTAGCGCGATTAGCTCAGCAAGGTCATGCCAATCAGTTTAATTTTCCCCGTCCAATGACACAACGTCCGGGTTTAAATTTTAGTTTTAGTGGCTTAAAAACTTGTGTATTAACCACTTGGCAAACTCAGAACAATCCGACTGAGCAAACGCGTGCTGATATTGCTCATGCTTTTGAAGAAGCCATTATTGATACTCTTGCTATTAAATGTCGTCGTGCTTTACAACAAACTGGGCTGAAAAGTTTAGTAGTGGCTGGTGGAGTGGGTGCCAACCAGCGATTGCGTCAGCGTCTCATACAACTCACTCAAGAAATTGGGGTAGCGGTATATTATCCTCGCCCTTTATTTTGCACTGACAATGGCGCCATGATAGCTTATGCGGGTGCCTTACGTCTTGCGACTGGTTACCAAGAACCGTTGGCTTTCTCAGCTTTGCCCCGTTGGCCTTTAAATCAATTATCCATAACCTAAATTCTTATGTCGTTATGTTGGTTGGGTAGGGCACGGCGAAACCCCACTTATTCGATAAATTATTATTAATATCAGCGCCTAATTAACATTTTACTTTTCTGCTTAAAACTATTAGCATGGTTATATTAACTTATTCTCAGGTTACGTACCCAACAGTTTTTTTACCGTTTCTCCTTTAACAAAGGTTGGAGGGAATTTAGCGGCGAGTAATTTCCCGATATTCCTCCCCTTACCAAATGGATATATAAACTATGCGTAACATGAGTAACTCATATTATTTAGTCTTTGTGTTATCGTTGAGCTTAGTGCCAGCTAATCGGCGAATTTAATTTTAATGTCAATTACTTAATAAGCTACGATAAACCAGGAGATAATCATGCAACAACGAATTATTCAAATATTACTCAGTGCACTGATATTAGCACCGTTCTCACTCGCCCAAAGCGCCACCACCTACTACCTCTCCAGCAGTGGAGGCAACGACGCTAACGACGGCTTAAGCGAAACCAGTCCCTGGCAAAGCGTAGACAAAATCA
>JAAUSR010000057.1 GCA_012032555.1 Thioploca sp.
CCGGACCAGTGACAATGGCGGTTTGGGTGCTGACAATTTGCGGTCGTGGCGTGGTTCGCGGGGTACGAAAGCGTAAATCTGCCGGGAAGGCCATAAAATTATTTTGGTAATCAGTTAAAGAAAGGGAATGGGAAATCCAGCGTAATACGTACTTAATATTAAAGTCTTCTCGGCGATGCTCTGTAAGGGTAAAGCGGTAGCCACTGACAAAGCTCAGGCAGTAACTTTGACCCTCAAGGAGTTTGTGTTTGGTGACTTGGGATTCGATACGCCGAGTGACTTTGTCTTGACCTTGGAGTAGTTGACTAAAACCAGCGTCATATTCGTAGACTCTGAGGTCGGTACTTTTTTGCTCCGGCAGGGCGTCTATCGAGGAGTGGAGATCCGCATTGGGAATCTCAAAGTTAAAATCATCAATGGCATACCGACCAGTAGTGAGTTGTTGTTGCCATTGACAGTGAGTAATCACGTCTTCCGGGTGGGTATCGTTACGACTCTGCCAAAAGCGGGCTGTGCTGATTTCTGGACAATCGGGATGACCGCTCATGTCATCAATAAGCACTAAAACATGTCGATCTTCCTGGTGTTCAAAGAAGTAAAATATCCCCACATCTTCCATCAAGCGGGAAACAAAGTTAAAGGCGGTTTCTTGGTATTGAACGCAGTAAACTCGCGGTTCGTAGTAGTTAGGTCGCACGAGGTTAAAGCGGTAATCATGAAAACCTAGATCGGTAAAGACTTTTCTAATGATGTTGGGAACCGATAGATTTTGGAAAATGCGACAGTTTTGAGTGAGAGTAAGTTGCCAGAGCTAGGGGCGAATATCGGCGTAGTAGGTGGTAAAGCGGCTATCAGTATCGGCTTGGGCAAAGCGGGTAACGATGCCGTTAAGATAACGAGTATGGTCCGGCGCAAGGTGAGGGCTTGGCCTAAAATTTCTTGGAAATCGATACCACGGCTTTCGGAAAGTAATTCGAGTTGGAAGTGGAATAAGCCGGACAGTTGTTCTTCTCCTTGAAGGTTTTTGAACAAGAGTTTATTTTCGCCCAGGGGACTGTGAACGGTGAACAGCAGGTTGTCTTGGGTGAATTCTGGGGCATTCATCAGTATTTCTCCTCTGGTGGGAGTTTTTAATAATCAGTTTTGGGTTGCGATTCTACCTCGTAACGAAAGGATTTTATTAGAATGGTAGGGAAGTTGTCACGAAGTTTCTTTCGTATATTAAACAGTTATTTAACTACTAACAGCCCTTAACTTAAGCGCTTATAGCAAAATGAGTATAAAACGATTCAAAATTAAGAAATAGTGACCAGTTAAGCTGGGTTTTGTCTAATACCTCTCCTAATTTTAGTAAAATCATTTTATACTGCATTGTGGTAGGAGATGAAGAGCGACAGAAAAATTTGCCGCTCTCGTAACAGTGACTTTATTTAAGTATCTTCAAGAATTGGGGGTTTAAATGTTAATATCGATTTATCTTTTAGCTGTTTGGATAGCTAATTGCTTGCCTTCTTCATAAAGCGCTTGGAAATGAGCACGCATTTTTTCAGGGTCGAAGCTAAAGAAATTTCCTCCGGATTCAAAGTGTTCGACAAAAATCTTGCCAGTTGCATAGGTTGTAGCACCCCCTACCATCATTGCACTAATAATACCCATCGCTTGACCAACGACCGGAATCGATCTAGCCAAAACGGTGGTTGATAGGGTGATAGTACCACTTAATAAAGAAGTGATTAATGATTTAGCTAAATCTTTGGAAAATGGCACTTCATACAGTTTAGCAAGACTATGTATCATTTTAAGTTGAATAGCAGTTACTGCCACTGTATCGACTAATGGTAAAGGAATTAAACCGGTTACCGTAGCACCCATCATATAGTTTTTTACAGTATGGTGTGCTTGTGAGGCTCTATTAACATTCGTAGTAACTTTTTGATTGAGAAGTTCTTCTTCGTTAGTCGGTGTAACTGGATCGGACAGTTTTGGTTCTCCCTGGGTGGATGAATTCGCATCGGCTGTTAGCGGATTGCCAGGGGTAGAGTCTTTTTCCTCAAACTGAGTATCATTTGGAATATCCATTGTTATCAATACCCTCTTTTAAAATGAGATTTAAACTTTGTTCCTAGGATATAGCGGGTGTTAAACCTTGCTAGAATATCAAGATAATTAGGCTGACTCGGATTAACAATGTTAAAAATAGACTGCTGATTCTCTAAATTTCGCTAAATCATGTCTCTGATTTTCAAGCTGTCATCCTAATAATCTCCAGAAATTATAGTACCACGGACTAATAGTAGTCTGTCAAACCTGAATTTGAGGACACCTAGACTTTCAGACCGTTGCTCTTCTAGGTTAATTTTGAAGCAGTTTGAAGTTATCAGGATACCAATAAATTTCAAAAACTTTCCGCTGACAGACGAAATCAGCATGAGGTTGCGGATAAATATCCCAACTGTCTATTAAGATTTTAATCTTATCGAAGAAAACAACCGGCTTATCCAATAGCGATACTTCAGTTTCAATTTTGAAAAATTGAATAAAATGAGTATGACTAAAAATAGACCGAGATGAACCCAACCGATTCCTATCCAAGGAGAAATTTCTTCTCGTTCCACCCACTTTTTGACAATACTTAAAAAATTGTTATAAATAAGATAAATGAGAATACCGATCACAATTTTAAAGTAGTGGCTTTGGCGTGGTGTCGTATGAGAAAGTGGTATGGCTAATCCAGCCAGTAATATAACCATAATCGGTAAAGATAGACGCCATTGCAACTCAGCTTGATAAATCGGTGCCATTTTTTGAAATAATGACCCCGTGGGTAAAGCAGCTTGATTTTCACCACGATGATTATCAATTTTTTTAGGAATTCTAATATGATGTTCACCAAACTGGGTGATAGTATAATCTAACTTACCCGGTTGACTTTCATAACGACGCCCATCAACCAAAACGAGATATAATTCTCCTTTATCCATTATTTGATAGCCTTGTTTAGCCACAATGGTAATTCGCTTATTGGGTAAATTGACTTGCACAAACAGTGTTTGCATCGTATTGGTATTATTATCCAGTTCTTCGACATAAAAAGTTCCTTTACCTTGACTAAATTCTTTAAAGCGACCAGCAGCAATACCGCCTACTTCAGCAACCGTTTGTAGTTGAGTTATGAGGATATCACGTTGGTTTTCTGCCCAAGGAGCCAATATCAAAGACAATAGGCTAATAAAACTAGCAAAAATAAAACTAAACATAAAAATACTCATGACCGGTACTGGTATACCACAAGCAGCCATCGCTGTTATTTCATTATCTTTATATAATCTGCCTAAAGCTAACAAGAGTGCTAAAAAGAAACTTAATGGCAAAATAAGCATTAAGTCGGTTAATAACCGTAAGGCAACCAATTGAAAAATAAAAGCAGCCGGTAAAATACCAGTAGATGCTTGTACCAAATAAGCCATAAATCGATGACTGACATAAATAAGGAGTAAGAGTGCAGTCAACGCTAATAAGTTATATAGTATTTCACGAAATAAGTAGCGGCTGATGATCAAAAAAAACTCCATTATCTTTGCGTTATGAGTAATAAAAGAATACAATTTAACATGTTTACTAGGAATTTGTCATATTAAGCTATACTATTCCAAATAATAGTGTAAACTGAATATGCAAAAATAAAGAAAATAAGAATACTTTTGGCTATCAATTATTGATATAACTTTAACTGTTGAGAGTTAGCATGGAATTTAATGTAAAAAGTGGTCATCCAGAAAAACAACGTACTGCTTGCGTGGTGGTAGGTGTGTATGAGCCGCGACGTTTATCTGAAGTTGCTAAACAAATTGATGAAGTCAGTGGAGGACATCTTTCTTCTATATTGCGGCGTGGGGATTTAGAAGGTAAATCTGGACAAACTTTATTATTACATAATGTTCCCGGAACACTAGCTGATCGAGTATTACTCGTTGGTTGTGGACGTGAACGTGAATTGGGTGATACTCAATATCGTAAAGTCATTGCACATGCTATTCGGACTTTACATGAAACCGGTTCCATGGAAACCGTTTGTTATTTGACTGAATTAAATGTGCGTGGTCGTGATACCGCTTGGCGTATTCGACATGCCATTGAGACGGCCCAAGCGACTTTATATAGTTTTGATCAATTAAAAAGTAAAAAGGATATTACCCGACGGCCATTGCGTAAAATTGTCTTTAGCGTCGCCTCACGTCGTGAATTAGCTTTAGCTGAACAAGCCAGTCGAGAAGCACAAAAAATTGCTGATGGTGTTAAATTAGCAAAAGATTTAAGTAATATGCCAGGTAATCTCTGTACACCTTCTTATCTTGCTGATCAAGCTAAAACACTTTGCAATTTACATGAAAAAATGTCTTGCAAAGTTCTTATGGAAACTCATTTAGAAAAACAAGGTTTTAATGCGCTATTAGCGGTTGCTAAAGGCAGTGAACAACCGCCTCGATTAATTATTTTAGAGTATCGTGGGGGTAAGAAAAATGATATGCCTATTGTTTTAGTGGGTAAAGGCGTGACTTTTGACTCTGGCGGCATTTCGATTAAACCCGCTAAAGATATGGATGAAATGAAGTTTGATATGTGTGGTGCGGCAGCGGTATTAGGTACCTTATCTGCTGTAGCCGATTTACAATTACCGGTCAACTTAATCGGGATCATTCCCGCAGTAGAAAATCTGCCCAGTGGTAAAGCTACCAAACCGGGAGATATTGTCACCAGTTTATCTGGGCAAACCATTGAAATTCTTAATACTGATGCTGAAGGCCGTTTAATTTTATGTGATGCTTTAAGCTATGCTGAGCGTTATAAACCCGATGTGGTTATTGATATTGCGACTTTAACGGGAGCTTGTGTTATTGCTTTAGGTAAATCCGCTCACGGTTTGTTTAGTAATCATAATCCCTTGACGAATGATTTACTAAATGCAGGTAGAATCAGTTGTGACCGCGCGTGGGAATTACCTTTATGGGATGATTATCAAGAACAACTGGATAGCCGTTTTGCTGATATTGCCAATATTGGTGGACGCGAAGCTGGCGCAATTACCGCTGCTTGCTTTCTTTCTCGGTTTACTAAGAAATACCGTTGGGCCCATTTAGATATTGCGGGAACCGCTTGGTTAACCGGTAAAGAAAAAGGTGCTACCGGACGACCAGTTCCTTTATTAACCCAATATCTTATTGAACGTAGCCGTGAAAGCGATCCCAATTTGATGGCGACAATTCCGCTTCTTCCTATTACTCAAACAGAAAATGAAGATGAAGCTTAGTTAAATTTTATTTCGTTTTCGCCTAAATATCCTTCCGCTAAATGAACAAGGATTGTCATGCCACAAATTGACTTTTACATCCTACACACCCCCGTCAGGTCAGAAAGGGATCGTCTTGCCTGTCGGTTGGTTGATAAAGCATGGCACCAAGGTTACCGTGTTTATATTCACACACCTTCTCTGATTCAAGCTAAACAACTGGATGATCTGCTATGGACTTTTAAGGATACCAGTTTTTTACCACATGATATTTATCCAGATGTGTTATCTTCAAGTGCGCCAATACGGATTGGTTATACCGATCAAGTCTGCGAAACAATGGAAGTATTAGTTAATTTAACGGTAACCGTACCCGCATTTTTTGCACAGGCTAAACGTATTGCTGAAATTGTCGATGATACCGCTATGGCACGTGAGACCGGTCGAGACCGTTATCGCTTTTATCAAAAAACGGCGGATAATGTATTAAAAGTTCATGAAATTTATCGATAATTAGTAGCGTGACATGAAGAAAAAAAAACCAGTACTCGATCTGCCCATATTAAAAGATGTTGTCGTTCCCGGTAAAGAGATTCCTATCTCTGAAGAACCTTCCTCCGTGTTGAGCGATCTACAACTTAAGGCATTACAACAACAAATTGGGAAAATTATTCAAACCCAACTTGAGGAAACGCTCAAAAAAGTTTCTCAGGATACGGTTAGGAAAATTAACGCTCATTTAGATAAAGTATTACCTAAACTGCTCAAAGAAATGACTCAAGTGGTTAGCAATGAAAACCATGAACCGGATGAAGAGTAATTGTTGTCGATTAAGCGTTAGTAATGGCAATAACCGTAAAGAAATTCGTCCGCAGAGTTAATTCCAACCACAATACATGCCAAAAATAGATTTCCAGGGAATAACGAGAACAAATTAACACGCTATTTTTTAGCACGGTTGAATTAATCTTAATAACTTGATAGCGAAATAATAGAGCGGTAAGAAAGAGTAACATAGCAACAACATATATGATAGCTAGCACATAAATATTGTCATGAGAAATAATAATATCTCGCATTTGCACTAAAAAAGTGCTCAACATCATCATGGCAGTGAACCGCGAGTTAAAACCGGTAGCTTTCAAACGTCCAACCAAAGCGTAAGCAAAACCGAAAAACCCATAATCGATAAAATATCGACTGATAGAACTGGTCAGGTAAATTAAACCCAAAATACTCATTAAAGTAACAATTCCTTGCTCATCAGGTCGCCATCTGGCCAAAATCCACTTAATGCTCGCAAAAACTAGCAATATATTGATATATAAATCATTGCGAGAATAAAAAAATATCCCGGTTATGATAATGCCATAAACTAAGATAGCTGGTTTAATTTGGTAATTAGAAACGTATCCGGTTATAAAGAAAAATAAGGGCGCTGCCAATCTGCCGACTGCACGTAAATATTCGTTATTTTCTACCAAATAATAACCAATGTGATCAATAACCATGGTTATGATGGCTAGGAATTTAATCACATCATAAGAATTTAATTCATTATCATATTTATAAATTCGGGTAAACATGGCTGCAAGAAAAAGGAACAAGTCAAAGCTTGTCCCTCATAGTTAACAAAAATTAATTGGCATTTTCTGGCGGGGATACAGTTGATTTTTCAATGTTGATAGGGTTTTCCTTAGCCTTTTTTTCTAGGGCGTTCATGACACCAATGGTGGCAAAACTGGATAACACATCCAAATTCGTCGGTAATTTTTCCCCGGCTTTACCCAAATTGACAATATTATGCGGCATACTAACCGTAATCCCTTTGAGATTCGGATAAATAATATTGGCAATATCTCGTTGAATTTCAGCCGTATAAATTTCTGGGATGAAGGCTTGGTACTTGGCTTTTAATACTTCTGCTTGGGCTAAACCTTTTTCCCGAATGGCTTTGGCTTCAAACTGAGCCGCTTCAAAATTGGCTTGCTGAATTTCGCGTTCGGCTTGTGCCATAGCCAGTTCCTTTGCTTTTTCAATCGCAGCTAAATCTTTAGTTTTTTGGTACTCAATAATTTCCTTTTCAGCTTGTTTTTGCGCTTCCTCTACTTCACGTTGTTTCCCAATAACTACCAATTCTTTTTGTTTTAAAGCTTCTTGTTTAGCTTTAGTTCGTTCGATATCCGCACGCAATTGTGCGGTTTTAGCTTGTTCTTTAGTGGTTTCCTGTTCTTGTACCGCTTTAATTCGATCAGCCACCAATTGTTTTTTATCCGTTAATAATTTTTCCAATTGTGGTTCCGGCAGCGGGGTTCCTAAAGTAATTTGGGTCACTTCAATCCCATAAACATCCAGCGGATTATCTAACCGTTTCTTTTGACCATCTGTTCCAATGATTGGAACGGTTTTCCAAACTAAGGTTTTCGCTTTACGTAATTGCGTTGAATCTTCTTGTCCTAAACCAATGGGTGCTAAAGCAATTTGCTCTACTTCAACTTGTTTACGTTCTGTTTCATAAATACCATAACGCAGTTGATCAATGAGAGCCGCCTTAAATTGGTTCAAACCGCCTTGAAAAAATTCTTCACCGGTATATTGAGTTGCAGTATTCACCACCACATCACGACAAGTTTTAACTAACAGCGCATCCACTAAATTTTCAAAACCGCGAAAATCTTGATGAATATTTTTAATTTTTTCTTGGTCTTGCGGTAGTTTTAAACGAAAGGTAGCCGGAATATCACCGGTATAAGTATCGGCAAACCGAACCGTAATAGCCGGATGACTGCGGGTAAGTTTCTCGTTTTCACTACTGCCAAAGGCAACGGTCATCACTTGTTTATAAGGCGTAGCCAGTGAAAAAAAAGGCATTCTAAAGTGAACACCTGGCTCAGTATAAATTTCAATTTTGCTAGATAGCATATTCTGGTAATGATAGGTATAGCCGGCTTCAGTTTGAAAATAAGCTAATTTAAGCAATATGATGATTAACAGAATAAATACTGTTAGGATTAATCCATAAATAAATTTAGGTGCTGACCATGACATGATTGACGCTCCTTTAGTTATTAAATCATTTCAAAAATTTTTTTCGAGCCTGTCGCTCACTGAAAGTAACTTATAATATTTTTGGAACAAGATGACACGGATTCAAGGATTAACCGGATTAATAGCGGTTATTAATCAAACAATAGTTTATACCGATTTACATGATAATCGTACCATAATTACCTAACTGCTCAAAATCAAAACGAGATTTAATGCGACTAAAGTCTATACCTCAGAAAAAAGATCATTGCTCCAGCAAATGAGCATTGGCTTGGCGGATTTTCTAACTGGCCTTGGGGGTTTGGTTAGGTTAAGCATTTATTGTAAAATAGTCTTTGTGATTTCTATAAGGGCCGGCATGGTGGGGTTATGTCGTTGTGGTAGACACATTATCCCATTATCAGGCACTTACTTAAAAACTGTCTAAAGTATTGTAATATCATGCAATCATTTTTAAAATTAATTGTTTTTTACTTTCTGATTAATACCTTACCTTGTTTAGCTGGTGATCTGTGGGTTGATACGCTTCAAGGTAGTGATAATCAAGACGGGTTAACGCCGGCTACAGCTGTACGGACTATACAAGCTGCTGCCACTTTAGCAACGCCTGGGACAACGGTACATATTCAACCGGGTATTTATCGAGAAACGATTTATCCGGCGTATAGTGGTACATTGGAAGCACCCATTATTTATCGGGCAGAACAAGGTCTTGGTAGTGTTATTATCCGTGGTTCAGAATCGGCTAGTCATTTAGTTTGGACACCTTTAACCAGCAATAATATTGGGTTACCCGCCAGTATCAAACCGAGTAATATTGTTTGGACTGATTTGTCTGCTTGGAATTTGACCCAGCTACCTCGTTTCGTGATGCAATTAGATGCAAGTGGTAAAGTATTAGTTCGATTACAACCGGCTCGCGAACCTGATTGGACCATTCAAACAGAGTGGAAATATCATGAATTTTGGTGGTCTGCGGAGGGGGGAACAGTAGCCGCTAACTGCGACCCTTTAACTGATAAGAATCCGCAACAATGCGATAGTGCCTCGCGTTCTCTTATTCAATTAACTGATTTACATGATGATAATATCTCCAGTGGAGTTGAAGCCGGTAATTTAACCACCTTAGGCAATCTGACTGGTGCCACCTTAGTGGTCATGGATGCCTTGCAAGGACATTTTACCTATCGTCGTACTATTGTTAACCACGAAATCAATATTGGTCGAATCACTCTTGATCAAGAAGCTCAATATAATACCTTGGATAATCCTAGTTTAGGTTGGGGTAGCCAGTATTATCTTGAAAATCATCCGGCTTTGTTAGATAACCCTGGTGAATATTGGTTTGATGCGGCAACCAATCGGCTTTATTTATGGCCATTGACCACCGATCTATCCCAGTTAGAAATTTCACAGCGTGATAGTGGCTGGGATTTGAGCAATTTATCTTATTTAACTTTGGACGGATTAGTTTTAGAGTTTTTTAATGATAAAGCGATTGTCATCAACAATGGTGCTGGACAAAGCTGTCATGGTAATCAATTACAGCGTTTGCAAGTACGCTACGCTAATCATGGCTTGTTTGCAGAACAAATGCTCACTACCCATTCACCATTTACCAGTGTTATTAGTGAATTAGTTATAGCGGATTCGGAATTCGGTTATTTAGATACGCGTGGTCTGAGTTTACTGATTACTCGAGATAATCAAACTGATGATACGACTTGGTTTACTTATGCGCCTATCGTCAACATCGTGATCAACCACAATGAATTTCATCATCTTGGTTTTCGTTCACAATACCCGCGTGGTATAGGAATATTATTTGATTTTGCTGATCATTTACATTTTGAAGCTAACCATGTTCATCATGTCGCTCATGATGGCGTGGTGTTCTCTAATTCAATTATTCAGGCAGACAAAACTTTTGATTTCACCCCAGCGGAGATCAAAACCGGTGACATTTTAGTAAAAAATAATTTAATTGAGCATACTTGCCAAAATGCTGATGATTGTGGCGGTATCACCTTTAGCGGAACAGCGCCACAACATCATGTATTTCGTAATGTATTAGTGATGGACAATACCTTTCGTTATATTTATGGTTGGAGTTTCGTTTCTCAACAACGAAAACGTTGGGCTAATGGCTATTTTGGTTTTGGATTGTATTTATTAGATGTGAGTGGTATCCATGTTTATCGCAATTTAGCTTATAACAATGGATGGGCAGGTATCTTTTTATTAGGTCATTGGCGAGATGGACCGATGATGTTATATAACAATCTACTAGCTAATTCGACTATCGGTATTAATATCTGGAATGCTAAAGAAATAGAGACTCATGACAGCGTAGATACTCAATTGATGAATAACATTCTTATTAATAACGAATATCATGGCATTAACTTAACAGCTAATTCACAGGATACTCATTTAGGTATCGATCATAATTTGTATTATGCCAATAGTTGGGGTTCGGGTTATGGTGTTGGCAATATGAAAGTCTATCAAAAATCTTATCTTTGGTTTGAAGATATTCAAGCACAAACTGGATGGGAACCTAACGGGATAAGTGCCGATCCGCTGTTATTTAGTTATGATTACCGTGCTCAACGCCAACGTGGTGATGATAGTGTACTTGATTTAGAAATAATGCAGGGTAGTGCCACTATTGATAAAGGGACTGCTAGCTTACCACCATCGCTATTGATGTTATTGGAGCGGTTTAATATTCAAGATAATCCTCAACAAGGTAGCGCTTGGGATATTGGGCCATTTGAATATTTAGAAAGTCATCAACCCCTATTCAATTTAGGTACAGCAACCGCAATAGCCACTCAACAACCACAAGATACCCAAGCTCAATTTATGGGTTTAGTTACCACGGGATTTGTGACTAACTCACTAGATCAACGAGGCAATCACCTCATTCTCGCTCAATCAGATAAAGCCAAGGTGATGGCTGAAATTCACCTAGCACCGGATGATATTGAACAATTAGGACAGTTAGGTATGGTTGCGGCTTATACCCCGCCGGGGATTAACCAACCAATCTATTTTATGCGTCAGGGGACCCAATGGATATCTTGGGATGAAAATCTAAGTACCTTAGTCCCAGCACAGATAGAAAATAATTTACCGCTCCAATTTAAATTGTTTAGTCCTATCAAAATGATAGTCTATGAAGGTCGTCTACAAAATCTACCCGGTCATTTTACTATTTACGTGGGTTATATTCTCTCTAATGGATTAGTGGTGTTTAATGGTCAACAACCGATAGAATTCACTGTACAGTAATCAATTCAGAAATTCTCCCTTTGACAAAGCTAATCTTTACTACCTTTAGCCGGAAAGCCTTTGATTTTGATGAGGTGGCGGTGTTGTCGTTGCGTTTCTGTTCAAGTCCAGCTATTACAACACCACGCTGTTCAGGTTTTGAGCCACCCCAATCCTTAACTTGCCGATTAGATTTAAGCGGATTTTGGACAGGTTCCAACTTCGTTTTGCTATCACCATTGAGGTCATCAAGGAAAGAATATTACTGGTACAAAACCACCCTATCTACATAGTAAATAGAATAGCTCAACCTTGAGCCGCTGCGACTACCCGAGCTAACTGAGATGAAATGGATTCTACATTTTGGCTATCGATGCCTTCGACCATAACCCGAATAAGTGGCTCGGTACCGGAAGGACGTAAGAGAACGCGACCACTACCCTGGAGTTGTCGTTCAGCTTCACGTACTGCACTTTGTACGCTGGGTAGAGAAACAATTTCGGTTCCTGGTGTAATCGGAACATTGATCATCTGTTGAGGGTATTTCTGCATACCTCTTTTCAATATATGTAATGGTAAGCCCGTTTTTACACTGGTAGCCAATACTTGTAAAGCGGTAACAATGCCATCACCGGTCGTAGTTCGATCGAGACAAATCACATGTCCCGACGATTCTCCGCCTAAGTTACTCTTATGTTGTTGCATCATTTCTAACACATAACGGTCACCAACGGCGGCTCGCAAAAACTGAATCCCAAGCTTTTTTAAGGCTTGTTCTAAACCTAAATTGCTCATGACGGTGCCTACGACGGCGTTTTGTAGTGTACCTGCTTGATGACGAGCTTGAGCAATAACGAATAACAATTCATCACCATCCACTATTTCACCGTTACTATCAATCATGATAACCCGATCACCATCCCCATCTAAGGCAATACCTAAATCGGCTTGGTGATATAGAACAGCGGATCGTAAAGCTTGTGGATGAGTCGCACCATAATTAGCATTAATATTTAAACCATTCGGTTGAGTTCCAATCGTTTCAACTGTTGCACCGAGTTCACGAAAAACATTGGGTGCAATATGGTAAGTAGCACCGTGAGCACAATCAACAATGATTTTTAAACCTTTTAGATTAATATCATAAGGAATAGTGCTCTTGCAAAATTCAATATAACGACCGGCCGCGTCGTCAATACGTTCAGCTTTACCTAAACGGTCAGAAGCTACTGTTTGCATAGGCTGCTCTAGTTCCGCTTCAATGGCTAGTTCAATTTCATCCGGTAATTTAGTTCCTTGATCGGAAAAAAATTTAATACCATTATCTTGAAAAGGATTATGTGAAGCACTGATGACGATACCGGCTTGGGCATGGAAAGTACGAGTTAAGTAAGCAATAGCCGGTGTTGGCATCGGACCTAATAACCGAATATCCATACCGGCAGCTGATAAACCCGCCTGTAATGCCGACTCAAACATGTAGCCAGAAATACGGGTATCTTTACCTATTAGTACTTTGTTTTTACTTTGTCCATTTTTTAAAATTCGACCAACCGCCCAACCCAGTTTTAAAACAAATTCCGGTGTAATCGGAGGTGTACCAACTGTGCCCCGAATTCCATCGGTTCCAAAATATTTACGCTTTGGTTTCATACTAAAATACCTTTGTGCTTTTTTTCTTAATAAGATCTCCAGCAAGAGAGTAACTTACCAGGTTTAATTCATCTATCTGACTTTGCTACAATTCAAATAGTTAGTCTAATTCATTTATTTTAAAATAATTTTTCTGAGAAAAGTGTGATGCCCGGTTGCTGTTAAAATGGGTGAGTGACAGCTATCGCCTAATGTATCCTACTGAAAACTATCCGAAGTATTATTTTGAATTAGTGGCGATTTAATCAACAAGGCTACCCACATACCTGATTATTTAATACAATACCCACGCCAATAATACTAATCCAATTCGATGACCCCATTAAGCCCAAAATGGCACCAGATGCCCCAACTGAGGTACCCGGTTGTATAGCTACGCTTAAATAAAATAGCTCCACTCAGACCCGCGATAAAATAAACGGCTATCATTCGACTGTGTCCAAAAGCCTGTTCACACGCAATACCCAGGATACCGAAAAAATTCCTCAATAATCGGCGTAATAGCAAAAGAATCATTGATCCTTTCTTGGCAATAGCTAACAAATAGCCACTTGGTGCATAACAGTACCAGCGTTTGCGAATAACATTATACCAGTAATTTTTACAGAACTTAGCCAGTGTCTTGCCCTGGTTATCTTGTAAGGTATAATTCATCACCTGGAGAAGTCCAAAGTCGTGTTACACTGTTTACATTCTAGAATACTGGTCTTTCAGGTTATACTGTGCTCCATATTGACAATTGACAGTAGTCATGCTAATTACTCCTTCTGTACCAAGGATTATCATTAATTATGAAAATAACGAATTAAAACTTTGTTTATTCTAAACAACAAGGTGTTGTTACCGTTTTCCCAACTTATCCTTAATTTAAATTTACAATCTACTATTCATCTCAACTTGGAATTATCAATTAAACTTCTAAAACCGCTTATTAAATAAATCTTTGTTATAACAATTAACTATCTGATAAAATATTATATTGTTCAAAATGTCGTTTTGTTAAGGAAAGATAATTATGGCCGACCGTCGTTTACAAGTTTTCCACACTGTTGCTCGGTTACTGAGTTTTACTAAAGCGGCTGAGGCATTACATATGACTCAACCGGCAGTAACTTTTCAAGTTCGTCAATTAGAAGAATATTTTAATACGCGCTTATTTGATCGCACTCATAATCGTATCACTTTAACTGAAGTTGGTGAAAAAGTGTATGAATATGCTGAGAAGATTTTTGAACAATATGCACTAATGGAAAATACCGTTAAGGAAATGACCGGTGATATTAATGGCGTATTGATGATTGGTGCTAGTACTACCATTGCAGAGTATATGTTACCCATTTTACTGGGTGATTTTAAGTTGAAATACCCAGAAGTGCGAATTCGTTTAAGAGTTTCCAATACGGATGAAATTGTGTCCATGGTAGAAAGTAATACCATTGATTTAGGGGTAGTAGAAGCACCGGTCGCCAATAAAAGTTTAGTAGTAACACTCTGTCGTATGGATCAGTTAGTGGCTATCGTACCCTCTAACCATCCTTTAACACAGTTTCAGGAAGTTTCAGTAAGAGAATTAGTATCTTATCCTTATATTTCGCGTGAAGAAGGTTCTGGTACCCGTGAAGTCATCAACGAGTATTTTAACCGTGCCGGCTTATCATTTTATGATTTAAATATTGTTATGGAATTAGGTAGTCCGGAAGCGATTAAAGGTGCAGTCGCTTCGGGTATGGGCGTTTCCATTTTGTCTCGAGCGGCAATTCAAAAGGATTTACAACTGGGATTACTTAAAGAAGTCCGCCTCAATCCAACCTTAGAGCGCCCATTTTCATTTGTTCATCAAAAACAGAAATTTCGATTACGGGCGATGGAAGAATTACTTAATTTTGCTCAGCATTATTGCAATCTTCACGCGACTGATTAACGGTTATGACGAATTCGAAACAACACCGATTACAACAGATCTTTAAGCAATTACCGCCAGAACATCAACAAACGTTGTTGGCCTTTGCTGAATTTTTACAAACGCGTGTTGTGTCAAAACCGGCACCACCCTTACAGCCGAAACCCTTACCACGTCCACCAGAGGAGTCTGTGGTCGCCGCGATTAAGCGGCTTTCTCAAAGCTATCCTATGCTAGATAAAGCCAAGATGCTTGATGAAACTTCTGGTTTAATGACCGAACATATTTTACAAGGACGTGACAAAATTTCGGTAATTGATGAATTAGAAGTGATATTTGGACAACATTACGAAGAATTTTTACGTGAGTAGACCACATGATTCAAGTAATTAAAACCTGGTTTCACCGTTATTTCTCTGATCCTCAAGCGGTTTTACTGGCTATTCTACTGATAGCCAGTTTTACTATTTTAATGACCATGAATCGAATTCTATTTCCGATACTAGCCAGTGTCGTGATTGCTTATTTATTAGATGGGTTGATTAAAAATCTACAGCGATGGCATATTCCCCATTTTATCGCGGTTTCTTTAGTCTATTTGGCATTTATCACTTTATTAACCTTTATTGTCATTATTCTATTGCCACTGTTGTCATATCAGTTAACCCAGTTAATTCAAGAGTTACCGCGTATGGTTATTAAGGGACATGAATTACTAAAACAACTGCCTAAGCAATATCCGCTAGTTTCCCCAGAACATATTAATGGTGTCATTAATTCAATTAATTCGTGGGTTAAGGAAGTGGTGAAAACCATGTGGAATTCAATTCCCGGCCTCATTCCGACCATTTTAACTGTCATTGTTTACTCTATTTTAGTGCCATTATTGGTCTTTTTTTTCCTCAAAGATAAAACCGTAATACTTAATTGGTTGATTAATTTTTTACCTAAAAATCATAGTATTGCTGAGAAAGTTTGGCTAGAAATGGATGCGCAGATAGGTAATTATATTCGGGGTAAATTTTATGAAATTTTTTTAGTGGCTACCTTTACCTATTTTCCATTTGCTTATTGGGGATTAAATTACGCTTCGTTGTTAGCGGTATTAGTTGGGTTGTCAGTGATTATTCCTTATATTGGAGCAGTTGTCGTTACTTTTCCAGTCGTGTTAGTGGCTTATTTTCAATGGGGTTTAGAAACTGAATTTTTTTGGGTAATTGGTGCTTATCTCGTCATTCAAGTTTTTGATGGTAATATTTTAGTGCCGCTGTTATTTTCTGAAGCCGTGAATTTACATCCAGTGGCAATTATTGCGGCGGTACTTATTTTCGGAGGCATATGGGGATTTTGGGGCGTTTTCTTTGCGATTCCGTTAGCTACTTTGGTAAAAGTATTACTGACTGTCTGGCCTAGAACACCAATTATAGAAGATAAAGTGATAACTTAGCAACAAGGATAATCATTAGGGCGAAGGTATTTTATAGATCATCCAATAAACATTAAAATTAAACGAATGACAAAACCAATAACCCGTGAGGAGTACATTGATGACTAACACCCCCTATGCGCCGCCGGCGACAATGCCTCTAGAAGCAGATGAGAAAATCTGTGCTACCTGTAATGCTATTATCCACCAAAAAGCGGAAATCTGTCCTAAATGTGGTGTGCGTCAAAAAACCAAAGGAGCCAACAAAGAAGTTTTACTCTTATTGACTTTTTTCTTAGGCAGTTTGGGAGTACACCGATTTTATCTAGGCAATTATATCCTAGGCATTTTCTATTTATTGTTTTTTTGGACGATGATTCCGTTTCTAATTTCTTTGATTGAGCTGATCGTCTTTATATTCATGAGTAGTGAAAAAATAGAGGATAATTATACCGCTCACGGTTCAGTAGTCGCTTTTGTGTTAATGCCTATAATTTTTATTTTCTTTATAGGTATTATAGCTGCCATCGCTATACCTGCTTACCACGATTATCTGCAAAAAGCTAAAGTTGCAGAAGCAACTGTATTATTCAACGCGCTCAAAACTGAAACCGAAAATTATTTTTCTAATACTGGGCAATTTCCGAGTACAGCAAAATTAAAATCATTAACTTCAGGCACCTACGTCAATATTACTTCCAATCCAGCAGAACTTTATTTACAAGCTATGATGAATGAAAAGGCCGGGTCTATAGCGGGAGAAATCATTCGCTTTTCCTATGATCCTTCTTCAAAAATATGGACGTGTAACGCCGATTTTCCGAATGGCGTGGCGAATAGATATCTACCCAAAAGTTGTCGTACCGACAAGCCAGGATAATGTTAGATACCACTCGTTCAATTGAAACCCCAGAAGGCATTGAATTATCCTTGCGAGTAGCTGGTCCAGTTGTCCGTGCGCTCGCTTGGAGTATTGATATGGGAATTCGAAGTATTGTGTATAGCTTGTTAGCCGTTCTCTTAAGCTATTTGGGTGAATTAGGTTACGGGATTTTTTTTATCGCCATTTTTGGGTTGGAATGGTTTTATCCCGTTGTTTTTGAAGTGTATAGACAAGGTGCCACACCCGGTAAACGTGCCCTTAAAATTAAAGTACTGCATGAATGGGGTACACCAGTCAATTGGTCGGCGGCCATGATTCGCAATTTATTGCGGGTTGTTGATTTTTTACCTTTTTTTTATGGATTTGGCTTGATTACAATGATAATTAATCAAGATTTTAAAAGAATAGGTGATTTAGCTGCGGGTACTATCGTCGTTTATGATGATGAAAAAATAAAAATGGTTACTTTACCAGTAGAATCAGCCCGCGCTATGCCAGTGAGTTTACCGTTAGAACAACAACTCGCTATTATCAATTTTGCCGAAAGATCACCACAGTTACTACCAGCAAGAAAGTTAGAACTGGCTAACTTGGTGACCACTTTAACTAACAGCCGCGACGAAGTAAGCGTTAAGACGCTTTATCAATTAGCCAATGGCTTAATGGGGATGAATAATTCGACTAATCAAATAGCTAATTAAGAAAGTATTTATGAACGTCATCGCACCACAAAAGCATCTATTTAATGTAGCTGATTTTTACCAGTTAACCACACAATTTTTTCAAACAGACTGTCATCTGGAACTGATTGAGGGAGAGGTAATTGACAGGGCTCCTATTGGCAACCAACATGCGTTTTGTGTTGACCGATTGGCTTATTTTTTGATTACTCAAGTTCAAGAATCGGCAGTGGTTAGAATTCAGGGGCCAATTCAATTAAGTGATTTTTCTGAACCACAACCCGATTTGGCTTTGCTCCGTCCACATCCAACTGACTATCGACAAACCATACCGACTGCTCTAGATATACTGCTTTTGGTTGAAGTCTCCCATTCTTCGCTCCAATATGATAAAGAAATTAAATTACCACTGTATGCACGTCATGGAATTAAAGAAGTTTGGATAGTTGATGTAGAGAATAACCAAATAGAAATTTATACTCTTCCTCAAACTCAGGGTTATCTGAATCAATCCTATTTAAGAAGAGGACAATATCTCGTTCCCACGCAATTAACTCCGGTTAAAATACCCGTTTCCGCCCGGTTTTAGTCTACTAGTACTGCGTTCTAGAAATAAAAATGAAACAACACACTTTTGAACAAAGTCACCAACCACAATGGGATACCTTAGAACGTTGGTTAAATAAAATTGCTCAACAAGAAGCGATTAGCCAAGAAATCACTCAATTGCCTCAACTTTATCGACAAGTTTGTCAGCACTTAGCTTTGGCACGGGATCGTCACTATACCCCCCATCTCATTGCGCGGTTAAATCGTCTGGTATTACGTGGACATCAATGCCTTTATCAGACTCCAATTCGGTTATTCAGTCAAATTATCAACTTTATGCGTCGCCATTTTCCCCAACAAGTCCGTCAAGAATGGCGCTTAGTGAGTTTAGCGAGTTTACTCTTCTTTGGTTCTGCTGGAATAGTCTTTGTGAGTATTCAAAATCATCCGGATCTAATCTACAGTATCTTAACTACAGAACAAGTTCATGAAATAGAGGTAATGTATGATCCGCAAAGAGAACGGTGGGGATATAATCGTGAAGCTAAAAGTGATTTTCTCATGTTCGGATACTACATTAAAAATAATATCAGTATTGATTTTCAAGCCTTTGCCGGTGGGATTTTATTTGGGTTAGGTAGTCTCTTCTTTTTACTCTTTAATGGAATCTATTTAGGTAGTGTGGCTGGACACCTGACCGACATGGGTTATGGCGTACCATTTTACGCCTTTATTGCTGGACATAGTGCATTAGAATTAATGGCATTAGTGCTCGCTGGAGCCGCTGGTCTAAAATTAGGCCTAGCACTGATTGCGCCAGGACGATTGACACGGTTGCAAGCCTTGCGTTGTGCAGCAACGGATAGCATTCGTCTGATTTATGGTGTCGCTGGAATGACCTTGCTAGCCGCTGTTATTGAAGCATTTTGGTCATCTAATGCCGCCATTGAACCGCTTATAAAATATATCGTTGGTAATTTATTGTGGCTCATGTTAATGAGTTATTTTCTCTTAGCCGGACGCTATCGTGCAACTTGATCAAATTGGTGTCGTCATTCGCCCCCGTAATCAATGGGAAGCGATTGATTTAGGCTTTAGCATGGTCCGATTATGGTGGAAATCCTGGTATAAAATCTGGTTTATCCTCATCCCACCGGTTTTCATAACTACTCTTGGCCTATTCTTACTCAACAAAGATTTATTATGGCTAGCGGCAGTGATAAATTGGTGGCTAAAACCGCTGTTTGATCGCCTTATTCTTTATTTTTTAAGTCATGCCGTGTTTGGTGAGCAACCTAGTATTCGACAAACACTAACAAACTTACCAACATTACTCTTTAAAACTCAACTCGGTTTAGCATTGACGATTGGACGTTTTGATTTAGCACGTTCCTTTAATTTATCCGTTTGGCAATTAGAAGAATTACGCGGCAAAATCGCTGTTAAGCGCATGAAGCACTTACAAAATAATACCCACAATACTGCCGTTTGGTTAACCATCGTTTGTATCCATTTCGAATGGCTATTAAACTTATCTTTATTTATTTTAGTTTATTGGATGATACCGGTGAGTTATAAAGTAGATTTATTTGAGGTCATTGTTCAGGCTAAGTGGTGGTTAGATATTTTAACGGTATTTTTTAATTTTCTCGTATTCAGTATAATCGAACCGATATATGTTGCCGCAGGATTTGCTTTGTATTTGAATCGTCGCACCCATCTAGAAGGTTGGGATATTGAGTTAGCTTTTCGCCGCATTGCGGCACGTTTAACCATGAATAGTAAAAATTAACCAATTACCTGAGTTTCATGATTCGTACTGTTTTATTAATCATCTGCTGGTTAATCCTTAACCCAATTACTTTAGCAATGGCGGTTCACTCGATTGAACCACAACAAGCCAAACAATATATTACCGAAATTTTGCAACAACCGGCATTTCAAACCCAAAAAACCGAGTGTCATTGGGATTATCAAGAAGTGGCTACCGCTCAACCTACTTCTCAACCCTCCAAGCCCGCTATGGAAATTAATATTAATTGGATCAATGCTATAGCACAATTATTAGAAATACTCTTGTGGATATTCCTGGGTATAATAATTTGGTTACTGGTTATTTATGGATCTCGTTGGCTAGAACAATGGCAACCCATACGAATTAACCAAAAATCCACTTTTACACCAACACCACATCTATTAGATAAAACCCCGCCGCTTAGCGGATTACCGCCAGCCATTCCTCAACACGCTTGGAAACTTTGGCAAGCAGGAAAAAAGCAAGCTGCTGTCAGTTTACTTTATCGCGGTGCATTATCAACTTTGAATACTCGGGATGGATTAGCTATTCAAGCGAGTGCGACTGAAAATGAATGCTTACGTTTCGTTAAACAACAATCACCAGAATTAATTCACTATTTTCACAATTAATTCAAACTTGGCAACAAATCGCTTATGCGCACCGCCAGCCCCAGGATACTGAAGTACAATTCCTTTGTGAAAAATGGTCCCATTATTTTGCAGAAGATAAAAAACAGACGGATTCGTGGCTAGCAGACGCATGAATTCATACCTACTGATGAATAAGCGCATCAGTATGCTGAGCAATCATTTTCTCTTCATCTGTTGGAATAACCCAAACCGAAACTCGGCTATCTGGCTGACTAATTTGGGTACGTTGTTGTTCATTCGCGATATCATCTAATTGTATTCTCAACCAACTCGCTGCCTGACAAACTCGGGCACGGATAAGATGCGCTTGTTCACCGATACCGGCTGTAAAAACCAAAGCATCCAATCCACCCAAAGCGGCAACTAGTGAGCCCATTTCCCGATTAATCCGATACACAAACAAATCAATCGCTTCTTGAGCATCAGGTGAATGACTCAATAATAATTCTCGCATATCATTACTGATTCCAGAGACACCTCGCAAACCACACTGATGATAAAGCAAATGATTAAGCTGTTGATAATCCATGCCTTCATTCAGCAAATACAATAACACGCCGGGATCAATCGCGCCACAACGTGTTCCCATTGGTAAACCCTCCAGCGCTGTAAAGCCCATAGTTGTCGCTATACTGCGTCCAGCCAATAGGGCAGTCATACTCGCACCATTGCCTAAATGAGCCACAATAACCCGTTGAGGTAATTGACCGATCACTCGAGGTAATTGTTGCACAATATATTCATAAGATAAGCCATGAAAACCATAACTCTTAATTCCTTTCTCGGTAAGCGCACGGGGTAAAGCATAAATTTTAGCCACTAGCGGTCGAGTGGTATGAAAAGCGGTATCAAAGCAAGCCACTTGGAATAACTGAGGTTTAAGTTGTTGTAAAGTTTTAATGGGTGTCAAATTATGAGGTTGATGAAGTGGTGCTAGTGGAATAAACTGCTCCAATTGTCTCAATACCACTTCATCAATAACTACTGGCGCAGTGAACTGATTACCACCATGCACCACACGATGTCCAGCTGCTGTTAACTTTAAATTCGTCGCATACTTATCCAACCATTCTAGTATCACCGCGAAAGCTTGTTGGTGATCAAGCTGAGTGAGTTCTTGTTTGACTAAGCGGCTACCATCAGCCGTTTTAACTTGAAAATAGCAATGGGTACCAATACCAGTAACATCATGATGATAAACTAATTTTAGCTGATTTTTTTTCGTTTCATCAGCAACAAATAAAGCGCATTTTATACTGGATGAACCCGCATTAACGACTAAAATAGCATTGTCCATGGCGTTAGTTCTTTTTAAAGTAAAATCAATCAAGGTATTAATCGACGTTAAAATGTGAATAATGCTTGCAAACCTACTGTTATTAATTGTTCTTGCCAGTCAATCAGCTGGTCTCCTTTAGAAATAAAGTTGTTTTTCTTATAACCGGTTAAGGTGCCGATAACCAACATATCACCATTAAAGTGCCTCGCAATCAAATCGAACGAATAAGAAAGCTGGGATTGCCAGAGCGGATAATGTTACGCTGGGTTCGTTTACAACTCAACATTGGGGAAGAAGTACTCACAATCTTATTATGTAATAACTCGTTCCGAGCTGTTTTATAAATTTACAGACGCTGAAATTTCCACTGGCCTTTTCGTATTCTGATAGCTATTTCTGAAATTCAACCTCGGCTTTGTTATCGTGCAGAAATTTAACCCGAGGTTCTCGAACTTTTATACGGTTCAGCTTAGGAGTTAGTCGTGCCAGGAATTTATTTTGGCTCAGTAAAACATTTTTTCTCCTCTGTTAAAATCTCATTTTATGATGGTGCTAAGTATAGTTCACGCCAGTTGTCGGTTTTGATTTGCTCTGGTAATTTCGTCATGAATTTGTACGACTTCAGGTATGTGCATGTAATAGTTCGCTCCAATCTGCTCCACAAATTTACAGACGCTGAAATTCCAACTCGCCTTTTCGTATTCCAATAGCCATTGCTGAAATTCAATCTCGGCTTTGTGGTCGCGCGGAAATTTAACTCGAGGTTCTCGAACTTTTATACGGCTCGGCTTTGGAGTTAGTCTCGCCCGGAAACAATTCTGTTTGCTGCATAAATACGTGTAACAACGGTCACAGTTGAATTCAAACATCATCGCACGCGTTGCTGAATCTTTTGGGTCGAATTTTTTGCCTAGAACAATTAACCTGATTCCTTTACTCGTTTCGTATACCCTGAATCCGTATTCGCAGTAAATCGGTTTTTGCACCAGTTTATGAATCATTTTGATAATTCTGGCTTTATTGCTGTCGAAGTTGGATTTCCTTTTCCTAAAAAGGTTCCAGAAGGAAAATTTCGGTTTATCAATGTCGAGGAACATTAAATTTTCCGTGTTCAACACTTGGGCACCGTATCGGTTTCTGGTGATAATTGAACTTTCATCCAGAACACGAACGACTTCTTCTCGTATTTCCACTTCGTAATCGTCGAAGACATTACAATCACCTTTGATTTTTCTTTTTACTTCTTCGAGTTTTTCCCTAGCTTTAGCGCTTGCATCCTCTTCGGAAATATTCGAGCCGCCATAGCAGGATATTTCCTTTTCCTGGTAGCCGAACTGAATCTTCGTTTTTTCTATTTTCCAATATTTGTATATTTTCATAGATTAATCGTCTTTTTCGTTATTTTGAATTGGAGGTCGCTACTTCAACTGCTCCCGGTCTCTATGCTTCCACGTGCATTTATGCTCCGTTGATGGTCAAAGTAGTACTCTATCAAGTAAATTGTGACGGGTATGGGCAGATCGAGGTGTTTGCCCATAACAGCGACAACTAGGGCAGACACCTCAGTTTGCCCCGATAACATTACCCGTCAATGAGTTTGACAAGGTATTAGGTAGGATCACTGCCATTAAGTTAAAGTTTCCCCCCTTTGAAAAAGCTATTTTTTCCTAACAAGTATCCATGCTATTTGAATGGTTAAGTATCCGCCACATGCCGACAATGTCAAAAAGACGCTGTAAACTTGGCCACCTGACAGTAACGCCAGGTTCGCCATCAGGTTTGCAACCGAGGATCCTCCCCGTTTCGCTATCCAACGAGCGGTTTCGCGAAGCTTAGGTGGTTCCTGAAGCGCAGTCGGCACTGGGTTAATGTAGCAATAAAGCGCTTGCAGCAATTCCCGCTCAAAAAGATAATGTATGAAAACCAATTAGATATAAAAATATAACCAAATAGTTTTCGTAAAGTTATTAATGATGTCAAAATAAACATAAAGATAAAATGATTAATGTTAGGACTTACGCATTGGGGTGTGAACCAAAGTGAGGCTGAGTTAACCTAGAGCACTTACACTTGTGTGGCCCAGTAGATCTCCCATTGGTTATTAGCCCGAACGGTTCTGAGTGAGAACATATAGGTGGCTTGAGCAGATGACCACCAAGCTCCAGGTTTCTTCAAACGTTCTTGGATGATATAGCGGTGTGCACTCTCAATCTCTCCCGAAGCAATGGGCAATTGCTGGTGTTTAGCGGTAGGATATTCAAACTGTCCGAGTCGATTACTGAGATAACGGTAACCCGCACGTACCGGTGCCTTGGTATCTTCTCGGTCCGCAGTCTCTAAATGAGGTTGAAGGGCCTCAATCACTTCTTCAACGTGGCCATTTTTTAGCGCCATTTGGTACTTTTCAAACCAAACTTCGGCGTTTTCTTTACCAGCACAACTGGGCGCAGCATTTCCTAAGTATTCACAAACATGGTAAAAATCCACCAGATAATGTCCTTGAGCACCGAATTGTACCTCTACTTGGTCGGCTATCCACGGCGCACCATCACCGACAGCATGCACATCGGTTTGACGCCCAAACCCCGCTCGACAAGCGCTATCAAATAGGGCTTCCCCAGCTTGCTCTACAGACTCTTGAAAGCTGACTGCAAAATGAGGGGGAACTGAACCTCGCTCATGGGCCAAACATAGACGAACTTCTTTCCAACTCAGTTGTTTACCTTTGCGCTTATCTTTAGCTTCCTTATCAGTTTCAACCATGGGAATCATACTGCCGTCCATTTGTACAATAAGATATTCACAACCCACTTGGCTTGGATATTCTTGAATCCGTTCTAAACGAGCATGCAGACGTTGGGCATGGCTTTCAGTGATACGGCGGATTGTGGTCACTGGTAGGGTGATGCCATAGTGTTCTTGTAATGGGGTGACAACCTTTCCAAAGGCCCGTTCGGCTCCAAAGTCGGTAACCACACGTTGTAACGGTAAGGAACAACCCCGACCAATTACTTGGGCTCTCTGGCTGAAGGCTCTTAAGCGCCGCCCAAGTTTTCTATAGACCGTTTCGCTGACTTCAATCCGACCAAAGGTGCTATGCCAGTGGAGTTTTTTTGACCACTACGAACCCATCCGTCTCCCTTTGGCAAATCTCTTTCTACCTTCTCAATACGGCTTCCCAACCCGTTAACAGTTTGTTACCTATCTGTCTCACTTCTTGAATTATTCGTTGCTCGGCTTCATCGGCTTTCTCCAAATGACCTTCGGAATCTTCTACAAGAGATAACAGCCTTTTGATTCGTTCTTCCAACTGAGGATGGCGATTTAAGTTTTCTAACAATTCTTGGTCGGCTTGAGGCCATAAATTCATTTGCGTTCTCCTTGGTTAAAATAGTTCTCTAACTTTTTTTTAGTTTAACTTAAAACCCGCTGTACCTGACATTAATAAAATCTATTGACAAAAAATCGAATTTATAGTTGTCTGGTTGCCAAAGAGTAATTCCAATATCTCCTGGAATTAACCAAACCTTGAGCCAGCCTTGAAGAGTGCTCGGCTCAGATAATCTAACCCATAACGAAAGAGACCATAAAACGGGCGTCCATGCTTCAAGCGCCGGATGGGCTTTTGTGTCGCTTGCCATTCACCGATTCGATAACACCAACAACAAGCGATTGCCAGAAGCGCTAAAAGTTTACTCAACCGTTGTGGGTCACGTAAACGAGTCTGTTCTAGGTCAAATCCCCGTGATTTTAGGCACCCGAATAAGGTCTCAATTTCCCAATGACGAGCATAATCAACCACGAGATTTTGGCTATGCACGTTGGCGATAATAACCGCCAGTTCCTCTTGAGTACGTACGGCTCCGAGATAAACACCAATGCCCCAAACCCTTCTGGCCGAGCTAAGTACCATGACTTCATTGACTCTCAATCTAAAGAGGCGAGTGACCGGCACGGTTTGGTTTCGATGCCGATTAGGTACCCGAGTATTATTCGGGATTCGCACTCGAAACGGAATTTGCTCAGAGACGAGGAAGCGCAGCCAATCATGGCCACGAAACTCTCGAGCTGCAGTTAGGTAGGCGATCCGCTTTTTACCAAACAGTTTAATAAAGCGTTCCAGTAAGGTTATTCGTTCTTGGGTATTGGAATTCCCTTTCTTATTAAGACAAGCCCAGATGAGGGGTATTGCAATCCCTCGATATGCCACGGCCAAGACCAAAATGTTCACACTCGTAGTACCTATCTGCCAGTTGGTTCGGTCCAAACATAATATCCACTTCCCCTCTGGCAACCACCGATAGATGAGCCGAGCGATCGCCTCAAAATCCAGTTCAACATGTCGGAAAAAGCGTTGGAGGCGCTTGTAGTTGGAATCGACTTCCACCTCCGTATCAAAGACGCCCGCTAACCGCACTAAGTTGACAGTGCGTAATTTGATTACCCCGATTAGAAAATGGGCTATCAAGATCAGCCTTGCCACGGACCAATTTAACGTGGATAATTCTTGTGCTAGTAGAGTGGTTGTGGTCAGGTTTTATCCTTAGGTTAGTTGGGTAACTGCCTATTTTTAACATAACATAACCATTCTACCGCTTTAATATATTAATCTATCAATAAGTTTAGTTAATGTCCTGTACAGGGCTTAAAACCTCACTTTGGTTCACACCCTACTCAGTTTAAACCATTTGTTTCTCCAAGTAATCCATTGTGCTTAAGCATCTGTTGCCGTTAAAGCAGAATAAGTCATTTTTTCTCAACCATTCTCCGTACATTCTTGGCTTTATTCCTCTTAATCTTGTTCAAACTAGCAGCTAACCAATCCAACGACGCGCATTCCAAAATAATTGCATCCAGGGACCTTCTTTATGAGACCAAGTAGTGGGTAACCAAGAATATTGGCTAGTTAAAAAGATTCTTTCTGGATGTGGCATCATGATAGTAAAACGACCGTCCGGAGTTGTTAAACCCGTGATCCCAAAGGGAGAACCATTCGGGTTAGCCGGGTAAGATTCCGTCACTTGGCCATGATTATCGATATAACGTAAAACCACTAATTTGTTGTCAATGGCTTGCTTTGCCATACCTTCCTGACTAAATTGGGTATAGCCTTCACCGTGAGAAACGACGATAGGTAACCGTGATCCCACCATACCTTGTAAAAATAATGAGTTAGAATCGATAATTTCTACCATAACGAGTCGAGCTTCAAATTGTTCGGAGCGATTACGAACAAAAAGTGGCCAAAGAGTTGCGCCCGGAATCAAGTCACGAAGTTGTGCCATCATTTGACAACCATTACACACACCTAAAGCAAAAGTATTCTCATGATGAAAAAAAGCCGCGAATTCGTCATAAGCCCGAGGATTAAATAAAATCGATTTGGCCCAACCACTACCGGCACCTAACACATCACCATAAGAAAAACCACCACAAGCCGCTAAACCTTGAAAATCGGTTAAGCTAACTTGCCCAGTTAAGATATCGCTCATGTGAACATCAATGCAACTAAAACCGGCTCGATCAAAACTGGCCGCCATTTCGAGTTGACCATTCACGCCCTGCTCACGAAGAATCGCTATTTTAGGTCGAGTTGTGTTGAATGCTGGTGCTTGAAATGGGAAGGTACATTGAACTGATAAACCCGGGTCGTCGATATTCAATAAAGTATCATATTCTTGTTGCGCACATTGAGGATTATCACGCAAACGTTGCAACTGATAACTAGTTTCACTCCACACCCGTTGCAAGGTAGCGCGAGGGAAGCTAACCACTAAGGTGTTTTGATAATAACAATTGAGCGTATCATTCTGGTTAGTCGAACCTAACAGATGAAGATGTTGAGCTAAATTAGTCTGTTGGACAAAGTAATAGCGGAGATCATTAACTGCTTCACAATTGACTTCTATCACGGCACCTAATTCTTCACTGAATAAACTCGCTATGACATCGGTACCTAATGTATCTAAATAAATATCTAACCCACAATGCCCGGCAAACGCCATTTCGCATAGCGTGGTCCATAATCCGCCATCAGCACGGTCATGATAAGCGAGAATTTTGCCTTGACGATTTAAGGTTTGAATGGCAGTAAAAAAATCTTTTAAATCTTGGGGATCATCGACATCAGGTGTCGTTTCACCCAATTGATTGTAAACTTGTGCTAATGCCGAAGCACCTAACCGATTTTGTCCCTTGCCTAAATCAATCAGGAATAATGCGGTGTCACCACCCCGTAATTGTGGCGTGAGATTGCGACGAATATCGGTAACCCGTGCAAAAGCTGAAATAATCAAAGATAGCGGCGCGGTAACGGCCTTATTTTCCCAGGTGGTGTGCATCGAGAGTGAATCTTTGCCCACCGGGATATTAATACCTAAAGCGGGGCATAATTCCATGGCGACCGCTTTAACGGTATCAAATAAAGCGATATCTTCTCCCGGTTGCCCACTTGCCGCCATCCAATTAGCCGATAACACGATATCGCTGAGCGTAGCTATGCTAGCTGCGGCGATATTGGTAATCGCTTCGCCAACCGCCATTCGCCCTGATGCTGGGGCATTCAATAACGCCAGCGGTGGACGTTCCCCAATCGCCATCGCCTCACCGGTAAGGCTACCATAACTGGTTGCGGTAATTGCACAATCGGCCACCGGTACTTGCCACGGACCGACCATTTGATCGCGCACCACTAAACCACCAACGGTTCGATCCCCGATCGTAATGAGAAAATTTTTACTGGCGACGGTCGGCAAGCGTAACACGCGTAACGCCGCCGCAGTTAGGTCGGTAACCACTTGAGTTAAAGGAATCGTTGTCGTTGAAGTATTGATAGCTTGATGGGTTGCTTCACGCTGGGTTTTCGGTGGTTTACCCAGTAATACGGATAAGGACATATCAATCAATCGGTTTTCACCTTGATGTAAAGACAACTGTTGAGCAACGGTGGTTTTGCCCACGACCGCATAAGGACAGCGTTCCCGTTCACAGATTTGATTAAATAACGATAAATTTGCCGGCGCAATCGCTAACACATAACGCTCTTGAGCTTCATTACACCAAATTTCCATCGGCGATAAACTGGGATCAGCGATCGGAATTGCTTCCAGTTGAAATTGCCCACCACAGCCACCGTCATGGACTAATTCTGGTAAAGCATTTGACAAGCCACCGGCACCCACATCATGGATGGACAGAATGGGATTAACATCACCCAATTGCCAACAAGTATCAATGACTTCTTGACAGCGGCGTTGCATTTCGGGATTACCGCGTTGCACGGAAGCAAAATCAAGATCAGCACTACTTTTCCCCGCTGCTAATGATGAAGCCGCTCCACCACCTAAACCAATCAGCATCGCCGGACCACCTAAAACGATTAACAGACTGTCCGGCGGAATGGGCTGTTTTTGAACCTGTGGTAACCGAATATTGCCTATTCCACCGGCTAACATAATCGGTTTATGATAACCCCAGCGCTTACCCTGAACGGTTTGTTCAAAGCTACGAAAATAACCAGTTATCGCCGGACGGCCAAATTCATTATTAAAAGCACTGGCACCAATCGGTCCTTCTAACATCATTTGTAACGGCGTTGCTAGGCGAGAGGGCATTTCTTCAGGTGTTTCCCAAGGTTGCATGGCATCAGGAATTCGCAAATGAGATACCGCAAAACCAGTTAACCCAACTTTGGGTTTAGCGCCTCGACCGGTAGCACCTTCATCGCGAATTTCACCACCTGAACCAGTTGCTGCACCGGCAAATGGTGAAATAGCCGTGGGATGATTATGGGTTTCCACCTTCATTAAAATAGCGGTGTCTTCTGTTGTAATATGATAATGATGAGTTGCATTATTGGGCCAAAAACCTTGATTTGGAAACCCACGCATTACAGCAGCATTATCATGATAAGCCGATAGAACCGGTTGAGGTTGTTGTTGGTAAGTATAACGTATCATTTGGAACAGTGAACGTGGTTGTGGTTGTCCATCAACAATCCATTGGGCATTAAAAATTTTATGACGACAATGTTCTGAATTAGCTTGAGCAAACATCATTAATTCAACATCAGTCGGATTTCGTTGCTGTTTTTTAAAATGGTCAAATAAGTAATCTATTTCTGTTGTTGACAGCGCGAGTCCTTGCGTTTGATTGGCTTGAATCAGTGCTGCTTTGCCAATTTCTAACAAGGGAATTATTGATACGGAACCCGGTAGTGCCTGGTTAAATAAAGCGGTGGCTTCTTGGAGATGTAACTGTACTGTTTCAGTCATGCGATCATGAATAAACATCGCCAAGGAGTTCATTTGGTATTCATCAATTGGTGTTGACGTTATCAGATGCCACCATACCCCACGTTCTAATCGCTTGACAGCAACTAATCCACAAATCGTTGCTATTTCAGTGGCTTTGCTGGACCAAGGTGAAATTGTACCCGGACGAGGAATAACTACAAGAGTTTGTTTATAATGATACTGTTGCTGATTAGCGGCGATGAGTTCCGCGTGGTCATTTAACCGATTAGGATTATCCGGTAACAAAGCACACAATCGTGCCTCATCCGCGCTGCTCAGCGGTGCGTTCAAATCGATAAAATAAAGATAGTTTGCGGCTAAAGTGATTAAAGAAGGGACTACCCTTGCATTTGAGCTAATAATTTATCCCGACGAAAATGAGAAAGTGCATAACCACCTTTATAACAATACATTCAATTACCTCAGTCATCAATAAAAATAGGATTAGCTAATCATTATAGCGTATTAAGTGATCACGCTCGTCTATACCTTATTAGCGCTTTAATTTTTTAACTGAGTATCATTAAAATTCGTTTAGCCAGGAAAAAATTAACCTTGGAAAAAATAACCACGCTTGCTACCGGTCAGACAGAATTAGAACGTATCCAACAAGAAGTCATTAAATTGCAAAAAGAAAAAGCCAATTTAGAAATCTTGTTACAAACGATTATCGAACATGCTGATCAATTAGAAGTTGACTTACGACAAAAAATTCAAACGCTTTTAAAAGAAAAACAGCATTTAGAAATGATGTTATTAGAAACCACTAGAGAACGTGGAGGCACAGTAGAAACTTTGTTACCGGGTAAAATAGTAGAACCAACTGAAAGTGAAAAGAAATTAGTTCAATTCTTAGAAACTATGCCAATGGGCATCTTTGTCGTCGATGCTAAAGGTAAATTATTTTATATTAATCAGAAAGCTCAGCAAATTTTAAGTCAAGAGATTATTGAGGAATTGGTTATTATTACACAACTTCCTTCGGTTTCTCAGATCTATTTAGCAAATAGTAATCAGATTTATCCAGTAAATCGTCTTCCCATCATTCGTGCCCTACAAGGTGAATCGGCTGCCGTTGATGATATTGAACTACATCAACTGAATAAAGTTATACCACTAGAAATGTGGGCAACACCAATTATGAATGAACAAGGAATTGTTCAGTATGCTATAGCTGCTTTCCAGGATATTACTCTGCGCAAACGAGTTGAATTAGAAAAAATTGGCATCATTAAGGAACGTGAAGCTAAACAGGCGGCGTTACAACTAAATACCCAAATCCAAAAAGAGATTCAGGAGCGTCATAAAGTAGAAGCAGCTTTACGTAAAGCTAATCAAGAATTAAACCGACTAGCCACCTTAGATAGTCTTACCCAAGTAGCTAATCATCGTTATCTAGACGATTACCTTAAACAAGAATGGCAGCGACTTTCGCGGGTTAAGGCACCATTATCCCTAATTTTGTGCAATATTGATTATTTTAAACAATATAATGACTCTTATGGATCATCAGCCGGTGATGAGTGTTTACAACAAGTGGCTCAAGCTATGTGTCGCGCTGTCAAACGCTTACCGGATTTAGTCGCACGTTATGGTGGAGAAGAATTTGCCGTAGTGCTACCTAATACCGATGCGGATGGTGCGGTCATTGTTGCTTCTGCCATTCGTTGGGAAGTTAAAATGCTCAGATTAGCTTATCATCATTCTCCCATTGGTCAATATGTTACGCTCAGCATTGGAGTAGCGAGTATCGCACAACCGCCAGAACGTGATATGTCGGCTCATGCTTTAGTTACCCTCGCGGATATGGCGCTTTATGAAGCCAAAGCCCAAGGTCGAAATCGTATCATCTTAAAGACATTTGAATCACCTACAGAATTAGTCACTATACGGGAACCATAACGAAACTACCCAATAGGATGCTATTTTTGATATACTTTATCCATTATCATTCCACCGATGAAATAATCATGTGTGGGTTAGAACCGCTTTGTTAAGTAATCCGGATGACCGGCGGATTTTATAGCGAGATGGAATTAATTAATGCAACATGTTGATATCCTTATTTATGCTGGCTGGATTATTCCAGTTGAGCCTGAGAACACGGTGTATGAACAATATGCACTGGCTATTCAAGCGGGAAAAATTATTGCCTTATTACCCAGTAGTGAAGCCGTCAGACAATTTTCTGCACGCATTACTCACCGGCTGTCATCACATTTATTAATTCCCGGTTTGATCAATGCGCATACCCATGCGGCGATGAGTTTATTGCGTGGCTTTGCGGATGATTTGCCTTTGCAACAGTGGTTAAGTGAACGCATTTGGCCCATAGAACAACAACATGTTGGTCCAGAATTTGTTGCTGACGGGACAAGATTGGCGATGGCAGAAATGTTGCGAGGTGGTATCACTTGCTTTAATGACATGTATTTTTTCCCGGAAGTGGCTGGTGAAGTCATTGCGCAAGCGGGGATGCGTGCCACAATTGGTTTAATTCTCATCGATTTTCCCAGTTCCTGGGCTAATCATGCTGACGAGTATCTCCAAAAAGGTCAAGAAGTACATGATACTTTTAATAATCACCCGTTAATTAAAACCGCTCTCGCACCGCATGCACCCTATACCGTATCCGATATCCCCTTACAAACGGCTCAGCGCTTCGCAGAAAATTTAGACGTGCCGCTGCATATTCATTTACATGAAACCGTCGCTGAAATAGATGAAGCTGTTGAAAAACAAGGTGAACGTCCATTAGCACGGTTAGAGAAGTTAGGGTTAGTATCAGCTCGCCTCATGGGCGTGCATATGACCCATCTTCATAATGACGAAATTACTTTATTGGCCCAACATGGGGCTCATGTCGTTCACTGTCCGGAGTCAAACCTAAAGCTCGCTAGTGGCTTTTGTCCGATCCATAAATTACTCCGGGCTGGGGTTAATGTGGCATTAGGAACCGATAGTGCAGCTAGCAACGATGATTTAGATATGTTAGGGGAAATGCGAACGGCGGCGTTATTGGCGAAAGCGATTAGCAAAGATGCGAGTATCGCTCCCGCAGCAGAGGCCTTACGGATGGCTACTTTAAATGGCGCAAAGGCATTAGGTATTGGCCATCTCACCGGTTCACTGGTTCCTGGCAAATCGGCTGATATTACCGCTATTGATATGTCAGATATTGAAACCCAACCGATTTATAACCCCCTGACTCAATTAGTTTACTCAGTCGGTCGGGATAAAGTCACTGACGTGTGGGTAGCTGGGAAACATCTCCTGAAATCACGTACTTTAACTTCTCTCGATATCCACGATATCAAGGCAAAAACTTATCTGTGGCGTGATAAGATTTTGGCTAGTTTGTAACAACGGTATCAATTTAAGTCATTCTATTCTCTAAAATTCGATGAGTTACATCGGCAAACCTGACCGGTTTCAAGACCGGTTAAGTTTGAAACCATTTTGGCTTGGTTTACAAATGGATTATGATTTAGATAGGGCTAATCAAGAATTCGGTGAGCAGATAACTCAAGAAGCTCAGAGGAGCGTCACTGCCATTAAGTTAAGCAGTTTACTTCCCCCTCCTTCTCAAGGAGGGGGTCGGGGGTGGTTTTAAAATCACTCAATTCGGTAACATTTTTTTAACCACCCC
>JAAUSR010000121.1 GCA_012032555.1 Thioploca sp.
AGCTAAACTGATCACTAAAAAAATGGAAAGATTGGCCAAGTCAATTAATAATTGTTATCTACATTTAATGTTTACAGTTTATTGAATTATTGTCAACACTCTTAAAAATAGGCGGTTCGAAGCTTTATCGAAGAAGTCATTAGCATATATCCCCCATGCCAGACGGGGTTTGTAACCCCGTCCCGCGAGGACGCCCCATCTGAGGTTATTTAGGAAAGAGGTCTATTATTGGGACGAAGACGAGGGCCTACCTTTAATCGGCCACACGTAGAGATTGCTCGTCGCTTTATCGGAAGCACTAGAAGAACCAGTTCTAAAAGATACACTCCACGCATTACTCGTTGTATCTGCTGATGAAGTAGCTGTCCAATAGGCGCTCTTCAAGGACTGGACACCTAAAAACGGATGACCCACCGGTAAAGCTGGACTAAATTGACTATAATCTATTAAACTCTGCAATTCTTTGAGGGTAGGCAATCGCCAATCAAGATCTGGTAGCACACTAGGCGGTAAACCACAACTACCACCCTCCAGGCGATTAGCGAATGCTAAAGCTGTACTCCAATCTTGCATACCAAAGCAATTCGCATTCTTTAACCAAATTAAACCAGTTAGATTATCTGTCACCGTACCATCACCACTATGATCTGTAAATCGTGGTGATTTCGTCACGCCTATTTGATACTCGCCATCTTGTCCAGTACCACTACATGAAACTAGAGTACCAGCAGCGTCATAGCAAGTTGTCTGGCCAGTTTTGGGTACTGGGGATAGAATAGATATTTGGCCAGTACCAGTTACTTCATTCCCATCTACCCACGCTTTTTTACCATTCAAAATTTCACTGGCCAACGCATCCCCACTACTTGTATCCACCACATTCACATCACCGGGCACACCAAAAATCGTTACTCCACTTTTGATATTACTACTTACCAAATCCGCATCGACCACTTCTAGCGTAGTGGCTCCATAAATACCCGTTGCTACCGTCGTACTTGTCCCAGATAAACTTCGACTCAATAAACTTCCCGTTATCTCCTTTCCTTTTACCCAAGCCTTTTGGCCTTCTAAAAGGTAACTCGAATTGGCATTACCGCTACTCGTATCCACTACATTCTTATTACCAGGCACTCCAAAGATGGTTACCCCAGCTTTGATATTACTCGAGATTAAATTAGCGTCTCCTTTTACCTCACCAGAACCATCGTAATAGCCAGCCGCTATCGGTTGATCATTGGCGCTCGGTGTATAGTTCTTAGCTCCCTGATTGACCATCGTGCCCACTAAATCCGTTCCATGCTCATTCGAAAACGTTTTACCGGCTAATACCGACTCTTCATGTACATCGCCCGTCGATACCAACGGATTATAATTACCTACCACACCAAACAGTTCGACCCCTTCTTTCAGGTTCGCGCTTTTCAAGTCTTCATCTCCGTACACTATTCCGTCGCCATTATAATATCCCGCTGCTATCTTTTGATTTTCGGTACGCGGTGTATAATTTTTGTTACCTTGGTCCACCATCGTTCCGGTTTGCTTTCCCCACAACTCTTCTCGTAAACTCCAATAGCTTTTTCCTATCAGCACTTCCGACGCTTGTGCGCCATCAGCTTCTCGCTTCGGTGCTGCCGCCATTACCTCGTTTAGATTACAGCCGCTACTCGCTCCCGGACCACTCGTCGGCCCTCGAAACGGTTTTAATTCCGGTTCCGCTCCCGTTTTTAACCGCTCACAGATGTCATTGACGCTATACATCGCACTATTCATACTCCCCGGCGGCCCCGGCGGTTCCAAGTTACCCGCTAAGGTCAGTAGTGGTAGGCTGATTAAGAACATCATAATTAATAAATAAGCTCGAATCATGATCATGATTTAATCTCCAATCGGGTTAGTTTATCTCAGTCATATCATCAGCTAGGTATTAAACCCAACCCTCAACATGGTAATCAATTACTCGCCTAACTGGCAATTTTTTCGAGGTAGATTGGCAGGTCTATACCAAAAATGAATTTTCGGCCGCTATAACCCAATTCATTTGCAAGCCGGTGCTCATAAAAACACAGAAATAAGTTAGTTGTTCATAAAGCCGTTATTTTTCCAACCCATTTAAAACCACTTCTTTAAAACAATTGCTCAGAAATCAAATAACTTTTTTTTATGGTTTGAGGTTTTTGAGTCGTGGAATTCTTGGAATGACATACTGTCATCAGAGCAACCCTTGGCAGTTTTGTCGCCGCTGTTGTCTCTAGTTTTTTCATAGCAGCTACTGTGTTTAGCAGTGATGGCTTTAATAATAGCGCTGGGTTGGAGAGTAAATCATTGGGTGCATTAGTAATTCCTTCGGTAGGTACCATCATAAAACTACTCATATTTTCAGCAATACGATGACTACAGGGCGTATCTAACAAAGCACTGGCATCAACAAAGGTTGAAGGTAATACGAGGAGACCCTCTTCGCCACTATTATCGGGGGTATTAATCGTTACAATACCATCTTCATTGTATTCTGAAGACGCATTGATAACCTTCTCAATCGGTTCGCCGGTAAAGTTATAAATTCCCCTGGTAGTAATATTGATATCACCGCCTTTGCCTTTTTTAGCTTTGGCGATTATTTCACTACCATTTAGGATGATAAATTCTGGATTGAGATCGATATTGCCGCCTTCGCCAAATTCTTCACTGACACTAGTGGTGATTTGGCTATTGACAAGATGAATGTAGTTTGAAGCGGTAATGGCTAAATTACCACCATCGGCACTTAAAGCCGACGTTTCTATCTGACTGTTACGCATTTGGAGTCGATCTCGGATAGTCAAACGAATTTGTCCAGCATCACCCTGAGCTTTACTGTATGCAGTGATTCGACCACCAGAAGCGAGATTGATTGTTTGGGCATTAATATCAATATTTCCTCCTTGTCCAGATCCCCAAGTACGGGCATAGATTTCGGCGTTATCGGTCAGGTGTAAATCACCAACTCTAAAATTAAGGTAACCACCATCACCAGCATTATCAGCCTCGCTTTGTGAAGAGGTAAACAACCCACTATGAAATTCGTGTTCATCTTGACCCGAAATAATGGCTTCTTTGGAGACCGTGATATTGAGTTGGCCCCCTTGTCCAGGACCAAAGGTAACCGCCTCTATCTGTGCACCATCAGACAGCTGTAAGCGTCCCAGCGTTAACGTCATGGTACCACCGTCACCAGCATCAGCCATTTCGTTTTCTGCGCTTACTGATATTCGATTACCTTTACCATCAGTATTCATACCTTTCAAAATCAGTTGCTCAGCATCTAAAACAATCGTACCTCCATTACCAGAACCGTTAGATACTGCGTATATTTGACTTCCATCACGCAAGGTTACATTATTCGCGTTAATCTCGATGTCAGCCGATTTACCCGTGCCTTCAGTGACTGCTCCAATCTTAGCATTCTTTTCCAGATACAATTGTGACGTTTCTAACCTAATAGTACCACCACTACCGGCATTTTCCATTTTACCCTCAGTTGTTGAGAATATTCCACTCTCACTGAGCAAGGTTACCTTATCAGCTCGAATTTTAAAATCAGCTGCTTTACCCTTACCCTCAGTTGTTGTTTCGATCTTGGCACCGTCCTCCAGATGCAATTGTGGCGTTTCTAACTTAATGATACCAGCGCTACCGGCATTTTCCATTTCACTATTAGTTTCTGCCGCTATACTAACGTCTGTACCTGAGAGTATAATAGCTTCTGTCGCTCGAATGTTAATATTGCTACCTTGTCCTGAACCTGTCCGGAGTGTTTTTATATAAGCCTTGTCCTGGAGACGTAACGTACCCGTTTCTAAATTAATATTTCCGACATTTCCATCCTCTTCCGACCGAAGAAGGATACTACGTATTCCTGAAAGCGTTGTCGATCCAAGCACCTTAATGTTAATGTTACTACTTTGCCCAGTACCGGCCTTAGCATAACTTACCAAAGAACCACGATGGACAAAATCATCTGCTTGCGCATTGATTTCACCGCCATCGGCGTTGCCCTTGGTATTATAGGCTTCCAGTTTAGTAGAACTATCTGTTTCAAATTGTCCACCTCGAATATAAATACTACCGCTGTGACCACTTGCTATGGGTTGATCATCTGAATTACTACCACTCACGGTGATTTTAGTACCTGCTAAGCTGATATCACCGGCTTGGGCCGATAAAACCAAATCTTGTGGCTTTAGCGCTACCTCACCAAGCTTAGCGATACTCGCGAGGTTGATACGTCCCGCTGGGGATTCTAGGGTACCATTTCTTATGGTTATCGGACCGCCAATTAAAGATAAGGTTTGTTCGGCTTGTGTATTTAAGGTACTGCCATCAATAGTCACCGGTTGTGGAGATTCGCCCAAAAAACGAAACGCTGACACGGGTGCCACTGTCAATGAACTTTCAGCTGGATTTCTAGCATTAAATTCACTACCATCAGTAAAATTCAAGGCATCTGCCGTACCTGCATGAAAAGAACCTAACACGTCAAGTTTGGCATTTGGCCCAAATAGCAACCCCGCTGGGTTAATCAGGTAAATATTAGGAATATCACTTTTGAGTGTGCCATTAATATGAGAAAGAGTCCCACCAGTTACTCGACCAATCACATTTTCGACGCTGCTTGGGCCAGAAAGAAAAGTAGCGGTTTGACCTGAATCGATATTAAATTGTTCAAAACTGTGAAACAAATTGCTACCCTGTTGTTGGCCCAAAGAAGCGTGAATTTGATAATCTGGCCCTTCTAAAGCGACCTTTGGGCCTAAAGTACCATCTAGGGTAATTTGTGCCTGGAGCGGACTAGTAAATAAGCTTACATTCAATAAAAGTACTAAATATCTCATTATACCCTCTGAATTTAGTTATGGTGGGCAAATCCTTTTACACTCGTCGTACTGCTCGTTGTCGAAATAAGGGCACACCGTAAAACAAGTATCGGTCTCGGGACATTTATCATTACAGTTTTGCTTCTGAGCAGCATCAACAATATAATCGTTATATTTTTCGCACTTCTTCCGGCAAAGCTTATAGACGCAATCGTTATCAAGGCAATCTCCTATCTCTTCAAGAGCTTCTTCTAGTATATTCTGTCCGGCTCCCTTTATTTCTCCAGTTTGCGTAATTCTATCTCCACCTCGGTCGTTGCCACTGCGAGTCATTCGCTTACGTGTATTGGGTTGTCTTAGATAGTTCATCACTAAGGTGTAAGTTAAGATATTTCCATTACGTTTAATGTCCGGCTCAACAGATTCTCCTTCCTTAAGGTGGGTGACTTCTACCTTTAAATTAGGTTTAATTATGTAAAGACCACCTGCTTGACTACCGGTAAAACTTCCATCCATATGGAAAGTGAGATTTTGGAGGTCTAACTGGGTTGCCATGGCTGTCTCTTTGAAAGTGTCGGGCTGAAGAAAGGAGGAGTTAAAGGCTTGGGTCGAGCCATCTTTATAGACAATATAACCGTGATTACCTTCTAGATATATCCCAGGTTCTTGACCATTGGCGTTCTTTTTAACTTCCGGATCAAAGATCACCGCATCCTCATTGTTCATTAATACATCACCGCTTTGGCCCATTACGACTTCTCCTCCATCTAGTGCCTGACTTAACATCACCGGATCTTGAGGGGCTGGTATCACCCGAAATTGTTGCCCATCTGGGGTTGTGATGATATAGAAACCATCAATACCGATCGACAACCCGATAGGAATTTCATCGGTATCGACTTGAATCACATTCTCGGTATCGGGAGTAAAAGTGTATTTTTTCCCTACAGAACTGCTGTCTTCAATGCCTTTAACCAGTAAAATGCCATTTTCTTCTTGGGATAATACAAACTCGGTTAGATCTTCATTGGCCAAAGAATGTTGTTGTTCCATAGAACTTTCCATACCGGCTTTCAAGGAAGTGCCGGCACCACCTAAACCCATCCCTTTTTCGATATCGATGATTTCCGGAATTTGCACCGGTGAACTCGGTGAATTGAGTGAATTTGGTAAGGTGGTTAGGGTTAATTGAGCACCCACTGGTGGTTTTAATGCACCGGTTTCTAAATCAAGTTGCCAACCGGATGGTATCAATTGTTCCACATCTTGGGGGCTAATCTGGTCTTTATCAAAATTGACTAACAACTTAGATACATCCTGGCTTGACATTCTTTTAAATTCAGCCTTATTGAGAGCCACTACTTGTTTTGGGGTCATATCATGTAGGACTGTTGTTGACAAACCACCCATATTGTTGCGGGTTAGCCCCCCTAAGTTTTTTAATGGTAAATAGGCCAATTGCTCAGGCCTAATGCCACTGACCGCATCTTTAGAAAATTTGGCTAATTGTTCGGCTGAGAGGATGGCAAATAATGGTGGTGGAATTTGTGCGACCTGTTCTGCGGTCAATTTATCCGGATCGATTAAGAGTGTAACGCCAGGACCTAATTCTACATTGTCTGGCAATTCCATTGTCGTACCGAGAATGACATAAGATAATTTAGTATCTGGGGCAATTTGAATAGTATCATCAAGCTGGACCGGTTGGTTAGGATCGCCACTAATATCACCACTGAGTTGGACACCGCTCAGGATGGTCGTACCAGCCGTCAATTGGACGTCGCGCAACGTATTGCTTGAATCACCGGTGATGGTTCCACCGATTTTACCGTCAGTTATCGTGGTGTTGGGTGCGAGTTGGACATTTTCAATGATACCTTGACCAGAATTGATAATATTACCCGATAAGGTACCGCCACTGAGTTTAGCGCCTACAAAATCAACATTGGCAATAGTACCTGCGTTGGTGATATAACCCGTTACGGTGCCACCTTCAAAGGTAGCATCTGGGCCAACTTTAAAATTGGAAACCAGACCCGCATTGGTGACGTCATTTTCAAATATCACATGATTAATACTGGTATTTTCTGGAATGCTTACTTCATTGGTAATCGTTCGCCACTCCTGGTCTGGACTACCAGTCACTTCGTTGCTAATCGTGGGTGGGAGTAGTGTCGTAGGTGGGAGTAGTGGTTCAGTTACCGTTGATGTTTTTGTAGAATTATATCGCACCTTATAAGTAGGTGCTTCATCTTGCTTAAACTGAATCCAACCACCGATTTCTGACCAGGCACTGCCTTGAAAATCACCGCTTTCTTGATTAATGATGACTTGATCATGAGAGGGATTGAAATTAATCCAACCTAGCGCGTCGCTCCAAGCATAACCAGACAACTGACCGATACTATCCTGATTGACACCCCAATTAGTTGATGAGGTGTTTTCGTAATGATAGGAACCACCGCCACTATAACTGCCTAATTGAATCCAGCCGCTTTGCTCACTCCAAGCATCACCTTCTAAATGGTCAGGGTAAACTGTCACGCCACCATGACTCGGCTGAAAATTGAGCCAACCAGTGGTTGAACTCCAAGCATATTTATGATCCGAATCAATATTACTGGCAAAAACTGTTGACGCTAGCAAGTTTACTATTGATAATGATATAAGTGAATATTTTAGCCTTTGATTCATTAACTCTACTCCTAGAATTTTTTTATCGAAAAAAAATTTTAAATAATCATAAGAATTAAGATCTAAAACTCGAAGCCAATTGGTCTTTCACCTCAAGTAACTAAATAGCTAAACTGATCACTAAAAAAATGGAAAGATTGGCCAAGTCAATTAATAATTGTTATCTACATTTAATGTTTACAGTTTATTGAATTATTGTCAACACTCTTAAAAATAGGCGGTTCGAAGCTTTA
>JAAUSR010000122.1 GCA_012032555.1 Thioploca sp.
CACGGTACGCGCGCGCATCCCGCGCATCAATATCAGAAACGCTTCCTAAAGGTGTCTGCAGCCGCTCACCTTCTGGCTGCAGGTAGGCAAGCGTGTGAAGCTCGGACATGCCCCTGCGCAAGGAGTCAGCACCGGGATGCACCCGCGTCGTCGTAAGCAGCATGCGCTCAATCGTTGGCGACTGCCGACGCACCACCTCAAAAATGACTTCGGAAAGATCGGCACTTCTCCGGCCGCACGCAGTCTCCATGTGATATGCTGTCATGCACTGCGTTGGAGCAGCGCTCGCATTAATACTTTACGCATGACGTGCGCTTGTTTCGTCACCGAAAGGAGACTCCTGGTGCGGACTTCATGCGGGTCTACTACTCTGCTATGGTGTTGTTGATATATCTCGCCAGCAAGTCTCGGATGTGCTTGAGTCCATCACTTGCTATCGCGCACTCCCGGTCTGACTCGGCAAGACGCACCAATTCTGCCAGGGGGATGATCGCGGGTTCCACAATCAGATCCTGAATATTGTGTCTGACCGTCACGCAGTCCCTGACATCAATCTTGTCGCTCTCTTGCGCAGGGGCTTGCCTTTCAAAGACTGAGAACATCGTCTTCCTCCGAAAGGGATGCACGTAAGCATCGCTCGCCTTCTTGAGCATGCCTGCAGCTGCCTCGCGCATTTCGTAGGGAATGTTCGGAACAAAAAGCGTGAGCAGGACGGGGTCCTTCGGAAGCAAGTACCTGTCCTGAAAAACGTGCAAGAATTCACTCCCGAGAAGTTCAGATTGCTTTTGCACGTCCAGCTCTACGCTCTGGCCGTCCGAATCGACCCGGCTTGCCAAGTCCTTATCCATTTTGAGGAGCCGATTCCAGCGTGTGCCTTCAGCGTCACCTTCAAGATAACTCTTGATGGCAGATACGAGCACCTGAATTTTCACTTATGGTGTTTTTTTAGAAAGAGAACCAAAAAAGAGTTAGGGGCGACGCTTCCTTGTTTACCTGTTTTTTTAGCACAATGAAACTTATTTAGATGGGGGTGTTCCTGCATCTTTCGGTTTTGGCAAGGTCTGATTCCATCTTTTTTCAAGTCTTTGATATAGCTCTGGTTGCGTAGTTATTCCACTAATGACCTTTCCGAGAGTATCAGTTAATGCATAACTAAATTCGGCTGAAGAATCTGAGCCATTTTTATGATCCACTTCATGAAGATAAGTGGCAAGTGCTTCATGGAATGCTTTCCCTAATGTTTCTCTTGATAACCAAACGAAAGCTTCGTCATATTGCCCTTGAATAATGCTATTTTCACGTTCTCTATCAAAAACCCAGACGTCTTTTCTATCTCTTTGGAATGGGGTGATTGCTTCATAGAGAATACTGATTCTGGCTTCTTCATCAGGAGTTGTTTCAACTCTATAATGCTGTTGCATATCTCTAAATTTTTCTAGAGCTGATTTCATGCCGATTTCTCCAAGAAATCCAGGACAGATTACAAAACCTTGTTGCTTTAGACTATCTGCAATGTTGCTTGGCATGAATGCAGTTGAAGCAAGATACTTATCATCAAACTCGAGTTTTACATCCTGTTTTGCCAATCTCTTAGCAATTCCTTCTAATAGTTTATATCCGACCTCAAAACTCCAAACTCCTGACCAAAGAGGTCTCATATCGTAAACCAGTCTTGATAAATCCTCTCTTGATCCAGCATCTAATATTTTAGGAATTACTTTCTCCTCGATTTCTCTTCTTGTTACAACTCCTCTGTCTCTGTCTTTTTTCAGAACGTCATTAACATAAGTCCAAATATTTACGTGCTCAACAGTATTCCATTCTTCCTTATCGAAATGCCTTCTCTGGCCCACATGATAGAAATTTCCTTTCGGTGTGTTTCTTGAGCCTTCTTCTCTTGGAAGATATTTGAATCCACCAACTCCAGGAATATCCAACGAGGGATTTTGGAAATCGGGATTATCGGAACTGTAGAATAATTCTTGTGCATCAACAAATGCCTGAGCATGTTCTGGTTTTTTTGTCCTGAATTCAATGAAGTTACCTGCTTTTCGCTTTTCTGTTCCTTTTAGACCTGCAAATAAACCTTTTCGTTGTTCAACATATTCTCCTTTTGGAACATCATCCATTACAAAATCCAATTCCCAATTCCGTGAACCGAATTTTACTTGAGAAAAACCATAATCCCTAAGTAATGCAAGAGCCAATATTTTGGTTCCTTCTCCAAATCCTCCGGCTGCAAATGGATCGTCCGATTTAGTGGTTCCGCCTAAGTGCATCAGTCTCCTAAAATCATATTCCGCATGATTGCTTATTCTGATTGTGTAATCTTCTCCTTCTTGATTTACTATAACATCAACGCCATCGAGAGTTCTGTTGTTTCCATCAAAGAAATTTTGCAATGTATCTCTAGCTGCTTTTTCCAATGACCAATCAACACCATACGTATCAAGAATTCCCAAATATCTGAAAGAATCGAAATTTTCAGCTAAAGTTGCCCTTTGAGGATTAGCGGGAGAAGCATCTTCTAGCCTCGCTTCCAAATCAGCAGGTTTATCCTTTTTTCTTATAAACCAATTAGGAACCATTTTGACCTCCTTTTATGAACGTTTCAACTGCATACTCAATAAAATGGCTAGTATTCCTAAATACGCTATTCGCTACTTTAGTCTTTACAAGTTCATGCAATTCTGCTTCCATCGATACTGATACCTTAATTTTCATTACTACGAAGTAGTAAAACTTACCACTATATAAATCTTTCGCCACTGGATAGTGGTTATTGTGTATTTTCAATTTTCCGCTATTGGCTAACTTGGCAGTAGATAACGCCAAAAACTCTAAATTCGGGGTTGAAATGCGCTAGAACGCCAATTTTTCTCTCGGGCAGTAGAGTTTAACATCGGGCTAATGAGAAGTTTCTGGAGCGAAGCAGAAGTAGTCTGGGAAAATGCCGAGCCGAGGCATTTTCCTCATAAACCTGGTCATACGTTTTTTCTGCAAGAAAAAAGCCGGAGAACTTGTTCGTAGGCTCAGCTAAATTTTCACGTAAATAAATATCGACTGAAGGGAGCCAACATGTCCGTTAGGACGGGGGTCCAGATTTTTTGTTTCTTCTTTCTAAAAAATCAGATGGGCTTTATTTATAAATGAAGTCTAAGTAGTAAAATTTATATATTGATTTTGTTACTGAATAGTTATGAAAATATTTCGAGAGGAGCATTTTGGGGGGATTTTGTATAATACTAAAAATCTCAGATTTAATTTAGTTACCTCTAAGCCTGGTGATGTAGATATTGTGTTGAAACAAACGAAGCCTCCAGTTAGAATTGATATACCTTCTGCTCCTGTTAGAGTTTATTTTGAACTGACTAGAAGATGCAATTTAGGGTGTAAACATTGTTTTGTGTCTTCGTCACCTATAGCACCAATGGGTTTAACAACGGATGAACTCGAAAGAATAATAGATGAATTATCTTCTAGTAGAGTTATTGATGTGAGATTTACCGGTGGAGAATTAACTAGTCGTCCTGATTGGTTTGAAGTACTATCTTATGCAAAAAGAAAAAGAATTCAAATCTCAGTGAATACTAATGGTGTATATGAAAAGCAAAATGAAATAATTACAAAAATGAAAGAATTGGATCCTAATCAGGTAACTATAAGTATTGATGGTAATAAGGAACATCATAATTTTATGAGAGGTCCACATTCTTATGAATCTGCGATTGATACTCTCAAGAAAATGTCCCTAGCTGGTATAACAACTAGAACAAATACTGTTTTAACAAAATTAAATGTACATGATATTCCTCAAATAATTGAAGAGGTTTCTCCTTATGTCGATGAAGTTAATTTTTTTCATATGAGACCAGTAGGTAGAGGAGTAAATCAGAATAGATTAAGTATGACTTATGATGAACATTTTGAATCAGCAAGGGATACGCTTGCATTAAGAGAAAAACATCCGGATTTAAGTATTATGCACTTTGAACAATCATATCGAGAACGAGCTGTTAATAAATCTGAAGCTAGTGTGCTTGAAGATTCTTTATCACACGGTACAACTACAATAAACATAGATTGTTCTGGGGGGGTTTGGCCAAATGGATATAATGTATATCAAGATCGAAGAATGTATTTAGGTGATCTTTTTACTGAATCCTTGGAATCAATTTGGAATAACAATCGGACACTTGATTTAATCAGGGATTGGTTTAAAGCTGTTTTGAAGAAATGTCAAGGTTGTGAAGAGTATTTGCAGAAATGTCCTGGATTAAGTCCGGAGATGGAAATTGCAAATCAAACTTATGGTGTAAAGAATAATTTTTGCATTAGTGAAACCCCTATGCCTATTTTATTTGAGAAATCTGTAAAATGAATACTCAATTTATTATAAAGCCAGACGCTTATAAGCGAAAAGATGAATTAATTGAATTTATTCGTAATAAAGGTTATTCCATTTTATCTGTTCAAGATTTTGAAATGACTTCTCACATATTTGAATCGATCTATAAAGGCTTAGTTCCAGAACCGATAATTATTGGAGTGTATGAATATTTAAGTGAAGATTATTGTGTAAGATTAAAATCGGATATTTCTATAAGTAATTTGATTGAACTAAGTGGAACTAATGTTGATCCTCTATTATGTTCTGAAGGCACTATTAGAAGAGAATTTGGTGCAGGAAGAGGTTTGTCTAAATCGGGCATAGAAGTTATTAGAAATGCGATACATAGACCAAAGAGTATTGAACAAAATGAAAAGCAAATAAAAGTATTGGAAGAGTTCCTATGACTCTTTTTCAGTTAAAATCTTATTTAGTGCTTTAAATGCTTCTTTATTGTCATCCCATTTAAGCATTTCAATCGCTTTATCAAAAGATACCCATTGAAATTCTTCATGTTCGACATAAATATTAGCATCTAACTTTACTTCAACATCAGGTTTAACTTCAAAACCAAATACGTATTCTGTAAGTGGGGTGCTTTCTTCTCCGGTGAGATAATCGTTATTCATAGTGAATTGATATACATCTTCAATAACATTAGTAATTTGCTCCTTACCTATGCCTACTTCTTCTTCAATTTCTCTATAACAGGCATCTATAAGAGATTTGTCGTCTTGTTCAACTCCTCCACAAGGGGGTTGCCAAAATGCACCTTTTTCAGGAATTCTCTTCAATAACAGAAACTCAATGTCTTCTTTTCTTCTAAATACAATACACTCAACTTGTTGTGTTCTCATTTCAAAACCCTCCAAAATATTATCTTAAACATTTTGGTTTACTTATAAGCTTATTGCTCATTTCCAATCATTTTTTCTTTTGTTTTTTTGGCTTCCAGCATAAGGTCTTCAATTGATGAGTAACTCGAAGCAGCGTATCTTCCTATAGAATTAATGTCCTGTTCTTCAAGATTTCTTTGTGTTTGTTTAATTTTAAGATTTTGATCTGATTCTAAATGCACATATGCAGGATCCATTAAGATGCTGCTTTCTGCAATGATTTTTTGATCTGTAATTATTTTTAATTTTTTTAGTCTTTAATGGTCTTTTCTTTTAGTTGGTCGATATTTATCATATCCTTTTTTTCGAGACCAATTTCAACATAGGTGCTCATTTTTTTATTCATATTATGATAAAATCCAATTCTATAAAAGATATTATTCTTATCAAGTATGTAGTACTAATGGGCTTTGTGGGTTGAGGGTTTATCAAATCCAAAATTTAAGACTGCCACTTCATTCTATAATCAATTCTTAATTTTATTTTCAACTATCTTACTAAAGGAATTAGATCTAATGGTGTTAATTAAATACTCACATTTGATTTTTTCTCTTTCAGTTTTAAGAATTTTATTCTTAGCATCAATTTTCAATACTGTGTCGTTTAATGAAATTTTCTTCTTATCTATTTTTTTGCTAATGGTTTTATTAATTCAAATGTTCCTTCTTTTGTATAAAATGCTTCATCATTATAATATTTTTCTTTATTAAAGAATGACTAAAATGAAGTTTTTTGAAAAAATCAAGCAATTGTGTTTCAATCAAGCATATCAAATTCACACGCATATAATTTTTCCTTAGAAGGAATAAGAAACATTCTGAAAATTAAATTTCCGCTTGTACCGTATATAGAGTCTTCAAATGAGCCATTTTATGTCTTTTTTGTTATATGTGAAAAAACGTATTTGATATATTTTATTGGTCCACGTTGATGAATATTATGCTGAAATGAAAAGTCAATAATTTCATTTTGAAATATTATTTTTGAATTTCGTTTAATTTCCGTAACTTTTTTTTTCAATAATACTTAGACTCCCTTTTTTATAATCTTATTTTTGAAATGTAAGAAATTTTCTGAGTAATCCCGAATAAATCCTTTTTTTCTGACGGTTCTGTGGTATCCGCCTATTTCCATATTTTTTTCAAGAATAAGAAAAAATATTTGGGTCCGAATAGGTTGCAAAGGATAATCCCGATATTCCTAATCCTATAATGACATTTTTTCAATCATTTTAATGCTCTATTTATTGCGTCAATTGTGAAATGTCCCGAATTCAATTTTTGTTGTAAGTCCTTTAACTTTCCGTAATCTATATGTAGATTACTTAAATTAATTCTTTCAATATGACATAACCCATCTATTGTTATTCCAATTTGATTTGAATCAACAAAATCTCCAATGTATGTATTTGAAGGAACGATTAAAGGCAGTAGCGATCTAATATATAGTGAACATTTATGCGGTACTATCATTTTGTAATATTCTTTTTGAAGTGGATTAAATTCATCCCATAACAGACCAAAGTTATTATTCTGATTTAAAATACTGGGAAGTGTTTCGGGAGTAATTGAACCATTATATGCTATGTCGTTTCTATGATAAAGTTCTTCAGGAAAATCAGAACCGTATAAATTATATGATAAGTGAGCATTTTCAGGGAGTTCTGAGAAAAGTATATCTAATAGTTTCTTTTTAGAAATGCCTAAGTACCCTGCGAAAGCGATAGAAATTTTTTGATTATTTTTTGATTTGGGTGCGAATGGGATACCTATGTAATCAAAAATATGCAGTGATTGAAATTTTCTGGAAGGTATTTGAAACAATGATGACAAATATTCAATCATAGGCTCACTATGTGCAATAATTGAATCAGATTGTAATATTAACTCTTTTTCTAAATTATTTGTTTCTATCATTGCTTGTCAGTCGGAGATTTTCCGAACATTGATGATTGGATTGATTTAATATCATGAACTAAAGTAATCTTGTGATTTGATAGTTTATTTATTATTTCTAAAGCTTTGAATGATATTTCAAAACTATCTTGTGTAATATTGATGACTGGTTTAAGCGGATACTGAAGAACTGTTCCCAAAATTTTACCACTCAGATTTGCAATTTGTTGATGTGCTTTTAGGTCGCTTTCAAATCCATCTAACTTATTGGGATCGATACGAATAACCTGAACACCGCTATTTTCAAGAAATTCTCGAATATCCTTTCGAACTTTTGGTGTAGCATAGTTTTTTTCAGGAAAATCTGACCAAAAAGTTACTAAGTGATAATTACGAGCAGTTAGTTGTGTCATTACTATTTGGGTACTGCTGATTATTTATAAATGGTGTTATTATAATTATTTGTCAAAATCATACATTTTTTAGGATATCTTGTTCAGGGATATTGAAATAATTTGAGGAAGCCATATAAATAGAATAAAGAAAAATAAGTGACA
>JAAUSR010000058.1 GCA_012032555.1 Thioploca sp.
TTGTGCCGCCATTGGTTTTGGGCATCCCATCGCCTCAAGAGTAACAAGGCCATTTTTCAACTCCAGTAAGGCTAACCGCTTGGGAATCGCAGTAATTTCATTAGATTTTTCCTCAATCGCTTCCTGTCCCAAAACTAAGCGATTTTGCCCTGCCCATGCACTGACCCTAGGCAACGGATTACGAGGTGCCAACCTCGGGCAATCCTCGTTTGCAGAAACGCCTTGCTTAGTGTAATAGTTTTAAAATAAAATAAATTTCCAAAATTAGCTACGTTTCACTTCATCAACCTGGCGGTATTTTCTCTTTTGAGAGGGGGATTTCACTATGTTATTTTTGAAACAAAAACACGTCAAACGTCAAACGTCAAACGTCAAACGTCAAACGTCAAACGAAAATAGCGTAAATACCTTGACGCCGCTGTCAAGTGTTATTACCAAGATTATCCTGGTCATTGACGATGATGTATATACTGATTTTAATTTAATAATCAATATTTTAAATAAGTTAGGTTTGGAGGTCATTGTTGCGCATGGCGCTCAAGAGGAACTGATCAAAACACAAGTGTTATCGAATATTACCCTACCTGATGTCAATCAGCTTATTCATGAACAGGAAATATTAATAGGAGTAACCACCCCTCCCGAAACGGACCAATTGTTTCGACAAATAGCAGAATATTTAGCGGTTTCTGAGCCTACCTCTTCAAGATCTCAACCCTTAGCGACCGCCCACCTCCCATTCGTCTATAAGGCACGGAATTTATTATTAGCGCACAGGCAAGACCCCCCTTCCTTAAAACAATTAGCCCACACCGTCGGGACAAATCACACGAAACTTTCGAAAGCCTTCCAACAAACCTTTGGGATGACCGTGTTTGCCTATTTACGTGAATGCCGTTTAGCTAAGGCGCAATGTCTGTTACACCAAAGTATCTTCTCTATTCAACAAATAGCCGACACCATCGGTTATCAAAATCACAGCGCTTTTACCGCGACCTTCAGGCAGCGTTTTGGATTAACCCCGCGCCAATATCGTCAAACCTTAAATTGTGACGCAAACGATAGAAATTGAGACGCAAACGGCAGTTTAGGCGGATAAAGTATGTTAACCTTTTCCCATTCCCAATTTGATTCAAGTGGAATGCAATCTAGATGTGTTAACATCAAATGAGACGAACTGACAGTTGATGCAATTAGAACTGCGTTTTTATGCCCACATTTGGGAATGAGGAAGTCCACTTTTCACGGCAAATAGTGGGTAACACTGTGCTAAATTATGGAGGAAAAAGTTGAGATTATGATTAATTTAATTAAGCGATTAACTTTTCATATTAGTTTTTTAATATTGTTGCCTATGGTTGGTTATGCTGATAAAGGATGTCCACGTTCTGCTACTGCTGAAGAAATCAACCAAATTGTATCTACTAATTTAAATGCGTGGAATGGAACAATTAGATTATTAGATTGGATAACTGAAAAACATCCAGTTAATGATTCATCAACACCGGTATTTTTCCCTTCAATTCCTGACGCAATCAGGATGCAACAAGGGAAAACTGGAGAGCCAATTATTTTAGAAAAGGCATTTCAAGTTTATACTCTTCTTCCTGATAAAATCCAAAATTACAAAAAAGATGATGGATTTTTATCTCTCACTGATTTCACCGGTACTGGGTTAGTTCCCGCTTTTATCGGGAAAAGACCCGTCGCTCTCATAGAGATAAGTTGCATAGGGAATCAATTAGAGATTGTAGGCGTTGGCGCCAAACCGCTAGCAGAGGCACTGGTTTCTTTTGAAAGTTCAATAAGGCCAACTTCCTTCAAAGAACAACGCTTTGTTAGAACATATTAGCCAATGGGTGACTTTGTTGCAACAGAACAAGATAGGGGTGAAGTGATCTATCCATTAACCTTTACAGAAGAATATTTAGCAATCCAATCTGTGGATGAAGAGGGTGGCTATACACCCGATAATGTCATGACAGTTCTTAGTTCTAAATTGCTAAAGGAAGTTAATTAAGGAGGATATGGATATGCGAAAACTTTATCAATTAACGCATTGGTTATTTACATCTGTACTATTTTTATATGGTTATTACGCACAGGCGGGTATATTACCGGTTCCACTCCGGTTTCAAGAACAAACCAATTGGTGTTGGGCTGCAACCTCGCAAGGGATATTAAATTATTTTGAGAATAACCCAACACAATGCCAGATAGCAAATTGGGCTTTATTTCGATCAGATTGTTGTGTAACTCCACTTCCAACGGGATGTAACGTAGTAAACTCTTTATATTCCACCCCTGGTAGTATTCAGGGTATCCTCCAAAATTTCGGTGCAATAGTACAGGCCAAGCGAGCGTTTTAAGTCCTGCAACTACTGTGGCTGAGATGAATGCAGGTCGCCCATTTGTGATGAGATGGGGATGGACTGCTGGAGGTGGACACTTTTTAACTACTAAAGGATTCATAGGTTCTAATAACAATGGGTTAATGTATATCAATGATCCATGGAATGGGGAAAGAATGATGAATTATAATGCCGTTGTTAGCGATCCTACCCACCAATGGACACACACTTTAAGCATAACGGGTAGGACGATGCCTTCAGTCAATATAAGTGTAAATAGTAATGAGGGTCCCACCATGAGTGCAACCTCCTCAACTAATCTCAATGTAAATATTACTCTCAATCCCAATGGACGTAGCGATTGGGCAGATTGGTGGGTTGGTTATGATCTCAACGGGATTAGGTATTATCTTACTGCGGCAGGTACAGTAACGACTACACCGACAACTTGGAGACAAGCTCAATTGAGTGCGACTAATCAAAGTGTTTATAATGGTACATTACCGGTGGGTACTTATGCTATGTATTTTGCAGTTGATCTAACTAGAAATGGCATTTTAGATGGAAATATTTACTGGGATATGATAACAGTTCAAGTAAACTAAGCTAAAATAATTAAGTGGGTTACGCACAATAATCCGCTTAATTTAGAAAATGAGGAGATATTTAATATGATGACGACAAAATTGCTCGTACCCGTTTCGATCATGATGTATTTTTTAACTAATCAAATATTATTAGCAGATGAATTATGCGATCACATGACTGCTGAAGAAATAAGTCAATTCGCAGTGGCACATCTGGATGATTGGAAAGGTTCTATTCTAATGCAATCCTCTTTTTCTCCAGAAAGCACAGAATATTCTAAATTTGTGCAAGAAAGACCCTTCCCAGTTTATACAATCACATCGGAAAGCATTCAAAACTATGCGACTCAAGGTACTTTCGAATCCACATTGACACTAAGAGGAATGTGGTATGTCCCCGTGTTAACAACAGATAGCTTACTGGAAATTCATTGCCAAGCGGGTAGTTTAGATATTACCGGTCTTATGAGTAACAGTCAAATGGCTGAGCAAATAAATAAGCTAAGCGAACAAGTGGACTTAGCGCTAACTAAGAATTGGATGGTTCGTATAGAGCCCACTTACCGCTTTTTTCTGGCTTTAGAAAGCAATACAGAAACTCTTATTTATCCTCTGGCTGATTCTTTTAATCAGTATATTACACTTAAGCCCATAGACAGTTTAGGGGGTTACAAAGCCTCAGAAGTGCTTTTACTCATAGCAACCGAATTTTTAAAGACAGCCAATGCAGTCAGTATCTCACCTGAATTAAACATTCATATTCCTAAAGCGTTTTATGAAGAAGAGCCTGTTGCTGGAGGATTCCCACCAACATTGTGGGTTAACATGAAATATTTACCTAATTCTGAGAACCGATTGTTATTTGAGGTGACTGAGTATGGGCCAAATGGGAACGGTTTTACCCGTTAAAACGCTTGAATGATATACCCATATAAAGAAGCGGTTTGATACGCTTAAATTTGAAACCTTACTTTGATTTAACTAAATGAACGTTATGACTGCTCTTAAATTTCCCATTAGCAAGCGTAGCCACAATGCCATTAAGTTAAGGTAGGGTGCGTAGAACGCACCCTAATTCGGCTTAACTTAATGGCATTGAAGCACGAGTAGGCTGGGTTGAGGAACGAAACCCAGCTTATTCTGAGGGCAGAATGAATATTCTCATCTCTCATTGAAGTTAACCTAACCGGGTTTACCGAATTTATAGTAAATATATTCAAGCTGATATACCTAATCTTTTCTTATCACGAACTCATGAATAACTAAACTCTCAGCTGGGTTTCGTTCCTCAACCTAGCCTACATGCTTCTAACATTTGAGGGTCATTCAATTGATAAACATTAATACCGTTTCCCCTTTTGGCAAGAATGGCTCGTAACACACTCAGATCACGAAGATGATCGGTGACATGATGTAAATATCAACTTGGAAAATCGGGTAGGTAGGAGGCATTTTACCCGGGCTACTGGTCTTAATTAAACTAAAATACAAGGTTGCCCCTCTCAATTTAACCAGATTAGTCGAGTAGTATTGAGTAATTATACATCTAGTGTTTGTCCATTAATATTTTTACTATCTGGACCCATTAAATACAGGTAGACCGGCATGATGGTTTCGGGTAGCGGTAAAGTAGTTGGGTCTTCACCGGGATAAGCATTGGCTCGTAATGCCGTGCGCACTGCACCGGGATTAATCGCATTAACTCGAATAGCGGTATTATTTTCTAATTCATCCGCCAAAATTTGCATTATTCCATTAAGGGCAAATTTAGAGGTCGCATAGGCCCCCCAATAAGCTCGTCCCTTTTGCCCAACCGGAGCAGAAGTAAACACAATCGAAGCATCCATTGATTTTTTCATCAGGTTTAGACAAGCTTGGGTTAATAAAAAGGGGGCATGAAGATTAACCTGCATGACTTGATACCATAGTGTAATATCATAATGTTCTAGTGGGGTAAGTACTCCTAATTGACTGGCATTATGTAATAACCCATCGAGTTGTCCAAATTCTTTTTCTACGGTGTTAGCGAGTTGTTTATAGTCATTAGAACTAGCACCTTCCAAATTCATTGGATAAATAGCTGCCTGAGGATGACCCGCTTGTTCAATTTCATCATATACCGCTTCTAATTTGCGGATAGTACGTCCCAGTAAAATGACGGTTGCGCCATGGGCAGCAAAACTTTTAGCGGCAGCACAACCAATTCCGTCACCCGCCCCAGTGACCAGAATAACACGACCAGTGAGTAAAGTAGCAGGAGGAGTATAATTCATCATAATTAATCAAAGTAATTTTTTAATGGATAACCTAATTATCTAGGCTAGGTGTCAGTATAGTGTTATAGGTAATCGCTTCTGGTTCCGGGTAATCCAGAGTATAGTGTAAACCTCGACTTTCCTGACGTTGCAAGGCAGAACGAATGATTAAATCAGCAACTAACATGAGGTTACGCAGTTCGATCAAATCATTACTAACTCGGAAATTACTATAATATTCAGTAATTTCGCTTTGTAACATATCAATTCGACGTTTAGCGCGCTGCAACCGCTTAGTGGTTCGGACAATACCCACATAATCCCACATAAATCGGCGTAACTCTTCCCAATTATGGGAAACTACCACTTCTTCATCGGAATCAGTCACCCGACTTTCATCCCAAGCGGGTAAAGCCGGTGGCCAAGGTACGGTGTTTAGCTGAGCGAGTATATCTAGACTGGCGGTATGTGCAAAAACCAAACATTCTAACAAAGAGTTACTGGCCATTCGATTAGCACCATGTAATCCGGTAAAAGCTACTTCTCCGATGGCATATAATCCTTCAATATCTGTCTGTCCATATCGATTAGTCATCACTCCACCACAAGTATAATGAGCGGCTGGTACCACCGGAATTGGCTGTTTAACTATATCATAACCTAAATCAAGACAACGTTGATAAATATTAGGAAAATGTTCAATAATAAATTGTGCCGGTTTATGGCTGATATCAAGCAATACGTAGTCACAACCGCAGCGTTTCATTTCATGGTCGATTGCGCGGGCTACAATGTCTCGTGGTGCTAATTCTGCGCGTGGATCAAATTGATTCATAAAAGCAGTTCCATCGGGTAACCATAATCGCCCCCCTTCACCACGCAGGGCTTCACTAATTAAAAATGATTTTGCCTGGGGATGATATAAACAAGTGGGATGAAATTGGATAAATTCCATATTAACTACTCGACAACCGCTTCGCCAAGCCATGGCAATCCCATCACCAGTAGCTACATCTGGATTACTGGTGTATAAGTAAACTTTACCAGCACCCCCAGTAGCGAGTACCACAAAACGGGCACGGATGACCTGGATTTGTGCGGTGTCGCGATTAAAAACATAAGCCCCTAAACAGCGTGAAGTGCTTAAACCAATTTTCTTTCCGGTGATTAAATCGATAGCCAGATGGCGTTCTAACAAGCGAATTCGAGGGTTGAGCGTTACCTGAGCTAGCAAAGTTGAAACAATAGCGCGTCCAGTAGCATCTTCAGCGTGAATGACCCGACGATGACTATGGCCACCTTCACGAGTTAAGTGGTAATTGATGTTGCCCTTAAAGTCAGTTGCTTGAGTAAATGGCATACCCAGTTGAATGAGCCAAGCAATCCGTTCTGGACCGTGGGAGACAGTCCATTTGACTATATCTGGATCACATAAACCGGCACCGGCATTCAAGGTATCTTCAATATGAGAGTCTAATGAATCTTCTTTACTCAATACAGCAGAAATACCACCTTGAGCATAGTGGGTGTTACTGGTATCAAGGGCTGCTTTGGAAATAACCATGATATTAGCGTGTTCAGCCAGTTCTAATGCTAAGCTAAGTCCAGCCGCACCACTGCCGATAATTAAAACATCTACTTCAGTTGGTTGAGTCATAGCAACTTAAATTCACTTTGAAAAGAGTCGAAATTGTTTATTATGGCATGGATAATTTGAAGTAAGTAGCTCCTTTTTTGCTGAAAAATTAATTTTACGTCGGGTATTTTTTTAAGTGAATTTCAGTTCATTTCCCTTTAGAATAAAAAATATATCCCTATAATGCCACTATTGACTGTGATAGATGACTAAAAATAGCCATGATTGAAAAGCCAGGTGTTGTTATTCAGGTTGAAGATCAATTTGCCATTGTACAAACGCTAGCGGATAGCAGTTGCCAGCACTGTGTTAATCACCAGGGGTGTGGTATGGCAAATTTAACTTCAATGCTTAAACCAAAATATGGTACAGTTAGAGTTGTCAATCCGTTGGCTGCGCAGGTTGGTGACCAAGTCATCATCGGTTTAGAAGAAAATGCTTTACTGAAAACTGCTTTGGTATTCTACTTACTCCCTTTACTGGGTTTATTTAGTGGCGCAATCGGCTATGAAGGGATCATTGTCATCATGCAATGGCCTAGGCAAGAAATCTTAACAATCATGGCCAGTTTACTGGGTTTATGGATGGGTTTACTTCAAGCGCAACGAATCAATGCTAAAATAGGCAAAGATACGCGCTATTACCCGATCATACTCAAGAAATTCGTTTAATTGTAATTAACTCAGGAGTTACTATGAAGTATAAACTGTCAAGGTATATTATCAACATGGGCTTACTATTGGGGTTAGTAGCCATGCCAGTTATGGCACAAAATTTACCCAATTTTACACAATTAGTAGAAGCTTATGGACCGGCCGTCGTCAATATCAGTACCAGCAGTAAAAAAAATAACAACGAAGAAAATACTAACAAAGAAAAACAACCTAACTACCGATCCATACCGGGTATACCAGAAGATAGTCCTTTCTATGAATTCTTTCGGCGTTTTTTTGATAACGAAGGTAGTGAATTACTTGAAGAACGCCCGGCAACTTCATTAGGTTCCGGTTTTATTATCTCCGCTGATGGCTATGTCGTTACTAATAACCATGTGATAAATGAAGCACAAGAAATTATTGTACGACTAAGTGATCGTCGCGAATTTATAGCTAAATTAATTGGCTCCGATAATAGAAGTGATCTCGCCTTACTTAAAGTAGAAGCCACTGATTTACCAACAGTAAAATTAGGCTCTTCCGATAATTTAAAAGTGGGTGAATGGGTATTAGCCATTGGTTCGCCTTTTGGGTTTGACTATTCTGTCACGGCGGGGATTGTGAGTGCTAAAGGTCGGAGTTTACCCAGTGATACTTATGTTCCGTTTATTCAAACCGATGTGGCTATTAATCCTGGCAATTCTGGTGGCCCTTTATTCAATTTAGCCGGTGAAGTCATTGGCGTCAACTCTCAAATTTATAGCCGCACCGGTGGCTTTATGGGATTATCTTTTGCTATTCCAGTCAATGTATTAAAAGATGTGGTTGAGCAATTAAAGGCTAAGGGTAAAGTGACTCGCGGTTGGTTAGGGGTACTTATTCAAGATGTGACTGGTGAACTAGCAGAATCATTTGGTATGAAAAAACCGGCCGGTGCTTTAGTCGCTAAAGTATTACCGGATAGTCCAGCCGCTGCGGCCAAGTTTCAAGTTGGTGATATTATTACTCAATTCAATAATAACCCGATAGAACGCTCTGCTGATTTACCGCCCTTGGTTGGTAGTACTCCAGTGGATTCAAAAGTGACGACTACGGTTATCCGCCAAGGTAAACCGGTATCTTTGGAAGTCACCATTGCTGAATTACCACCAGAAGATGATATTAAGTTAGCCGTTTCGAGTAAGGGTGATAAAACCATTACCAGTGACAGATTAGGATTGTCAGTGACGGATGTTTCTGCCCAAAAATCTGAAACCGAAAATTTACCTGAAAATGGAGTACTTGTCGTCCAAGTCGAAGCCGGCGCAGCCCGAGATGCTGGTATCCATAAAGGCGATGTCATTGTGATGATAAACAACATTAACATTAAGAATGTTTCTCATTTCAAGGAAATTTTAGCGGATTTGGAAGAAAAAACGATACCGGTACTCATACATCGACAAGATTCTCCGCTGTTTTTGGCCATTAAAGTACCCGCAAAGAAATGACCACCACACTCCCTACCTTGACACTATACACCCGGGTAGGGTGTCATCTGTGTGAGGAAATGAAACACCAATTAGAGCAGTTTCAACAACAATACCGTTTTTCTTTAAATGTGGTAGATGTTGATGCGGATAGTTATCTCAAACTAAACTATGGTGAACGTATACCGGTATTAGCTGCTGGTGAACAAGAAATTTGTCACTACCATTTAGATAAAGATGTCGTATTGGCTTATTTTAAGCGTTCTTAATCAGCGATAAAATCGCTTAGTAAAATAAGGTTAAATATGAACAAGGGGGTTACAACCCCTTGTTACGCTAAAGCCACTATCACCTTAATATAACCGAGAAATTCGCCTATTTTGATTTGAGTGTTGTAAATTTAAAACATTTGTTGTATTTTTATCGAGTCAAGTCAGCCACAATTAGAAAACAGTCACTATTGTTAATGGAGTTTAGCCAACATTGGTTGCATGAAATATATTCGTAATTTTTCTATTATTGCCCATATTGATCATGGTAAATCGACTCTAGCGGATCGATTTATCCAAATTTGCGGTGGCTTGACGGCAAGGGAAATGTCCCAACAAGTTTTAGATTCAATGGATTTAGAGCGGGAAAGAGGTATCACCATCAAAGCACAAAGTGTCACCTTAAACTATCGAGCGCGAGATGGACAACTTTACCAACTTAATTTCATTGATACGCCGGGTCATGTGGATTTTTCTTATGAAGTTTCGCGTTCATTAGCAGCCTGTGAAGGAGCGCTATTAGTTGTGGATGCCGCGCAAGGTGTAGAAGCTCAAAGTGTAGCTAACTGTTATACCGCGCTTGAACAAGGTTTAGAAGTCGTACCCGTATTAAATAAAATTGATTTACCCGCGGCCGATCCGCAACGGGTTATTCAACAAATTGAAGAGATTATTGGTATTGAAGCACAGGGTGCAGTATGGGTTAGCGCTAAAACTGGCGTTGGGATTGAAGAATTGTTAGAAACCTTAATACAACGCATCCCCGCACCGCCGGGTCAATTAGATGAACCGTTAACTGCGCTTATTATCGATTCTTGGTTTGATAATTATTTAGGAGTTGTCTCATTAGTTCGAGTCATGCAAGGACAGCTAAATAAAGGACAGAAGGTCATCGTCATGTCAACTGGGCGACGCGTCCAGATAGAAAAAGTGGGTATTTTTACGCCTAAACCACAAGATCGAGAAATATTGGGGGCTGGTGAAGTGGGATTTATCGTCGCTGGCATTAAAGACATTGAAGGTGCACCAGTTGGTGATACCTTAACGGACGCTAATCACCCGGTGGCTAAACCTTTACCAGGATTTCAAGCAGTTAAACCCCGAGTCTTTGCCGGTATGTTTCCGATTGAGGCTAACGATTACGAAAGTTTCCGTGAAGCTTTAGCTAAATTGCATCTCAATGATGCCGCTTTACATTATGAACCGGAAACGTCACAAGCGTTAGGTTTTGGTTTTCGCTGCGGGTTCTTGGGGTTATTGCATATGGAAATTGTGCAAGAACGCTTAGAACGCGAATATAATCTAAATCTCATTACGACCGCACCAACTGTTGTTTATGAAGTATTGACCACGCAAAATGAAATTCTAATGATTGATAACCCCGCATTGCTTCCGCCACCTAACCAGATTGCGGAAATGCGTGAGCCGATTGTGGAAATCAACATGTTGTTGCCGCAAGAATATTTAGGTAATGTGATTAATCTCTGTGTAGAAAAACGCGGTGTGCAAAAAAACTACATTACCTCGGTTTACAAATCTCGTTGGCTTATGAATTACCTTTGAGTGAAATGGTATTGGATTTTTTTGATCGACTCAAGTCGGTGAGTCGAGGCTATGCTTCTTTGGATTATACCTTCTCACGTTTCCAAGTTGCTGACTTAGTCAAATTAGATGTACTTATTAATGGTGAAAAAGTGGATGCCCTTTCTATCATCGTCCACCGCGAAAATAGTTTAACCCGAGGACGAGAACTCGTCGAAAAAATGAAAGAAGTGATACCCAGGCAGATGTTTGATGTAGCAATTCAATCAGCAATTGGTTCACATATTATCGCTCGTCAGACAGTGAAAGCTTTGCGCAAAAATGTAACCGCTAAATGCTATGGAGGAGATGTGACTCGCAAACGTAAATTACTTGAAAAACAAAAAGAAGGCAAAAAACGTATGAAGCAAGTGGGATCAGTAACCATTCCTCAAGACGCTTTTTTAGCCGTATTACAAGTCGGGAAAAAATAACGGTTCAATTGACTCACTATGAAATGCTTGAATTCTTATTTAATAACCACCGGTAACTAAAAAAAATGAATTGGGATTTAGCAACAATATTAGTCTTATTAGTCATCGCCAGTGGTTTAATTTGGCTATACGATGTCGTATATCTCGTGCCGCGACGTGTTAAACTCAAAGCGAATTTATTAATCCATGCCACCGAAACTGAACGTCAAGAAGCTAACCGTATTCCTTTTATAGTTGACTTAGCACGTTCATTATTTCCGGTATTTTTGATCGTGTTAGTGTTGCGTTCCTTTTTAGTTGAACCTTTCCGCATTCCATCAGGATCAATGATGCCTACTTTACTGGTAGGCGATTTTATTCTCGTTAATAAATTCAGTTATGGGATTCGATTACCGGTACTTAATATCAAAGTGATTGATATTGGTGAACCTAAACGCGGTGATGTGGTCGTGTTTCGTTACCCGGAAGATCCCGCTATTCCATTTATAAAACGCGTTATTGGCTTACCCGGTGACCAACTTGAATACCACTATGCCAATAAAATGCTCTATATCAATGGTGAACCCATTGTGCAAGAATCAGAGGGTCGGTATGTTGGAGTTGGTCAAGGTAGCTCCATGACCGGTAGCGAACAACGTCTTGAACATTTACCGGGTGCCCAACACCCTATCTTAGTTAACTTGGATCAACAAATCTCTGGAATTCGGCGTTGGGAAATTCCGGATGATCATTATTTTGTACTAGGAGACAATCGAGATAATAGTAAAGATAGTCGAGTCTGGGGATTTGTACCGGAAGAAAATTTGATAGGCAAAGCTTTTTTTATTTGGATGAATTGGGATTTTCAAAATGCGGGTATTAGTTGGCATCGCATTGGTACACCTATTCGATAATCACAGTAGCCGGATAAAAATAACGCTAATTCATTATCAACCCATCGGCTACTTCGCAAAAGATAAATTTTGCTTGGAGTATAAACTGTATTCAATCACCAACCGGAGAACATCATAAAATGAACTTTAATATTCAACAACAACGTGGTCTAAGTGGCACAACTTGGTTATTTCTTCTCATCATCTTTGGTTTATTCCTAACCGTATTTTTCAAATTGTTTCCACTTTATATGGACAACGTAGCCGTAGCGAATGCTTTAGAAAAACTGCAAGAAAGTCAAAACCTAGCTCAAAAGATGGATAACCAAATTAGACAAGAATTCCTCAACTATTTGAGCGAGAGTAACAAACAAGGTCTTACCGCGATCTTTGATAATGAGAGTATCAAAGATTATTTCCTGATCAATAGAAACACGGAAAAAGGCACTGTCAGCCTGAAATTGAACTATGAAAGAACTAAGCCATTTATGTTTAATATATTTTTCTTGGTTAAGTTTCAACATAAAATAGAAACGGCTTGAAAATCACTTATTCACCTTTATTTAGGGCACTAACCTACCCTTTCAAACAAGAAAATTATTTGGTTACTGCCCTAACGCATCGCAGTGCCGGTGCTCCTAATAATGAACGGTTAGAATTTCTGGGAGATGCGCTGCTGAGTTGTGTTATTGCCGAAGCATTGTTTGAACGCTTTCCTAACGCCCGAGAAGGTGAATTAACTCGGTTACGTGCTAATTTGGTTAATGGCGATACCTTAGCACAAATTGCACAACAGCTTGAGTTAGGTCATTACTTACGTTTGGGTGGTGGTGAATTGAAAAGCGGGGGTGGGCGACGGGCTTCAATTTTAGCGGATGCTTTAGAGGCGATTATTGGCGCAGTTTATCTCGATAGTGATATAAAAAACTGTCAACGAGTGGTTTTACACTTATGGCAAGATCATTTAAATAGTCTGTCTCCGCAAAAAATCTGCAAAGATCCTAAAACTCGATTACAAGAATATTTGCAAGCTAAGCAACAAAATTTACCAACTTATCGCGTTTTAGCTATTGATGGTGCACCGCATGCACAACATTTTGAAGTGGAATGTACGGTGCCCGGCTTATCCAAACCCAAATTTTATGGTAGTGGCGAAAGTCGGCGGCGCGCCGAACAGTCAGCGGCTGCTTCTGCTTTAAATTATTTAAATGTCGATTGAAGGACATTGTGGCTATGTTGCGTTAGTTGGGCGTCCCAATGTGGGTAAGTCAACTTTGCTTAATCGGTTGTTAGGGCAAAAAATTAGCATCACTTCACGAAAGCCTCAAACGACTCGTCATCGCTTATTAGGTATCAAGACGATAGACCACCATCAAATTATCTATGTTGATACGCCAGGATTGCATCAATATAAACTTAATGCCATGAATCGTTACCTGAATCGTGCGGCGATGATTAGTATGGAGGGAGTTGATGTAATTGTGTGGTTAGTAGAAGTACGGACTTGGACTGAGGAAGATAATTACGTTCTAAAAGTACTTGAACACATTCAAGTACCGGTTATTTTAGCTATCAATAAAGTAGATAAACTGAAAGATAAAACGCTGTTGTTACCTTATTTACAAGAAATAGCGCATAAACGTTTATGGGTTGAGGTTTTTCCTATCTCTGCGCGTAAAGGTAACAATTTGGTTGAACTAGAAGGTAAAATTATTAATCTACTGCCAATCAATAGTCCGGTTTTTCCAACCGAGCAAATTACCGACCGCTCCGAGCGTTTTTTAGCAGCCGAATTAATTCGGGAAAAATTAACGCGTCGCTTAGGCGCTGAATTGCCTTATCGTCTCACCGTGCAAATTGAACATTTTGCTAACCAAGAGCACTTTACGCATATCAGTGCGATTATTTGGGTAGAACGTCCCGGTCAAAAAGTGATTGTTATTGGTAAACAAGGCAGTGTATTAAAAGCCGTTGGCCAAGAAGCCCGTCAAGATATCGAAACCATGATAGCGGGTAAAGTATTTTTGCAGTTATGGGTTAAAGTAAAAGAAAAATGGTGTGATGATGAAAACGCCTTGCGTCAACTGGGTTATTCTAATGACGAGTTCACGAGATGAGCAAATCGTTGAGCTGTTGAGCTAACGAGTCGTTACCAATTTAATTAATTCGTGCAACCGTCTCCAATCAAAAGCGGGACCGGGGTCCGTTTTCCGATCCGGTGCAATGTCGCAATGACCTACAATACGGTTATGATTAATCCGGGGCCAAACTGGCTGTAATAAATTGATCAATTGTGCTAATTGTTCATATTGTTCATCGGTATAAGGCACTTCGTCACTTCCTTCCAGTTCAATTCCAATCGAGAAATCATTGCAGTGAGTACGCCCCGCAAAACTAGAAACGCCAGCATGCCAGGCGCGCTGGAATAAAGAAACATACTGGGTTATTTCACCAGTACGTCGAATCAGTATATGCGCAGAAACGTGTAACTGAGCAATGGTGGCAAAATAGGGATGAGCATCGCACGCTAAAGTCTGAGTAAATAATTGATCAATAAAGGGGCCGCCAAATTGTCCCGGTGGTAAACTGATGCTATGAATAACGATGAGGTCAATATCCATACCAGTCGGGCGATCGTCATAATGTGGTGAAGGACAATAAGAAATACCTTCTAACCACCCCGTTTCCAAATTGAGTTTCATCATCAACTCTCACTAACTAAAAGTGCTTATAAATTTATTCATGTTCAGGTTTTAATTCAAGGGGTGACAGCATACTGGTAGAAAATTATAATGATATTTTAACGACTATAACATCTCTATGAACAACATTCCTCATGATTATCCTATCCATTGTTGATAGATGTTAAATTATAAATTAAGGTGAAGCATATGACTATTGGGAAACGGTTACTAGTGGCGGCATTAGCTATTGGTTTTATACCAGCCGCTATAATTGGGACTATTGCTTTGCTCAATGGTCGCACTGCCCTTTCTAATCAAGCCTTTGAACATCTAAAAAGTGTACGAGAAATAAAAAAAGCTCAATTGGAGAATTTCTTCATCGACAAACAACGTGAACTCCAGTTTCTCATCGAGACAATATCCACTTTTAGGCAAAATGCCTTGCAAAAATTGCAAAGTGTTCAAGAAAATAAACAAGCTCAACTGGAATGGTATTTTCAAGAACGATTAAATGATATTAGTGTATTGTCGAAAATGGAATCTGTTTCTCAAGCATTAGAACAATTTGATGGGGCGATTAAAGCCGAAGGTTATAAAACAGATGGACTTTCTTGGCAATCAATTGAAGCTAGATTTGGTAATGAACTGCAACAATATCAAGAAAAATACGGCTATGATGATATTTTACTCATAGCTAAAGATGGCGATATTGTTTATACCGTCGCTAAACGTGCCGATTTGGGACAAAATGTATTAACCAGTACACTTAAAAATGGTCCTTTGTATAAGGTATTTCAAGCGGGGCTTAACACTATTGCTGTCCATGATTTTGAACCTTATTCTATCATTGATAATCACTATACTGCTTTCCTAACTGCCCCTATTTTTCGCTTTGGTGAATTGAGCGGAGTTTTAGTCCTGAGTTTATTACCCAATCGGATTGACGCCATTGTGCAACGACGTGAAGGAATGGGTAAAACCGGCGAAACTTATCTCGTTGGACAATTGAATGGACAAACCAGTTATCGTAGCAATCGCTCGCTGAAACCCGGGAATCAAGACGTGATTGGTGCACCTAAAAATGGCGAGGATATTAACCAAGCTTTAGCGGGACAAGCCGGGATAGCGGTTAAACTGGGTGATACTGGAATATTAGAATTAGGTGCTTATGCACCACTCCCGGTGCCAGGGCTAAAGTGGTGTATTATTACAACTATTGCGCTAGAAGAACTATTAACCCCCAAAAGCAATGATGACCAAGAAGATTTTTTTACCAAGTATATTCATCAACATAGCTATTATGATCTGTTTCTTATTCATCCCGCTGGAGAAATTTTTTACACTGTTCGGCATGAAGATGATTATGCGACCAATATTCTTAACGGTAAATATGCTAATTCACACCTTGGTCAACTTGTCAAAAGGGTTTTACAATACCAACAGTTCGCAATATCCGATTATGCACCTTATCCGCCCAGTAACAATGCACCAACAGCTTTCATTGCGCAACCGTTATTTCATCGTGGTGAAGTTGAGTTGATAGTGGTTTTGCAATTAGATGCAACCATAATGAACCAAATTATGGGAGCACGAGCCGGTATGGGGAAAACCGGTGAAAGTTATCTCGTGGGGAGTGATAAAATCATGCGTTCAGATTCCTTCTTAGCACCCGCAACTCATTCACTTAAGGCTGCTTTTGCTAATTCGCATCAAGGAATAGTTAACACTAAAAGTAGTCAAGCCGCCTTAATCGGGCAAACCGGTGAACACATCATTAAGAATTATCAAGATGATAACGTCTTATCTGCCTATACACCATTACAAATTGGCAGTAATCATTGGGCCTTAATCGCTGAAATCAGTCAGGCTGAAGCGTTTGCAGCGATTTCCAAATTAGAATGGTTATCTGCTATAGTTGCACTAATCGCTACTCCCTTGATTATTATCGTGGTTTTATGGCTTACTCGTAGCATTACTTATCCTTTACACAAAGTAGTGACGGTCATTAATCAACTGGCTAAAGGTAAACTTCTCGCGGAAGCTTGTGAAAATATTGAAAGAGAAAAAAGCTTATTAAGCAAAAAACAAGATGAAATCAGTATGATGCGCAAGGCGGTTTTAGAAATGTCGGAAATGCTGCAACAAATCATCCTCGATACCAAAAATACCATTCTAGCTGCGAAACAGGGTGATCTCACTCAACGCGTCCAGACGCAATATTATCATGGATTTATGAAAGAGTTAGGGGATAATACTAATCAATTAATTGCGACTACGGCTGAAATCATGGCCGATATGAACCGCGTGATGACCACGTTAGCACAAGGGCATCTTCATGAAATGAGCCAACATAACTATAAAGGCACTTACGCTCAACTGGCTAACTCAATTCAACTCACCATTCGCAACTTAAAAACGACCATAACTGAAATTCAAGCTATTGTTAACCAAGCAAGTTTAGGCCAATGGGATCAACTCATTGATCTGACAGATAAACAAGGATTTACTCAAGAACTCAGTCTGGCTGTCAATGCCCTCATCACCATTCAAACAAATTTCAGTTACGATATGGGCAAATTGTTAGCTAATCTCAAGGAAGGTGACTTAACTCAACCGATTCAAACGGAATATACGGGGGAATTTAATAACATTAAACACAACGCTAATAGCACGATTGCTAAGCTAATTAATGTATTATCACAAATTAAGCAAAGTGCTGAAACCGTTAAAAACGCCGCGCGTGAAATTGAAAAGGTAATCGTATTCTAGCTGCACGCACCGAGGAACAAGCTAGTTCACTCGAACAAACCGCTTGTGCTATGAGCCAAATCACGACTACCATTCAACGTAATACTGACAATGCTAAAAATGCCAATCAATTAGCCAATAGTGCTTCAGCCATAGCCAACAATGGTGGTCAAGTGATGCAACAAGTGATTAATAACATGCATCAAATCCAAACTTCTTCGCGAAAAATCTCCCTGATCGTTAATGTTATCAATGAAATTGCCTTCCAAACTAATTTACTGGCTCTTAATGCTGCCGTTGAGGCTGCTCGTGCTGGTGAGCAAGGGCGTGGCTTTGCGGTGGTTGCCGCCGAGGTTAGAAATCTAGCACAACGCTCAGCTAATGCCACTCAAGAAATTAAAGGCTTAATTGCAGAATCCGTAAAAAATGTCAAAGCCGGGACTCAATTGGTTGATAACGCCGGTGAGAATATGCAGGAGATTATTACTTCTATTGGTAAAGTGACCAAAATGATCGCTGAAATTTCGGTGGATTCTACCGAACAACTGGAAGGCGTTAAACAAATTAATTTAGCCATCGCTGAAATGGATGATATGACCCAACAAAATAATACTTTTGTGGATACAGCGGCGAAAAATGCCCAACAATTGGTTGAACAAGCTGTTCAATTAACTACAGCATTTACGCAATTTAAGGTAGAAAAAATTGATTGATAATGTGAGTTCGATATTGGCTTTAGATTTGTTTCTTTTTGTAACATAGGTAAGTAACAATCGAAGCACATACACTGGAGAAATAGAGATGAAAAGAATTCTTTACGGAAATTGTTTACAGCAATTTGAAATTTTAGAAGGGTATGCAGAAGGTAACCTTGGCAAGCTCCTGAAATTCTCTGATAGAGCTTCCGCTTTCTTGTTTCTTGCTAATTTATGTCATCGCAACCATTCCAATCAAGTCACTTTACGAGAGGTTTTATTCACGAGAGAACAGACTTGCTGGGAAGATTGCATTGTTCTTGAAAGACTTTCTTGGGAATTAGTATCTGGTTCTATTCAGATAAGAAATATAGAAGAAAAATTAGGGACTGGACGATCACTTATTTTATCGTTTGACGATGGACCGGCACCTAATGATGCACTTACAAGCATTTTGAATACCTTGGAAAAGAATGCGATCAAAGCAGAGTTTTATGTTCTTGGTAAAAAGGTGAAAGCTAACCCTTCTTTAGCTAAGATGATTGTCAGTAAAGGGCACCGGATCCAAAATCATTCGTGGAGCCACAAGAATTTAGCAACCGCAACTGAAAAGGATGTTAAGTCAGAATTACAGAAAACTCAAGATATTATCAAACAAATGACTGGCGTAGTAGCAACGAAAGTTCGTCCACCCTATGGTGCTGGTGGTTGGGGCAAGTTCGATCCAGAATTGCTCAAATCGGCTCAGAGCTTGTCACTAACAATTCAAAACTGGGACATTGATACCGAGGATTGGAAATCTCCTCAGGGAATTGGTTCAGAGAAACTGAAAAACATTGAGAAACAGCTTCGTGATAAAAAGGATAAAACCATACTAAATATACTTATGCACGTCAAAAGTGAGACTGCTCGAGATCTAAATACTTTTATCTCTACTTTGAACGAATGGGGTTTTACCTTTGCCGATCCTTAACTACCTTTTCAATTCAGTTAGGAAAGGCCATCTATCTGTGTAAAGGGTTAGCATACCGAAAAAAATGATAAATGCAATGAGACGGATATTATTATTCTTTGAAATTATTACGATTCTTTTGTTGAGTAGTTGTCATGCTCAATTGTTGGAACAAGCGAGTATTAGCTATCAGAAGCATCATGATTACACTAGCCTGGAAACGATTTACCAACACTTAACTAAAGGCATGGAACGTACAGATATCGAACGCCTTCTTGGCGAGCCGGATTATTCCCCAATCGAAGGGCAATACTATTATTCCTCTGACCGTGAAGATTATCTTGAAAACGGGAACGTTGGTCAAAATAAAGTATCTGTTGGCGTGGTCTTAGATTATAACAATGACAAAGGCATTCTCACTGATGAACTTCAAATGTTCTGGTTGGTACCCATTGGAGAATAGCCCGTAAAATTTTAAAGTGCGAAGCAGAAAAGTATTAAGTGTCAGAATGGGTTGTGATAACTAAGAGACAAGACCAAGGAATAGCAATATGGATGATGATAACCAACCTGTTTACAGGATAAGGAGATGGGTATTAATAACCGTTATTGGCTTACTATCCACAGTCGCTGCTCAACCACCGAATCAAGGCGGCGGGCCACCAGCGCTACCAGTGAAAATAGCACCCGTCAAGATCAGCACTGTCACCGACGAGGTCACCACTATCGGTACTTTACGGGCAGAAGAAAGTGTGGTCATCCGCTCAGAAATTGCCGGGCGAGTGTTATCGATTCACTTCACCGAAGGTCAACAAATTTCCCAAAATGATAAACTGATAACCCTCGATTCGGCTGAATACCAAGCTCAACGAGAAGAAAGTGCGGTAGCGGTAAAACTTAACCAACTCAACTTTGAGCGCGTTAAAGATTTATACAACAAACAATTATCGAGTCGTCAAGCCTATGACGAAGCTCAAGCGAAGTTAGAAGAATCTCGCGCTCGTCAGGCGTTGGATCAAGTGCGATTGGATAAAACCGTGATCCATGCACCTTTCGATGGCGTGCTCGGATTACGCCGAATTAGTCCCGGTGCCTATATCCAGCCTGGTCAGGATTTAGTGACTTTGGCCAAGACTGATTCCGTTAAGCTTGATTTTCGGGTATCAGAGCGCTTTCTCCCGCAAATTCACCTGGGTCAACCCGTTAAAATTACACTCGATGCTTATCCTAATCAAACCTTTACTGGCAAAGTTTACGCTAGTGAAGTGAGTGTAGATGAAGAAACGCGCACGCTGCTGCTACGCGCTAGCCTCTCTAATCCCGGCGGCGAATTAAAACCCGGCATGTTTGCTCGCGTCGCGTTAGTGCTGGAAGAACGTCACCATGCTTTACTGATTCCGGAGCAAGCCTTAGTTCCGCAAGGTCAAGATAACTTGGTATTTAAAATTGTCGAGGGCAAAGCATTGCAAACTAAAGTGATGTTAGGACAGCGGCGCGAAGGTGAAGTAGAAATCTTGGTTGGCTTAAGCGCTAAAGATAAAGTGGTGACTGATGGTCAAATTAAACTTCGTGATGGGATGTCGGTAGTTATTCTACCGAATACCCCACCGCTGGCAAAATAACGATATGATTATTTCAGAAATTTCTATTCGCCGACCGGTGCTAGCGACGGTTATGAGCTTGTTATTAGCACTGGTCGGGGTAATTGCCTTCCAGCGATTATCGATACGTGAATATCCTAAAATCGACTCGCCGGTGGTATCCGTGCGTACCGTATACACCGGTGCCAGCGCCGAAATTATTGAAAGTCAAATCACTCGTCCCTTGGAAGAATCTTTAGCCGGCATTGAAGGTATTCGCACCCTCAAATCGGTTAGCCGCGAACAGGTGAGTCAAATTACCATCGAATTTATCCTCAGCCGTGATCCCGATGCCGCTGCCAATGATGTGCGCGACCGGGTATCACGAGCACGGGGATTATTGCCAGAAGAAGCCGATGACCCGGTCGTAGCAAAAATTGAAGCCGATGCCAATGCTATCCTTTGGTTCGCTTTTTCTAGCGATCGTCATAGTGCCTTGGAAATTACCGACTATGCTCGTCGTCAAGTGATTGATCGTTTGCAAACCTTGCCCGGGGTAGCGCGGGTGATCATCGGTGGTGAACGACGTTACGCTATGCGCATCTGGCTAGATCGAGAACGGTTAGCAGCTTATGGCTTAACACCACAAGATGTGGAAAATGCTTTGCGTCAACAGAATTTAGAAGTTCCCTCTGGACGCATTGAAAGCCAGCAACGGGAATTTACTGTGCTCGCCGTTACCGATTTGCGTAAACCAGAAGAATTTAATAACGTGATTATCAAACAAGCCAATGGCTATCCGGTGCGATTAAAGGACATCGGGCGAGCTGAAATCGGCGCTGAAGATGAACGTAATTCGGTACGCTTTATGGGTAAAGCTGCGGTGGGATTGGGTATCGTCAAGCAAGCCACTGCCAATACTTTGGAAGTAGCCACAGCAGCACGCCAACAAGCTGAAAATATGAAGAATTTGTTACCCGCCGGCATGACTTTGCACGTGGCTTTTGATTCCTCGGTTTTTGTCGATAAATCTATCGAAGCCGTGTACCACACCATGAGTGAAGCATTACTGCTGGTTACATTAGTCATTTTTCTATTTCTCCGCAATCTGCGCGCGACGCTGATCCCGTTTATCACCATTCCGCTATCGCTGACGGGTGCGTTTATTTTTCTCTGGGCTTTCGGGTTTTCTATTAATATTTTGACTTTATTAGGATTAGTGCTCGCCATCGGGTTAGTCGTCGATGATGCTATCGTCATGCTAGAAAATATTCACCGCCATGTTGAAGAGGGTATTCCACCCTTCAAAGCAGCATTAATGGGCGCTCAGGAAATTGGTTTTGCGGTGTTAGCCATGACCACCACGCTAGCAGCGGTATTTATTCCTTTGACCTTTAGCACCGGCAATATTGGACGACTGTTTACTGAATTTGCCTTAACCGTGGTGGCAGCCGTGCTAATGTCTGGTTTTGTGGCTTTGACCCTGACACCGATGATGTGTTCTAAAATGCTGCGTCACCAAGTCCGACATAATTGGCTATACCGTCTGATTGAATCCCTCCTCAATGGCATTAACTGGTTTTATAAAACGCTATTGCGCTGGAGCCTCAAAGTGCGTTGGTTAATCTTATTGATTTTTCTGGGCGTAACGGTTGCGGCCGGCTATTATACGCTACAACTTAAGGAAGAACTTTCACCGCTAGAAGATCGGGGAATCATTGTGGGCATGGTGCTAGCACCAGAAGGGGCTACCCTAGCGTACACTGACAGTTATGCCCAACAAATCGAAACCTTTTATCAACAGATTCCGGAAGTCCGTACTTATTTTATGGTAGTCGCACCTGGCTTGGAACGACCTAATCCGGTCAATACGGCTTTGTCTTTTGTTAGCCTTAAACCCTGGGAAGAGCGGCAACGTAGCCAACAAGAAATTGCCAAGGAATTATTCCCCAAATTCATGGGATTAGCTGGAGTACTGGCCTTTCCCATTAGTCCCCCCTCACTAGGACAAAGTTTTCGCAGTTTGCCAGTACAATTCGTTATCCAAGCCAATTCCTACTCGCATTTGGAAAAACTGGTGAACGCACTGATGGCTAAGGTACGCGATAATCCTAACCTACAAAAACTCGATAGCGATTTGAAACTCAATAAACCGCAGTTAGTGGTAACGGTTGACCGTGATAAGCTGGCTGATGTTGGTGTGCGAGTAGAAGATGTCGGACGGACTTTGGAAACTTTACTGGGTGGACGACAAGTCACTCGTTTCAAACAGGAAGGTGAACAATACGATGTGATTGTGCAATTAGCTGATAAAGATCGCACTCGCCCCAATGATTTGACTGCTATCTTTGTTCGAGGACGGGATGGCAAACTGATTCAGTTATCCAATTTAGTTAAGGTAAAAGAAACTGTCGCGCCGAAAGAACTCAATCACTTTAATCGAATGCGTGCTGCCATTATTTCCGCTGATTTAGCGCCGGGTTACAGCTTAGGTGAAGCGCTGAATTTTATGGAACAAGCCGCACGTGAAACCTTAGATAACAGCGTACAAATTACACTTGATGGCCAATCTCGTGAATTCCGCGAATCGGGTGCTGAATTATGGCTCACTTTCGGTTTAGCCTTGGTTTTCATTTACCTGGTATTAGCAGCGCAGTTTGAAAGTTTTACCAGCCCATTTGCCATTATGTTCACCGTGCCCCTGGCCATTCTCGGTGCCGTGTTAGCGCTACACTATACCGGTTCTACGCTTAATGTGTACAGCAAAATTGGTTTAGTGATGTTGGTCGGATTAATCACCAAACATGGCATCCTCATCGTCGAGTTTGCCAACCAGTTACAGGAAAAAGGCTACGCGGTACGGGAAGCGGTAGTAGAAGCCGCTGGTCTACGTCTGCGCCCGATCTTGATGACCACAGCGGCTATGGTACTGGGGGCGACCCCGTTGGCATTGGCTACTGGCGCTGGTGCGCAAAGCCGCCAACCGATTGGTTGGGTCATCGTGGGCGGCTTATTATTAGGTACTTTTTTAACTTTATTTGTCATTCCATCGGCTTATACGCTGATAGTCGGAAAGCGTAAATTGGTAGTAGAAGATTAAACATTTCACTGGCTACCTAGCTATTTCAAATTCAAATGTAAAAACCGGTAGGTTGAGTGTAGCGTAATCCAACGTTTGGATCGGCCCTACTCATTATTATTGGCTTAAGAGGTAACTCTTTTGGCATTCACAAACGACCTGTTTTGTTAAAGCCATCAATTGATGGCAGAAGAGCAGAAGCTTATTTTTTGCAATCTTGAACTCAATTAGTTATCATAAAAATGGTAACTATAAACTGTGTTTTACCAAAGCAGTTGGATTTTCTTTAACCGACCTATAATTAAAAAAATTGCCCTTAATTCGACCACTTGAGGCATCTTATGCGAAACGACTATAGTTCTTTCTTTGGCTGTCCTTGGAAGCGGACCAGCTTAATCTTAACTCTTCTAACCATTTTTCCTCTATACACTGAAGCGGCGGTAGAACCAACTATTCGAGCAGTTGGTAGTGCATCTTTATTGCTCAGAAATGATGGGGTGTTATTTCAACTGGGTGGACAAGCTTTTACGCCAGTCACACTTCCGTCAACTGTTATTTCGCCTATTCAACCTCAAACAGCTATTTTAACCAATGTTGATTCTTTGCCTATTTTAAAAGATCAGTATGGTAGTGATGAAAGTAACTATATCAATGGAATGGTGTTAGCCATAGTGTCTACTCCAGAAATAAATCGAGCATTATTTACTTGGAGTCTCAGCAGTTCAGATCCCACTAAAGCACAACCTACTCAAGTGAATGGATTGTCAGATGTGAAGGATATTTTTCGTAGTAGCTCTTGTTATTATGATTATGATTGTAAATCTTCTTATTTTGTACTCACTAGTACAGGCACTATTTTCAACGTAGATACAAATAATACTGCTACACCACTAAGCGGTTTATCAGATGTGAAGTTAATTACCGCTGATTCGTCTCGTTATGTGGCACTCACTAATGCTGGCACGGTATTTTATGGCAACTGGAATAGCAGTAACAATCAATACGATCCGGCTATCCAAATCGCCAACCTAACCAATGTCAAAGATATAAAATATCTGAATAATGTGACTTACGCTTTAGCTGACGGCAAAGTGTACGGTTGGACCTGGGTATTCGATCCAGCGACTTCCACTTATCTACCCACAATCGTTACTGCTGTTAAGGATGCCGCCGGAAGTGAGTTATCTGCGGTGAAAGAATTACGTTGGAAGGATCAAACCTTGGCCATAACACAAGCTGGAACGGTCCTTTGGTGGAGATGGAATGAAGATAATAAGGTTCCTACGGTAGCGCTTCCTATTACCAATTTACCGAATGTTGCAGAGATTGTTGGAAAATCATCTCCTTATCTAGCTCGAACTTCAACTGGAGAAGTATATTATTGGCTATGGAAAGAATCTTCCAATGCACCCACTAGTGCTTCTCAAATCACTTTGCCTGGTACAGTTAAGACCTTTTTTACACCGAGCAGTAGCTATGTTTTTGCTGTTTTGAATAATGAGGAAGTTTACAGTTGGTATTGGGATAGTAGTAACAATAATAATCCGAGCACGCCTACCATAATTCAAGGGTTATCTACTCCCAAGGAATTTTATTACTATTATTCTTCTTATTATGGATACTCTTACTTGGCCCTAACGGAAGGTAAAGAAGTTTATAGGATTAATGGAGGTAGTGCTACTTTAATTTCTAGTTTATCAGATGTGAAAACCATTGTAATAGGAAATCGTCAGTTGTTCCTGCAAGAAAATGGAGTTCTATGTAGTACTGATTACAGTAACAGTAGTAGTTATTTGTGCGGTATAGAAAATCTCTTAGTAGGGCCTAATACCGTATTAACTTCTCTCACTGTAAACAAGACCGGAACTGGAGAAGGTACAGTTACAGCAAATATAGGAACAATTAACTGTGGTAGCGGTTGTAGTGGTAACTATCTTCCAGAACAAATAGTAACTTTGCGAGCTCAATCTGAGATAGGTTCTGAATTCATCAGTTGGAGTAATAATTGTACTAATACTGATCCAGTAACACCTACAACCAAGGTAACACTTACTAATGCAGTGACTTGTACTGCTACCTTTAATCAAGCCCCGCTTCGTCAGTTAACTGTGAAAAAGAGGGTACTGGAAATGGAACTATAACAGTTGAACCTGCCCCAGAAAGCGGTAATTTAAATTGTAGCAATCCAACTTGTACAGCAAACTACAAGAATCTGACCACAGTTGTTTTAACAGCCACACCTGAGGATGGCTCTAGGTATGATGGAACAAATTGTAACTACAGCTTTACTCTTACAGAAAATCTTGAATGCACAGTAACTTTTACTAAACTTTTAGCTAATTATCCTTTAAAAGTTAATATATCCAGTGAGGATGGTAGCGGTGGCAGAGTAGTCAGTGAACCAGCCGGTATCGATTGTAGTAGTGATAGTTGTACTCACGATTTCCCTAACGGTGCAACCATTACCTTAACTATTATTCCTAACCCAGGTTCCATTGCTGCTGATCAATGGGGTGATCAATATTATAATAGAACTATAACAATCAATGGATATCCTGAAAGTTATTATGTTTATTTTCGATTGCCTCCGAATATTGAAGTTGATCCCCCTTTTCATCAATTTGAATTTAAGGGTGTGGATAATCGTCTTATTCAAGATTTTTCCATTTCTAACATCAGTGTGACGGATTTGCAAATCGGTTCGATTGCAGTAAAAGGTGCTTCTGATTTTAGAGCACTTGAGGATAACTGTTCCAGTACTACTCGAGCTACTAACAACAGTTGTAAAATTAGTGTCGCTTATGAACCGCATACCGATGCCACTCAAACGGCAACGCTTTGGATTAATTCCGATGACCCGGAGACACCCTTGACTATTCCCTTTTGTGCCGGTGCTTACGGTTCTACGACTCAAGAAACCGAAGTTTCTCCCACCAATCTTGATTTTGGTGCAGAAATGGTAGGTAATTTCTCAACCCAAACAGAATGGATTAAAACCTGGACTGATGGTTGTGGCGCTTTGATAGATCAAAATAAATTTAAAGTGAGTGGAGCCGGTGCTAGTGATTTTAACATAAGCCTCAAAGAGTGTTATTACGCTGCTTGGGATGATAAAACGGATAAACCCAACAAAACCACTTATTCTACTTGTCAAGTAAACGTAAAATTCTTACCAGTTGCCCCAGAAGGTAATAAAAGCGCTCAGCTAGATTATGCGCTGAATGATCCAAACTTGCCAACCACTCCAGTCCCACTGATTGGTGTAGCCGTAGCGGCTAGTTCTGCGCAACCACAACTGGAAGTTTCTGCTAGTTCACTGGATTTCGGGGATGTGGTGTTATATCGCTCTTCACCGCAGAATACCATTACTATTAAAAATATTGGGAATGTTAATGTCGTGCCCACCTTTAAATTAACTAATAGTGATACTGATAGTGATTTAGCTGTAACTGATGGTGATGCAACTGCCTTTGCTGTTATTGCTGGGGAATGTGCTGCGCAAAGAGTCTTATTTCCAGGTAAATCATGCAGTCTAGCGGTACAATTTGCGCCACAAGGTACCGTTGGGAATAAACAAGCCAATTTAGTTATTGCACCGGATAAACCTTATACGACGACTATTGCTTTAACAGGTAATAGTATTGAAGCAATGGATTGTGCTGAAGATAAGATTACGATTGAATCTTCTGGTAGTGGTTACTATTGGGATTCTGATGAAGCCTGGATACGGTTAAATCCTACGGGTTCCGAGCCAAATCGTCCCACTGATCAAGATGTGGTCCGAATTAAGAGCTATCATACTTTTTTGGGGCCGGCTGATGCCAATACAGTTGTCAAAACCCTATGTATCGAATCGGGTGCAACGCTCAAAAGTATAGATAATCAAGGCACGGCTCTAAGTATTCGAGCAACTGACTTTATTGGCAACTGGGGAACAATTCTCGGTCAGGATGGTGCTGATGAAACCGAGCCTTGTCCAGCAGTAACTGCTGTAGGGACCGGCGTCTGTGCTAAACGGGGGGCGAGTGTTATTTTAAAGGTAGGTACTTTCGATTCAGGTAACCCGCTGGTTAATGAAGGTACTATTAGAGCTGGTAAAGGTGGTAGTGGTTCGCAATACGCTGCAGCTGGCGGTGATGCTATCGTACTTGGAGGTAATGTCCTCAATAAGAATATTATTCAAGCTGGTGATGGAGGTGATATTTCCGGGCCGTTAGCTGGAGAATCCGGACCAGGTGGTCTTACCCAAGTATTAGGTAACTTTGGTGGAAGTGGCTATCTGCGTAGTGAAGCTAATACGCAAATTGCAGCCGGCAATGGCGGAAATTGTTATTATGGTGCTACCGAGCCTCAAATGGGTGGTAAAGGCGGTGATCTGCGGATCATGACCACACCGGATGTCTACATTGATGGAGGCAAACATAGTGCGGGTAAAGCGGATCATAATTGTGCCAAAAATAGAGGTGATGGTCGAGTTGGTATTGATCCCAATGTCATTTCCTTAGCCGGTGCGAATACCCGAGTAGACGGCGGCGACATTTTTATTTATGGTGGCCCAGGTTGGACTTTAGATCTAAGCAATCTAAGTGGTACCGTCATAACTGCTAGTGGTAATATTACCTTGGCCGTCGGTGAAGGGGGCACGATTGATTTACGGGGTAGTAGTGGCAAGCTCTTCAACGCAACTGGCCAAATTAGTCTTTTTGCAGATAATATTTTGCTCGATGACGATAAAAAGTTATCCGACTTAATTGAAGCCAGCCAAATTGTAGTTGCCCAGCCAAGATAGTACGTGATGTCGCTTTGACCGGCACTACTCGAGTTATCGGTGCACCCAATGCCACAACGACACTGACCTTAACTTTAGCTAATGGTAGTCCGGTCACCGACACTTTCTCACTTACCGTAACTGATTCCGGTAGTTGGATTTCAGGTTCATTACCGCCAACGGTTGACTTAGCTGAGTTGGCAATGACGGATTTAACGCTACCGCTTACGCTTCCAGCGGAGATGGGGATGACAAACACTATCACGGTGACTGCAACTTCTAAAACCGATCCGTTAGTAACGGCAACGATGACTATTCAGGTAGAAGTCGTAGACTTAGCCGCGCTAATTACTAATCCAACTTTCTCACCTTCAGAGCCAGGAGTCGTTGATTTGTTACCATTTACCATAGAACCGGTTGCTGTCAACACCGGCTGCCCAACTGACGGGGTGATTGATTTCTTTTGTAACAATCAAGGTCAAATTCTCCAAGATGTGACTTTGACGAGTGGGGCAAGTATTACGGGTGGTAGCCTCGCCGGCACGCTGACTAACCAAGGATATGTCTCTCAAGTTACCATTCAACCCGGGGCAGTTTTGACCGGTGGTAAGTTAACCGGCTACATTATCAACGCCGGCACTTTAGCCGATTTTGAATTTGTCGGTGCAGTGATTGAAGGTGGAACCTTAGCTGGCAAGATTACCAATCACAGTCAGAGTGAAGGCGTTATTAAAAATGTTAGCTTAGCACCCAATACGGTAATAAGCGGTGTAAATTTACAAGGCAATATCAGTGGTGATAATAGCGCACCGGCTCTATTGGAGCATGTTACTATTCAACCGCACAGTTTCCTCTCCGGGGTTAAATTCGGTGAAGCTGTTGTTGTCGAAGGTCAAGTGATTTGTGGAGAAGGCGTACAAGCCCCAGCCGGTATTTGTGCTGCCGATAAACCTGAACCCAAATACCCTGATCTGAATACCACGGCAATTAATAAACAAGGCAAGTCCATTAGCACCCAATCGGCTTGCTATGGTGGAATTATTGTCAATAGTAACCCCATTGAAACCCAAGCAACTGCTAGCTTAGCCGATGACGTCACGATTCAAGGTCAAATTCAAGTTGACCCAGCGCATGTTGGTCAAGCCGCTGACATTGTGGTTTATGTCAGTTATCAACCACTAGATGAAGCAGCGACTTATTTCATATTAAATGAAGCCGGTCAAGTGGTAGATTATGATAACAATCCAGCGCACTTAGTGCCTTTCCAAGTCATTCCTAAATTAGCTGAATCGATAGAAATCGTAATGTATCAAGGAAAACTACCGGTAACTGGACTGTTGAACATTGAATTTGGCTATCGGTTAGCTGACGGTACGGTAGTACATAACTTTAAACCGATTGAGGTAAATATCAACAAGTAGCTTGAACAATGACAGCTTTACCTATGCGGGTACAAACACAACGTAAGGTGTATTAGCACTATTAACGAGGTCAGGTGCGTTACGGCTAATGCCTAACGCACCCTACACTTCACTACTGTGAATAAAAGTCGGAAGGCATAGCTAAGATGGTGGGCAACTGTTTTGCTACTAATCGGTTATAACACGCTGAGTAAATGTAGCAACTAAGTGAGCGATTCAATGTGATGAAGCAAAGTGGAAATCCATTGAATCAATTCGACCATTTGGTTAGATGATCAACTCTTTCTCTTTTGTTTTCCTAACGCCTTGCCGGGGCCATCATGCTCAATTGCAATTACTACAATAGGGAAAGTCATCGCTTCTTTAAATTCTTCTTCAATATAGCGCAGAGCATCTCTAAAGCTTGGCGTTCGATCTGGAAGAAATAACTGAAGATGGTTATTTGGGACAACGATGATGCCGACATCTATTTCCCCCTCCTGAAGACTATTGCGAAGGTGAACAATATCTCGAATTAACAAGTCGCTTCTTGCGGAAACTTGTACCTCAACACCCATTCTAGATATTACTGAATTGTTATAACGTATCCTCTTGATCCAATCGATACCACCAGTGGCCTGCTTATCCCATTCGCCAACAGCATTAAATCTATCATCCAATGCTTTTCGTATAATGGCAGCACCATTCGCATCTTTTTCTTCAAGCAACCGTATATCCGTTTCAAAAATAATTTGCTGCACTTCCAGAAAAAGCGATGAAAGACCAAGACGGCAAACTTTATCTCTGGAACCATTGTAAAATTTTATCTGGGTGATTTTCATCTTTTTCAAATAGCCCTTCGTAATTGAACCCTGGTTTTCTGCGGCAACTCAACGGAAATGTCTCATTAAGCCGGCTTTCTATAGGCTTACAATCATAATGTTCTATTCCTATCCAATTTCGGTGATTGGTTTCCGCTGCTTGAAAGGTTGAACCACCTCCGCCGAAGGGATCAAATACTAAATCACCAGGTTCGGTAGAAATCAATATAGCTCTCTCTGGAATCATTAACTTTAGTTCGTTGACTCCCGGACGTACTTTATATTTTTTATGGCGATTTGGTGAAGTATCATCCCAAAAATCGGTGAGGTTCAACCCAGCGGGATTTAGTTTTTTTCTGTGACCACCATAATCTTTTATTTCTTTGCCACAGTGCCGACAAACGGAAATTGGAACTCGTACCCTGTTAAATATGCGAGGCTCCCCTCTAGTGTAATACAGTAATGCATAATGCGCTGGATATAATTTCTTTCCTCGGCTATATGTGCCCTTCATAGTTAATGCAATCCAATGCCGGAATGTGAGCCTTTGATTCATGATATTAGCAAATTTTATAGCTAATTCCGGCGTACCATAGAGAAAGAACGCACCTCCTGGTTTTAACAGGCGAGAACACTCATTAATCCACAGCAGACACCATTCAAAATATTCCATTTCCGCTACGCGATCATTAAATCCATTTTTATAATCCTTACCTAAATTGAAGGGCGGATCAGCAAAAACACAATCTATTATTTCAGATTTCATAATTGCCATAACATCCAAGCAATCACGATTATAAAGAATCCCGTGCTGAGTTGTTAAAAATGGTTTCATTCTTCGTTTATTACCTCATTTTTTCTTTGCTCTAACTTAATTATAGTGAGAATAGTGGTTGATGTGGAGTTAGGCTGTTTCTAGCGGCTGTTCACAGAAGGCGATTTACGTGAAGTTCAACCCGCCCGCCGTAAGCTAACCATTGGCACTAATTCACTATTAAGGGGTAATGGTCTTATTCACCCGCATTCAGATTGAATTAATTAATAATTTCTTCTCGCCCAGTTAGTTTTTCCATTTCATTGTTCTTAAGAAATGTTTCTAAATTTCCTTTTAACATCCCATCTAAAATGTCAATCAAGTGATCGGCAACCACCACCCGTGGTAATAAAACATAATCAGCTCCCTCATGGTACATTTTAAGAGCACGAGATGAACTTTCTGCGGTAACAATAATTTTGGCATGGGGACAAAGTTTTTTCATCTTCCTAATGATTTTAAGGTTATCTGTGCCTTTTAACAGGGTATCCGGAATAGAAGAAATAACAATTTTAGCCTGGGCAATCCCAGCATGATGCAGGGTTTCCAAATGACTAATATCACCATAAATCACTTTTACACCATGAGCTTGTAATTTTTGATGCACAACCGGATTCAGATCGATAACGACTAATTTTTCTTTCAAAGAACTGTCTAACTCTTCCATTTCTTTAATAAGAGAACTAGCGGTGCGGAAAAAACCCAATAGGGCGATTTCCTTAGCTATTATTGGTTCCTCTTCTTGGGGAGCATTTTCTATATCTTTGAATCCGATGATAGCAATCAGTCTATTGAGTTTAGCTTGTAAGGGATGGCTATATGAAATCATATAGGTGGAGATAACCGAGGTAATAACAAACACGAATACGATAATCGTTAAAATATCTGGGCCAATATGGTGGTTACTAATCCCTAAACTCGCGATGACTAAAGCAAATTCACTGAGTTGAGAAAGATTGATAGCAGAAAGTAAACTCACTCGATTACCATTATGGAGAAAATACAGCAGCGGAAAAACAGCCAGGAATCGAGTAGCAATTAAAAATAAAGCTAGGACAATAGCAATCCCTAAAATACCGGGATTAGTTAAAGGGTTAGGAACTTGCATTCCCAGTGCCACAAAAAATAATGTAATGAAGAAGTCACGAATACTAACAATTTTAGCAATAACATCTAGATTATAAGGAAAAGTTGAAATAGCTACACCCGCAATCAAAGCCCCCATTTCTAAAGAAAGGTCAAAATAATTCGCTATCCCGCAAACCAATGCACACCACCCTAACGAAGCGACTAAAACTAATTCAGGTAATTTGGCAAATTGTTTAAAAACATTTCCCAATAAGTAGCGGCTAATTAACAAGCTAATTATCACCAGAAATCCACCTTTGGCAAACGACCAGAGAATAGTTACCATTTCTGGATTAGCTAGATTGGGTTGAATACCTAATACCACAATAGCCCAGATGTCTTGAAATACTAATACTCCCAACGTAATACGACCGGCTAAGGTATCTAACTCAAATTTTTCATATAATAGTTTGACGACAATGGTGGTACTGCTGATACCCATACAGACAGCTAAATACAATGAATCATAGGGTCCACCCATGAGTTGAACTCCCCAGATTTCATATTCGAAAGGTTCTTGCCCACCGAGAGTAAACCCCAGCAAATAACAGTAAGCTAATCCCATTGCTACACAGAGAATAAATTGCAAGATGCCCGTGGTGATGATTGAACTACCAGATTCTCTTAACTTTTTTAAATCGAACTCTAAACCAATCATGAATAACAACAGGATTAGGCCAATTTCAGCAATGATTTCGATATCATGCTCACTGGTTACCAAACCAAAACCCATTTGTGGACCAATAACAATGCCGGCAGCAATATAGGCAAGAATCAAGGGTTGTTTGATAACATAAGCAAAATAAGCTAAGAAAGTAGCTGATAAAATACTAATTCCAATGCTGTTTAATAAACCTTCTCCAATTTCATGAGCGCCCGCTAATAACAGGGTTGGTTGTAGAAAAAAGCTTAAGGTAAAGAGAATAAAAAACTTTTTTTTCATGGTGGGCCTTTATTTTTTCACGTAACTCATGGTACTAACCTAATCTGTTTTGTAGTTTACCAGCCTTCTATAGCGACTGGTACAGCTAGGTAGGGGATCACTGTTATTAAGTTAAGGGCGAATCGGTCGGTTCACTCTAACCCCCTACCACTTAACTTAATGGCAGTGAGGCGCTACGTGCTGCTCTACTCTTAGATTAATTTTTCTAATATCACCACTGCCGCTGCTACCGTTTTCACATGTGATAGACTCACATGGATGTGAGTTACTTCTAATTGTGCTGCTATTTTAGCGGCTGTGCCCCGTGTCACTAGATAGGGTGCGCCACTGTCGCGATTAAGTACTTCAATGTCTTTGAAAGTGACGTGTTGAGTTAAGCCGGTGCCAATGGCTT
>JAAUSR010000123.1 GCA_012032555.1 Thioploca sp.
GCGCTCAGTTGTGAGTTCTGTCAATTGCATTTTCATACCCGGTTTCCTAAGTTTTCAAAACTTGTTCTTTCTTATATTCTCCTTTTAGCAAAATAGCATTTTAAATTTCGTGATACAACTCTATTATGTACCAAACTAATTGATCTTCGAAGATTAAATTTTAATCTGCTCTTCTAATTTTAAAATATTATCCAATAAAACAGATTACTTATAAATAATATAGGCACTCAAGGTAATAATTTATAGAGCGATTAATTATAGCAAAAGCACGATAAAATAATTATAAGATATGATGAGCAAAGCTTTTTTCAACTGAACAACATTGTTGTTTTCTAATTACTTTTGATCCCATTTTGGATCGAGAAGATTGAAGTTGAGAGAATAGGTTGGCAAATGAGGTGTGCTGTGTACATACATTCGACAAGGCTCCGCCAACTTGCGCCGATAATTCTCTATTTCACACTGCTAATCGAACCAATCCTGGAAGAGTTGCCGAATAGTCCGGTACATCTAATAAGCGACACACTATCTCGACTCCGGATGCTGCTAGTTACATTTGACCGCTTTTTCACGATAGGTTATTTTTGCTGATTTCGATTGTGTTGACCCTGGTGTGTACTTTTTGGGTTTGGAGGTATTTTTCCATCTCAACCACTTTAGAAAAATTAATGATGAATATTATTTCAAAAGAACTTATCCACATCATTTTAGATCAATATACCTTGCCATGCGAGGTATTCATGGTATTTCACATTGGGCACGTGTTTTTGAAAATGGTTGTCAATTGGCTCAAGCTAATAAAGCTAAAGTTGAAATTATTCAATTATTTGCCATATTTCATGATATAAAACGTGTCAATGAAGGTCGGGATCGTGGGCATGGTTATCGTGGAGCAGAATATGCGGCTTCTTTGAGAGGTAAACTATTTCAGCTTAGTGATACCGATTTTAATTTGCTTTACTGGGCTTGTACTCATCATACCGACGGTTTAGTAGAAGGTGATATTACTGTACAAACCTGTTGGGATGCGGATAGACTTGATTTAGGACGTGTTAATATCAGACCTCATTCAAAGTACCTCTGTACCCAAGCAGCCCAGGATCCCAATCTAATTACATGGGCAACTCAGCGAGCTAGAAAACGCATCCTACCTAAGCTCATTTGTAATGAATGGGGTATTAAGTTATAGGCATAACGGTGCCAATAAAGTATTTGTAGGTTGGGTTGAGCGTAGCGAAACTCATCTAGAAACCGTCAATTGTTCCAATCAATCGGTACTGAATAGTTATCAAGGACATTTAATGAAAATGTCTTCATTTAGAATAAGCTGGGTTGAGGAACGAAACCCAGCCTACTCATGTTGTTCATACCGGTTATATTAAATTTATTTACTACCCTACTAACTAACTTAGAAGGGAGCTACCCTTCTTCAACACCAAAGCAATGAACATAATCTACACACACTTCACAAGAAGGTGCACGGCAAACATAAACGCCGGCTTGTTGACACAGTTGTTTATAAAGGAATTTTTTCCATTTCATGTCGTGAATATTTTTAGCGGCTAAAGTAGGAAAATTTTGAGTTATCAACTGAGTCACATCTGCACGCGACCATAAGCCTAAATCTTGCCATAAATGGTTACCACCCATACAAGCCGCTGCCACAATTTCGGCTAACTCAACTTCGGACTGATCCCTATCAGCACGATGTTCTAACAACAAAGCCTTAAGATCTTCTCGTTCTACTAAGCGAATTTTATTTAAAGTTCGCACTAGCATAGGGCTTATTTTAGGTAGATTAGCACCAGGAAAGTGTCGTCTAAATAGTGTCGTAAAAATAGATTTTCTTAATCCTAAATGAACCGGTAAGATGCCAGAACCAATAGCTTGGCTTGCTAACATCTTAGCAAATAAATCATCGTTGGGTATGCCAGCCGCGTATACCATCAGTTGAGCGTAGATATCGATCACACTCGGTCGATTAGTCGTAATCGCTACCGTTTGATATGGTAAAGCGCGATTCTGGTTCATCGGCTGGGGTACTCCACGAGGATGTCCTCATCTCTCACCACCATTTGACAAGCTAATCGCCAAGGCGAAGGTAAATCATCTACTTCCATTTTGTCGATTTCAGCTTGACTCAGTTTACCAATTTCTTTTAAAACTATCCGCTCTCGTTCAGTCAGTGGACCACCCATCCGTTCTTTCTGACTGATCGCGACTACTTTAACCAGACAAGTTCCGCATTCGCCATTTTGGCAACCAAAGTCAATGGGAACATGATTTTCTTTAGCGAGTTCTAAAATGGTTTGTTTGTGACTGCCAGCAGCAGCATAGATTGTTTTGTCTTTATGCAACGGACTGGAAAAAGTGATAATAGGCATAGTAGATAGACTCCTTAAAATAGTGATAAACAAATGTGAGGTAAAATTCTAGGAAGCGGCTTAACCAGGTCGCACTACAATTTCTCCACCTAAAACTTGGGCTTGGCAGGCTAGCCGATTATGCCGACCCGCCATGAGTTCTTTGAGAACTTTGTCCTCTAGCATCGAAGGTTCGGCTAAGTTAGCCATCCCGGCAACAATGCGCATTAGACAGGTGCCACATTCGCCCTCTCGGCAACCATAAGTAATACCAGCACCGACTTTTTCTGATATTTCAATGAGGCGAGTACCAGCAGGAACCGTGACGGTGACGTTGATATCTTCAAAAGTAACATTGGCTTTAGGCATGATTAGTTTCTCTTACAAGTTCGTCCAGGGTAATAAATCGTTGTTCAGTTTGACCAGTCAGTTGCAAGGCGAGTTCACGACCGAAACGGTGACATTGTTCCAATTCTGTATCTGTGGGAATGAGTTTAATTTTAGATCCCTTAACTGGAACACGTAGTTTGAGACCACGCAAGCGATCTTCGATCAAGCTCACGGCTTCACCACTCCAGCCATAGGAACCGAAGGCAGCGCCTAACTTACCACGTACTTTAACCAACGCTAATGAGGAGAGTAAATCCCAGATTGGTTTAACAGCATCACCGTTAATGGTTGGCGAACCAAAGACTAAACCATCAGCTTCCTCAATCAGATCAACAAAAGCAGATACTTCACCACCTTGTAAATCGTAAAGTGATATTCGTACTCCCTTAACTGTCTCAGCGCCCTCACTAATCGCTTGTGCCATACGGGTTGTATTACCATAGGCACTAATGTAAAAAATGAGTAGCGTTTTTTCTTGCTTTGCCGCTTCGTTAGTTAGCAATGGTGCAGCTAATTGTCGATAACGTTGCACGTAGGAATCCGGTGAATCGCGGAGTATCGGACCATGCGCTGGGGCAAGCAGGTTCAGTGGTAGTGGTTCAATCAAGGCGAGTGCTTCTAAAACATGTTCGCGGAAGGGACGCATGATATGCGCGTAGTAGTACTCAAAAGCGGCGCGAAAATCGCCTACTTTATCGTTGAATAACCGAGTATCGCAAAAATGGCAGCCAAAGATATCGCCAGAAAATAAAATGCCTTCTTTCTCTAGATAAGTACATTGGGTATCCGGCCAATGTAAAAAAGGCGTGTGTAGAAAACGCAATTGGCGTTCACCTAAATCAATCGTATCGCCAGTGCCCACTGGAATATATTCTAATACCTCGTCTTTAATGATTCCTTTAAGCATCATTTGTCCACGATGAGATAAGTAGACTCGCGCCTGTGGTGCTCGGCGAATCAATTCTGGTAGGGCACCGCTATGGTCTGGTTCTAAATGATTGAGAATGATTGCTTGGATTTCTTCATAATGGGCTACCTGCTCCAAGCGGGTGAAAAATTCGTCTGCATGTGAAGCTTTTACGGTATCAATCACCACGACCCCGTGTTGACCGCGCACACAATAAGCGTTATAAGTTGTGCCATTAGCCGTTTTGAGAATAATATCAAATTCTCTCAGTCGCGGGTCCAAAGCCCCTATCCAATAAACTTCGGCAGCAATTTCTACCGCTTTACCGGTGATCATCTGGTGTTCTCCACGATTGGGCAGGGTTTAGCATCTGACTTCTGGGGACAAGATTCTAAATCTGCCTGGGTTGGTTTACTATTCAGACCAATCCAATGATCGATTATAGTTGGTTCAAAACCAACGCGTCGCTCGTGATTGACTTCCAATAATGGTCTGCGAATAAGCAATGGATCAGCAATCATCAGAGTAAGTGCTTCACTGGCGGTTAATTGTTCCGGGCAGATTTCTCCTGATTTTAATCGTGGTGCACTACGGTTAAACCACTGCGCAACCGGCAAATCCCCAAAAAATGAGTGTAAACGCTCTGATGTCCAACGTTCAAGCAGTAAATTACGTGCCTGTACCGTGTGTCCAGCCACAGCTAGTAGCGATTTTTGCAACGTATTTCTCACACAACCGGGTTTTTCGTAGAAAATGACGATAGCCATAAATACCTCACGGGACAGTAAGTGTTTCCCGACGTTGTTTTAATGGTATCGGGATTAAAGAACCCAGGGGGTTCAAAGGCTTTTGATATTCATCTACAATCGCTCCTTCAATTGGACAAATGCCAACACATTGCGGTTCTGCATAATCTCCGGCGCATTCGGTACATTGCTCAGCGGCAATGAAAAAATGGGGCTTTGCCTCAACAATAGCATTGTTAGGACAAACCAGTTCACAAGCCCAACAATTAATACAAACTTCTACAATTGCAAACGCCATAATATTTTCCTAGGCAATTTTGCAGCCGGTTGTGAATTGCGCGGGTTGACTGGCATTGAGTCGTTCTTGGTAAACCGCCTTAACCGCAACTTCAATGGGTTCTAACGCATGTTCATTATTGGGGAATAATCCCGCTGCTTCTAGAGCACGCCACGGTTCAAAACCAATCCGAGCACAAAGTACCACTTCGCAATCTGCCAATAGTTGAATAATATTTTCCAAGACAACTTCTTTATCACCACAGATATCACTGCCTTCACAATATAATTCGGTTTGACGACGATCGATAAAACATACCCCCTGTGAAGAAGCCTCATAGATTAGAAAGGCTTTGGCATGACCAAAATGTTCGTTGATAAGACCATTTCCTTTGCTCGCAACCGCCATTCGGATTGAACGAGTGGAGGGTGATCCCGCTAAAGGCTTTTTCTTGACTGGAATGAATTGTAACTTGACTTCAGAGTTACACTGGCGATTAATTAATTGTTTAGCGAGAGCTTGTTGAACTGCCTGACGACGAAGCATCGCCGCTGCGTAATCGACTTCTTTATTTTCTAGCTGCTCCAGACTAAATTCAGCACCACGATCTTCGCCAAGTCGGCCAACTGCATCCGCACGACATTGACGACAATGGCGCATCATGGTCATATCAACCGCACAATCAGCTTGTACAGTAGCCAATTCTTGGGCAGTGGGTTCCCGATGACGAGTTAACCCATAATAAGTACCATGCTCAGGTTGTGCGATTAACGGTATAATGTTATGCAAAAATGCACCTTTGGCTTTGACCACTTGAGCAACGACTTTAAGATGTTTATCGTTGATACCGGGAATTAAAACCGAGTTCACTTTGACTAAGATACCCCGCTCTACTAACATTTCTAATCCGCGTTGTTGTTGTTCAATGAGGATAGCGGCAGCTTCTTGTCTGCGGATACGTTTATGTTGCCAAAAAATCCAAGGATAAATATGAGCACCAATCACCGGATCAAGGCAGTTAATAGTGATAGTGACATGACCAATGTTATGGCGAACGATTTCATCAACGTAACGAGGTAAGGCTAGTCCATTTGTGGATAAACAGAATTTCAAATCTGGTGCTTGTTCAGCAACTTGTCGTAAAGTACTAAAAGTACGTTGTGGATTTGCCAAGGGATCACCAGGTCCAGCAATCCCGACTATCGTCATTTCTGGAATAGCCGCTGCGACAACGAGTACTTTTTTCACGGCTTGTTCTGGGGTTAATAGCTCCGCAACGACACCGGGACGTGATTCATTAGCACAGTTATATTTACGGTTACAATAATGACATTGAATATTGCAAGCCGGCGCAACCGCAACATGCATACGCGCAAAAAAATGATGTGCTTGCTCAGAATAGCAAGGATGGTCAAAAATTTTCTGTCGAATCGCTTCGGGTAAATGGCTTGGCTGTTCAGTGCCACAGAATGAGGTAGTTGGGTTAAGCATCGGTAACACCATATCTTATCCTTAGAGTGACTTTCTAATTGCTTTTGGCAACTTCTATGCCTACTGAAATCGATTGATAATTAATTGTTTTTAATAAAAATTATCTAAGAAGTATTTAAGGAATGTCGCAAAGATTACCAAAATAAATGGGTCAGTTGTGCCACACCCAACAATTTGCTATTGCCTGATTCCTACTCTATTTTCATCTCGTTCTGAAATTTTTAGGCAGCTATTAGAAATAGCTCAAGAGAAAAACAAGTTTGCTGCAATCATGGGTAGCAAGTCCTTATACTCAATTATTTGCCATTTTATTCGGTGATATTGGTTGGATAGCTGTTGATTATTTTTGAAGGAACAGTGCGTGACATGTTAACGCACCCTATCTCGTTGAATTGAGGTTGTTGGGTTACGCTTTGCTAATCTGACTTTGCTACACCCATCAATTTTATCGGACAATCTGTTATTATAATTATTAATCAATCGGCTTTAAGGCGAAGTAATCTCAGGATGTTACCAATTATTTATTATAGCCACTATCGGTTTATCTGCTAACTTAACTCGTCGGATTAGCGAGCTAATCTTGAAACTCTCGTGGTGGGTTCATTTCTGTAAAAGGCGAAAATATGAGTAAAATTATTGATTATGAGACAGATTTATACACGTGGGCCTTACATAATGCCCAATTACTACGCCAAGGTCGATTTGCCGAGCTTGATGTTGAACACCTCGCTGAGGAATTGGAGGATATGGGAAGAAATAACCGCCAAGAAATAGTTAGTCGTCTTAAAATTCTAATTGCTCATTTATTGAAGTGGCAATACCAATTTAAGCAAGTTGCTGAAATATGGCCTTGGGAGGGAGGTAGTTGGCGTAGTACAATTATTGAACAACGAGTACAACTTAATGATAAATTAGCAACTAACCCCAGCTTAAAACCATTCTTAGTTGAAGCAGTAGCTAATGCTTATCCCCATGCGGTAAAATTAGCCGCTAAAGAAACTAAAATTCCCGCAATGGATTTCCCTCAAAAATGCTTCTATTCCATAGAACAGATATTAGACGAAGATTTTTACCCAGAAAATTAACAAGACTAAAAGCGAGGTTAGCTCGCTACCAAGCAGAGCTTGGTAACGAGCAACTTACTAATCCTTAAACCTTATGGGATCATTGCCTTTAAAGTGATTTTAATAACCAAAATATTGAGAAGTTTGGAAGGTTTCTTGTGTTATTGTACTGATTTCAGTTTCAGAAAAAGAGGGGGTGTAATAAGAAGGATATTTTATTTTAGCGGCAAATTTATTGGCTATTTCTTCATCTGGTTCTAAATTACAATGTTCTAAAAGTGTCTGAATAATCTTTTGAGGCGATTGAC
>JAAUSR010000124.1 GCA_012032555.1 Thioploca sp.
GTTAAAAAAATGTTACCGAATTTGAGTAATTTTAAAACCACCCCCGACCCCCTCCTTGGTAAGGAGGGGGAAGTAAACTGCTTAACTTAATGGCAGTGATCCTACCGGTAGGATTATTATTAACGATTGATTGAACGTTTATGTATTATTCCATTATCCTCGATAGTTAAATTCGTTTCTGGGAAATCTGTTTGGGTTAATTGGCGAATTAAGGAAATGACTCGCTGTTGTGGATCAAGCGTAACACCACCCGGTTTAATTTGTACAATCGGAGTAATTTGAGCTTCGACAAATTGACCGGTTTTATCGACATTAACTTTGATAATAGGCGCAATGCTCGTTTCATTACGTAGACTAAAACGGCCATAAGTGCAAAAATTGCCTAAACTATAGGCGATGAACCGATCTTTATACAATTCAACTGCCCGGGTGACATGCGGTCCCTGTCCAAAGACAATATCCGCACCCGCATCAATAACCGCATGGGCAAATTGGTAAACATTACCCCGATTTTCACCATAGTAAATTTCCGTTGTCCGCGTCACATGTTGATGATCAGTACCTTCAGCGCCACCATGAAATGAAACAATCACAATATCAACGGTTTGTTCTAATTGACGGATAATATTTTGAGCGTTAGGGATATCATTAATTGATACGGTACCGACGTTCGGCGCAAAAGCGGCAAAGCCATATTTCACACCTTTCTTCTCAAAGGTAACGGTCGGAATACTGAGCAGTCCAGCCGCATAAATACCTAATCGATTTAGAACTTGTTTAGTGTTTTGTAACCCACTCTCACCAAAATCTCTGACATGATTGTTAGCTAAGCTTAAAATATCAAAACCGGCGATAACTAGATTCTGAGCCAAATATTCTGGCATCCTAAAAGCATAACAATTATTGCAATGGGTCTTTGTCGTGGCCCCTTGATCAAGCAAGGTCCCTTCTAAATTGCCAAAAGTGACATCTGCGCTCGCTAGAAGATCATTAACGGCTACGAGTAAATCCTTACCGCCATTCGGAGGTAAATATTCTTCGGAAGGGTAATTGGTTCCCAACATGATATCACCCACACCAATGATACTGATAGTTTCCTGACTTCGAGCATAATTGATGGTAGCAAGCCCAATAAGTATAAACGCATTTATTTTATTAAGTATTTTCATCTTCAAATCGGTTTAGTTATTGGCCTATAATTGACTTTTTTAGAAGGTTTACTGACTACTTAAAAATAGTATTAAAAATAACCGGTTCATGGTTCGGAGTCAATCAATAAAATGAATTAGATAGCGCGGCTTATTATATTTATCAAATTAATTCAATTAGTTATTCTAATAAGAAAGTCATTTTTTTAGTCATGGAATTCTTTATTTCCTTATTAAAAAAATCAGTTAAACGAATAACAACCATCTATGTTAAGCTTGATAATTTTAAGAAAGTTAGGTGCAATAACCTTAACTGATAACTGATAACTGAAGAGGTTAGGCATGGTAACCATAACAGCGACACTGATGCAAATAAAACAAGGTGCCCAAGAAATATTACTTGAAGAAGAATTACAAACTAAACTGGTTGGTGGTAAACCTTTGCGGATTAAGGCTGGTTTTGACCCCACCGCGCCGGATTTGCATTTAGGGCATACCGTATTGCTTAATAAACTACGTCAATTCCAACAGTTAGGGCATACTATCTTATTTTTAATAGGCGACTTTACCGGTATGATTGGTGATCCCACCGGAAAAAATATTACTCGTCAGCCCTTGTCAAAAGAGCAAGTTTTAGAAAATGCCCGAACTTATCAAGAGCAAATTTATAAAATTCTTGATCCGGAAACGACCCAAATTTGTTTTAATTCAACTTGGATGAGTTCAATGGATGCGATTGGCTTAATTCAACTGGCTGCCAAACATACCGTTGCTCGCATGTTAGAACGCGACGATTTTCATAAACGTTATACTGGTGGACAACCGATTGCGATTCATGAATTTTTATATCCATTAATTCAAGGATATGATTCAGTTGCTTTACAAGCGGATATTGAATTAGGCGGCACTGACCAAAAATTTAACTTATTAGTTGGACGTGAACTCCAAAAACATTATGGTCAATCACCGCAAGTCGTTATCACGATGCCCATCTTGGAAGGATTAGATGGCGTCCAAAAAATGTCCAAGTCTTTAGGAAATTATATTGGTATTGATGAACCGCCAGTTGAAATGTTTGGTAAATTGATGTCCATTTCTGACACGCTTATGTGGCGCTATATTGATTTATTAAGCTTTAAAACCCCGGCTGAAATTCAAGAGTGGCAACAATCGGTTAACCAAGGGGCTAATCCCCGGGATATTAAAGTCGAATTTGCTCAGGAAATTGTGGAACGTTTCCATACTCGAGCGGCTGCGATACAAGCCTATGAAAACTTTGTGGCTCGTTTCCAACAAGGTCAAATACCGGAAGAGATGCCAGAGGTGAATTTGACTGTCGCTAGTACGGCTATTTCAATAACCCAGTTGCTGAAAGAAGCGGGTCTGACTACGAGCACTTCTGAAGCGATACGAATGATCCAACAAGGTGCCGTTAAAATCGATGGTGAACGGATCAGTGACCGTGCGCTGCCCATTCCGGTGAATTCCAACCAGGTTTATCAGGTCGGTAAACGTCGCTTTGCCCGGGTGAAAGTAAATACTTCAGTGTAATAGCGTATTTCTGATTTTCTATAGTTTTTCAATTTGTTATAAGGATTTAATTGCCAATTGTATTGGCAAAATTTCTGGATAATTTAACTTGACAATGGATAATTTATGCAAGCATTTACCATTTTAACGGGCTTAGTTGCACCTTTAGATCGTGCTAATGTTGATACGGATGCTATCATTCCGAAACAATTTCTCAAATCGATTTATCGAACTGGGTTTGGCCCAAATTTATTTGATGAATGGCGTTATCTCGATTATGGTGAACCTGGACAAGATTGTCGTAACCGTCCGCTTAATCCAGAATTCTTTTTAAATCAAGCACGTTATCAAGGTGCGCAAATTTTATTGGCCCAGCACAATTTTGGTTGTGGCTCTAGTCGAGAACATGCACCTTGGGCTTTACTCGATTATGGGTTTCGAGCTTTGATTGCCCCGAGTTTTGCTGATATTTTTTATAATAATTGTTGTAAAAACGGTATTTTACCGATTGTTTTACCGGAAGAAACGGTTAATACTTTATTTAAAGCGGTCGCTGCCACACCCGGTTACCAATTGACTATTGATTTAGCTAAACAAACAGTAACCACGCCTCAAGGAGAAACGTTTAATTTCACTTTAGATGCTTTTCGGAAGAATTGCTTACTTAACGGTTTAGATGATATTGGTCTGACGTTGCAATATGCTAATGAGATTAAAGCTTATGAAACACGCCGTAAACAAGAAGCACCTTGGCTATTTTCAACCATGACTCATAACCCAGCTTAACGAGATATGACTAAAACAATTGCAATATTACCCGGTGACGGAATTGGCCCAGAAATTGTAACTGAAGCCATTAAAGTTTTAGAAACTTTACGAGATGAAAGGGGTTTAGCTATTCACTTGGAATTAGGATTAGTTGGGGGTGCCGCTATTGACGCGACTGGTTCACCACTACCAGCGGTAACCCTTGATTTAGCCCAACAAGCCGACGCGGTATTATTAGGTGCCGTGGGTGGACCAAAATGGGAATCACTCGATATCAGTATTCGTCCGGAAAAAGGCTTACTGGGGTTACGTTCTGAATTGAAATTGTTCGCTAATTTAAGACCAGCAGTATTGTTTCCTGAATTAGCGGGGGCTTCTACTCTGAAACCCGAAGTGGTGGCCGGATTAGATATTTTAATTGTACGTGAATTAACCGGTGGAATCTATTTTGGACAACCGCGTGGGATTCGCACTTTGGAAACTGGCGAAAAACAAGGCATTAATACTTTAGTGTACACTGAAAGTGAAATTGAACGAATTGCTCGGGTAGCTTTTGCTCGTGCGGAACAGCGACAGAAAAAGCTGTGCTCAGTAGATAAAGCGAATGTGTTAGAAGCCACTGAATTGTGGCGACAAGTCGTTACCCGGGTAAGTCAAGATTATCCCATGGTTCAACTGAGCCATCTCTATGTTGATAATGCGGCTATGCAATTAGTCCGCGCTCCTAAACAATTTGATGTCATCGTTACGACGAATATGTTTGGCGATATCTTGTCCGATTTAGCTTCGCAACTCACTGGTTCGATTGGGATGTTACCTTCTGCATCTTTAGATGCTCATAACAAGGGAATGTATGAACCCATCCACGGATCAGCACCAGATATTGCAGGTCAGAATGTAGCTAACCCGCTCGCGACAATTTTGTCAGTGGCGATGTTATTGCGCTATAGTTTAAATAGATTGGATCTGGCTGCGGCGGTTGAACGGGCAGTTCGGCAAGTTTTGCAAGCGGGCTTACGAACACGGGATATTTTGGGAGATGGACAATATACTGTCGTGACTACTCGTGAAATGGGCGATGCGGTTGTAGCTCAGTTACGTGCTTAATAAAATCAATTTTAGAATAGGTTAAGGAAAATTCATTTTTTGACTGATATTAAAATGGAGAAGTGAATCAATGAGTCGTTTATTTGATGTAGCGGTGGTAGGTGCAACTGGCGCTGTAGGCGAAACTATGATATCGATTCTGGAAGAACGCCATTTTCCAGTAAATAATTTGTATTTACTGGCGAGTAGTCGCTCTGAAGGCAAACGAATCGATTTTAAAGGTAAATCGTTAGTAGTCGGTGATTTAGAAAAGTTTGATTTTGCCAAAGTTCAAATTGGGTTATTTTCGCCGGGGGCCTCGGTATCCGCTATTTATGCTCCCAAAGCGGCTCAAGCTGGTTGTGTCGTGGTGGATAATACTTCACAATTTCGCCAAGATAAGGATATCCCTTTAGTGGTACCAGAGGTTAATCCTCAAGCAATAGCACAATATAAATCCCGTCATATTATCGCTAATCCGAATTGTTCTACTATCCAAATGTTGGTAGCGCTTAAACCGATTTACGATGCCGTGGGTATTGAACGGATTAATGTGGCCACTTATCAATCCGTTTCCGGTACCGGTAAAGAAGCGATTGAAGAATTAGCTAGCCAAACGGCCGCATTACTTAATGGCAAACCCATAACAGCAAAAGTTTACCCTAAACAAATTGCTTTTAATGTGTTACCTCATATTGATATTTTCATGGAAAACGGCTATACCAAAGAAGAGATGAAAATGGTATGGGAGACTCAGAAAATTTTTGAAGACGATTCAATTTTAGTCAACCCAACGACTGTTCGAGTACCCGTTTTTTACGGTCACTCCGAAGCGGTACATATCGAAACCCGTGACAAAATAACAGTTGAACAAGCACGCACGTTATTGCAACGGGCACCCGGTGTAGTCTTAATGGATGAGCGTCACTCGGGGGGATATCCAACCGCTGTCACCGAAGCAGCTAATCAAGACCCGGTATTTGTGGGACGTATTCGTGAGGATATTTCTCATCCACGGGGACTGAATTTATGGGTAGTCGCTGACAATATCCGTAAAGGTGCTGCTTTAAATGCCATTCAAATTGCAGAAATTTTAATAAAAGACTATATATAATTTATACTTATTAGTATATTATAAAGTATATTCTAGAAATCTTATGGAACCTAGCATGTTTTCGTGTAATTTTATACCAACTGGTTCACAATCCGGTTAAAATAACGAGCTATTACACGAGAACACTCTATTTTTTGAATCTAAAAGAAGTAAATTTAATATCGTACTTAACCTATGGCCTAAGGGCTGCCTTTGAGTACATAGGTAGCGTGCTGTGACATTGAGTTGAAACAATGAACTCTTTAGTTTTAAAAAAAGTTACTACTGAGACGAGCATTCCTCATGCGGGTATGCTGAGGTAACTCTTAAGGAGATTATGATGATGCACAAACTAGCGGCGACCTTGGCCTTGTTGATAGGTACACTCTTTGCGCGAGATATCTATGCGTTAGGGCTAAGTCATATCCAAGTTTATTCTAAATTAAATGAACCCTTAAATGCGAAGATAAATGTTCTTGCTATTCCCAAAGGCAGTATTGCTAGTCTCAAAGTTGATCTTGCTTCAACCAGTGCTTTTAATCGAGCGGGAATAGAGCGTCCTTATGTATTAACTGCAATACGATTTAACGTTGAACCCGTTGGTAAAACTGATGCCGTTATTCGGTTGACGACAATTCGACCTTTGAAAGAACCTTTCCTTAACTTTTTAGTCGAAGTGACTTGGCCAAGTGGGCGAATTTTACGTGAATATACGGTCTTATTAGATCCACCTTTGTATAGAAAAAAACCACCGACCGTTACGGCTCGTTCTTCCAAAGCACAACCACAATCACCACGTACCACTGGCAGTAAATCAACTTCTTCCAGTACTCAAAGAAAAGGAACACGAACAACCGGTGAGCGCCACACGAGTTTAAAAGGAGCCGGTTCCTACACCGTCAATCCAAGCGATACCCTGTGGAAAATTGCTTTGCAAACTCAACCATCCGGGAAAAATGCGCACCAGCATATGATTAACATTTATAATGCTAATCCTCATGCTTTTATCAGAAATGATATGAATTTAATTAAGGCTGGTGCTAATTTGCGGATACCAGAATGGAATGGTGAAACAACTCAGCAGCAAGCCTCTCCTCCAATTGAGAGAGAAGAACAAGATACGCAAAAAGAACCGGGTGGCGCGATATTACCGCCGCCAACACCAAGTACTTTAGAGGAAGAAAGTGGTGGACAAGGTATACTTACTGTTACCACACCAGAAATAGAACAACCAAAATTAGAAAGGACCTTGGGTACGGGTTCAAGACCTTCGGCAGAAAGTGCTGAAGTAGAGGGTTTGCAAAAACAAGTCAATCAGCTTACCGAAAAAAATGTTAGCATTGAAGCTGAAAATAAAGATTTAAAAGCAAAATTGTCAGCAATCGAGAAATTAGCTACCGACACGAAAAAAGAGGTCGATAATTTAATTAAAGCTCGAAGTGATTTACTAGCTAAATTACAAGAATTGGGTGATTTACAAACTCAGTTAGCTCAGTTACAAACACAATTAAAAGAAAAAGATAAAGAGAATGAAGATCTTAAGAAGCAACTTGCTGAGGCAAAAACTACACCAGAAAAAGTAGCTGAACAGCCTAGTGAAACGACACCAACGGTCACTAAAGTAGAACCACCGAAGGAAGAAGTAGCTGAACAGCCTGGTGAAACTACACCACCAGTCGTTCCAGCAGAACCACCGAAAGTAGTGGCCGAAGAACCTAGTGAAACCACACATCCACGACGTTCACAGACACGAAGAGTGGCCGAAGAATCTC
>JAAUSR010000125.1 GCA_012032555.1 Thioploca sp.
CCTGATCTTCTCAATAACTTAGGCAATAGGGCTAAGAGACTGCTATGCGCGCTTAGGCGAACTGTCAGACTTGCAAGCGGGCATTGAGGCTTACCAACAGGCCGTGGCCCAAACCCCGGCTAACTCACCCAATTTATCTCGTCATATTAATAATTTAGGTTCTGGACTCTGGACGCGCTATGCGCGCTTAGGCAAGCTTTCGGACTTGCAATCGGCCATTGAGGCTTTTCAACAGGCCGTGGCCCAAACCCCGGACGATTCACCCGAGTTACCTGGTCATCTCAACAACTTAGGCGAATGTTTAAGAACCCGCTATGCGTGCTTAGGCCAGATGTCAGATTTGCAAGCGGGCATTGAGGCTTTCCAACAGGCTACTCAAGGGGGTGAAAAGGGTTCGTTAGAAGAATGGCAAAGAGCGGCTCGTAATTGGCTCAATTGGGCGTTTGAACGTGAGAGTTGGCAGGAAATGGAACAAGCTTATCCGTCTATTCGAGAAACCAGTCAGCAGTTGATTGAAAAGCAGTTATTACGCGAACATCAAGAAGCTTTTTTACGAGAAACTGAAGGGTTAGCGGTCAAAGCGGCTTATGCCCGCATTCAAACGGGAGATTTACCACATGCTGTTGAAGTTTTAGAACAAGGTATAGCGCGGTTATTGAGTGCCGCATTAATGCGTTTCCGGGCAGATTTAAGTCAACTCCAACAAGATGCGCCTGAATTAGCGGCTACCTATGAAGAGCAAGTCAAAAAATGGCAAGATGCCCAACGCGCATACCAACACGCTCCTCCAGAACACCAGAAAGCTCGACTGCAAGATTTTGAACAACAACGCCAGATCTTTGATGATTTGTTAGAGCAAATTCGTCAATTAAAGGGACATGAAAACTTTTTGACAGTGGCTACCGATATCAACACGGTTTATCAGGCGGCGCAAACTACACCGCTGGTTTACTTGTTCACTACAGCCAAGGGTGGCTATGCGCTAGTTGTTTTTCAAAAGAAGATTCAAGCGATTGCATTGCCTAAATTGACAGAAACGGTTTTGAGGGAAGAAATGGAAAGATATTTTGATGTGTACAATTTACGCTCAAACAACTTCCAAGCATGGCTTACTGTCCTTGAAGAAATCACGGAGTGTTTATGGCAAGTCATTTGGCAACCATTATACGAAATTTTATCAAATCATCAACAATTGACTTTGATTCCGGTTGGTCTACTCAATTTATTACCACTTCATGCCGCCTGGACTCCCGATTCAACTCAACCTACGGGCAAACGCTACGCGCTCGACGATTTTACGATTTCCTATGCCCCCAATGCCTTGTCTCTGCAAAAAGCTAAAGAACGGAAATTTTTAAAACCTGACCGCTTGTTGGCGATTGACGAGCCTAAACCCGTTGACGCCAACTCATTGCCCAGTTCCAGTATTGAAGTCAAGGCGATTGCGCAATATTTCCAGCAGTCACAACTGTACCCTCATCAAGAAGCGACTTTGGAAAATGTCAAAAATGCCCTAAATCCAAAATATACAGTACTACACTTTTCTTGTCACGGCGGTGCCAATCTTCAGAATCCACTGAAAACCGGTTTATTAATGGCAAATAATGAAAGGCTTACAGTCCAAGATTTCTTTGATGCTCAATTGCAAGCCCGTCTCGTCACCCTTTCCGCTTGCGAAACTGGTATGATTGGTATGAAGCAAATTGAAGAAGTTGTTGGTTTGCCAGCCAGCCTTTTGCAGGCCGGTGTCGCTGGTGTGGTCGCTTCGTTGTGGTCAGTGGCAGATATAACTACCATGTTGCTCATGGTGCAATTTTATCAACGTTGGCGTACCCAATATCCTGATAATCCTGCGCAAGCCTTGCGTTTAGCGCAACAGTGGGTGCGAGATTCTAGACCAAGTGAAAAAACGGCTTTTTTGCGTACTATTTTACCTAAAGCTGAGGCGGATGAACTGCGTAGAAAGATGGGAATGGCTAACTACACGCATCCTTATTATTGGGCAGCATTCACTTGTGTTGGTGTATAACTCTTTAGTAAAAGGAACCGAACCATGGATAAAAAAATTTATCGGTTGCGACTGAGATTCAGTCCCATTTGGTTGACCTGTTAGATGAAAAAGAAGCGAACTTGGTCAATCAACAACTACAAAGTTTACTCTCTAAAGCCCAAGCCGGTGAAGAGGTAGACATTGACATCCGTGACTTGTTGGGTGATTATCCAGCAACCCAAAAATGGATGGAAAAATGGTTAAAAGGAATCTCTTCTATTGAAAAAGGTAAGGGTTATTCGCCTCTGCCCGGAGATCATACCCCGCCGCCGGTGGACAATGATGATGATCCCAAACCCAAGTGATCCCAACGCTAAAGAGTTAATATGTTTGCAAAACTAAGCGGAATATTAGAAGGTTGGCTGGGTGCGCCCTTGCGTACGGGCCTGATTTTCTGGTTAGGCGGTTTTATACTCTGGCTACTGCATATTTTTAATTGGCAAACCCTCAATCATCTCTTCCATAATCATTTAACCCACGGTGAACGATTTGTTCGACAAGAATGGCTGGGGATATGGGATTTGTTACGGCAACTGCCAGAAACAGAAGCCGTGCTTGCTTTACTCATTTTAATAGCGGTCATGCTCTTATCCGGCATCCTAGTTAAAACCTTACAATTTAAGTTACTGCGCTGGTTAGAAGGTTATGATTGGCCTCAATGGTTACGCCGTTGGAGGGTTAATTACTATGAAAAACAATATCAAACGAAATTAAAACGCTGGCAAGCATTAGCCAAGAAACACCGGGATAACGCGCTGACCCCGGCTGAACTGTGGGAATATGCGCCTTTAGACAAAGAAATGGTACGCAGTCCGGAATCCAATCTGCGTATGCCCACGCAGTTAGGCAATATTCTCCGTGGCTACGAACAACGTCCGCGTGAAAAATATGGACTCGATATGATTATTTGTTGGCCACGGTTATGGCTGTTACTGCCTAAAGCCACGCAAGAAGAACTCACAGCGGCTCGTTCTGCCTTAGATGAAGCTATCCAAGTGATCGCTTGGGGTATGCTTTTTTTATTCTGGGTGATATGGAGTTGGTGGTTAGCTTTACTGATTGCCTCGTTACTGATGTGGGGTGGGTATCGGTTAGCATTACAGAGTGCTGATATTTATGGGCAATTATTAGAAGCCACCTTTGATGTACATCGTCATTTACTCTACCAATCGCTACGATGGGACTTGCCGGAAACGGTTGCTAAAGAAAAGCAACAAGGTGCTGCACTGACGGCGTATTTGTGGCGTGGCGACGATAGTCAGAAGCTAACAAGTGTAACTGACCGCCGAAACGATAACGGCAAAAGTTGAATTTGTACCTTAGTAAAAAAGTGTAATTAAGGAAGATTTCTTCGAAAGTCAATGGTTTCAAATCCCCCCTCACCCCCCTTTTTCAAAGGGGGGGAACCCTTAACTTAATGACGGTGAGGCTAAGTTGATGAACGAAACCCAGCTTTCTTGGGTTCATTCTTTTGATTATCATTGGGTAGATCAGATGGTCGTTTTCGAGCAGGTTCCGGGCTAGGTTATACCAGGGCAATCGCGCTATACTAATAAATAGTAATCTAAAAAAGATATTTCCTACCTCTGGAGCACCTCTATGTCTAAAGCGATACTACCCAATTCATTACCCTATTTTGAAAATGTGCCTGACCCAAGGCGGGAGACCAAGAACAAGCTACACTGGTTAACAGATATCATCATGATAACCTGGTGTGGCCGACAGATAACTCAGGGTGGAGCGGATTAGGTGTTGGCGTTGAAGAGAAATCATCCTGAACTCTATGAAAATGTAACACTTTGGATGGACAAGGCATTTGACGCTGGGCAGCTTGAGGTGTTAGATACCCTGGAAAAAGATCATAGCTGTTGGGAAACCCGGCGCTATGCGGTGAGCACTCGCTTGGAATGGTTCAACGGACGGGATGATTGGGTGGGTCTTCAAGCATTGTGCATGGTCGAAAACCACCGGGAAATAGGAACCCAAGTGAGTGTAGAGCGCCGCTATTACCGGTGCTCCGGTCCGGATCTTGAGCACTTTGCCAAGCACTGCCGTGCCCATTGGCTTACGGAAAACTCACCGCCTTGGGTGTTAGATGTCCAATTGAGTGAAGATGGCAACCGCACCCGTACTCACTATGCCGCCAAAAATTTAGCCTGGTTGAGGCGAGCAGCTTTAAATCTTATTCACCCGCACGGTAAACCTCGCGATAGTCTGCGGACTCGCCGCATTAGGGCCGCCATGAATGACGAATACTGCACCACCTCGCTCACGGGGATTTTTCTTCTGGCGACATAGCGCGATTGCCCTGGTGGTTTGAGTTTGAGGGTGTCATCTAGTAAACCGTAAGCGGCTATGATAAAATTTCTTTTGGGCATGGTGTATTCTTCTTGAATACGGATTAATTTTCATTTGAGCGATGAGGATATCATGCTTACTCTTTATCGAGGCTAGTTAACTTCGATTTTATGAGTTGCACATGGCCTTAATTTGGGTATTTATCTAGTGTTTAATTAAACTGACCAAGTACAAATAAAACTAGAAATGAATAAAAAAAGTAGAAGTATTGGAGAATATTTATTTATTACCGCATCTCTTTTCTCAATTGTTTTTTTGAGCTTTATTTTGGGAATAGCGATGATGGAATTCAGATTTTGGCCCTATTCCCTGTTTAAAGATGCTTACGATGCAGCTAAAGCCTGGAACGAGAGGTTAACACCGCTTAGCCGATATGAGACCGATTTTTATTCGCTTAACAATTACCCCAAAAGTGGTGTATTGCGATATAACCGGGAAAAAGCTTATGATGGATTGACTTTATTCACTTCCGGTCATGCGCAACGAGCATTTTTATTATCTATGGAAGGTCAAATTGTGCATGAATGGCATTTACCCTTTTCTCAAGTAGGGTGGAATCATATCCCCTTTCCAGTAGGAGATGATTTAATCAGTTGGAGAAAAGTTCATCTTTATCCCAATGGTGATTTACTCGTGATTTATGTTGGTTCTGGAGACACGCCCTGGGGATATGGTCTAGCGAAAATAGATAAGGATTCTCACCTAATTTGGAAATATGCTAAGCGTGTACACCACGATGTTGAAGTCGGGAGTAATGGTAAAATTTATACCCTTATTCAAAGCATTTCAACCACCAAAATTCCAGGAACCCATTTTAACCCCCCATTTATTGAAGACAGTATTGTTGTTCTTTCTCCAGAAGGGGATGAACTTAAAAAAGTACTGATATCAAAAGCATTTCTTAATTCAGAATTTGCAGATGTGTTTGAATTTGTCCCAGCATTTTTAGCGAGAGGTGATCTGTGGCACACTAATGCTGTAGAAATGCTTGATGAACAATTGGCGGAACCATTCCCTTTTTTAGCGGGACAAGTTTTAATTTCAATGAGAGCTACAGATACGATAGCGGTAGTCGATCTGAATGAGGAGAAAGTCGTCTGGGCTATTCGAGGAGAATGGCATGGACAACATGATCCGGATTTTCTGCCTAACGGCAATCTATTAATTTTTGACAATCAAGGTCATTATGGTCGAGGTGGCCGCTCTCAAATTATTGAATTCAAACCAACTACTCGTGAGGTAGTCTGGCGATATACCGGTAATGAACAAGAAATTTTCTTCAGTGCAATTCGTTCTTCACAACAAAGATTACCCAATGGTAATACTCTGATTGTTTCATCTGATCAAGGTAGAATCTTTGAAGTAACTCCGCAACAAGAGATCGTGTGGGAATTCATCAACTCCTTTCGCTCACCTCATAACGATAAGCTCATAGCAGTTATTTTCAGTGGTGAACGATTGCAATCGAATTCTCTTCATTTTGAGTTCAATCGTATCAATCAAAATTAATAGGAGAAAATGATGGCTATTAATCAAAAAACGGATGTTAGCAACATAAAATATTTAATAATTGTAATGGTTCTCATTGGGGTTACTCTACCCAAGTTAGCTGTTGCTTATGTCGGTCCAGGTGCTGGATTGACCTTAATTGGTTCTTTAATTGGGGTCATAGTTGCTATTCTAATGGCATTGGGCATATTACTTTCTTGGCCGTTACGTATCCTCATCAGGCGAATACGAGGAATGCAAACAACTAAGACAGAACATCAAAATCGCCCTGCTCAAGCCGTTAACTCGGTAAGCAGTATTGACCATTAAGTATTGTTAATACAGATCTTTCCCCACTGCAAAAAATAACCGATTGTCTAGAGTATGGGTATTTTGGATCTTTTTTCACCCGGGCTTTCCTGGCTTGATGCTTTATTGGGAGAGGTATTATCACCTCTGCTTCGGTTAACCCTGTGGGGGACGATCGGATCCGCATTATCGATGTGGTTGTATGTTCGGTTTTCCTCTCAAGAAAAACTGGCCCAACTTAAGCTCAAGTTGATTGAGACGAGACAATCTTTAGCCCAATACGATAGTGATTTAAAAGGTGCTTTAGAAATAACTCAGCAGTTGCTGACACTCTCCTTAAAACAAATGGGTTTGGTTATTGGTCCCACTATTCTCGCTTCTTTACCCGTACTATTTATATTGTTATGGTTAAGTACCACCTATAATTATCATTTGCCCACCCCAGGTACCTTAATCGAAGTTAAATTGTTTCCTTCACAAGTAAAGCCACAATGGAAGCCTCAAGCTAGCAAAGGATTAGTAGCCGGTCAATGGCAAATGAAGTGGCCAACTCATGAACAACCACTCCAGTTATATGACCCAACTGGTCAATTGATCACTACTTTTCCTTGGTCTCAAGCCATTCCAATTTTACACCAGCGGCAATGGTGGAATTTCTTTATTGGTAATCCAGTGGGCTATATTCCTCAACTGGCTAATTTAGAAAAAATAGAACTAGCACTACCCCAAAATAAATATTTAACCTTTGGTCCAGAATGGATGCAATCATCAGAAGCGTTTTTCTTACTCGTTATGCTACTCTGTTCAGTGGCTATAAAATTAGTTTTTCGGATTCACTGATTGAGATCCCGGAATGGTTACTAAAAACCAAGACCCAATTTTTCAGGTCTCTCGTTGGGTTGATCGAGTCGGTGGTTGGATTCATAACCACCCACACTTTTGGATACGGATGGGGCAGTTAGAATCTTATTTTCTTCGAGAAGAAATAAATGCCCTACGAATAGAAAAACCGATTTACGTCAGTGGGTTGGCCCGTTCAGGGAGTAC
>JAAUSR010000126.1 GCA_012032555.1 Thioploca sp.
GAATGATAAGTGTTTCACCAGTGGTGGTTAATAATTTTCGAGGAAAAGAGGTGGTTTTATCAGGTAATGGCGTTACCGGCGATGAAAAGGGATGGTGTACTAACCATTTTCCGCCAGCAAAGAAAATTGCCAGTACGATAACTAACAAAATTAAAATAATTTGAGAATGACGCATGTTTTAACTGGTTGCAAATCAAAGTGAACATTTCGTTATAGCTATATATTGGGGGTGCAATAAAATTTTTACTCAATAAATTATTATATATAACCTGAGTTCGATATAAGAATACGTGAATTTATATAAATCAATTAGTTAATAATTTAGAAGCGGTTGATTCATGATTTCAAATAGTTGATTTTGAATGTTAAAAAATTAAATAGAAACAAGACAAAAATCGTGATAAAGTAAGTCAAAAGAAGGCTTTTTAGGTTGCCAAGTGTAAGCAATGAGTCCAGCAATAAGATTAACCATAAAATTGGCAAGAAAAAGATGACAAGAATGCTCAATCTGCGAGATGTTTTTAAGCTGAGCATTAACGGTTTCAATAATAGAGCCTTTACGCAACAAAGCGTTATCAAAATCAGTGATGGAAATGGGTTTCATATTACACCTCAATTTAGTAATAAGTTCCAGACCTCGCTCCAAAAGATTTTCTCGTAATATCTTAGAAAGATAACCTTTATCTCCAAACAATTTACCAGTCAGACCGTGGGTAAGTTGCTCCAAAACTTGACGGTCGTCAGTATTACCACGGGTGACAAAAAAGGCAATTAACTTACCACAGTCATTGATAATCAGATGTAACTTAAATCTATAGAACCCATCCACAGAATTTTTACCTCGTCGGGCAACCTCTTTATCCGCCGGTTATGACAAACCCTAATGGGCAAGTCAATAACCGCAATACTTTGAGACTTACCTTTACGAATAAGAACGGCTTGCATCAGTTCAACAAAACGGTTGTAACTCACTAAATTAGGGAGGACATTTCTTAGCAAGACATTAACATGTTTTAAGTAAAAGCCTTTTAAATTTCTATACCTAGATTGGTGAAAACAAATTACTCTTGTCATCACTTCGCTTGGACTTAAGGTAAGTGCTCGTTTAGGTTTATTGTTCACTTCGGGTTAGTTTTCTTCTTCTAACAACGATTGTTCCCATGGCAGTAAACATTCTTGAGAAAAATCATCGACATCGCAGAAAATTTTACTTAAACTCATTTTAGTATCTCTTCAAAGTTTGTAGATATTAGGATTTTAGTTCGCTTTTATTATCTACTTTTTTTCTTGAGGTACAATTTTCTTATTGTTCTCTATCTTTATTAGATCGAACAATATATTATATTTCAATGCAGGAGTATTGAAAATTGAAACGAGGTAAAGTGCAGGGCAATCGCACTACCATCAGCCTATGGTAGAAGTCCATGATATAATATCATTTTTCCAAACGGAAGAGGATAAGGGATGCCAGCCCAACTAGACACCTTCAAAACACATTTTGCGGAATTGGAAGATCCACGGGTCAATGTTCACAATCAGTTACACCACCTAGATGACATTCTGTTACTAACCATTCTAGGAGTATTGAGTGGCGCAGACGGTTGGACTGAGATAGAAGAATTTGGCCATGCCAAATACCATTGGTTAACAACCTTTTTGGAATTGCCTAATGGCATTCCCTCGCACGACACCTTGGGTCGGCTGTTGGCGTTGCTTGACCCTGAACAACTCCAGAGCGGTTTTCTAAGCTGGATACAATCATTAGTCAGTTTGGATGGTGAGCTAATTGCCATTGATGGTAAGACCTGGCGACGAGCGTATCAAACTGGCAAACGCCAAGGCGCAATACATATGATCAGCGCTTGGGGGGTAACTAACCATTTAGTATTTGGCCAATTAAAAACCGCGCAGAAATCGAATGAAATCACCGCGATTCCTAAATTATTAGAGAAATTAAACTTGACCGGTTGTACCATCAGCATTGATGCCATGGGAACACAGACGGCCATTGCACAACAGATTATTACTGAGGGTGGCGATTACACTTGGTCTCTCCAGGGCAACCAATCAACGATGCATGAGCCGGTCAAAGAGTTTGTTGAGATGGCGCCAGAACATGATCTTGCCAAGGTGACGGTGGAACATCTGCAGGAAATTCATGGTGATCATGGGCGAATCGAAACCCGTGATTACTGGTTGACCCAGGTCACCGATTATTTCGAGACGGCCCACCGCTGGGCCGGATTACAAGGTATCGGCTGTGTGATTCGCCAACGTGAAATTGGCACACCAGTGACCAGCGAAAACGCCTATTATTTGTTGAGCTATGCGAGCGACGTTCAGCGTTTTGCACGCTCGGCCCGTGGACATTGGGGTATTGAAAATTCGTTACATTGGTCTTTGGATGTGAGTTTTTCTGAAGATCAAAGCCGTATTAGACCAGGATTTGCTGGAGAAAATTTAGTAGTGATTCGTCACCTCGCGCTCAATCTACTTAAACGGGAACCGACTATCAAGCGAGGTATTGCCATCAAACGTAAGCGGGCCGGGTGGGACAATAGCTACTTAGAACAACTCCTAGAGTTGCAGTCCCAGCAAGGTAGTGCGATTGCCCTGCACGTTGCCACCCTACCTGGCTCCATTTTTGCCATTTCGAGAACGTAAAATCAATGGGTTACGAGTCGAAAATGGGCAATTTTGGAGGTTCTTTTACAGTCTCGGAGCTTGGTAACGAGCAAATTAATCCCTGGCACCGCGGCGCAATGCCTAACACGGAACTTTCTGATTGCCCAAAAATCACGTTGGCGACATGCGTGCCATGCTGAGTCGCAAATGATATTTAAGTCAAGTAAGTCGGTGTAAGGTGGGTAAAACGTGTAGGCCCACCATTTACACTTAACTTATTTGTTTAAACTAATAATTTCTTGAATTATCGTGTCGTCGATAAAATCTACCATCAACGTACCACATTTGTTTAACCCCGGCAGATAAGACTTTAATTGCTTGTTAACTGCATTAGAAATAACCGCAATATCAGGTATCTCTGAAACGCCGTAGTCCACCATGTAGTACCCGCTTGTAAAATTCAGATACCAACAATTCTGAGCGTTACTAGCGTTGCAAAGATCGAGCATGTTTTTGACAACTGCCCATTTTCCAGCTTTAGCAGCCTCTTTATTACCGCTGGGATGGTATTCATCTTGAATGCTAAACGTTCCATTGGGAACTTGGATTGTAAAATCTGGATTATTATCCTTCCACTTTCCAGGAGATAGATCGATACCCAACGAATTTCCATCGAAACGTCTGAGTAATACAATTTTGCCTCTCACGTCTTTCAAGAGTGGTATGGCGTTTTGGGTATACCACAATTGGCTGTTGCTGTTGATTTCCTGTTCAACTAAGCCACTAATATCATCACCGCCCTCTTTCTTTATGGACACGATGATAGTTTCGCCATTAAATCTGGATAGGAACGTTTGGCAAATTTCCACAATCCTGTCGAAACTAATCTGTTGGTCCACATTGAAGACCGGCGTATCACCATGCCAAGCCTCCAAAGTATTGGCAGAAGTTTTCTTGAGGCGAAGATCCAACACTCTTACGCCATAAGTCAACTGTGATTCTAAATCCAAATTTTGACATTTGGCATTGTATGTTGTCCCCGGAAAATCGTGTAATGCACAACTTTCATGAGTCCCTGGAATAGACAGTTCTGACAGTAACTTACTGTCAGCCAGTTTTGTCATCCAAGCCACGGTTGTGGCTTGCATATTCCATAACCATTTATCGGTGGTGTCGCCACTCCCTGGCCGCGTTTCAACGATGTGGTCATTATCTTTCTTGTCCTCAGCAGCGGAAAACATTCTGCCGTATTTCTTGTTCTCAAGAATATATTGATTTCCCGCTTGCCGAATAACCCAAAGATATTTTGGATTATTGGTCTTAATAGCTTCGTTTACTGTCGTGATAGATGGGTTGCATTCGACTATATGGTCTTTACCCATCATATCTTTACTGGCAGCGAACATGAAACCATACTTCGTCTCGTTTCGACCATATGGTCGCTATCTTTCTTATCTTCGCTAGCCGCGAATAATTGTCCATATTTCTCGTTAGTTATGTATATCCACTCGTTTGTTATCATATTGAATCTCCATCGTTAAGAGTTAACTTGCGTAGAGTGTATAAGCATAGAGTCATCACCCTTTCCCAAAGTTTGGGTAAGATGATCACACTCACTTGACATAGATTACGCTTCGCTAACCCAACCTACTTGACTGTACTAAATCAGCTTGTAGATTGGACTAACGACAGAAATCCACCCAAACTCAAAATAAATTGACTTATTTAGGACTTACGCAGTTGAATTCATAACCAATTGATTTTACTAAATAGCTCTTTTGCACTGCCAAATAATAACCTGTTGAAATTATTAAATTGTCCATTTCAACTGCGTAAGTCCTATTATTACTTATTAACATACTTGTTGGACTTCGCCAGCCTAGTCCAACCTACTACCGGCTGCAGAGGGTAGTTATTGCAAGTATAAAATGCAGCGTCATACACACTAATAACAACTCAACTTAGATTGCCATATAACGCTGTTCTACGCTCTACAATGAAATCGCAATGTACTCTGGAAGCTTAAAAAAGTATTTAGCTTTGCCGCACAATATTTTGACTTTGGCGCACAAATGATTTGACTTTGCCGCACACTCGATTTGACTTTGGCGCATAATTAAATACAATAAGTTTGTTCTTTCAATCAGATAAATTTATCCCTACATAAATAATAAACGAGAATAAGATGAAACTTACTAAGGATATTCTTGATTTTCGCAGTCAGTTACTTGATAAATTCATCTCATTAGGGGCTTGGGCTTCCCTCTTAGAAGCAGCTATTTTGCTCAGTAATACAATTCGCTTAGGTTGGTTACCCTATTTTACTGTGCGAATTATTGTGATTTTAGGATTATGGTGTTTATACTACTTTCGCCGCCGCTTGAGTTATCTGTGGCGAATTAATTTGATTATCGGTGGGGCTTATTTTTCAATCGTAGCCAGTTTAGTTCAATTTGGCCCGGCCATGAATGCTAAAAGTGCATTGATTACCTTGACATTTGTCACTATGCTTTTTGTCAGTGATCGGGCTGGTTGGCTGATAGTGGCGATGATTGCCGTAACGTTCACTGTTTTAGGTTTCTTGGTGGTATCGGGCTATCTCGTTTATAACTTTGACTATCAAACCTATCTACAAGAACCACAAGCCTGGGTCGGGGTAGTGTTTCATTTAACAGCTTACAGCGCTATTACCGGATATGTAGCCATGAAATTTTGCAGTTCTTACAGGAATTAGTGGTACAGAGCCGCGCTCAAGCTAAGGCCTTACAGGAAGCCAAGGAAAAAGTTGAAGTAGCTAATCGGGCTAAACAGGAATTTCTTAATTCGATGAGTCATGAACTCAATACCCCATTGCATACCCTATTAGGCTACTTACAAATACTACAAGATAGCTCGCTTACGTGGCAACAACGGAGTCATCTTGCCAGCATTCGCCAAAGCAGTGAACATTTGCACAGCTTAGTTAATGCCATCTTGGATACAGCACGTTTGGAGCACCAACAATCTATACTTAATCCAGCCCCTTGCGTATTACCAGAATTACTCAAACATGTCGTCGATATGATACAGTTAAAAGCGCAAAGCAAAGGCTTGCACTTTGAATTTTTGCAACCCCAACCGTTACCGGTAGAAATCTTGGTGGATGCCTTAAGATTACGTCAAATTTTGTTAAATTTGCTTACCAATGCGGTGAAATATACTCCTACAGGTTATGTGCGACTTCTCGTGACCGTCACTGAAACTAATGACCAACAAGCCGTCTTAACTATTGCGGTTTATGATAGTGGGATTGGTATTCCCTCGGCAGAGCAAAATCGCTTATTACAACCCTTTGAACGTGGTAATACCTTAGGACAAAGCGGAGCTGGTTTAGGATTAAGCATTGTCAGACAATTATTACAAAAAATGGCAAGCCAACTAGAAATTGAGAGTTCGTCCCAAGGAAGTTGTTTTCGCTTTCGTTTAGAAGTACTGGTTTTGCGTCCGCCGGAAGCAGTTGCTACACCCAGTTTACTTTCCCCACCAGTTGTTCCGCCATTAGCCGTATTACAAACTTATCAACAAGATTTATTACTAGGACGCCTTCCTACCTTAAAACACCAGCTAGAACAACTCGCTCAACAACCGCAATATCAGCTCTTTGCTAATCAAGCTCTACAATTTATTAACAGTGGCGATAAAACTCAATTACATACTTTATTGAACTCATTTTTTCCCACTGATACTCCTATTCTCAGTTTAACCGATCTGCACCTTGAAGCTGATCCGCAACATCCGCAACTATTAGTGATTGATGATGATAGCTTTAACATCCATTTGATTGCGCATTATTTACGTGATTTTGATTTCGATCTACTCAGCGCCAATAGTGGCGTAGCCGGATTGCAATTAGCTCGTCATACTCGACCGCAACTGATTCTATTGGATATATATATGCCAACGATGACTGGGTTTGAAGTCTGCCAACAACTAAAAGCCGATGAACAATTACACGCCATTCCGGTGATTTTTTTCAGTGCCTCGACTAAAGCTAAAGATATTGCCGCTGCTTTTGCCCATCAAGGGCAAGATTACATTTTCAAACCGGCTCGTGAAGAAGAAGTCATTGCGCGCATTACAGCACATTTACAACAGTCAACCTTGCATTATCCCTTAATTAATCGGTTGCTTGCTTATAATATCCAACAAGAAACCGAAATCTATATGGAAACTTCAGCCGCAAACGAGGAAGTCACTCAACAAACTATAAAAACGCTTGACAAAATTTATCAAGTCCGCGAATTACTGCTAGATAATTTAAAAAACCAGCCCAAATTGGAGGAGATAGCGCGACAAGTGGGATTAAATCGTAATAAATTGAATGAGGAATTTAAAGTTTTATTTGGGAATACGATATTTGCTTGGTTATACCAAATATTGCCTGAAATAAACCTTATGATATTATATATAATATAAATTCATTTAGGTTATAGGTAAATTATAAAATGGCTCGAGAACTTGAAGTTGAGATCCAAGAAACCGCTCAAGAATT
>JAAUSR010000059.1 GCA_012032555.1 Thioploca sp.
CTCAGTTGTGAGTTCTGTCAATTGCATTTTCATACCCGGTTTCCTAAGTTTTCAAAACTTGTTCTTTCTTATATTCTCCTTTTAGCAAAATAGCATTTTAAATTTCGTGATACAACTCTAATGAAATTATTATCTGGGATATCACTCAAAGAAAGATATTAAATCAGTTAAAGAAACACTTAGGAGGAATTACTAGCTTAACTTTTAGCACAGATGGTAAATGGTTAGCTTCGGCTTCGTGGGATAGCAAAATATATTTGTGGGATTGGCAAACTGGTCAAGTTGTTAAAACGTTATCGCAACCAGATTCCATTTTCGATATTGCTTTTAACCGAGATAACCGCTGGTTAGCTTCTGGTGCTGATGATAGAACAGTACGTTTATGGAATATTGAAGCAGAACAGGTTGAACAATCACAGCATTATAATGCCTGGATTTCTCATGTGGCATTTAGTCCTGATGATGAACTGTTGGCTTCGAGTGCTGGTGATAATAACATCCCGTTATGGAATATTAAGCAAAATAAGTTAGTAACTTCGCTGAAGGTATACGGAGACTTAGTCTCAAAACTCATCTTTAGTCAAAATAGTCATTCATTAATTGTGTCTTCTACTGACGGTAGTATAAGAATTTATACGGTACCTACGGGGCAATTACAATCTTTTCTGGTCACCGGCAAACCAGGTAATTGGTTAAGTTGTGAGGTAAAAACTTACCAATGTTTACGCAGTCGCTCAGTTACTGATTGGTTTATCAGCATGACGATTGTTATCTTAATCTTACTGTTAGGGAATTTATTCCTCTATTTCCGCTTTTACCGCCATCCCCTAGTCGTTGCCTTATCCGCACAGAACAGTGACTTATTGACTTTACCTTTACCACAATTAGTTGCTGCTAACCAATTATTGCGACGTACTCATCAGTTAAAAACGATTCTAGCTCGTTGTCAAATTTCACCAACAACTTTTGCTGAAGCCATCGCCTTTACCAAAAGTACACCACTTGAACAGGTAGAAATATTGGTAACACGATTGAATGCCAGTTATCAGCAACAGCATCGTGATCTCTTTGTTATTCACTTACCAGATGATTTTCCACTTAACCTAGCAAGCTGTTTATTTTATTTTCCTTATTTTGACAAACACCCTACTACCATTTTGCAGGAATTAGAATGGCAAGAAAAACTACGGTGGCAAAAAGTTGTTATCATCACGCTTAATCTTGAACAGCAGCAAAAATTACGTCCTTATGGAGAAGATGTAACAACGCTATGGGTGGTACCTAATGCGAGTGAACTGACTCGTTGGTTACTCTCACCGAACCCTATCCACGAATTCGCTAAAATAGTAGCCACTCAACTTAAGGTCACTCACATTTCACCTTATCAGACTCAAGGTGGAATCAATAAGAAGGATTTATTTTTTGGGCGTACTTCAATTTTAACATTTATTTTACATCGTAATCTTAGCAATTATTTAGTTGTAGGCGGACGACAAATTGGTAAATCGAGCTTGTTAAAATATTTAGACCGCTATTATCATGATCAACCTGATATAACTTGTTATTATTTATCTTTGCATAGCGAAAATATCGTTGAAAAATTAGCCCACCTTTTAAAATTACCTAGTCGTCTCGATGAAATCGTCACTTATTTAGTGAGTACTAAGCAACACCATCTGTTTCTCATAGATGAAGCTGACCAATTCATTCAGACCGAAATCCAACAAAATTATCCGACGCTAACTTGTTTTCATAATTTGAGTGAGGAAGGACATTGTTATTTTGTCTTAGCCGGTTTTTGGCAACTTTACCAAGCTGCGGTGTTAGATTATCATTCACCATTAAGAAACTTTGGTGAAATCATTACATTAGCTGAATTAGAACTAGAGGCTTGTCACGATTTAATTGTAAAACCATTATAATTTTTAAATATCCGTATTGCCTCGGAAATACTGATAAAAGCAATTATTGACCTCAGCGGACAACGAGCTAATTTAATTGCTATTATCTGTAATGAAATGCTCAAAGATTTGGATATCACTACCCGGGTACTAGATGAAGCAGCATTGTCTCAGGTTTTGAATAGCAATAAAATTGCTGAATCCTTATCTGGATGGGAAAATTTAACCAATGATGAGCAAAATAATCACTTAGATCGTTTTATTATTTACACCACGGTTGAACCAGGAAAATTTACTTTAACTACCTTACTCAATGAGTTGAACAACCATGATCAGGGGAGTTACTCCCTAGAACAGGTTAAACAATCCCTAGCTCGTCTCACGCTCAGTTTCATTATTAAAAAACAACAGCAGCATTATACCTATTGCGTGCCCTTGTTGCGTAATCAACTGTTACAAGCAGATTTAAAAGAATTATTAAAATATGAGAATTTGACAAACTCTGCGGGTTTTTAATTTTTTAAGTTTCTAATTAGACCAGTTGCATCAGGAAAAATCAAATAAATAGAAATTCCACTAACCTGCACAGATACCCATTATCTGATTATATAAACTGAGGGTATGTAGGCGAAGCATCACTGTCATATTGTTAAGGCTATGTGGATTAGCCGGCTGGTAATGAAAATAGGTAAAAGCACCAATTGCATTTTAAATTACCCCCTTCCCCAGCAATTTTTATACCTCCTAACTGATGTTACGCAGCCTTAAAAATTTGCCGTTCATGACAAACCGTTTTAATAGCCTGAAGATATAATTTAGACCGCTAAGCCAAATAATACCAATTCTTAATTGAATAAACCCGTATATAAATTTGTATTTTTAATAAAAGCTCACTCGGTGAGAAGTCGGCTTTTACCGATGATAGAAGACCAGAACGAGTGAGAAAGAGTCTTTAAAATCAAAGCACCCTTAGCTTTGAGCGATTCAAGATTGCTAAACAAATGCTAAGCGATAAGCGTTCTCTGAATTTTCTAGGGGAATTTATTTCCCGGCATCGACTCTCTTATTAGCTTAGTTTTTAGGTGAATATAGCATCATGGGACGAATATCTATATTTGTTATCTATTTTAATTCAATACTTCGGACAGTTTTCAGAAATATATCGATTTATCAATGAGTTGATATTGAAGACATCATCATATAAAATCAAATACTTATAAAAAAGTGTCCGAACCATTGTTAATTGATGACACACCTTATTATATTTCGTCATCATTTTATATGGCTACGGCTATAAATTGAGGAGTAGGTAGTTGCGAAATTAGGTAGTCCTTGCAAACTAATAGAGGTTTGTTAGACTATCAATAGTTATGGTTTCAATACCCAATATTTATATTTCACTAAATGAAGCTAATTGTTAATACTGAATTACCTTCATTTTGTCCTTACTAAAAGTGCTATTTCTATCAAAAAATAGATAACAAAATGGTAGTCCTCTACAAGTAGTACTAATTTTGCTTCTAATGCGTGAGAAAAGCACTACATGTTTAGCACTACCAGTAGGTATAAGATCTCATTCTTCAATTCCAACTTATTGTTGATGCCAATAATAGCTTATTTTATAGAGTTAGAATTAACGGATTGAGACTGGTATATTGTTGATTAATCAGCCCCTGATGAACGAGCTAGTGATGAAGTATTAGGTAATGCTGAGTTGTTATCAGTAGCGTTGGGTTTTTCTTCTGATTCCGGTTTGGGGGGTGATAAAGATTCACCGGTTGCTCCAACTGAATTGTTATCAGTAGGATTAGGTTTCTCTCCTGATTCCGGTTTTTTAGGGGGTGAAGATTCACCTGTTACTTCGGAAGAAGAGGTTGTTTCCGTATTGGAGTTAGAATTAGCACTAACTGCCGCTAACATATACTGTACAGTTGCTTTTATCTCCTCGTCACTCAAAGTAGGTTGACCACCGCGTGCTGGCATCTGATTAAATCCATTCAGTGCACTTTGGATAAGAATGGTCTCACCTTTAGCAATTCGAGGCTCCCAACTGGGTTTATCGCCATATTTAGGTGCTCCTAATACCCCGGTAGAGTGACAGGCTGTACATACGGTTTCAAAAATTTCTTTACCCGACTTAGGGGCAGCGGCTGCTTGGGCAACTACTGCTATTGTGCCCACATTAACTTGTCCAACTGGCTTTATTCGCTCGTAACGAAATTCTGAGGCCTCATAAACTTCCGGCCATAAATAATTCTTTAAAAGACTTAAAATAATAAATAATACTACCAACGCTATTCCTATCGTAATAGCAATGGCCCAATTTCTAACGGTGATAGTATCTTGTTGGTTCACGCTAAATTCCTCTTCTGGTCGATTTTAAACATAAAAACTCTAAGTTTTTTAGTATATCACACAATAGCTATCAGCAAATGTATAGACTAACCTTTTTCAAGGAGGTATAATGATGTGACATGTGTGCCCGTAGCTCAGTCTGGATAGAGCGTTGGCCTCCGGAGCCAAAGGTCACGGGTTCAAATCCTGTCGGGCACGTTTTATCATGAGGTATAATATTCTTCTACCCATCCCCGAGCATTTTCCCCTGCTTAACTATATTTATGGCCAAAAGTCTTTGAAGAAATTGATAATAACGTGAAGCGTTATAGTTAAAATAATAATAATAGTTACACAACCAATCGCTAAACCATTAATTGATTTTTTGTTGACGATTTTGCTGGTGGGAAGTTTTTTCTTCTCCATGTGAATATACTCAATGAATTTATCAATACCATTTCAACTGCACTGGCAGCAGCAATAATTTATATCGTCTTTCCTCTTCTTCAAAAGTCGACGTGAGTTGCTATGATCAAAATAGCTTATGATAAGGTTATTTTGCCACTACCCTTTATTATCACATCGGTTTATTTTTTCTAAAATACCGGTTCTATCAAAGAATACCTTGTTAACCGATAGAAATAATTCATTTTTTCTTTAACCAGAGTCAATAGTTCAGACTATTGATTTTACATCAGTTATCTGAGAAAAGTGTAGTGTGACGTATTTTTCCTTTTAAACTCGGTGCGTGACCGCTATGCCCTAACGTACACGACTGAAAACGGTACGAAGTATTGAAGAATAAAAATGACAATAATACCCCCAAAAAATTTCTTTAAAGAAGTAGGTCCTTAATGAAAGGAAACACGATAAATTAAAGTGTTTCCCTTCACTGATAGACCCAGTGTATATAGATTTACTCTATAAAATAGATTTATCTATTTATAGGGTTGGTAAGAAATAGGAAAGATCGGTTTGGGTAATAGTGGTGGTAACTCGTTAGTTATACAAGTTCTTGGTTCAAAAGCTAGTCCTTCTACATCATTATAAGGAACTGGGGTTTCTATAACCGTATCACAGGTATTCAAATCAATTCCGACTAAATTATGCATCGTATTGTTATGAATACCTATTAATAGGAAGGGACTTCCCCAATTTAGATCTTGATGTTGTATCATTTCTAATGCTTCGACTTGACCAGGAAGAACACAATTGTGTTTATTAGTGGAGAGATTACTTTTATCATAGACCCAAAGTGTGGTTCCTTGTGCGCCATAAAGTAAATTACCGTTGATATCCCAAGTTAAACCTTCAATTTGGATTAGCGAAGGAAATTCTAGAGTAGCTTGAGCAGTAAGCGGGTTAATTTTAATTAAACCATAACCTTTAGCCCAACCCCACAGGGTATTATCAGTGTGATTAAATGACAGGCTATCTACTTCGTCAAAATCTATAGTTTCATTTTTAACGTCACCTACCGGATATAATTCTCCGTTCATGGCATCAATTCGATAGAGATAACCTTTTTCTAGGCCAGCATCGACATCACCACTTGAAATACCGTATAGCCAATGTTCGATAGGATGGATAGCTAAGGATTCAATATCGTAACCCGGTTGACTAGCAAAAGTATTGGTTTCTCCGTTTGTCTGGAGAGTAAAGAATTCTGAATTATTCAGTCCATTATCTTGTACACCATAAAGTTGACAACCCGCTGGCGAGGGGTTATCTACTACCGGTTCCTCTTCAGGCGTTTCCACGATGGTTGCTTTGATGCTAACATTATCGATCCCCATATTAAAGAAATTTTGATTATCCACTTCTGCAAAACGGATAATATATTCACCCGGCGTAAGAACGGTATCGGTAATATCGAAGGAATAAGAAGTATAGTTATGAGGATTTAAGCCGTAATCAGCACCAATATATAAATTTCTTAATACCACGGTACTTGATGTATCGAAAGGTGTTGCATCTGCTCTCAAAATGTCTACACGGGCATGTTGGTTAGCAAACGTCAGATCCAAACCAAATGGACTGATAATTTTGTGGTAGGGGTAACTATAACTATTAACAAACATCTGAAATTCTAAAGTAACGGTAGTCGTATTCGCGGGTACAGTGAATTTTTGAGTCAGGGAATTCCTACCAGCGCCATCTTGGTCAGTGACCATATAATAGTTTCCACCAGTTGGATTATTAGCCGTTGAATAGATAGAAACCGGTAAGTTTATTCCGGGTTTAGAAAGAAAAAAACCACTGGTTTTATACCCTATTTCAGTTGTGATTGTCCAACCATTCCAGTTACCGAGTTCAAAATTGCCATTAGTAATCAGCTCGGTGATAACGGGTTCTCCCGCTGAGGCGTTAATCATTGACAATGTTAAACAAGCCATTATATAACCCCTATAAGCATGTTGCTTTTGAGGTGGTCTTTTAACTATATTTCTGAATAACATAAGTATTTACCTACCTTTTCCAGTGAGACAATAAATTTCCTCTAAAACCCTTCTCCATAAAGCTAGGATAGTCTATTCAATGAAAAAATGTCAACTTAAACAAATTAAATTATAAATAAAAATATATTGCTCTTTCTAAAACCGACTTTCTTTAATCAGGACTTACTAAGAAGAATAATTTCATTAAGCCAGGTAGGATGGGCACTGCCCACCCAGAAGAGTGTGAATTCTAGTGATGAGGGGTGTGCGGTGCACACCCTACATTGGCTATTCACTAATCTCCACGGTAATTGTATCGCGATTCAAAATCAACAATCCTGAGGTTGGTAACCGATAACCAAAGTAAATATTTAACAGCCAGGTAGGGTGGGCACTGCCCACCCAGAGGAGTGTAAATTCTAGTTAGTGATGAGGGGTGTGCGGTGCACACCCTACGTTGGCTATTCATTAATTTCCACGGTAATCGCATCGCGATTCAAAATCAACAATCCTGAGGTTGGTAACCGGTAACCAAAGTAAATATTTAACCGTCCTGCCGCGGGGAATTGACCTTGATACATCGACACTACTTGAGTGGCTTTCAATACTACCTTGCGGAAAGTCACTAAGTTAGCTAAATCATTATCCCAAGGTAAAATTTTATCTTGATCATCTAGCATGTAGTAATGTGGTTTACTTTCTGGCGAGTTCAATGGTTGGTATTCAGCATAAACAATGAGTTCAGCGGTTTGCCCAATCTGTTCTGGATCTGGACACAGTTGACCTTTCACTATCACAGAATCAGTGAGTTTTTGAGTGATTTGCTGCTGAAAAGCACCCTGGTTAACAGCAATACCACCGCTGACTTGTGTGAGTGTGTCTAGCGGCTTACCTTGTAAATTGAAAGCGGTTATCCCTAATAACGGTAACTCAGTGTTACAAGTCGGTGTTGGTGGTGGAATAACTTCCTCCAACTTTAGGTTTCTTGGATCGTCACTGGCATTGATGAATTTAACTCCCTCGCCCAAAATCACCCCTTCTACCAATACGACATTTTCACCAAGAGTGACATAAGCGAGTTGACTATTGGCTTGAATTGTCAAATTCTCTAATAACGCAGGGGCGTTGGTATCGCCACTGAGGTTACCTTGTAAGTATCCACCCGTGAGATGAGTATTGGGAGCAAAGTGAACATCTTTAAAAGTACCGCCAATTAGGCTACGATTGTCAACCGTACCGGCTAAAGTACCACCTTGAATTTCAGCCCCGACAAAGTCAAAGTCTGTCATTTGACCTTGATTGTTAATCGAACCACTCACGGTTCCACCGATTAATAAACCACTGGGCGCAATCGTTAGGTTGGAAACTAAACCGTTATTGTTTAAAGTTCCGATTAAAGTTCCATGAGCGAGACTGGTATTCTGATCAGTGACGAGATCAGTCAGAATTTGTCCCTGAGCATCACAAACACCATTAACGATACCCTGAGTTGGACACGAATTCATTGCTGCTAGATCAATCGTTATCATCGCTTCTAATTCTTCGGGTTCTGGCGGTAATTCGGCTTCAGAGACCACCAGCAGCGTTGTTTCGGTTGTTGCTGTGGCGTTAGAATCACTTTGGGAAGTCGCAGTGATGGTAATCGTATCTTCCGCCCCGATAGTCGCGGGTAAAATGACATGGAGTGATAATTCCACTCTTTCTAACCCATTAACGGTTACCGTTGCCGGTAACGTATTGATTAACCAACCTTGAGATTCAATAACAGTTAGGGTATAGGTATCGGCGGTCGGACCGGCATTGAGAATTTCAACATCAATGGTTTGATTGGTCACCGGGGTACCGATAATAATTCCACTACTTGATAGTGCGACTTCATGGAGAATTTTAGCGGAATAAGTTTCAATGCGGGATCTGGTGGTGGTTAAATTTTGCAAACTTTTTTCTGGTTCCAATAACACGGTATTAGAGAAAATACGGACAACTGGCGCGTTGAAAATGGAGGCGTTATTGTTCATCAAATCGACTGTGCCACCTTGACCAGTAGCAAGGGTAATCGTTTCTGTGGCATTAATAGCATCAGTACTAAGTTGACGTAAATTGAGTTGTTGGTTATCACCACCAAAAATAAGGACTGCTTGGCTGTCTTCATAACGCATATGACTACCGGATAACATCATTTCGGGTTCAGAAATAGCCTTACCATCGCCACCCGCTCTGACCACACCAGAATTTTCTAAATTCGGTGCTGTCATCACATTGTTTCCTCCCTTACCTTTAGTCGCTAAATAGACGCAGCTTTTACTATCATTCAACGCCACTCTCGCATCACCGCCATAACCGGAACTAATCATACCGTGGTTAACCAGTTGATTAGTTGCATTGATCGTCGTGTTGCCGCCATTACCACCTCCCGTGTTGCCATAATTCCAACCATCGATACCCAGAAAGTATTGATCGCTATTAACTGAATCTCCAGGTTTTTTTCTACCATTACATTCAAAGTTCATTTGGTAGGCATTACTTCCTACCCCACCATTACCACCATCAGATAGCCATTGTTTATTACTATAAGCCGGCGCGATTTCTGGACCAATAATCCCTTCATTAGTAATAAATTTAGCATTGATAGAGATACTACCTCCTTTACCAGCTTTAGCTTTAACTGAATCACCTGTAAAGAAGTTGTGAGTAATATCGTCACCACCACGACCCGCTTTGATTGTCCCGATATTAGTAATCGATTCACTGGCATTGATCACCACGTTACTGCCAGGAGTAGCATGTATGTAATTAGCCGCAGAAGGTTCCAATTCATGAGGAACATATCCATCGATACCATCTGCACCGAGGATGTCACCGGCGTTATAAATATGTTCAGCCCGAACGACTAGTGAGCCTCGGTTCTGCCTGGTTAAGACACCACCCATTTCAATGCAAAGGGCCTTAACCCGGATTGAATTAGCTTCAATCATGTGGTTAGCTTGAATAAGTACGTTATCTTTTAGCTTAGGTTTAGTGCCGATTATCCATTCATCTCCTACTTGTCTTGCCCAAGTATTTACACTACCACCATCACCACTCTCATTCGATCGGACGGTTATTGCTAAACAGGGATCGGTGACAATAGTTCCTTCATAAGGTCGATAATTTTGTTTAGTGATAGTGACATGAATAGTATCGGTTGCTAATACCGGCTGTGATAATGGGACGGTTGTTATTCCACCGGTAGAAAGTTTTCTACCTAGGATTTCTCCATTGGCATTATTCTCTCTGGTAATGCTGATCAGGGCACCGGCAACATTGACACCGACATCAATAAGCTGTGTTCCTACGGAAAGTAGAGCAGCATGTGAAACATTGTTAAATGGTTGTGGTTCGCTAGTCCAGATTGACATGGTAGGATCGCCAAACCAGTGAAATATCTCGAAAGTCGTTTTGCGAGTATCACTTTCTCCATACTGCCCGGCATAATAATATTTGCCATAATTGAGCACTGACCCCATTTCCCACATCGGTTTATCAAAGGGCGTGCCGGTTGCCGTATATGACTTAACAAAATCAGGCCAAATGGCATCCATTAATCCCCAAATAAGGCGATCATTGTGACCGCTATAAGAAACCCGAGTGGCGGCAATCACTCCAACTGCTCCACCATTAGGATTTCGTTCCCACGCTTCCGAGAAATAGATAGGGAGAGCACTATCATTGGTTCCACTATTATCGGTTTCATTATCAAACCAACCGGTTCGACAATTGATACTCCAAACAACCGGTAGTTTATTGCCGTTAGTTAAGGCTTGGACATCATTGGTGGTATATTGGGGATTAACCCAGCCCCAGTTGTCCCCATGGTCTCGATGGATTACCAAAAATCTGCCTTCATTAATTTTCTCTGTTATCTGCTGTGCATTACCATTCCATGGAAAGCCAGAGTCGCGGCGCAGATAATTCGGTATAGAATCGCCTTGGTCACCGGCTGGACCACCACTAAAACTCCACAATGCATTACTCCAATGGGTTGGAGTGATAGCCGGTTCGGTAACATAAATACGATCGACTTGATATTGATTCAGATAATTGGGATCAGAAAGATAAATAGCAATATCTTCTATGGTTTGGGTAAATCTGCGGTTAGCCTGTCCATCTCCAGCTTGACAAGGTTGGTAGTCACAATCTTGAAAGTAAGCCGCTAGAGCTACTTTTTGGTAAAAGTCGCTGCCAGCAATGGGATTTTTTTCATATTCAATGATATTATTAACTCTGGTTCTCGCTTCAGTAAGTGTGTCAACTGAAAGCCTTCCGAGACTAATATCAGGAAAATAATCATTACCATCGACGGTGGCATAATACAGATCGGTACCAATATAGCCTTCACATCCGCCGCAATAGTCATTATAGGGATGCCAAGTCTCATAGTAAGGAGAAATAAATTCAGCATCACCAATAAGCAAAACATAAGTCGGTGGCGGATTCCAATTATTATAAGCCGTTTGGATAAAATTCTGAATCTGAACCGCTGTATTACCCGTTTCAATGGTGGTTTTAACAATAGTTTCAATTCCCTTTTTCATTTTCCATTTAGCTAATGTATTAGCCGCTTCAAAAAATTCTGGATGGGTGATAATAAGTAAAGAATTACCTTGTTCATAAGCTACTTCAGCCAGTGGAACTGCAGAAGCAGATGACGCTACTGCTGGGATATTCAATAATAATTTATTAAAAATTGGTTCAAAAGCTGGGCTACGAAGCCGTTGATTTTTAATAAAGTAATTCTTACCACCTTGAAAAGAAACCCGAAGATGAATTTTAGAATAAACGCGTAAGGTTTGTGTAGCAGGATTAAATTGGACTGGAAATAATCGTAAAATGACAACCGATTGACCCCGAATTACCGCTGGACCTTCTAATTTAACCACTTCTGCGGGATAAAATTCATCACGGGCATAGAGATCTTTATTGAGGGTAAAAGGTGGTGGTGATGCATCCTCTAGATCAGCGGCGGGTGGTTGTGCCGGATAGACCCAATATCCGGTTAATTCATCATAATGAGGTTCGAGCATTTCAACCTGGGCTTGAGCACCCACCGGGATTGCAATAAAATGACTCAGCATCGGCACTTGCGGCTTGCCTTCTTCCGTCGTCATCCCACCTTTAGGGATGTTCAATTGCTGATAGAGGTTGCCATCGTCGGCTACTTTATCAATCACATCCATCCCGGGCACATCAATATTAATAGTCATTCCTTGTAAATTAGAGAAAGGTGTAGCTGTTCTTGGTGGCATTCCACTACTGGTAGCTAGATTAGTCATATCAAGTGGTACCCACTGACCATCAAAATTTATCTTCACAAAAACCGCGTCACATTGCTTATCTTTGTCGATTATCACTTGACCATTTGGATCACAATCACCTTGCCATTGTTCAAATTGCCAATTCGTTTCTGGCATGGCCGTGAGAGTAACTGAGGTATTTGTAGCAAAAACAGCTTGACATTGATTACTACAATCAATCCCCGCTGGTGTACTGATAATTTTACCTTGACCCATTGTGGTTACATTTAAAGAAAATGATGTTGCCAAGGGTGGCGTTACCGGCGTTGGTATTACTGGGGGTGGTGTTACCGGCGGTGGAGTTACTGATGGTGGTGTTACCGGCGGTGGAGGTGCCGTGCTATCGGTAGTCGTTGCAGATACTTCTGTACTGAAGTCACTGGTTAAATTATTTTGCTGAAAATTATGTGTAGGGGTATAAGTTTGCACCACGAAATAGTAAGTGGTATTCGGTGATAAATTCGTTACTACATAGCTAGTTGCACTCTTGTTAGGCGTAGCTGATATAGCTGGTGTATAAGGTCCACCGGGAGTGGTAGCATATTGTACCCAATAATAACCGCCATCGTTGGTATACAATATAGGTGTCCAATTGAGTTGAATACTATCTGCTGATAAAGTGATAGCAGTGATGTTGGTAGGTGGCACAGTTTGCGTTTGTACCCAAGCCTGATTCTTACTATTGAGGAAAGTGAGCAAAACCGGATCTTGAGTGGTTAATCGATTAAAACTTAATTCTAAATAGTTAAGATTCGTTAAGTTAACCAGTGAAGTTGGAATCAATCCAGTGAATTGATTACTATGTAAAGAAAAATGTTGTAACTGAGTTAAATTGCCTATCTCATTGGGAATCAAACCCGTAAGCTGATTACCATCTAAATTAAGCTCTTGCAGCTGGGTCAGAGAACTTAAATTGGGAATCGAACCAGTAAGATGATTGCTGTGTAGATAAAGCATTTGCAAATTGGTTAAAGTACTTAAATTCGGAATCGAACCGGTAAGTTGATTATTATAGAAAGAAAGCTCTTGCAAATGAGTTAAAGCCGATAAGTCTGGTATAGAATCAATGAGTTGGTTATCGTCTAGGTAGATCTTTTCTAAATGAATCAAATCCATTATACAATTGGGAATCGAACCCGTTCGTTGGTTGTTGCTCAGATTGAGACTTATCAACGAACTCAATTGACATATCCATTCTGGAATTGGGCCACTCGTGAATTGGTTATCGCTCAACCAGAGGAGTTGCAAGTTAGTCAAATTGCTTAAACTAGGGATATTACCAGTTAATTGGGTTTGGTTCAGATCGAGGAATTGCAAAGCAGTTAAACTATTTAGCCAAGTTGGCAGCGGACCGCTTAATTGACTAGAACTCAAATCTAAAAGTCGTAAAGTGGTTAACAAGCTCAAATCAGGAAACGAACCACTCAGATTTTTTTCTCCTCTATCAATGCCAATGATATGCACACCAATTGGATTCGCTGGGTCACTACAAGAAATGCCAGCCCAAGTACAAGGTGTATTGGTAATATTCCAATTATTCGTAGCGCTATCAGCCCAACTGGGACCATTAGTGTTGTTATAAAATTCAATTAAAACTTCGCATTCAGTTTGGGGAATGTCGGTTACTGCTGTACAATCCGTTGCCGCTAGTACGCTCGGTAGCCAGAATAAATTGAAGATGACAATTGAAAAGACAGGCAGTGAGAAGCAAGAAAGAGAGGGTCTTTTCTTACTCCAGTAAGTTATCATAATTAGTTTCTCCTTAAACGTTTTATTTTGAGGTTGTTTTTTAATAACCTAGAACCAGGGATTTTAACGGTTACTATACTCTTATTTCCAAGATAACAATTAATAAGTTAGTCTTCCTTTAAAAGAAAAGCAAATCGAGTTAACGAACATTAGTCTTTAACAAAGATATTATACTGAATTAAACTAGTTATCCGGTATGCAGCCCGTGTAGGGGACATCCTCGGCACCGTAATCAGAACTCAATTCAATGGTGCGTAAAATACCCCCCAAAGTGCTAAGTATCCATTTATAGGATACTAAGAAATAAACTGAATAAGAACAATATCTTTCGTAGTAAAAATACTGAAAGACTTCCAGATGTATACTTACATCAAATAGTTAGAAAATAGGAATCTTGATATGTCAGAACAACAGTTAGACTCGTTAGAAAATGAGTCTATGAGACAAATATTACAGACTTGGTTAGAAACATTACCTACCGATTTGAACCAGCGTCATTGTCGTTATCAACTATTAGAAAAATTACTTTATGTCGTTACCTTAATAACAATTATTGTAGCCGCTTATGTATTTTACTTAATTTATAAAGTCACTACCGATATGCACTTGATAACGCATTATACCGCAACAGTTGCTCAACAGATTACCCCGTTAGTCCAAAATATCCAGGAAATTCAGGTGGAGATAGTTAGTATAAATCACACGATGAGAGCGACTAATGACAATTTACAAAATGTTCACCAATCGACTTTACAAATGAATCAATCCTTGGAAAAAATGCGTCTGGCTATGGAACATGTTAAAGATTCAACGTTACAAGTGTCTAAAGATATGAGTAATACCCAGAAATCTATTTTAAAAGTGTCTCAGGATGTGACTGATATGCAACAATCGATGTTACACGTTTCCAAAAATATCACGAATATCCATCAAGATTTCGAACAAGTCGTGAAAAATTTAGATAATATGGTACTATCTGTTGATGAAATGAGAGGCAATACCGCTTTGATGAGTCAAGAATTAGGAGTTATGTCAAATGATATGGGGTTATTATCTCATCAAGTGTCACGTTCATTTCGTACTTTTAATCAAGTAATGCCGATGCCTTGGTAATTAACTAATTAGTAGTTTGTGAATAGATATATAGCGCAATGACAACAAGAGGAGGGCGTGTCGTTAACGCACCATTAACCAGAAAATAGCTTATTTTTGTATGTTATGGCCGACGTCTAACGTCGTACCCTACCTTTCTAATTCAGAATCAGAATTTGCAAAATTTTAAAATTTTCAGAATAACCTGAGAGGAGTATTCTTATAGTTAAATGACTACCCGCTTGGCGAGTGGTCAAAGAACAATTGGCGAAGAGTTTAACTCAAACCTCGACGACATTTTTAGCTTCTATCACCGGTAAACCGCTTTTAAGTGGAGCTTTAAATTATTTAGGTTCTAATTATTTATATTTAAGGTTTAATTCAATTGATAATTGGTATGACTTACTTAATGGATTAGTTAATTAAATCCGGTTACTGTCATGAAAAGTTCATAAACATTTATTATCACCGGATTGGTTAAGTCCGGTAAAATGGAAAAAGTAATAACTCAAGGTTACTCATAATTTAACGAGAACTAACCCATTTAACTCTGACGCATTTATAGTTTAAATAATTGAATTAAATGAAAATTTTAGTAAGCAATGATGATGGCTATCAAGCACCGGGTATTATTTGCTTAGCAGAAACGTTACAACAATTTGCTCAAGTTACGGTAGTTGCACCCGATCGCAATCGGAGTGGTGCTAGTAATTCTCTGACGCTTGAATATCCACTTCGACCACGAAAAGCCGACAATGGTTTTATTTATGTCGATGGTACCCCAACTGACTGTGTTCATATTGCCATTACTAGTTTACTGGATGAACAACCTGATATTGTCGTTTCTGGTATTAATGCTGGCCCCAATTTGGGGGATGATGTCATTTATTCAGGTACTGTCGCCGCAGCGATGGAAGGACGTTTTTTAGGGTTACCGGCTTTAGCGGTTTCTCTAGCTGGTTCTAAGCCAAGCCATTATCAAACTGCTGCTCAAGTCGTCAAATTTTTATTAGCCCGTTTGCAAACGGATAATTTACCTTTACCAATTGATACCATTTTGAATATTAATGTACCCGACTGTTCTTGGGAATCTTTGAAAGGAATGCAAATAACCCGCTTAGGTAGTCGTCACCGCTCGGCAGCGGCAATTAAAAGTGAAGATCCACAAGGTAATCCAATTTATTGGGTGGGTCCCTCTGGTCCAGAACAAGATGCGGGCCCTGGCACGGATTTTTATGCAATTAATCAATCTATTGTTTCTATAACTCCACTTCATGTGGATTTAACGCTTTACTCTATTTTACCCCAATTGCGAGAATGGTTAGAAAAAACGCCATAAGCGCTTACTTTGATTTTATATTATCTTCTACCGACTTTACGAGAATAGTCGATTATTCTAAATTCTCTTCATTGAATAGCTTGCTAATATTATGATAAAGTTTTATTAAATTGAATTTAAACCCAACCAACTACTTATTTTTTATCAGTAAGTTTAAAAGTAATCTGTTAACAACCATTTAATCGTTATGAAAACCGCTCTTACCGAAGTCGTTCAACAAGCCACTTGGGGTAAAGAAGTTAATCAAATTTTACGTGCTTGTGTGCATTGTGGTTTTTGCACAGCCGTTTGTCCCACTTACCAATTACTGGGTAATGAATTAGATAGTCCCCGTGGGCGCATTTATCTGATTAAATCCTTTTTAGAAGGTAACCCAGTGGGTTTAGAAACCCAGTGTCATCTCGATAGGTGTTTAACTTGTCGCGCCTGCGAAACAGCTTGTCCCTCTGGTGTTCAGTACGGACGCTTATTGGATATTGGGCGTAATTTAATAGAAGAGCAGCTATCACGACCCTTAAAACCACGGTTATGGCGTTGGCTATTGCGGACGGTATTGCCCTATCCCCGGCGTGTTAATACGCTGTTGGATCTGGGACGGTTATTTCATCTCATTTTACCCAAAATCTTACGCGAAAAAATTCCACCTTTTATTAAAACGGCTAATTGGCCCGTGCCTAATCATATTCGCCATATGATGGTATTAGAAGGTTGTGTCCAACCCAGTTTGGCACCGACTATCAATGTGGCAACCGCTCGCATTTTAGATAGGTTAGGGATTAGTTTACTTCAAACCTCTGCGGGATGTTGTGGAGCACTCCATTACCATTTGGGCGCTCAAGCAGAAGCCTTAAATCAAATGCGACGAATGATTGACGAATGGTGGCCTTTTTTAGAAACTGGTACTGAAGCTATTGTCATCACCGCAAGTGGTTGTGGTACTTTAGTTAAAGATTATGGTTATTTATTACGTGATGATCCTGAATATGCGGATAAAGCAGCTCGAGTGTCAGAATTAACTTTTGATATCAGTGAAATTCTTATTAAAGAAAATATTTCTGCGTTACTACCATCAACACCACCCCCCCCCTCAATTAAAAAAGTCGCCCTACACATTCCTTGTAGTTTACAACATGCACAAAAACAAAATGGTTTAATTGAATCTTTACTGACTCAGTTTGGTTTTGAATTAACTGAAGTAGCCGACAATTCTACCTGTTGTGGCTCAGCGGGTGCTTATTCAATCCTTTACCCAATGATTTCTCAACCACTACGAGAAAAGAAATTAGCGGTTTTACAGGCCGGTAACCCGCAAATCATAGCGACAGCTAATATTGGTTGTCAACTTCATTTACAAGGTCAGTCTCTCATCCCGGTGCGACATTGGATTGAATTAATTGCCGATCGCTTAGACAATCGGCTCTTAGTGTGGCAAAAAACAACATATCATTGAAAAAATGAACAACCAAGTACTGGTGCATCCACCTTGGGCGCAACAACGAATCGGTACCTCACCCAACTTTAAAAAACTGATTAACAGACCGATTTTAGCCATTAGACGTACCGGAAACTTCATTGCGGGCAGCGATTCCTGGGGCGATGCCTCCAACAGATATACCTTTGCCTCCGGTTCGTGAAGTGATGAGAAAGTGATAGGTGGTAAGCTCATTTTGATATATTATGATTAAATCCTCTAAATGAGTTATCATTTATTAATAGGTCCAAATGAAGGTTACTTACTGTGAACGAAACGACTCAATTAATCGATAAATTTAATAGAAAAATTAATTATATACGGCTATCAGTGACCGATCGCTGTGATTTTCGTTGCGTTTACTGTATGGATGAACGAATGCATTTTATGCCACGGGCACAATTATTGACTCTAGAAGAATTAGCCTTAGTCGGACAAGCCTTTGTTGAATTGGGTGTCACTAAAATTCGTCTGACTGGCGGTGAACCACTCGTTCGTAAAAATATATTACAATTAATCCAAACACTAGGTCACTTAGCCGGTTTAAAAGAACTAGTCCTGACAACGAATGGTTCGCAATTGCCAAAAATGGCACAATCACTTCAGGTAGCTGGTATTAAACGAATTAATATTAGCTTAGACAGTTTAAAACCCCATCGTTTTCAAGAACTATCTCGAATAGGTAAATTGGATGTCGTGTTACGCGGCATTGAATCGGCTATTCAAGCTGGTTTTCAACGAATTAAGATCAACACCGTGATTTTAAAAAACCGTAACCATGATGAAATACTTGATCTAACGCAATTTGCCATCCAACAAGGAATTGATATTAGCTTTATTGAAGCAATGCCAATTGGAATGATCAATGATCATGATCGGGCAGAAACCTTTTATTCCAATGAGCAGATTCGACAAGATCTTAAACAAGTTTTTACTTTAATTCCCACTACCGAGACGACTGGTGGACCAGCCAGATACTACCAAATTATTGATACTCATACTCGGGTTGGTTTTATTTCGCCACACAGTCATAATTTCTGTGAGACCTGTAATCGAGTACGAGTGACTACCGACGGTCGATTATTGCTTTGCTTAGGACAAGAAAATGCGGTAGATTTGCGACGGATTATTCGTGCACATCCTGGTGAAATTGAGCCCTTAAAACAAGCTATTGTGAAAGCAATTGACATAAAACCTAAAGGTCATGATTTTAATTTAGAAAGAACCACTCAGATTTTACGACATATGAATGTAACCGGTGGTTAAAACTGATTTACTGAAGTAACCGTGTCTTACCAGCCGCAAGTAACTCATGCCGGATTAAGCCCAATTCATTCAGTCATGGTGTGGGATGAACAGGGGTGTTCACAAACCATCCCGGTAGCGGGTGAAAAGCCGTTGATTTTACATGTTAACCAACGTGAAATAATAACCTTAATGACATTTGGAGCTTATCCGGAAGCCTTAGCGATAGGTTATCTCAGAAATCAAGGTTTAATTAAGCAACTCGAAGAAATAGCCACAGTTCAGGTTGATTGGCAAACTGAAACAGTTAAAATACAAACAGTTGCTCAGTGGCAATTGGCAACCCCCACGAGATATTCAGCGATGACGACTTGTGGTCAAGGTGTGGTATTAAGCACTCAACCATTGATTCCCCGTCAATTATTACCAAAAATTCAAATAAAACAGTCACTCATTTACAACTTGTTAGCGGCTTTAACTCAGTACAATAAAGAGCATCATCAAGTCGGTGGTGTGCATAGCTGCGCTCTCTATCAAACCAATCACCAAATTCTTGCTGTTATTGAAGATGTTGGACGACATAATGCAGTTGATACGATTGCCGGTTTGATGTGGTTACAACATTGGGATGGTAAAGATAAAATTTTCTACACCACTGGACGTTTAAATGCTGAAATTGTTATGAAAATAGTTCATATGGGCATTCCCATTCTCTTATCGCGTTCTGGTGTTACTTATCGTGGAATTAAACTCGCTCAACAATATGGAGTTACCTTAATTGCTCATGCTAAAAATCAACACTTTCTAATTTTTAATGGTAAAACCAATGTGATTTTTGATGCTTGTCCCTAAATAATAAGTAAATCTAACACGCTAATGCTTGTCCAACTTATGATTTATTACCAACTATTCCCATCAATAGTTCAGTTTCAAGTTTACTGATTTGGAAATGTTAGGCTACATCTAAATCAGCTAAATAAATTGAAGTACCAATGGCTCGAGCAATATAACCACCATCAGCGGCTGCTTCTACGACAAAAACCACTTCGTTCATAGGTAATACCAGGTAATACCAGGTTTAAAAGCTAAAATAACTAAACCGGAAGCTAGCTACGTTGTCAGTTTGCCAAGTAAAGCTTGGTAACAAGCTAAAAACGAAATCCCGCTTTCATATCTTGAACAAGCTGGGTTTTTCAACCCAGCCTACTTGTGCTAAAATTAAGGTTCCCATGCAATTAGCTACCGAACAACATTATAGCCGGGCAGAATACCTAGCGATGGAAGAAACAACCCAGGTGCGGCATGAATTTCTTCAGGGAAAAATTTTTGCTATGTCTGGTGGGACTTTTAATCATGCGGTATTATCGGGTAATGTTTATTTTGCCTTGAAAACGAAGCTGCGTGAAAAACCTTGTCAACCGCTGAATAGCGATATGCGAATTCATACCCCAGCCGGTTTAGATACTTACCCAGATGTATCGGTTTATTGTGGTCAACCGGAACTGACGGATAACAATAAAACTTTATTAAATCCCGTAGTGATTATTGAAGTGCTATCACCAACTACCCGCAATTATGATCAAGGAGAGAAATTTAGATTGTATCGTTCTATACCCAGTTTGCAAGACTATTTATTGATCGATTCGGAAAGAATAGCAGCAAGTCACTTCCACAAATTAGCAAATGCTGATTGGTTATTGCATGAACATACTGTAAGCAGTGATATTATCTTGTTACCAGCCATTGAACAGCCACTAAGTTTGGCAGAAATTTATGAGAATGTCCCGCTTTAAGGATAGGTTTGATTTGATGAGGCTAAAGTGACTAATCTTTACCCAGAAATATGACGTGGTAATCTCATGCGGCAATGATTTCTTCGCGAACAAAATGTAATCGAATGATTTTAGGTCGATCTGATTCTTCAAAGTGGCAATGTACCGCATCACGTACTTGAACATGTAAATCAGCTAAACTATCAACTTCCGTATAAATTGAAGTACCAATGGCTCGAGCAATATAACCACCTTCAGCGACTTCTTCTACGACAAAAATTACTTCGTTTGAGCTGGGTAGCGAGCTACGCGCTACCATTTTCTATTCGAGAATTAACCGATATCCTACCCCAGTTTCAGTTAGCAAATGACAAGGTTGCGCTGGATTCTGCTCTAGTTTCTGGCGCAGGTGTCCCATATAAATTCTTAGGTAGTGACTACGGTCAGAATAGTTTGGTCCCCAAACTGCTGTTAATAATTGACGGTGGGTCAAGACTTTACCCGCATAACGGATCAATACTAACAATAGACGATACTCGATGGGTGTGAGATGTACCACCTGACCATGACGGGTAACGCTCCTTAAAGCCAAATCCACTTTAATTTCACCAAAATGGATCTCGGGTTCAGTGAGTGTAACCGCAGCTTGCTGGCGACGCAGATGGGCACGAATTCGAGCCAGTAATTCAGCTACGCCAAATGGTTTGGTTAAATAATCATCTGCACCGGCATTCAAGGCTTGTACCTTTTCTTGTTCCTGGGTGCGTGCTGAGAGGACTAAGATAGGAATATTACTCCAGGCGCGGATTTCACGGATAACGTCAATGCCTTCACAATCTGGTAAGCCTAAGTCAATAATGAGTAAATCCGGCTGGCGCGTACTTGCTTCAATAAGACCTTGCCGGCCGGTTTCAGCCGTAAATACCCGCAAATGCTCGGCTTGTAAGGCGGTGGTAAGAAAACGACCAATCGGTTTCTCATCTTCAATGATCAGAATATGCGGGCAATCTTCAGGAAGAGTCATCGCTTGATTCCATTGCCGGCAAAGGGGGTGATTCTCGCAGCGGGAGGGTGAAGGTCAATTTGGCACCGGCGGGTTGATTATTTTTAGCCGTTATTTTTCCACCATGCGCTTCAATAATGGCTCGGCAAATCGCTAAACCTAATCCAACCCCAGCTTGAGAAGGTTGCTTTTCGCCGCGAGTAAACTTGTCAAAAACTTTCTCTTCCATCCCGAGCGGAAATCCAGGCCCATTGTCGCTAACACTGCATTGAAATTCCGTGTCCTTAACTTGCGCTGCTAAGGTAATACGTGAGCCGGGCGGAGTATATTTAGCGGCGTTTTCCAGTAAGTTACCTAAAACGCGTTCAATCAAAATGGCATCAAATAGCAGCAGAGGTAGGTCTGATGGCAACTGAGTCACTATCTCGTGCTTGGCCAGTAATCTGGCTGAAGATCGTAACGTGCTGCCCACCACTTCTTCAAAAAATTGCCATTGCAAATTTAGTTTTAAACCCCCAGACTGTAAGCGCGCCATATCCAGTAAATTAATCACCAAACTATTAATGCGTAAGGCTTCTTCATAGAGTGTCTCGGTCAGTTCTTGGCGTGTGGCAATGGGTAATTCTGGATGACTATTTAAAGTACTCGATAAGCCAACGATAGCGGTCAACGGGGTACGTAAATCATGGGAAATAGCCGCAAGTACCGAGTTACGCAAGCGTTCTGCTTCCATACTCACGAGCACATCTTGCGCGATATCGACGTAATGTACCCGCTCGAGTGCCAGTGCAATTTGTGCTGCAAAAGTATCGAGGAGACGTTGTTGTTCCGGTTGAAAAACCTGGTGCAGATTCGTTGGCACCATCGCTAATACGCCCCGGGTACGCATGGGGGCACGTAACGGTAAATAGAGTCCAGGATTGGCGGGTAAAGTATGCGTTCCTAAGCCAGCCGGTTGCTGATTATCATATACCCATTGTGCAATACCGATATCCACCCAGGAATCAAGGGATTGAGTTGGCGGATCCGTCAGCGGTTGACGGACTTTCTCGTGACTATCTGGCAACAGTAGTGCAATTTGAGCTTGAAATACGCCTTGCAAGTGTTCACAACTGATTTCGATGATTTGTACGACCGTGAGTGCCGACGAAAGTTCTTTACTGAGTGCATATAAAGCGCTGGTGCGTCGCTCCCGGTAACTAGCCACCCGGGCTTGGTAACGTAAGCTAGCAGTGAGATGGCTGATAATCAAGGAGACCGCGAGCATGACTGCAAAAGTGAATAAATATTGGGTATCAGCGATGGTGAGTGATAACTGCGGGGGAACAAAAAAGAAATCGAAGAGAATAACACTGAGAATAGAAGCGAGAATACCCGCACTACGCCCAAATTGCACCGTGACACCCACTACCACCAACAGATACAGCATAATCACATTGATAGCATCCAAAAACCGATTCAAACTCGCAGCGATAAAAGTAATGCCAATACCGGCAACGATAGCCAAAATGTAGCCTTGCAACGGTGGTGCTGAATTTTCTGCAAACTCGAAACTACGTGGCTGCACCGGTGGCGAGAGCGTTGCCGGGGTCTGGGTGTGAATAACAATATATACATCAATGTCTTGGGAACGATTTGCTAATTCATCCATGAGACTGGGGCGCAGCAATTTAGCGAACCAAGAACGACGGGATTTGCCAACGACCCATTTGGTCACATTGCGGCTGCGGGCGTAACTCAATAAGGTATCGGCTAATTCGGTTCCAGATAGGCTGACGGTCTCAGCGCCCAGTTCTTGAGCGAGTTTTAGTGTGGTTAGAATTTGGTCACGTTGCTGAGTAGGCAACCGTTGCAAAGCGGGCGTTTCCACATAGACTACCAGCCAATCAGCGCGCAGCCCAGCAGCTAGCCTAGCAGCACTGCGCACCAGTTGCTCACCTTCTGCGCCCGGACCCAGGCAAACCATTAACCGTTCTTTCGCTTGCCAGATCGGTTGAATAGCTTGATCGGCCCGGTAATCGCGCATTTGGGCATCGACTCGATCAGCAGTTCGTCGTAGCGCCAGTTCTCGTAAAGCAATCAAATTCCCTTTGCGGAAAAAATTTTGGATGGCTTGTTGAGCCTGTTGCGGTAAATAAACTTTCCCTTCTTTCAACCGCTGTAACAGTTCATCTGGGGTGATATCGACTAACGTCACTTCATCAGCTTTTTCAAAGACATGATCGGGTAGCGTTTCCCATACTCGAACCCCAGTGATTTGGCCAACAATATCGTTAAGACTTTCGAGATGTTGGACGTTAACCGTGGTGTAAACATGAATGCCGGCGGTTAGTAATTCTTCTACATCCTGCCAGCGTTTCAGATGACGCGAACCCGTTACGTTAGAATGCGCCAGTTCATCTATTAAAATCAAGCTGGGTTTCCGGGCCAAGGCGCCATCTAAATCAAATTCTGGCAATTGTTTGCCACGATAATTCATCAGCTTGGGGGGTAGCACTTCTAACGCTGCCAATAACTGAGCTGTTTCACTACGTCCATGCGTTTCTACCACGCCAACCACCACCTCTATTCCTTGGCTTCGCTGGGCATTCGCTGCCAATAACATGGCAAATGTTTTACCAACCCCAGCACAGCTCCCAAAGAAAATTTTTAGGCAACCACGCTGTTGTTTCGCTTCTTCTTGCTGGATTTTATTCAGCAGTTCATCGGGATCCGGGCGTTTAGGCGTCATCGGTCTAGCCCATCAAATTAGCGTTTATCGGTAGCAGAAGCCACTAACGAGTCTAGCGCCAGATTTAATTCCAACACATTGACTCTGGCTTCACCCAATATTCCCCACTGCGGCGCTTGAAGATGCGCTTGAACCAAGGATTGTAATTGTGTGGGTGCTAGGTGGCGTAATTTGGCAATGCGGTTAATTTGATAATAAGCAGCGGCGGGGCTGATATGCGGATCTAAACCACTGGCCGAAGCGGTAACGAGATCAACCGGGATCGGTAACGGGTTATCGGGGTCTGCGGCTCGTAAGGCGGTTATCCGTTCCGTCACGGCTGCCAGTAAAGCCGGATTCGATGGCCCCAGATTAGAACCCCCAGAAGCGGTGGCATTGTCAGGATAAGACGCCGTGGCTGAAGGACGACCCCAGAAATAGCGGGGATCAGTCACCGCTTGCCCAATTAAGCGCGAACCGAGCCACTGACCTTGAGATCCCATCAAACTCCCAGCAACCTGCTGTGGAAAAAATAATTGCCCGATAGCGGTCACCACCAAAGGATACAGCACCCCGGTGATTAAGCTCAATAGTAAGAATAAACTTAGCGCTGGACGCAGTAACGCTTTCACAAGGATAGACCTCCTAATAAAGTCAGCAGACTGTCAATCAACTTGATACCGATAAAAGGAACGATGAGGCCACCTAAACCATAACTTAACAAATTACGCCGCAATAAGATGGCTGCACTGAAGGGCTGATAGTTCACGCCTTTGAGTGCGAGCGGAATCAACAGCACAATAATCAAAGCATTAAAAATAACGGCTGATAAAATGGCGCTAGACGGACTATGCAGTCTCATCAGATTGAGTGCATTCAGTTGTGGATAAGTACTCGCAAAAGCCGCCGGAATAATGGCGAAATATTTGGCAACATCATTAGCGAGACTAAAAGTGGTGAGCGCACCGCGCGTCATCAACATTTGCTTACCAATCTCAACAATTTCAAGTAATTTTGTCGGGTTGGAATCCAGATCAACCATATTACCGGCTTCTTTGGCGGCTTGCGTCCCGGTGTTCATTACCACGGCAACATCGGCCTGCGCTAACGCCGGTGCGTCATTAGTCCCATCACCGGTCATCGCTACCAACTTACCTTCCGCTTGGTAACGGCGGATTAATTTTAACTTAGTCTCCGGGGTGGCTTCCGCCAGAAAATCGTCAACCCCCACTTCAGCGGCAATCGCAGCGGCCGTTAACCCATTATCACCGGTAATCATGACTGTTTTAATGCCAATGCAGCGCAGCTTAGCGAAGCGTTCTTTAATGCCACCTTTGACAATATCTTTCAGTTCAATCACACCTAATTCTCGCACGCCATCAACCACCACCATGGGCGTACTCCCGTGGCGTGCGATTTGTTCGACCAGTTCGGTGATCACCGGTAGGCTCGTTTGCCCTTGAGTTTCCAGATACTTGCGAATTGCACTGGCTGCGCCTTTACGAATTTGGCGTTCGCCCAGATCGACGCCACTCATCCGAGTTTGTGCAGTAAAGGGAACAAAATGGGCATTTAAGGCTTGAATAGACCGTCCCCGCAAATTGAATTTTTGTTTAGCGAGCACCACAATACTGCGACCTTCCGGCGTTTCATCAGCGAGCGATGCCAATTGAGCCGCATCCGCTAGTTGTGGTTCGGTGACGCCAGGCACGGGTAGAAAAGCCGCTGCTTGACGATTTCCTAGCGTAATGGTACCCGTTTTATCCAACAGCAGGACATCCACATCACCCGCCGCTTCGATAGCACGACCAGAAGCCGCAATGACATTGGCCTGCATCATCCGACTCATGCCAGCGACACCAATAGCAGAGAGTAACCCGCCGATGGTGGTGGGAATCAAACAGACCAATAATGCGACTAAGACAGTAATGGTGATGGGTTGACCACTGCCGGCGACGCTCACACTGAATAACGAGAGTGGTAACAGCGTGGCTATCACGAGTAAAAAGATGATAGTCAGAGCGACAAGTAGGATAGTCAAAGCGATTTCATTGGGAGTCTTTTGCCGCCTAGCCCCTTCGACCATCGCGATCATTTTATCAAGAAACGCTTCCCCCGGATTAACCGTGACCTGCACCACTAGCCAATCGGACAACACGCGCGTACCGCCGGTAACCGCGCTAAAGTCGCCACCAGCTTCACGAATCACCGGTGCCGATTCCCCCGTAATTGCTGATTCATCGACTGAGGCCACGCCTTCAATAATTTCACCATCGGCGGGAATAATATCGCCGGTTTCGACCAAGACCACATCACCACGACGTAGCATTATTCCACTCACGATGGTCCAAGCAGCGCCATATTGAGGCTTAGCTAACTTTTTAGCGGCAACTTCCTGTTTGGCACCGCGTAATGCAGCCGCTTGGGCTTTACTGCGACCTTCCGCCAGGGCTTGAGCAAAATTAGCGAATAATACGGTGAACCATAACCACAGGGCGATAGCAAAAATAAAATGGGCGGGGGCTTCGCCAGTGCCGAATAACGCTTGCAAACCAAGCCCTGTCGTCAGGAGACTACCGAGGTAAACCACGAACATTACCGGATTACGAATTTGCCATTGCGGTGCTAACCAACGTACTGCCTCAATCAGTGCCGGTTTCAGCAACGCGAGATCGAGCAAGGAAAAATGAATTTTATGTGCCATCGATTAATCCTCATGAATGCCCTAACATCAGCAACTGCTCTATCACTGGGCCTAACACCAGGGTAGGGAGATAAGTGAGCGCACCCACAATAATAATCACCCCAATCAGTAAGACCACAAATAACAGGCCATGCGTTGGCAACGAACCAACGGTCACCGCCAAGCGCTGTTTGCGCGCCAATGAACCCGCCATAGCGAGCACCAAGATAATCACACCAAAGCGTCCTATCCCCATCACCACCGCCAGGAGGATATTGTAAAAGGGCGTATCTGCCGCTAATCCGGCAAAGGCGCTGCCATTATTGTTAGCGGCGGAACTAAGCGCGTACAACACTTCACTCAGCCCATGAGGGCCAGGATTAAAAATACTGGCTTTACCCACGAGTAAGGCGAGTGCTGTCCCCACTAAAATTAACAGCGGGGTGATGAGAATGCTGAGCGAAATCATTTTCATCTCAAAAGCTTCGATTTTTTTCCCCAGATATTCTGGCGTGCGACCAATCATTAACCCAGCAATAAATACGGCTAGCAGCACCATGATTAACATGCCATACAACCCAGCCCCTACGCCACCAAAAATGACTTCTCCGAGTTGGATCAAGCCCAGTGGCACTAACCCACCTAACGGGGTAAATGAATCGTGCATGGCATTCACCGCGCCACAAGAAGCCGCCGTCGTAATGGTGGCAAATAAAGCCGAAGCAATAATCCCAAACCGGGTTTCTTTCCCTTCCATGTTACCGCCGGCTTGCAGCGCGCTATAGCTTTGATCGACGCCGCTAAAGGCAGGATTTCCCTGTTGCTCAGCCCCGATTGCCGCCCAAGCCATCACGACAAATACGAGACTCATCGCGGCTAAAATCGCCCATCCCTGGCGCGTATCACCCACCATTTGTCCAAAGGTATAACAGAGGGCGGCGGGGATTAAAAAAATCGTTATCATTTGGATAAAATTAGTGAGCGGTGTCGGATTCTCATAAGGATGCGCTGAGTTCGCATTAAAAAAGCCGCCCCCATTAGTGCCCAGCATCTTAATCGCTTCCTGCGAAGCCACAGGGCCCATCGCCAACACTTGACTGTGCTGAGGGGTTGGTAGAGGATGAAGGGGCTGATAAGCCGAAAAATTCTGAATAACGCCCTGACTCATGAATAATAGGGCCAAAAGTAAAGCGAGCGGCAACAACAGATAAAGAATACTTCGCGTCACATCTACCCAGAAATTACCGAGCGTGGATTGATGATGACGAGTAAAGCCGCGAATCAGAGCAATGGCGACGGCAAGACCCGTAGCGGCTGATAGAAAATTTTGCACAGTTAATCCCAGCATTTGGGTAAGATAACTCATCGTGCTTTCGCCGGCATAACTTTGCCAATTGGTATTCGTCACGAAGCTAACGGCCGTATTCAACGCGGTATCCGACTTGACCGCCCCGAACGCTTGCGGATTCAGCGGTAATAAGCCTTGAAGACGCTGTAAGGCATAAACGGCGATCATGCCCAGCAAATTAAATAGCAGCATTGCGCCAGCATATTGTTGCCAGTTCATTTCAGTGGTCGCCTCAATGCCGCACCCGCGATACATGGCTTTTTCTAGCGGATAAAGCAGGCGGCTGAACTTCGGCAACCGACCGTCCATGATCTGCGTCATATAGCTGCCGAGTGGTTTGACAGTCAGCAGCAAGATACCCATAAAAAGACCTATTTGCAGATAAGCATTCGGATTCATTAGAAGGCCTCTGGATAAATTAAGGCATAAATGAGGTAAATGAGCAGTAACAGCGTGAGTCCGCCGGCGATGATATAAATCATATCACATCCTTTCTTAACTAAGGGGTTGTCATCCGGGAGTTACTTTATCGCAAGAACTATAAAAAAGTTATATTATTTTGGACGGGGAGTGTAAAATTTTTGTAAAAATGTTTAGGGTTAGGCGTTGTGTAGCTCGCGTAGGCTGTGCTGAGGAACGAAGCACAGCAGAGGTCACTGTTCGGGTAAAATCACAACCGCCTTAATAGAGTTTGTCATGGCTTTTCTCGATGGATGCGCTTTTTGTCGTCAGCGCACTTAAGTTTTAGGTGTTTTCGCGCGCGTGGGCGATTTACGCTCAGATTTTTTCTTAAGGCCTAATGCTTGAATTTCATTTGCATCCGAACCAAATTGGGCTATAACCTGTTGTTTGACGCCCAATATCGCATTATGAAATGCCCATTCCGCCGCAATCATACGATCTCTGGCTGCATTTAAGGATGCGGAGGCTTGGGCCTCGATAGCCCGCGCAGCTTCCATTTCATTAAGTTGTACAGCAATTTTATCAATGGTATATTCCGGATTGATGGGTTTATAATTTGGTATTGCTTGTAAAGTAGAAAAAGCGCGTTTATCTTCATCGGTGATTGAGGGTTTTAAGCGCCGAGTTTCGTCTTTGGCCATCTAAGGTATTCCTTTTTGTCGTGAAGGTAAGCTGGGATTGAGTATCCTAAAATAATCGATCAGTATAGTTTATTTTTTAGGATGATCCTAGACTCACTAAAGCGTAGAGTAAGTTTTATTGAGAGTACTTAATGTTTGATAAATTTTATGATAGATTGTTGATGAGTGAGGTAAGCTGTGGAGAGAGAATCGTCTATTTTGTTGTGGGGGTTAATAGCAAGAGTAGGCTGGGTTGAGGCACGAAATTATGCTGGAACAGATTATGCTGGAACAGATTATGCTGGAACAGCAGATTATGCTGGAACAGGTTTGTAACCTGTTCCTAAACGTTTTTTGATTCACAAAACAAAACGCTTGGGACGGGGTTACAAACCCCGTCCCGCGTGCGAAAAGCGCGAATCTCAATAGGTAACGTATGATTTACAAACGGCTTATGCGCAAAATGTTGTTGATAAAGTGCTTTAAAAACAGCGATCACGTCACCGATGATCGCTTCGTCGTCTTGCGTCTCTGGATGATAAAGTTGCCAATTCATACCTAGCCTGCTCGCCTCCATCCCGACCGCCTGCCAACATTCAGTCTATCTCGTGCTTCATACGGTGCTCCATCAGTCTATCTCGTGCTCCATACGGTGCTCCATACGCGATATACAGCGGCTTCACTGCGTGGCCGTCCCAGAGCAGCGCCGACAGTGTCTTCATTGATACCCCCAGGTGCTCCGGTGTACCGGTGATTAAGAGCAGCCGGCTGTCGGAGCGAAAATCGACACCCCAGTTCAGTCCCTCTGGATGCCCGCCGACGTAATTAAACTCATTAAACGGCGGATAACTGGTGATACCATAAATGAACGGGTTGGAATAGACCTTGCCGGTCTTGGCGTCGATAATCCACGAATCTCGACAGCTAGAGCCGCAGCCCCAGGAGGCCAAAATATACCTTCCAGCGAAATTTACACCGTCTGCCGCCGCTTCCCGCAACCTAGTGCGGTACTCCCACGCCTTCGGGTGGGATTTCAGTTTCGGCGCGGCGATAGGGCCTGTATAACGCTCCACTGCCGGAAAATCCTCGAAGCGCGGCAGCATGATGGACGGTTCGATGGTTTCGCTGGGGCATTGCTCAGCGCAAGTCATCCCCTCCGGGGCAGGTATAAAGTCCCTCTGCGCGCAAGCAATTATCGCTGATTCGCCCAGATTCTTCCGCCAGCGCCGCCATTGTTCCGGGGTTGTAGGCCAATACCCGGCGGTGGTATGAAGGTGATCATCGGAATCGGTCCACTGCGGTATGGAGATGACCAGCTCGCTGTCAGGATAAGCGTCGCGGTATTCGTAATGCAGGCTATCGGCATCCACGCACACGGGTTTGGCCATGAGCGGTAGCAGATAGGCGGACGTCACATCGGGCGGGCGTCTAACTTCAATGGTGATTCGCGTCGGCGGATGCGCGCCCCAGGTGCGCAGCGGGCTGAGGTAGTAGCGCAGAGAGACTGCTTGGTGCGAGACGACTTCTTTCGGCTCTGGCGAGGTGAGGAACCAGGGCAAATCCTCACCTTCGCGGTATTCCCGCCCCGGATAAAAATCCGAGCCGTCGCGCGCGCCGAAGTCATATTCGGCACGCAGGGTGTATTTTCGCCCTTGCTTAAACGAGGCGCGCCAAGTGAACCCCAGGGTTTTGCTGGGGGCAATGTCCTTTAGTCTCGGCGTTTCCAGCCAGGCTAGGCGCGGATTGTCCACCAGTTTGCCGTCGATAAAAATACGGAAGTTAGCGGCTGCGGGCGTCGGCAGGGTAGCCCGTTCCTTGGCGGGATTCAGGTAATAGATAGCCTCCCATGTGGGCAGGGGAAATCCCATCAACACCGCGTCCTGGTCGGCCAGCGCCTCTACTTGATATTCGACCTGCGCCTGCCACAAGCTAAGCAAGCGGTCACGCCGCAGCGCCACGCCTAGTGAACAGGGCGTAGGAACATCGGCCACGACGGCGAATTCTTCGGCTTTGAGCGGCAGCGCTGCGTCAGTTGGCGCGAGATTCCGGGCATGGAGCGTCTGTCCCCGAAAGTTCAGGTGATAGCACATTGGCGTTGGCATCGGGTGAATCAGCAGTTTTTCTTCGATGACTTGCATCTGAAGGTTTACCAACGGGCGCAGACTGGAGCCGCCGTCCTGGTAAAAACCACCGTTGGCGAGGACGGCTTGTCCGCAGTATAGGGCAGTCAGGAGCAAGGTTTTGGGAAGGAATGTTGACATAAGAATACCTAAATCAGGCCTCACTTGGTGAGTGTATCGATCAAGAGATCGAGCAACAATTCGATGTCGGTGTCCGGTTCTGTTCCCGGCGTGTCGATCCCGTATAGTGATTCATAAGCCTTGAAGACGCTGTAAGGCATAAACGGCGATCATGCCCAGCAAATTAAATAGCAGCATTGCGCCAGCATATTGTTGCCAGTTCATTTCGGTGGTCGCCTCAATGCCGCACCCGCGATACATGGCTTTTTCTAGCGGGTAAAGCAGGCGGCTGAACTGTGGCAACCGACCGTCCATGATCTGCGTTATATAGCTGCCGAGTGGTTTGACAGTCAGCAGCAAGATACCCATAAAAAGACCTATTTGCAGATAAGCATTCGGATTCATTAGAAAGCCTCTGGATAAATTAAGGCAGAAATGAGGTAAATGAGCAGTAACAGCGTGAGTCCGCCGGCGATAATATAAATCATATCACTTCCTTTCTTAACTAAGGGGTTGTCATCTGGACAGCAGGGCCACCGCATTAAAATTCGTGTCAACGTGATAATTTAGGAGTACTATGATTGAAATTTTGCCATCAGAGGACGGGTTATGACGGCTAGTATTATAGAACACTTTTCTACCTTAAAGGAGCCTCGAATAGAACGAAAGAAACTTCATGCCCTGACGGACATTATGGTGTTAGTCATTGGTGGAATCATTAGCGGTGCAGCCGGTTGGGAAGCAATAGAAGAATTTGGTCCCGAAAAGTTAGACTGGTTGCGTCAATTTATACCTTGACACAAGGGAATTCCCTCTCATGATTGTATTGCTTAGGTGATATCTAGGCTCTCAATCAAAGGATTTCAAGAATGTTTCATGGCTTGGGCACAAACGGTTACGGCGCAAACGGGCGGTCAGCTTATTCATGTGGAGGGCAAAACCGCCTGTAGTTCTAGAGACCAAAACCAGAATCGTAATCCGTTGCCTAGGGTCAGTGCATGGGCAGGGCAAAATCGCTTAGTTTTGGGACAGGAAGCGATTGAGGAAAAATCTAATGAAATTACTGCGATTCCCAAGCGGTTAGCCTTACTGGAGTTG
>JAAUSR010000127.1 GCA_012032555.1 Thioploca sp.
GCTCAGTTGTGAGTTCTGTCAATTGCATTTTCATACCCGGTTTCCTAAGTTTTCAAAACTTGTTCTTTCTTATATTCTCCTTTTAGCAAAATAGCATTTTAAATTTCGTGATACAACTCTATTATTATTCTCCAATTTTGTATAGTTAACTATAATAGTATTGCTTAATTTTAATCTCATTTATAATACACTTGTATATTATATTTTTATATAGTAATATGTCGCTGGACTTAGGTAAATACTTCCAATGGATGAAATAACCAAACTGACAAAAAAATTACAACGGGAAATTGCTTTAAATCGAGATTTTGTCTCTCAGGAAGAAGTTGTGTTGTTATCTTTTGTACATACTTGGCAGCAGTTAGAGTGGTTGGGAAAGCGATTTTTCCCACGCTTTGGCTTATCTGACGCGCAATTCAATGTGTTAATGATTTTGTGGGATTACCGCGAAACCGGGATGCGCCAACATGAGTTAGCCAGCATTCTTATGGTCAACCGCGCTAGCATTGGTGGTGTGATCGATAGGATGGAAAAACAACAATGGGTGCGACGGCAACGCGATCCGGTGGATCGACGTTCTAACTATGTGCATATCACCCCGGCGGGAATCGCTTTATTGGAAAAGGTCAGGCCCGTTTATTATGCCTTGTTTCCCGATGCTTTTGCGCATTTGAACAGCAACCAACAACAAGACTTGCTCAAGCTCTTGGAACGATTTCGTCAAGGTATCTTGCCAATCAATAAGCGTTTAAAGGAAGGTAACCATGAACCCAGTTAGTGAATTTACTCAACCCCGCTGGATTATCTCTCGCCACCAAGATTTGCTGTGGTTTCATGGCTCAGTGGTCGCGGGGTTGATATTGTTAGGCATTTTTTTCAGCCTCACTCCGTTAACCAGCACCAATTACACCCCCACCCACCCGGCAGTTATCTTGTTACTCCTGTGGGGAATCGTTTTTGATGGGACCCATGTTTGGGGCACTTATGCCCGTACTTATTTTACTCAGGATACCCATTCGCGCTTGGGTTTACCGAGTGACTTTGCCTGGGGATTTTGGCTCATTGGGCCGGTTTTAGCAATCGTAGATTATCTTTGGTTTGTTCCCGAACCATCGCTAGTAGGACAAGCTGGGATACTATTCCGACATTTTTTAGTCTTCGCTTACCTTTGGGCTTTCTGGCATCTCATTCGCCAACACTACGGCATTTTAGTGCTCTACCGCCGCAAAGCTGGAGAAACTACGGGTCAATTAGATACTTTATTCTTGTGGATTGGTAGTTTATATCCTTACCTGCGATTTTCTCTAAGTGAGGCTTATTTACAGAGTCATTTACCGCAGCCGTTACCGCTGGCTTGGTTTGAAACCACGCGCTTACTGCTCGATATCAGTTTTATTCTGAGCATGATGGGATTAGCTGGCTATGCCTTCTACCAGTATCGCCATCAACCTTTTCATTTCCAACCCAAACATGAATTTTTAGCGATTGTGGTCAGTTTTCATTGGTTAGTTTTTAGTCTACTCGATAATTTACTGGTGATTACCGCGGTGCTGACAATTTTTCACAACCTACAATATCATCGCCTCGTTTGGCAATATGAACGCGGTTGTGGGCGTATCCCGATGGGTTCCGTGTTTCGCTATCTTGGCTGGGGAATGGGATTTGGCTTATTTTGGTATGGGCCACGAGTGCTTGGCGTAGCGGCGGCAACCGACGATTTAATCCGCAATCTGTTGTTGGGACTCGGTTGGGGCATCGCTTTTCATCATTACTATACCGATTCACGAATCTGGAAAGTGCGACGTTATCCAAGTGTGGCGCAATCTTTAGATGCAGGAGTAGGTCATACCTTATGAACATTATTTTTATTGAATCGGCCGATGAATTAATTTCTGAACCCGAAGGGCTGATATTGTCCGATGAAGAAAGAGATAAATTTTTGGCTTTGCTAGATGATCCGCCCATGCCGAATGAAAAGGCTCAAGCGGCTATGCAAAAATTCCTAAGCAATACCTAATTATGAACACCATTTGGCACGAAGTACCACCGCTATCCACGGCGCCACTGCTTCCCCAAACTCGGCACCGTGTCCACACCGCTGTCATTGGTGCTGGCTTAACGGGCTTGTCAGCGGCTTATCATTTACTTGCTCAACCACGTGAGGTAATCGTCTTAGAAGCCAAGGAGATCGGCGCTGGCGCTTCAACCAGCAGTACTGGCATGTTGACGCCCGGCATTGCGCAAAATTTGCTCGCTTTGATCCGCCAAGTTGGAAGAGCTAAAGCTCAACGCTTATATCAACAAACCTTACAGGCTGTTCAATATGTGGTAACCCTACTGACCCAAGAACAGATCGATTGTCAGTTGCAACTGAGTGGTCAATTAATTGTAGCTCAAGGGAAATCAGGACGCCACCGCCTAGCAGCCCAAGCGCAGGCTTTTGAGCAGTTAGCCTTGCCTTGCCAACCACTAGATACCGCGAGTTTATGGCAGCGGATTCGGTTAAGGGAAATACCAGCGGGGCCAGAGCAGTTACCGGCCGCGTTATATCTCCCGCTAGCCGGTAGCCTACATCCTGGTCTGTTAGTGCAGGGTTTAGCGCAGGCAGTTCAAACGCGCGATGGCAAAATCTACTCGCATACCCCAGTGGTACAGATTGGTAATCAGCGACCAGCCGTCTTATCTCTCGCCAATGGCAGTGAAGTGATCGCGGATCAAGTTATTCTTGCAACCGGTGGCTATACCCCACAACTCGGTATTTTCCGCGGACGCATTTTCCCAGTGCAGTTACAAGCGTTGGCGACAGAACCACTAGCCGCTGAGACCTTAGCGCATCTTGGTTGGTCAGGGCGGGAGTGTATTACTGATTCACGCCGCTTATTCAATTACTTTCGATTAACTGCGGATAATCGCATCGTTTTTGGTGGCGGCTGGCCGACCTACGATCAGTCAACAGTTAACACAACCGATCTCATCTCCAGACTCAATCGTACTTTCCCTGTTGATGTAACGGTGGCGATGATTTGGCGTGGCGTTATTGACTATGTCCTAGATACTTTGCCTATTATCACTCGGCTGCGGACTCATCCGGCTGTTATTTTTGTAGGGGGTTGGTGTGGACATGGTATTGCGTTAAGTATCGCCGCTGGCGCTTGGGTAGCACACTTGAGTATGCAAGGTACTTGGCCAACTTATGCCCCGCAGTTTCGCCAGCAACCGCCCTTATTGCCTACCGAATGGGCACGACAACTTGGGTTTTGGGCTGGCATTCAGCTGATGTCCTGGTTGGATAATATTTCATAAATGGGAGCAAAAAACTCATGTCAAACCCCAATGCGCTTAACCCAGAACTGCACCGCCTTTTAGAAATCTGTCATCTTGATCTCACTTGGGTGCGTGGTGAGGGTGTTTGGCTGGATGATCACTATGGGCGACGATTTCTCGATGGTTATGCGCAATACGGGGCAGTGATATTGGGACATAATTTTCCAGCCGCGGTCGCAGCACTTCAGGAAGCGCTAACCGCTCAACAACCAGCGATGGTGCAACCTTATCGTGCCCCTCATGCCGTTGCCTTAGCGGAAAAGTTGGTACAACTCGCACCCTACGGTTTAACTCACTGTGTATTCACGACTTCCGGTGCCGAAACCGTGGAAGCCGCTATCAAATTAGTGCGCATGCGCACCGGTCGCTCGTTAATTTTATCTTGCATTGGTTCTTATCATGGAAAAACCATGGGCGCTTTGGCGGCCTCTGGCCAAGCCCGTTATCAGAACGATTTCGGTTTAGTTGCCCCCGGTTTTGCCAAAATTCCTTTCGGGGATAGTGAGGCACTCGCTGCTTTTCTACACCAACATCATCAACAAGTCGCTGCGCTGTTTTTAGAACCCATTCAAGGAGAACGTGGCGTCATTATGCCACCCAGCGGTTATTTGCGCACTGCTCGCGAACTTTGTAGTCAATATGGTATTCCTCTCGTGCTCGACGAAATTCAAACCGGTTTAGGACGTACTGGCAAGCTATTTTGTTGCGAATATGAAAATATTACCCCCGATGTGCTTCTCCTCGCTAAAGGTTTAGGGGGTGGCTTATTCCCACTAGGCGCGATGTTAGTCAATGCCACATGTTGGGATGGTCGCTTTGCGTTAAATCACTCCTCTACCTTTGCCAATAATAATTTAGCTTGTCGAGTGGGGTTGGCCGTGCTTAACGCACTGACTGAGACCGATATCATTGCGCAAGTTGCTGCCAAGGGAACTCAGTTACTGAATGGCTTGCAACAGTTAGCACAACGCTACCCCCATACCATCGCAGCAGTACGCGGCCAAGGTTTGTTAGGTGCTATTCAATTACGTCCTCACAGCGCCAATGCGGGATTATTTCGTTCCTACTTAGAACATCAAGGCTTGTATGCCTACACCGTTGCTTCTTTGTTAGCTGAGCAAGCTAATTTACTCGTGCTACCCACATTGGGTGACAATCATGTATTACGACTCGCACCCCCGCTGATTATCAGTGCAGCAGAATTGGATCAGCTTTTAAAGGGTTTGGAGCAAGTATTGGCGCAATTGGAACCTAACGCCACTGAAGTATTGGTACGCAATTTGACTCGCACGAGTTCAGTGATTTCTCTAGCGGCTCGACGTCAGGAACCACTACCAATTATTTTACCGCCTTTACCTCGTCCTCAAATGACCGAACCGAGTTACGCTTTTATCATGCACTACACACGCTGGGAAGATATCTTGATAACGGATCCGACCTTAGCTCGACTATCCTCACAGAAGTTACACCATTATGTGTCTTACATGGCGCAAATGCCTGCTGGTGTAGTTTATGAAGTCCTACCGCTACGTTCACCAGGTGGTACTACTGCGAAAGGTTGGCTGATTGCTTTGGGGATGTTGCCGGAAATGATGGTACGCCGAGGTCGTGCGCAAATGGTTACGGAAATTAAGCGTGCCGTTGATCTCGCTGTAGAACTCGGGGCGCAGATAGTGGGTTTGGGCGCTTTTACTAGTACGTTTAGTCGTCGTGGGCAAGCGGTAACTGGTCGAGGTGCGGTGATTACCACCGGCAATGCCTTAACGGCGGGTATGGCAGTGGCAGCGCTTCACCAAGGATTAGCTCAGCAAGAAATTGATTTAACCACCGCAAAGATCGGTATTGTAGGCGCGAGCGGTTCAGTTGGTTCTTTGTGCGCTAAATTATTGGCACGCGCTCACCCAGCCGCTTTGACACTCATCGGAAATCCCAACTCCGGTTTAGCTGGGTTACAACGATTAGCGACTCAATTAGCGGCTAGCTATGCTATTCCCGTTGACTGTTCAACCGATTTAGCAGTGTTACGTCACTGTAATGTGGTGTTATCAGCGACCTCTGCTGGTCGCAGTGTGTTAGATAAAGTGCCATTTCGCCACGGCACTTTCATTTGTGATGTCGCACGTCCACCAGATACTTCCACCCAACTACGTCAGCGTGCCGATTTGACGGTTATCGAAGGGGGTTTAGTCGCTTTACCCGATCCCACTTTAAGTTTTGGCACCGGCAATATTCAAGGTTTTCCCAATGGGATTCAACTCGCCTGTTTATCAGAAACAATTCTGTTAACTTTAGCCGGTGAAACACAAGATCGTGGGATTGGTGATGAGGTGCCATTGACAGAAGTGGATAGGATCATGGCTTTGGCAGATAAGCATGGGTTTCGGTTAGCGGAATTGCCCCGAAAAGAGCAACCTTGGTTTTTAGCGAAATGAGGTTGACCTAAGTGATGGTTTAATACCTTGTAGAAAATTTTGTATAGCATGAACTACGATATTACCCTCAAAGACCTGTTCCAAAACATTCCGCAGCGTCTGTTACAACTTCTCGTTAGCAGTCAAGCGACAGAACTCCTGACAGTAGAATATCCGGCGGTCAAAATGCGTCGCCCGGATCTGGTGGCGAGGTTAACCGACGGACGGTTATACCATCTTGAATTACAACGTGATAACGATGCTACGATGGTTTGGCGGATGCTGGAATATTACTTGTTGATCACTCAAACTTTTAACCAAACACCTTTCCAACAGGTTTTGTACGTTGGCAAAGCGCCACTAGCCATGCCACGAACCATTGTTGAAAGCACGCTACACTTTAGTTATGAATTAATTGATATTCAACAGTTGGACTGTCAGCCGCTACTAGCGAGTGCGGCGATAGAAGACAACTTACTTGCGATTCTCTGCCGTATCGACAATCAACCACAAGCTGTCCGAGCTATCTTAGAGAAGATCATACGGCTGGATGAAAATGCCAAACAAGATGCGTTGAAAAAATTAGGGATTCTAGCCGGTTTGAGAACCCTAGAATTACAACAGTTAATTAATTTAGAGATGGAAAATATGCCGATAACGATTGATAAAGCGGATAATCTTTGGTTTCAAGAAGGTAAACTGGAAGGGCGTCAAGAAGGTAGACTCGAAGGCAAACAGGAAGGCCAAGTCGAAGGTGAACTCACGCTACTACGTCGTCTGATGGAACGCCGTTTTGGAACGCTCCCACTGTGGACATTGGAACGTCTTAACCACGCGACTTGCGAAGAATTAGAAACTTGGGGAATGCAGTTGCTTGAAGCCAAACGCTTGGAAGACATTTTTAATTGAGGTGCTTTATTGACCTTTAGAAGGTTCAAAGCATGAACTACGATATTACTCTCAAAGATCTCTTCCAGAACATTCCACAACGCCTGTTACAGCTTCTCGTCAGCAGCCAAGCGGCAGAACTCTTGACGGTAGAATATCCTGCGGTCAAAATGCGTCGCCCGGATCTGGTGGCGAGGTTAACCGATGGACGGTTATACCATCTTGAATTGCAAACTCACGTTACGCCAAAACTTGGCTATTGTAGTATAATTATAAACCCTTCGACAACCGAGTTCCTTGACAATGACAGAACCGGTGCAAGACTTATACCTCGACTACCTTATCGGTTCGGTTGGTGCGGTAACCGCGACGGGTTTATCAGCGGTAGGGGCTGATGCTATCAGCCATGACCCCATCACCCGAATGTTATCGCAACCCCCACCG
>JAAUSR010000128.1 GCA_012032555.1 Thioploca sp.
CTTCTTCTTTATTTTTAGAAGTTGGTTCATTATCTCTGATTACAGATAGAAATTTAAATGTAACAACGGAAGCAACTTGAAACAGAAGATCATCCTTTATTTCCTTCATTTTGCTTTACCGTTAGTTTATCAATTAAAGTTTCGAATTCATGCATGACTTGATTACAGTCAGCCAATGTACATTGGATTTGAATTTTATTTGAACCCATAGGACAAGATGCTACAAGTCCACGTTTTTCAACAAAAAACATTCCTGCATTAGCCATATGTGTAGGGGCATTAAACCCATGTTTTCTCAATGCTTCAACATGATCTCTCATAACAAAACTTTCAGTTTGAAAGATCCATTTTTTTCTGCCACAACAACTGGCTACCGCGCTTTTCTTTATTGTCATGAAAAGTGTATATATCAATAGTGATTGCCGGAAGATCACTCTTCCGGCAATCAAATTATTCCTCGCTTACAGGGCCTCCGCGAGTTTCTAGCAAATACAAGCAATATCTGATTTTTGCTCTTTCTTCAGTAATAACATCTTTAAAACCACCTGAAAGGTATTTTAATTCTTCTTTAATGGCGGTGATTTTTTTCATCATCGGCCATATCATTTTCTACTTGTAGAATTGCTTGTTCTGATTTAATCAGATCTTCTTTTATATCTTGTGTACTTTTAGCCTGAGCCCCATCTCTCCAGTTTTGTGGAAGTTTATCCCAAAGCTTTTGAGGAAAGTTTTCAGGTGCTTCTGATTTCTTCGGTCTCGGTTTTCCCATTAATCACCTTTGCTTGTTCAATTACCCACTGCAATGTAAATTCATCTTTCAATGCAGCTACCAATCCAAGTAGCGTACCATTACGCTCAGCCTCGACAAAAAATTTCTTAGGATCATGTCCTTGTTTCATAACATGTTGCATAATTCTTTGTTGAACTTCACTATCATTAAGCACAGCATCTGGTTCTTCTTCTCGAATTGAGTCTAAAATAAGACTTAATTTACAATTCTTCTCGGCAATTTCACGCAAAGCATTTTTAATATCATCTTGTTCCAAGCTTTTTTTATCGATACGTCTTTGCATTGCTTGAAACTGAGCTTCCTTATCAATTAAAAATTCTGGAACTTTGAAATCATGAATCTCAACAAGCTTTTCAGAAACCTGTCCTTTTATATAATTCATTTCTTCTTGCTTCATATTTACAGAAATAATTTGAGAAAGATTAACTTTTAATTCATCATAATCTTTAACTCCGCAATTTTTAAAGAAATCTTCAGTAAGAGGTGCTAATCTTTTTTTAGTTCCCATATGAACCGTTAATTCAAATTGAGCGGTCTTTCCTCCAAGTTCTGGATAATCTTCTGGAAAGACCAAAGAAAATTCCCTAGTTTCTCCAGCTTTCATTCCTAAAATATAATCATCAAAATCGGGAAATTTATTTTGTCCAACCGTATAAAATTCACCCTCTACAACGGAGCCATCGAAAACTTCTTGATTAATAAGAGCTTTAAATGACATTGTGATATCATCACCTTTTTCTACAATGTCTTCATCAGAATAAGGTTCAGTTTGCCCTGAACGTTTTCTCAGTGCAATGATTGCATTTTCTATTTGGGTATCTAAATCTTTAATTGGAGCTTTAGATATTTCAATTGCTGTATATTGTTTTAATTCAAATTCAGGTTTATGATAAACAATCATTTCACAAGAGTATTGACCATTTTTGCAATTAATACTTTTAAATTCTGGTTGTCCGATAGGTTTTACACCGGTTTCAAATACCATAGCGTCATAAGCTTCTACACTCATTTCGCGAGCAATCCAATTATTTATTTTATCTTTACAGCGAGCTTTTATGGCATAATCTGGAGCTTTTCCTTTTCGGAATCCAGGAATTTGTATTTTTTTTAGTTCTTTAATAGCTTCTGACTCTTTTTGTTTTATTACATCAGGATCACCTGTGAATGAAACTGAAAGGGTACAGTAATCTATTTCTTTTGAGTTAATTGTTTGTTCTTCCATATTTTCCTTTACCAACTTGTTTAAACCAACTTTAGGTTTTATATCAGGAGCTTTTCCTCTTTTTACTAAATAATCATTTCCTTCACGACATCTCTCCAAATGATCGCAATATTTACATAAAAATTGAGGATTTGCTCTCCATAATTTTTCTGTATCAATTGCCTCGGCATAATTAATAAATTTTGGAGCAATTTTTGAAAATATTTCTTTTCTTGTAAATTCTTCAGTTAAATATTCAAATTCATGTCTTAACATGATAAATGAAGCTCTAATTCTATTTATATCATCGTTTTCTAACATCAAAGCATATGCATAAGTTTCTAATTGAAAGAAATCTTTTAAATACTTTTTATCTTTAGTTGTTTTATAGTCTGCAACATGTAACATACCATCAGAATCTATTTGAACACGATCAATAAAACCATTAAGAAGTAATATATCATTAATAACTATATTAAATGGTTGTTCTACTGATATTACATTTGGTAGGCCCTCTTCATCAATAATTTCTTTATAATGATTAATAATTTCAGAGGCTTGATCTTCTTGTTCTTTATTTAATTTAGATTTATATTCTTCTTCTGCACTTTCCCATGCATCATCAAGCAATCTTGGCCATTGCGATGCCATTTCTGGTTTTTCAAGAATACTTCTATGAAAGTTTTCCAGAATCTGATGTAAAAACTTTCCAAAAATATGGAAATCCCATTCTTTTCTTGGAAATTTATCAATATAAGTAAATTTATATTTTTTAGCACAATCTTCAAATGTTTTTGATTTTGATACTGATAATTTAAATATATTTTCTGGTATTGAATCTTTATTTATTAACTTAGCAATAACATTTTTCACTAAATAAGTCTCCTATAATAGAACAGGTTCCAGGGATATACATATTTGGCGCCTGGTGAACTCGACGAAAAGACAATACTTGAAAGATTTGTTGGTGTATTAGATTTAGATTCATAAGGAACTTTAGAGAAGATCCATCTATTAACAGTACTATCAAAATAAGCATAAGTAATTGTATTATCTTTTGGATTATAATTAGTTCTTAAGAGAGATCCGGTAGTAGTTAAAGTTTCTGTTGTTTGAAGAAGAACGCCATCTCTTACAACGCCTGGTCTTTCAAGAGAAAATCTTGGACGCATAACAGTTGCAATATCTTTATCATATGGTTCTTCTGTATTATCTTGATAGATTACTAATGCACGAGCATCAAAGAATGGGCTATTAGCATCACTAGTTTCTGGGAAATCATTATCATTTTGTTGTTCAATTACTTTTACAGTAGCTGGTAATGTTCCAATACCATTACCCATTTGTCCAATACTATCAGTTTCACTATAAATAATATCATAAAATTGTAATGTAAATGGTTGATTAGTAAACCCTGCTGGGTTACCTCTACCATCATAGCCATCAGATATTTGGGGTTCCAAACAATTATCAACTACAATTCCGCCTGCATTTCCATAAATACCATTAAATCCTGGAGCTATTGTCAAGCTTCCATAAGGAAAGGTTGCTTGTTTTGGTTTTTTTTGAAGTCCTGTTACAGTATCACGTGGTCGTCTTTGACCTACAAATGTAGTTCCATAAACATTTGTAATAATTGGTGATGTCATTATGCCATTTGTAGCAAATACTTTTAATGTGACCGTATTTTCTGGAGGCACATCAACAGGTCCGATGGCAATTTGAGATGATGTAGTTGGATCTGTACCATCAAATGTATAAAAAACAGTAGCTGGAATATTTGTTTCAAATGTAATTGTTGACGGAATGCCTTCTACTTTTTGTAAAGGGGATTCAATAATTGTAATATTTATACTGGCCATATAAGAATGTCTAAATTTTAACTATTTGTATGAATCTTTTATTTTTAGGATGATTTTTATCTTTTTTTCTCAATATTCTATAAAGTTTATGAGCGGCTTTTCTTAATAATTTTGCAATTGTAAAGTAAATATCATTGCCAGTAGTTCTAAATAGTGCAAAAAATGCTTCTGACTGATCTAGCATAATTATTTCTGGATTTTCATATTCTTTTTTTGCAATTAAACCAGAATCTACTATATGAGAACAAAATTTTTCCTCACCCACTTGTTTTAAGAGGGTTTCATATTCAACACGAATACGCTTATTTATTCTCATATTATCCTCTTTAAGGATATGAGAATTTATTAGCTTTTATGCCCATTCTGTTTCAAAAACGCGACAAAACTTTTTCTACATTAATTTTGAGATCATCTAATGTAGAATTATTATATATAATTTCATTAAAGACAGAATCTGGTATTTCAAGCATTTCGGTTTCGCTTTCATGGTTAGCGGCGGGGCCTTGAAGTCCGGCTGTATTACGTTTTACTCTAATAAGAAAGAAATTATACTTTTTGAGTACATCGAGTTCATCTAGCAATCTGAGGTCTGTAATTATAAATCCTTTTTTTGGAATTATTTTTAAACTTGAAACTATACCAACAGATCTATTATATTGTGAATAGGGATCTTTTGTTAATTTAGCAATAGTTCTTATAGTACAATCTACCCAAGTTTTTTTATAAAGTTTTCTTCCAACCCCGGATCCTATTTGTTGTAAAGCAATTCTTGGTGTAAGGTATCTTAATAGATCTGAAGTGCCATTTTCAGATAGTTCTCTTTTAAGTTCTTGAGCTTGCCAATCTGGCATATCATCATAAATAACATGATAATATTATAGATAGGATATCTTTTATCTGGAACATTTCTAAGATAGGACGGGCCCCACAATTGTTCTTCAGTAAATCCATACCATTCCATTGCAGCTCGTTTAATGGGATCTGCAAAGGCAATTGAAATAAATCCGGCTTCTTCGAATATTTTTCCAACAGTATCTTTGCCAGAATTTGCAAAACCACTAATAGCAATCTTAATTTGAGATAAGTTTTCCTTCACTTCCATCATCATCCTCTTCCACTAAAATAACTTGCGAAAAACGTTCTTGCAATTCCTTATTATGAGTTATTACAAATATTTTAAAATCCTTTTGCCATTTTCTAATAACATCAGAAAAGGCTTCAACTCCAGCTTCATCTAAATGACTATCAACTTCATCAAATTCTAGTATTCTAATATCAATTCCAAGTCTTTTTTGAATTAATCTTGCAATTCCTCTTTTAAAAGCTAAAGAAATATATACATGCTGACCATAAGATAACATACCATATTCTCTAATATTACCGTTCCTCCTATACTCAATGTTCAAATCAGCATCCAATTGTACTGAAAGTTCTGGTCTTATTTGACGCAATGCATCATTTATTTCTAAATTTAATTCATCTAGGAATGATTGAATAATGAGGGTTGGGATACCTTTATGAGAGAAGGCATCAACAACCATTTTCTTATATTCATTTCTCTTCTGAGAGAGATTAATGATTTTTGTAATTCTTTTAATTTTATTTCATCTTTTGATAACGAGTTAATTCGTTCAAGTAGAGCACCTTCTCGACCTTTAAGATTTGAGATCTCTTCAAAAAGACTATTCTTTGCTTTTTCAAACATTGATATTTCTTCTTGAACAATAAGAATTTTATTATTTAATTCTGTAAAATCAGAAGAATTAATATTTTCTTTTAATCCATTATAAATTTTAAATGGCTTCTTTCTATTTTAGCTGAAATAACAGAAATATTTTTACTTAAATTAGATATTTGATCTTCTGTTCTTTTTTCTTCGCTTTGAAGGGACGAAATTTTTTCTTCAATTCTTTTTACTATATCTTGATTTTTTTCAATATTTTTAATTATATTTTCAGATTTTTCTTGTTCTTTTTCTAATTCTTTTATTTTTTTTCTTATTTTAATTAGAACGTCTTCATAATATTGAAGATCTTGTTGTATTGGTGTTAATTTTTTATTAGCATTTTCTATAATATTTTTTCTATATTCTTCTGTAATTTTTTGAAAACAAGAGTTACAGGTATCACTTTCAGGAAGTGATGTTTTAATAGATTCTGTTTCAGATTTCTTTTTAGCAACTAATGAGATGCCATTTGCTTCTTTTGCTCTAATATCAGAAAGATCTTTTTTAATTTCATTAATTTGTCTATACGGCGTATTAATTGCATTATAAAACCCTTCTTTAGCAGCATCTAAAGAGTCTTTATTAAGCATTAAATTTTTTTTAATAGAAACAAGACGATTTTGTTCTTCATTTAATTGAGAAGAGAATCTATTTGATTCTCTACTAAGTTCATCGATATTTCTTTTTTGTTGAGTTGCTTTATTTTGTAATTCAATATCTGTTGAATTTAATGAAGATCTAAGTTCATCAAGAAACTGTCTTTTCTTTGACAGAATCTCTTCAATTTCATTTTCAAGAGAGAATTGTTTTTCTTGAATTTGTTTAGATATTTCGGTTAATTCTTGTTGAGTTTTTATTTTATTATTTTCAGGATCTCCAAGCATATTAATATTTGCTTGAATATTTTCAATTTCTCTTTTAACAGGTTTTAATTTTTCGTTTGCAATTTTTTCTAGTTTAGAATAGACGGCCAAATTCATTGGCTCTTTTAATATTTCTTTTCTTGTTTTAGGATCTTTTACAGAAGAAAGACCAGTAAGATCGGCTTGTCTAAAAAGAATTGAATGAGTAAAAGCTTTATGAGTAATTTTTATTAATTCTCTTAGTTTTTTATCAGTTGCTGAGGGTGTTCTTTCTCCAATTGATTCCCAATTATCAGTAAATTGATATAATCTGAAATCACCTGTACCTTTATTTGTTCTATGACGATAAATTCTATAAATAGAATTATTTAATTCAAAATCAAATTCTACAATTGCTTTTTTCTTACCATCACGTACAATTTTATCTAGATTTGTAGAGTGCACTTCATTGAATAATACCCATTCAATAGCACTAAATATAGTTGTTTTACCAACACCATTAGAAATCTTATCACTAGATTTATTTTAC
>JAAUSR010000060.1 GCA_012032555.1 Thioploca sp.
CCAAACTTAAATCCTATTGAACGTAAATGGGCTCAAGCTAAAGCGATTCGCAAACAACAAAACTGTTCGGTTGAGGAACTATTTACACACTATATTTAGTAATCATTTTATTATGCTTCTGCTATAGACTTATCGGTCGCAACTATTCAACGGTTAAAACTGGGTTTAGAACCTATCGTCAACCTGGAATTGATGGACTTCGAGAGATAAAGCCCTTCCACCTCCAGGCTTTATCTCTCGATACACCGGTTTGAGCAGCTTTAAATCAAAAACTTAAACGACCGGAAGGCTTTGCCAGTTACGAAGAAATCCAAATTGGGTTACCAGCGCATGATGAAATTGACCTATGTTATTCAACGGTTCCTGGTTTGGTTCAGGATCGCTTGAAAGCTCGCCCTCAAGTGGTTCGTCCCCAAAGCGCTCAGCGTAATGAATCCCGCGCTATCGACTTTGAAAAAACCGGCATGACGATTGAGTCGAATAGCTGCTCTCCATCAAGGTCAATACGTTATTGGTGTCGTGACGAAACGCGTTTGGGACTCCAAACCATTACCCGCCGTCGTTTGACACCACGTGGTCAAGTCCAATGGACCTTCAAAGCTTATTATCTTTACGGTTGAGTTGAGCCACTCACCGGCGACAGTTTGTTTCTCGAATGTTCTCACCTCGTAGCTAGCTAAAACTCAGTAGCGAGAGATAACAATATTACATCTTACATACTTTCACTATGGCTATACTTACTTACATTGTCAAGCAGGTTGATCTTAATAATATGAGAGCTATTAGTAACACTAGCATAATAAATATCTGCATCAGGATATCGCTTTTGTAAGTCTTTTGCGTACTTAATGGCCTGTTCTTTAACTTTCTTACGGTGTTCAGTTCGCTTTCTTCTAGCGGTTTTTCCAGAACAAGGAGTTAAGTATTTAGTCTCTACAACTAAAAAGCGTTTCTGCTGCCTATTTTTCAAAATCAAATCACCTTTACCGAGGTGTGAATAGCCATAGGGAAAATATTCCCGCGCGTGTACCTCAGGAAATTCTTTACCTAAAAAAGATTTTGAAGAATTAGGAAAAGAGCAGGGAATTTCATTGGAATGTTCAATGATATAATCTTGCAATTGATCTTCACATTGAATTTGACTGATGTTTTTCATGGATTTTATCCTCTTAAGTTTAAGATAAGGAAATACTTAAGAGAACACCCAATTTTAGCTGACCCGGCAGCCTATTTTTCTAGAACCACTGTCTTACCCACATTACAGATAAATTGTCATTCTTACCCTAATGCGTTTTTTGTACGATACCCAAATCGATAAATCAAGTTACGTTGAGTAATACAAAGAATGCCTTAAGACAATAATCACCATTTATCCGTAGTGTGAATAGAACAATGGCTCTAGAAAACGAGGTTGTGAGATCACTCACAACATTGTTTGTTCTACTTAATTAAAATAATGTTAAAAATAAAATTTGTCCAATAAAATAATGTGGCTCTGATAGAGTAAAGCAGAATCCGAAAAAGTTTTTCAGATTACACTTCCACTTAATTCTTTTACATTAAATTAAATAGGGTTTGGTGCATTAATAACTCTTCCTCCATTAGTTCAATATTAACTAGGCAATTTTTTTCTGAAAAATAATTAATTACATATCAATAAGATATTAAAATCTGATCCAAATCAGTGCTCACAAATTGCTCATAACTGCTCATAATCGCTTATAAGTGCTCATAAATTGCTTATAATTATTTATAATTCTTATTAATAGAGTTTTCAGGCTCACCGTATCTTAACCATCTTAGGAATTAACAGTTAATTTTTGGATAATCATTATGAAACCAATAGGTTATGAACAAGATTTTTATGCTTGGATTCATCATAATGCCCAATTATTGCGACAAGGTAAGTTAGCTGAAATTGATGTCGATAACATCGCTGAGGAACTGGAAAGTATGGGAAAAGCCAACAACAGGCCTTGATTAATCGCTTAGCCGTATTGTTGATGCATTTATTCAAATGGCAGTTTCAATCGGCAAGATGTTCACGGAGTTGGGAATTGACTATCATAGAACAACGTCAAGAGATTGTTGATTTATTGGAAGAGAGTCCCAGTCTTAAGCTGAGTATAGAGGCTAAGTTGGCTAAAGCTTATAACAAATATGTTTATTATAACAACCCACTGGCTTTAACTATAATCAAAAATACGATTTGGCTTCATACCGTAGTGAGTAGAACACTTAATTTTAGCTTTTATATTTTCAGTTTAGCGAAGTTAACGCCGGAAAAAGTAGTCATTACGCTTAGTCGGTGGTAATATTATTCGCGCCATTTGAACTCAGGAGTTGCTTGATTAAGCACAGCAATAGAAATACCATCGATAATTAAAACCATCTATTCAACAAGCCATATCTCCATTTGTTATCAACAATAGTATTCCGCAATCAAATTAAAGGCAGTATTTTATGGTAAAAATTATGACGAAACGCGAAGCGCGTGCCATGGTAACTAAGCTAGGAACGAGAGCGAAATTAGTCTCCCAAAGATCAGCGATTTCAGAAGCTATTGATAAAGAAGTGAAATCCGTTGATCAAGAATTGGATGCTAACATGACCGCCGTGAGATTATTGGAACAAAGTATTGAAAAGCAAAAAATTCATGCCCCTCAAATCGGTTATGGACTCCACGGACAGCGTAAATCAGCTAAGCCTTAAGCTATCAACCCATTATTGTTGAATTAACGATTCATCCCTTCACCATGATGTTGTTCCCACCAACGCATTAATTAACTCCCATGATTCAACTTTTTTTAGTCAGAATCATTCATGAATAATAGAGATAGCGCAACCCCAAAGTATTGTCTTGAATCTATCTAAGACATCAGTATTATTTAGCGACGATTGTGAATAGAAACAAGTCAAAGTAGTGGAGAAATAACCCCATTTGAAACCAGATAGCTCAAGTATACCATTGCGTTACTCACTTGCTTCAAACTTGATGTGGGTTCGAGTAAGTGGGCAAGACCACATTTTGCCCATTTTACTAACGTAGCTTCAATATCAACTGCCGACGTGAAAACAATCTGAAGTATTGTTATTTTGATATATAATAATTATTTATCTGACAATTCCAGTACCCGATTATTTTGTTAATTGATTTGATTACTCAAGAGGAAACTGAAATGGATGTTTTGGCGAGAATTAAAGAAAAAGTTGAGAATAATCCAATTGTTATTTTTATGAAAGGAACGCCTCAATTTCCACAATGTGGTTTCTCTAGTCGAGCTGTTCAAGCTTTACAAGCTTGTGGGGTTAAATTTACCTATGTCAACGTGCTTGATGACCCAGAAATTTTTCAAAATTTACCTCGTTATGCTAATTGGCCTACTTTTCCACAAATCTACGTCAATGGTGAATTGATTGGTGGTTGTGACATTGCGTTGGAGTTATATCAAAAAGGTGAATTAAAACCGATGTTAGAACAAGCTGTGCACCAACAACAATCAACAAAAGTTAATAATTAGTTATTCATTTCAAATAATTTTTCCCTGAGTGTTAGAAGTAAATAACCGGATGTATATCAAACTAAGCAATAAGGAATAACAACCCAATGAAACTTGAAACCATTGCTATCCATGGCGGCTATTCACCCGAACCCACGACTAAAGCAGTTGCGGTACCCATTTACCAAACTACTTCCTACGCGTTTGATAATACCCAACATGGTGCTGATTTATTTGACCTTAAAGTACCAGGTAATATCTACACTCGCATCATGAATCCGACTACTGAGGTATTAGAAAAAAGAGTGGCGGCGATGGAAGGTGGAATTGGAGCACTGGCATTGGCTTCTGGAATGGCGGCTATTACGGCATCGATTATGACTCTCGCTGCTCAGGGAGATAATGTGATTACTTCCAGTACATTATATGGTGGTACTTACAATTTGTTTGCGCACACGCTTCCGCAGTATGGTATCGATATGCGCTTTGCTGATTATCGAAATATCGATAGCTTTGCTCAGTTGATTGATGCTAAAACCAAAGCCATTTTTTGCGAATCCATTGGCAACCCATTAGGTAATGTCGTTGATTTTGGTGCTTTAGCACAATTAGCACACCATCACGGTATTCCCTTAATTGTGGATAATACGGTTCCTTCACCCTACCTGTGTCGTCCCTTTGAACACGGTGCCGATATTATTGTTCATTCTCTGACCAAATACATGGGTGGGCATGGCAATAGTATTGGTGGTATCATTGTTGACTCAGGTAAATTCCCTTGGAGTCAATATGCCGATAAATTTACTTGTTTTACGATACCCGATAAATCTTATCATGGTGTCACCTACACGGACACTTTTGGGGAAGCCGCCTATATTGCGAGAGCACGAGTAGTCCCCTTGCGCAACATGGGAGCTGCATTGTCACCACTCAATGCTTTCCTCATTCTCCAAGGAATTGAAACCTTGCCGGTGCGCATGGATCGAATCTGTGCCAATACTTTAACCGTTGCCAATTATCTAAAACATCATAAACAAGTGCTATGGGTACAATATGCGGGTCTCAATGACAGTCCAAGTAAAGCACTTGTCGACAAATATATGAGTGGTCAAGCTTCGGGAATTTTAACTTTTGGTATTCAAGGTGGAATTTTAGCGGGTGCCAAATTTATTGATGCCTTACAATTGGTTACCCGTTTAGTTAATATTGGCGATGCTAAATGTTTAGCTTGTCATCCTGCTAGTACCACCCACCGACAATTATCCACAGAAGAATTAGCTAAGGCTGGGGTCACTGAAGATATGGTTCGTTTATCTATTGGTTTAGAACACGTTGATGATATTCTTGCTGATATTGAGCAAGCCCTTTCAGTAGCCACTTCTTGAATGGTTGTCAGTTAACAATCATTAACTCTACTGAACACGGTCACTTTTACGCTTTTCTCACCGTCTCACTCTAAATCTTTTTTCCAGAAAAGGAAAGAGGAATAAGGTTGAGAGGAACATCAGTACCATTAAAAACTTTCGTAGAATGGGCTTTGGTGTGCTCCATCTATTCTACTTAAAAATATTTTTAGCTTAACTTAATAGTATTGGAGGAAAGCGTACTTTCTTTATAGTTTAGATGTTGACGCCGGTGGTGACAGTGTCAATATCGTGTACTCGTTATCAACTATTCGCTAGCAATTATTAATTATCATTTCGCTGTTATTCGTTATGATTATGGAGTTATTGATAACAGTTAATTGATAACTAAATTAAATGTCAACTCATATGAATCCCGAGAAAGTTGTTTTTGGATTTTTTATTGTCATGTCATTGACACTCAATTTTGGTTTTTGTTTAGGTGATATCGACAATCCTGATTATCATAATGTCTATGAATTAGCGGCGGCTATCTTTGTTAATTTAGTGGCAACGATTCTCAAATTTGGTGATCGCTCTCAAGTGGGTGCGGTATTGCTATCTACGAGTTTAGTAGCTGATTTACAACTCTTTGCCGCCGCCATTATTTGGGCAATTGCTCTTCATGTTGAGCAAACTGGTATAACCCCTAGCGTTATGGTGAGTATTGTTTCCCTGGCAGCCGGTGCGATGTTAGCTAATGTCATTTCCGTTTTACTTCTCGTCATTGAAACGGCTATGTTGCGACGTTAATAATGAATACAGTCCTTTTCCTAGTTATGCGTCGTATGCGGTTCCCGCTGTTGGTATTATTAACTACTTATACCATAGCTATCGTGGGAATGACTTTAGTGCCAGGAATCAATAATGAAGGTCATCCGACCCGAATGGATTTTTTTCACGCTTTTTATTTTGTATCTTATACAGCAACGACCATTGGCTTTGGTGAAATTCCTTATGCTTTTTCAGATGCTCAGCGAATGTGGGTTACCTTTTTCTTATACATAACGGTGATTGCTTGGTTTTATGCTATTGGTACTTTACTCACTTTAGTGCAAGATGAGGCACTACGAAAAGCATTTACTGAGAGTCGGTTTGCCCGCACCGTCAACAATATTCATGAACCTTTTTATTTAATCTGTGGTTACGGAGATACCGGGCGTGCTTTAGTGAGCGCCTTAGAAGAACGTTTTTTACGAACAGTAGTTATTGAAATTCGCCAGGAACGCTTGGATGTTCTCACGATAGAAAACTATCCCGTTTATATTCCTAAATTTTGTGCTGATGCAAGTAAACCCAATTACTTAGTGGAAGGTGGTCTCAACAATCCCCATTGTGCAGCCGTGGTTGCCTTAACCAATGATAATTTAGCGAATTTACAGATTGCTATTACAGCTAAATTACTTAAACCCGAATTAACGGTGATTGGGCGAGTTGATTCTCACGAAGTGGCGGCTAATATGGATTCATTTGGAACCAATTATATTATTAATCCCTTTGAAGTTTTCGCTGCTAAGTTGCATACGGCTTTGCGTTCACCGGATTTATTGTTACTACGTGAATGTTTAACCGGAGAATTAGAAATAGTTTCTTGCGAACCGTTGCTGCCACCACGTCAAGGGTTATGGATATTGTGCGGATATGGGCGATTTGGTAAAGCAGTTTATGAAAGACTCAAAGAAGAAAGAAGTATCCATCTGGTGATCATTGAAGCGGATCCAAACACCACCGGTTATCCGCGAGGAGAATGTGTTGTTGGCGGTGGGACTGAAGCCGACACTTTGCGACAAGCCCACATTGAAGAAGCTGTTGGCATCGTAGCGGGGACTAATGATGACGTAAATAATTTATCGATTATCATGACCGCACGACAACTTAATCCCAATTTATTTATTGTGCTGCGGCAAAACAAGGCAGATAATCAAATTATCTTTGAAGCCGCTAAAGCTGATATTATCATGCAACCAAGCAAAATTATTGCTAATCATATTAGGGTATTATTGACAATCCCGTTATTAATTGACTTCATCCGATTATCGAAACAACGAAGTCATGACTGGATAAGTCATTTGATTTCTCAATTAAAAAAAATACTAAGTGAAACCTCACCCACTATTTGGCAACTTAAAATCGATCAAGAAACTGCACCGGCGATTAGTGAGGCATTATCTCAGGGGAATACCATTCGATTAGAGTGCTTAGTGCGAGATCCGCGAGATCGAACTAAAAAGTTAGCTTGTATTCCACTGTTACTTGTGCGTAATGAGGAAAAAATTTTATTACCCGATGAATCCGAAAATTTAGAAATGGGTGATCAATTATTATGGTGTGGAAAAAAAGCCACTGCTGATTGGATGACCTGGATTCTACGTGATCCGTTTGTGTTAGTTTACTTAGCGACTGGTCAAGTTATGCCACGTAGTTACGTGTGGCGTTGGTTACAACAATGGTTAGATAAACAACCGAATTCAACTAAGCGACTAAAAATTTAAACCCGATTAATAGATGATCCGGATGGATTTCTTCTTGCTGACCTCAGGGCAATCGTACTACCATCAGCTATTTGAGTATTCTGCTGGTATCATAAACGAAGACCAAAATCGTATCAGAACCGGGTTTGCCAGAGAAAACCTCGCCATGATTCGTCACTTGGCACTTAACCGACTCCAACAAAAAAACACGGCTAACTGCGGTATTACCGCCAAATGCCAACGCGTTGGTTGGAATAACCGATACCTATTCAAGCGGTTGGGATTGGCAAGATCCGCAAGGTAGTGCGATTGCCCTAGGATTTTATCAAGTATGGCATCTAAGCAGAGTAAATTTATGCTAATGTTATTTAGGGTTGGCTATCTCTCTGTATGCTAGGACTAGATGATTTGCTTATCTGACTTCAGCCGCCCTTCTTTGATATCGGGTGGTGTTATTTTTTTATTTTAGCGAAAGTATTAATATATCTATTTAATTAAATCACTCTCTAATATGATCTTTGGAGACCCCTTTATGAGTGTCCAATGTGAAATCGTTGCTAAACAAGTTACCAATAGTGATCCCTTAGGTTTTTTTGGACGTTACTTAACGATTTGGGTAGCATTGTGTATTGCTACGGGTATCGGCTTAGGTAATCTATTTCCACACTGGTTTAATTGGTTAAGTCATTTAGAAATAGGGCATGTCAACCTGCTGGTAGCCATACTTATTTGGGTGATGATTTATCCCATGATGGTCAACGTTGATTTTAATTCACTCCGGCATATTGGCAAACGTCCTAAAGGCTTAATTGTAACTTCAGTGACTAATTGGCTGGTTAAACCGTTTACTATGGCTGCGTTGGGCTGGTTATTTTTTGAAATAGTTTTTGTCGATTGGGTAACACCACTCAATGCTAAAGAATACATTGCGGGGATGATTCTACTGGGATCAGCACCCTGTACCGCGATGGTATTTGTCTGGAGCCAATTAACTAAAGGCGATGCTACTTATACCTTAGTACAAGTTTCTTTGAATGATATCGTGATGATATTTGTTTACGCACCTATTGTAGCATTTCTATTAGGTATTAGTGATATTGTTGTGCCTTGGGAAACCTTATTACTTTCCGTAATACTCTATGTAGTGATTCCATTGGTTGCTGGTTATTTAACTCGAATTCAATTATTACAACGTGGTAGTGAAGAACGGGTTACTCAATTTACCGACAGCTTAAAAAGCTGGACTATCATTGGGTTACTGTTGACAGTTATCCTGCTCTTTGGTTTTCAAGGTGAAACCATTTTAGCTCAACCTTTCGTCATTTTACTTATTGCTATTCCATTGATAATTCAAAGTTTAGGCGTGGCAACAATCGCTTATATCTGGGCATGGTTGTGGCGAGTTCCTATCGAAATTGCCGGTCCAGTGGCTTTAATTGGTTCCTCTAACTTTTTTGAATTAGCCGTTGCGGTAGCTATTAGTTTATTTGGTTTAAATTCCGGTGCTGCCTTAGCAACTGTGGTGGGGGTATTAGTAGAAGTTCCGGTAATGTTATTTATCGTCTATCTCGTTAATCGTACCCGCCAATGGTTTATTTGGGAAAAGGCTCATGTTTGAGCAATTCGCGCATTTTTTAGTTTACCAACTCGGTGGGCTATCACCCGCTAGCCAGTTGGGAACCGCTTTACATTTTTGGGTTATGGATACCACCAAAATTTTGGTCATGTTAGTGGTGGTTATCTACTTCATGGGCTTATTTCGTACTTGGCTTAGCCCAGAGAAAGTACGGCGTGTTATACAAGGACGTTCTAAAACCCTGGCACGTATTTTAGCCGTGACCTTAGGTGCAATGACGCCATTTTGTTCCTGTTCTTCTGTACCGCTCTTTATTGGTTTTGTTGAAGCGGGAATTCCGTTAGGTATCACCTTCTCTTTCCTTATTGCTAGTCCCATGATTAATGAAGTCGCGGTAGTTCTGCTCATCGGGCTAATCGGTTGGCAACTCACTGTGTTATATATCACTGCCGGTTTAACCGTCGCTTATGTCGGTGGTATCGCCATGGAACGGTTTCATCCGGAAAAATGGGTAGAAGCCTATGTTTGGCAAATCCAAATGGGAGAAATTGCCCAACCGGCGATAGATACTTCGTTACGAGGGCGACATGTCTTTGCAGTCAGTCAAGTAACAGAAATTGTTGGGCGCATTTGGTTATGGGTATTAATTGGGATCAGTGCTGGTGCCCTGTTTCATGGTTACGTTCCCCAAACTTGGGTAGCCGGTTTAAGCGAACGCGAAAATTGGCTCGCAGTGCCGATGGCAGTGATGTTAGGTATTCCCTTATATTCCAATGCAGTGGGGGTGATTCCGTTAGCAGAAGCGATGTTAGCCAAAGGCGTTGCCCTTGGTACAACTCTCGCCTTGATGATGAGCATTGCAGCGATTTCTTTACCAGAATTGTTAATTTTGCGTAAGGTTATGCGGGTACCGGGGTTATTGTTATTCGTAGCGGTGTTAATGGTTGCTATTACCTTAGTGGGTTGGCTGTTTAATCTACTTAATTGAAAAATAATTATCATGGTCAAATCAGTACAGCAAAATTTGATGATTAAAAATACTTTAAATACTTAGAGGATAACGTGATGAAAAATATTAAAGTACTCGGTAGTGGTTGTGCCAATTGTAAAGCAACATTCGCTCGGATTGAAAAAGTAGCACGAGCAAAAGGCGTAGCGGTGACTTTAGAAAAAGTTGAAGACTTTGCGCAAATTGCCGCTTATGGCGTTATGTCTACCCCCGGCGTGGTCATTGATGGTAAGGTGGTACACGCTGGCGGTATTCCTGAACAACAGCAAATTGAATCGTGGCTATAAATTTTCGAGGTATTCAAAATGGCAAAACAGAAAATCTTATTTGTATGTGTTCACAATAGTGCTAGAAGCCAAATGGCGGAGGCTTGGCTTAATCATTTTGGTGGCGAACAGTTTGAGGCAGAGAGTGCGGGCTTATCACCGGGTACACTCAATCCTTTAGCCGTCAAAGTCATGCAGGAAGTGGGCATTGATATTTCCCATAAAAAAACGCAAGCCGTTTTCGATTTATTCCAAACCAGTCGAATATTTGCGTATGTCATCACCGTGTGTGATGAAACCAGTGCAGAAAAATGTCCAATTTTTCCAGGGATTACTAAACGATTCCATTGGAGCTTTCCGGATCCGGCAGCGTTGACCGGTACTGAGGAAGAAAAACTCGCCAAAACGAGAGAAATTCGTGATCTAATTAAAGTCAAAATTGCCAATTGGTGTCAAGAACTCGGAATACTACCATCTAAGCTAGGATAAAAATATAGCTTGGATGGCGTATAGCGAAATTCAGGAAGTAGCAAGCTATCCTTCACACCATTACGAATTATACCTTATTAAATCAATAACTTGTGCGAATTTTCCAACATTGATGAATGCGTGGGTTACGTTTAAAATCTAGGGGTAAAGTCAAATGGCTAATATTTTCCAATTGTAATGAGGTAAAAGCTTGAATATCCATGTTAAACTTTTGACAATTAGTCGAAAAAATTAATAAACCATCCTGAGTTAAACATTTTAAAGCGGTACGAATAAGTGGGACATGATCACGTTGTATATCTAAAGTGGTGTCAGTTTGTTTGGAATTAGAGAATGTGGGTGGATCTAGAAAAATTAATCCATAACGTCTCAACCGCGGAGATTGGGTAAATCTATCCGCTTCTTGTTGTAACCACGACCGGCAATCGGCTTGAATTAATTGATGATGAGATTCACTTAAGCCATTACGAATTAAATTGCGATGCGCCCAAGCCAGATAAGTTTTAGAAGTATCAACGGTAGTGGTTGCAATAGCACCACCTAAAGCAGCCTGTACGGTCGCGGTACCGGTATAGCCAAAAAGATTAAGAAAACGTTGCCCTTGAGCCAGTGAGAAAATCTGTTGACGAGTAGAGCGGTGATCTAAAAATAACCCGGTGTCTAAGTAATCTGTTAAATTAATTAGAAATATAGCTTTACCTTCGCAGACTTCATAGAACTGACCGGTGTTATTCTGTTGTTGATATTGCTGGTTACCTTTTTGCGGTTGACGCCTTTTTAAGAAAATTCGTTTTGGTGGTGTTTCTAACACCTTAGCAATCACAGCTAAAGCTTCTTGTAAACGAGCTTGTGCTTTTTGCGGATCAATAGTTTTAGGTGGGGCATATTCTTGTACGTGTAGCCACTGTGCATAGATATCAATAGCAATGGCATATTCAGGTAAATCAGCGTCATATAAACGGAAACAATGAATTTGTTCACGTTGTGTCCAACGTCTGAGATGTTTGAGGTTTTTTTGTAACCGATTAGCTAACATGTGAGCACCCTGACTCCATTTTTCGATATCGTTTGCCAATGACACGAACGGTCGTTGATACCAGGGTGGCTCAACCGGGGTTCTGGGTTGCATAAACCATTGTGGCTCGATGTTGAAATGTAATAGTTTACATTCTAATGCACCATTATAAAGAGTATATCGTTTGTCGGCACGGATACCAATTTGTTTTCCCATGTCTAAATCACTAGCTACCACAGCAGCTTGCCAACCTTGAAATTGAGTTCGGAAAATCTCACCTAAATGGCTATATAAATGTATCATGGTTTCATAGTTACCTAAACGTTCACCATAAGGAGGATTGGTTACGAGTAAACCCGGACTGGGTAAAGGGGTTGATTGCGCTAGTGATCGTTTTTCAAGGTGAATTTTCCCAACTAATCCCGCATGTTCAACATTAATGAGTGCACTGCGTATCGCGTTTTTATCGATATCGTAACCTATTATTTTAGGTAATTGATTAAGACCTTCGGCTTTACGCTGCTGGGCTTCGGCTAATAAGTTCGCCCAACAGCTAGAGTCATGTTGTCGCCAATGTAAAAAGCCAAAGTAAGAACGTAATAATCCCGGTGCAATGTCGGCTGCTATCAAAGCGGCTTCAATGGGCAAAGTACCAGAACCACACATGGGATCTAATAATTGACCACCTTGGGCAGCAATTTGTGGCCAACCAGCCCAGATAAGTATGGCTGCCGCCAAGTTTTCTTTCAATGGTGCTGCTCCACCGCTTTCTCGATAACCACGTCGATGTAAACTATCACCACTTAAGTCAATACTAACAATGGCTTGATTATGGTCTAAATGGACATTAATTCTAAGATCCGGTTGTTGTCGGTTAACATTAGGACGAATTTGATAACGAGTCCGAAATTGATCCACAATCGCATCTTTGACTTTGAGTGCGCCAAAATGGGTATGTTGCAGATGAGATTGACGGCTGGTGAAATCAACCGCTAATGAACCATCAGCCGCCATATGTTCATCCCAACGAATTGTTTGAACACCTTCATATAACGCATTCGGATCCGGTGCCGGAAAGGTGCTCAGCGGTAACAATATTCGATTGGCAATTCGTGACCATAAGCAAATTCGATAAGCTTGAGTTACGGTTGCTTGAAAATTAACCCCCGCACGAGTTGGTGAAATTTGATTTATATTAAAATTGTCATGTAATTCATGAGCTAATAAAGGTTCTATCCCTTTAGGTGCTGTTGCAAAGAAAGAAAGTAATGTTGACATAAAAATAGGAAATTTTCTGATATCGAAACCGTAAAATATAAATTATTCTTAATACTTATATTATGCTATAATTACAAAAATATATGATGGTCGTCGTAGTCATTTTTTGAGTAATCAGGGGTAGGTCATCATTTTATTTAATTGTTCTCCATGCCATGATGACCACCTTAAGGACAGGGGAATTTTCAGAGATTCCTTTATATTCTCTTAAAATAAGCTTCTTTCCTCCTGTTCAATCGTGTTATTTGAATCCTTTATAAGGAGTGAATTATGTTTAAGTTTAGCAAGAAATGGGTTAAAAGAAGCTTATTTCTTACCTTCGTTGGTCTATTTCCTCTAATAGGACAAGCAGAAAACTATGAGGGATTAGAAATTACCGATGAAACTTCATCAGAATTAAAAGTCAAGGCCTTAGGCGAACCCATCGAACTACGCTATTGGTTTAATAAAGAGAGTTCTAAGAATAATACTGATTCTGCTTTCCAGTTGTATGTCATTTATCACCCCTGTGAATCAACAGAAAAATTATGGTTTATTACTAAGGATGGTTTAACTGATAAACCGACTGCTTTTTGTAGCCATAATAGTCAAAGTGGGCTGCCATGCGATGCTGAACAAGAATTGGTGTTAAGTTTTAATATTCCTATGGATTTGGAATTTGTTAATGAACATTGTTTTTACGCTGTAGAATTGGAACCGGGAATTGAACTGGCTAAAGTAGATCGTTCTAAATGGACGCAATTGAATATGCAGAATTTCTCTGGTGAAGTAGCCCATGTTACTCGGTGGGATCCCGATTTCTAGGCGCAAATATCAACCATTCATAGGGGAAAAAAAATGTATAATCAAAAAATTATCAGATTAATTTTGGCAATTACTTTTTTGCTGTGGAGTCATGGTAGTTTTGCTATCTCAGTCAGTCAGTTAGGAGGATCACTGAATGCCAATGGTTTGGTAACGGAACTGATCGATACTTCCAATAGTCAAATTACTATTTCTGGAGTCAAGTACCAGGGTGCTTACCAAGCGGCCGGTACTTTTAGTGAAGGGATGATAGATGGATTAGGAATTGAAAGTGGAGTTATCTTAACAACTGGTAAAGTTTTAAATGCAATCGGCCCAAATGCTTGCTATAAAACGACGATGGTTAACCGTCGACCGGGTGATAATAGCCTTAACACGCTGAGTCAAGGTACTAGCTATGATGCGGCGGTATTAGAGTTCGATTTTGTAGCGCAGGGTGATACTTTAAAATTTGAATACGTTTTTGCTTCAGAAGAATATCCAGAATGGGTCGGTTCTAAATTTAATGATATATTTGCTTTTTTCTTAGATGATCAAAATATTGCTATTGTTCCGAAATCTTCTACCCCGGTAGCCATCAACACCATTAATAAATGGAGCAATAGTCAATATTATAACGATAATGAATATCCCTCCCCCAGCAATGTTACCGATTATAATAAGAACAATTGTCAGCCTGGAAGTTATACACCATTTTTGACTGAATTCGATGGATTTACTACGGTGTTATCAGCCATTGCTAAAGTCACACCAGGAAAAAGGCATCATCTGAAACTCGCTATTGCCGATAGAGGTGACTTTAGTTTAGATTCAGCGGTCTTTATTAAAGGTAAAAGTTTTACTTTAGTACTACCCCCCCCAGCGACTACTTTAATTTCACCATCCGAGATTATTTATACTAATACACCAACCTTTAGTTGGCATGAAGTTTCTAGTGCAACAATATATGAGTTGCAGTTAGTTGATGCTAATAATAATGTACTGGTTGACAATAAGTATTTTTCCGATGAAATAGCTTGTGACAGTCAGGCTGGTTCGTGTTCGGTAACACCAGGAACCGCTTTAGCTGATGGTACCTATCAATGGCATGTTAAAACTCAAAATCAAGCCGGTGGCGATTTATGGAGTAATACTTTATCTTTCACCGTTAAAACCCTTCCCGATCCAGCTACTTTAGTTGCACCACTGGAAAATATCATTAAATGTGACTTATTACCAACTTATCAATGGCAGCCAGCAGCATTAGCAACACGATATTTATTACATGTAAAAGATGCTCAGGGGCAAATATTTGACCAATGGTATAATGCTAGTGAAGTCAATTGTATAAACGAAACAGCGGTTTGTTCAGTAACACCGACGTTTCAACCGGCAGAAGGTTCAGTGCAGTGGCAAATAAAAACTGCTAATTCTAAAGGAGAAGGTCCATGGAGTCCCATCGGCTCTTTTACTATGAAGTGTCCACCACCGGCCACGACTTTAGTCCAAAGTAATTCTACCACCGGTAGTACTATCTTTCCGGGTATAGGCGGTGCTCAATCTGCTGTACCATTACCTGTTAATAATCCTACTTCTTATAGTTGGAATGCTGTACCCGATACGACACTCTATCAATTGCAAATCCAGAATCAAGCGGGTGAAGTGGTAGTAAAAAATGGTATTCTGCTACCAATCTGAATTGTAACCAAGAGCAAGTGGTTTGTTCAGTGAATTTAGAAGTCGATTTACCCGATGGTAATTACCAATGGCAGATTCAACCCCGTAACGAAGTCGGTCCTGGTCCTTGGAGTCAGTCCTTGCCCATGACTATCAAGAAACGGCCTGATGCAGCTATCTTGATTTCACCAACAGCTGCTTTGCTTAATTGTAATCAAAAACCCACTTATAGCTGGCAAGTCGCCTACTTAGCAACGCAGTATTTATTATCAGTACAAGATGTTTTAGGCGTAACAACAGAACGTTGGTACAGCAATACTGAAGCCAATTGTACGACGACCACTTGTTCGGTCACGCCGGATTTTCCGGTGGTCGAGGGTAATGTTCAATGGCGAGTGAAAACGGCTAATTCCGAAGGAGAAGGGCCATGGAGTGCTCCCTTTGTCTTTACGGTAAAGTGTCCACCACCACCAACCACGCTATCAAAAGTGACACCTGTAACAAATAGTAATCTGATTGCTTATAACTGGAAAGCGGTTCCCAGTGCCACACTTTATCAATTGCAGGTAAAAAATTCCCAAGGGCAAGTGATCTTGAAAAATGGTATTCTGCCACCAGTTTGAATTGTAATAGTGGTCAAGAGAATTGTCTGACTAACTTAGGTCTTAATTTGTCAGATGGTACTTACTACTCGAATGTACAAACTCGTAATGAAGTGGGTTATGGTGCATGGAGTAATACCTTGCCTTTAGTTATCAAAACGTTGCCTGATGCAGCTACCTTAGTTTCACCAACCGCAACTTTACTTAATTGTACTCAAATTCCAACTTATAGTTGGAAACCGGCCAATTTAGCCACTCAGTATCTGTTATCCGTCCAGGATACGAGTAAATTAACGGAACAGTGGTATAGTATGACAGCCGCCAATTGTACTGATACAGTTTGTTCAGTCACTCCAAACTTTAATGTAGTAGAGGGCAATGTGACTTGGCGAGTAAAAACAGCTAACGCCAAAGGGGAAGGGCCATGGAGTGAATCTTGGTCTTTTGCGGTCAAATGTCCACCACCAGCAACTACTTTAGTCTCACCAACCGGCGTGATTAATGATAATACACCAACTTACACTTGGAATACCGTTGCCGCTGCCACGACTTACCGGTTACAAGTGTTTGATGCTAATAACCAAATTGTAGTTGATGAGCCGGAAATTAATTGTAATGTTAACCAAGATGTTTGCTCGGTTACGCCCACTCCAAAATTACTTGAGGGTAACTATAGTTGGAAAGTGCAAACCCAAAACCAAGTTGGCCCAGGCGCTTGGAGTGAGCCAATGTTGATGACTATTAAGGTTATTCCGGATGCAACGATTTTAATTTCACCGACTCAGACTTTTGTTAATTGTAACCAATTACCAACTTATAGTTGGAAACCAACTGATTTGGCTACTCAGTACCTTTTATCTGTACAAGATAGCCAAAAATTAACTGAACAGTGGTATAGCACTACCCAAGCTAATTGTGATTCAACCACTTGTTTGGTGACACCAGACTTTAAGCCGGTCGAAGGTTATGTGAGTTGGCGAATTAAAGCCGCTAACTCAGAGGGAGAAGCACCGTGGAGCGAAACTTTATCTTTTACGATGAAATGTCCACCGGCGGCTACCACCTTAATCACGAGTAGCAATAGTGCTTTACCGGGGAACCCGCTTTTCCCATTGGTCGGAACTGGCGCTTCCTTATTGGGACTTCCCGCAGTCCAAAACAGTCCTAGCACTTATAAGTGGCAAGCGGTTCCTGGTGTCACCCACTATCAACTCCAAATAAAAGATACGCAAGGACAAGTTGTCATGGAAACTGGGTATCCGGCTGCGAGCTTGAATTGTAGTAGCTTAGGCCAAACAATTTGCTCTGTTAATGTAAACAATCTTAACTTGCCAGATGGTAACTATCAATGGCAAGTGCAAGTCAGTAATGAAGTCAGTTCAGGCCCTTGGAGTAATCCAAATTCCTTTACTGTCAAGGTTCTTCCGGATGCGACCAGTTTAATTTCACCCGCTCAGACCTTAATTAATTGCAATCAAATACCGACTTATAGTTGGCAAGTAGCTGCCTTAGCTACACGATATCTATTATCAGTTCAAGATAGCTTAGGAATAACCGAACATTGGTATAGTGATGCCGAAGCTAATTGTACTAATATGACTTGTTCAATCATACCTGATTTCCAATTAGCCGGAGGTGATGTTCAATGGCGGATAAAGGCAGCTAACCTAAACGGAGAAGGTCCTTGGAGTGAAACTTTATCTTTTGTCGTGCAATGTCCACCGATAGCGACTACTTTAATCTCACCGAGTGGAATTATCAGTGATAATATGCCAGCTTATACTTGGCATACGGTTCCTACTGCAACGACTTATCAACTACAAGTGACTGATGCTGATAACCAAATTGTTGTTGAAGAAACGATTTCTAATTGTCATAGCGACCAAGAGATTTGTGTTTTCAACTCAACAACTCCGTTAGTTGATAGCCATTATAGCTGGAATATCCAAACTCAAAACCAAGTTGGCAACGGTCAGTGGAGTCAAGCATTATCTTTTACGGTACTCACAACGCCCTTAGCGGCTACTTTGGTTTCGCCTCAAGTTACCTTGCATCATAATCTGCCAACTTACACTTGGCAAGCCGTACCAAAGGCAACGCAGTATCTCATGCGAGTGCAAGATGCCAGTGGTCAAGTATTTGAAAAATCGTATACCAGCGCCGCCGCCAATTGTAGTGAAGAAACTCATCTTTGTGCCGTTACCCCAGATAAAGAACTGGCTGAAGGTGAAGCACAATGGTGGATACAAACCGCTAATAGCAGTGGTTCCGGGCCGTTGAGCGCTGCAATGTCATTCACCGTTGAGAAAGTAACCACATGTAAACTGTATGCCGTTGACGATGAAGGATTGAATGATTCCCAATTCCTAGTCATTGATCCCCAATCAGCCACAATCAATGCCTTAGGTGCTCTTTATGTGGACCATGATATTGAAGCATTAGATGCTTCTTTAGAAACAGAACAACTCTATGCGGCTTCTGGAACAGACGCGCTATTACCGGGCGTTCTTTATACCGTAGACAGTTCTACGGGACAACTTAATGTATTAGGCGATTTGGGACTGGCTGATGTCAGTGGTCTTTCTATTAATCCAATGACTGGCCAACTATGGGGGTGGTCACCAGGGAATGGGCTCTTTTGGGTTGATGTAGCGCAATTACCGTTACTACCTCAATTTGAATGGCTTTCTACCATGCGGATTGATGATCTCACTTGGAATGAAGAAGGTACAATGCTCTACTTAGCACAAAGAAATAAACTCTTACGTTATGAGGGTAACAAAGCCAAACCTACTCTGATTTGTACTTTACCAGAAGAGCGCAAGATTGAAGCTTTAGAAATGACACCAGGAAATGTTCTCTTAATGGGTATTGATGGTAAAGATATTGTTTACACCGTTAATATGGATAATATGGATAATATGGATAGTGATAAAAATTGTGTTATTGAACCTTTTGATACCCTAGAAACGCCATATCAAGATATAGAAGGGATGACGCTAGGGTGCAGTAGACACTATGTCGTCGAATAACTGAATAACCTAATTCAGAACCTCAACTAAGAAGAATAAGAAACTGTGTGGAAAGAGAAATCAATTCGAATACTGCTCTTTCCCACTTTCTTCTGGGGTTAACTTATTTTTTCTCACTAGCCCGCTTCAATCTGTCCTGATTTGATCTGTGCTAAAACAGTGTCTATAATCCACCCTGGCTACAAAATGGAGTATAGGTAAGAAAGCGTAAAAAAGGAATTTTCTGATGTTAACCCGTTAAAAATGTAGTTTACTTAATCTAACGGTACTTGCTGTTCAACCGGATCATCAAGGCGACAGTAGTACCTCTAATAAGAAAAGGTAACTCTAGGAATTAAGCACTTAACAAATCAACGACCTTAAATCAATTGTTATGCTGACCAAATATGATTCAACCATACTCCAAAAAAGATAAATCGGGATCACCTGGCGCTGGCGAAACTGATCTCTATCATCTTGAATTTATTCAAAATCTTGTTGCTCATTGGGACGAGTTAATTGATTGGGACGCCCGTTCAATCAGTGAAGGTCGCTTTTTTATTGACGTATTACAAGAAAAAGGGGCAAAGAATGTTCTTGATGTCGCTACTGGAACCGGATTTCACTCAGTCCTATTACTTCAAGCGGGTTTTCAAGTCGCCAGTGTTGATGGCAGTCAAGAAATGCTCGCTAAAGCCTTTGAAAATGCTTTGCAAAAAAATTTTATTTTGCGAGCGATACATACCGATTGGCGTTGGCTAGGTCGTGATGTTCATGAAAAATTTGATGCGGTTATTTGTTTAGGCAATGCTTTCACTTATCTGTTTTCTGAACGCGACCGTCGCAAAGCCTTGATTGAATTTTATGCCGTGTTAGAACATGACGGCCTCCTTATTTTGGACCAACGGAATTATGATGCCATTTTAGAAGGTCACTTTTCTAGCCGTAAAGCCTATTATTATTGCGGCGAAAGCGTTAAAGTTGAACCGGAACACGTTGATGAACAATTAGTTCGGTTTCGTTACGAATTTACCGATAATTCAGTTTTTTACCTGGATAATTATCCGTTACGTCAAACCTACATGCAACAATTAATGAAGGAAGTGGGTTTTCAAAGAATCAAGACCTATGGCGATTTTAAGGAAACTTATCATCATGATGAACCCGATTTCTTTATCCACGTTGCTGAAAAAAATATGAACCGGCTAAAAGTAAATGAAAACACTTTGACCAAAGTGTGAAGTCAAACTAGCTTAATATCACTTAGTCTAGTGAGGTTGAACCGGCTTACACCTGAATTTATTGATTGACTTATTTTCTAACCAACGTATTTTCAATGTGAGAATACACTCATTTCTTGATAGCGAGGTTCATATGATAACTCCAAAGCAACAGCAAAATTACGGCCCCAATCCGGTTGCCGTTCGTCAAACTGATAAATATAAAGAGGAATATACGACTAATTTTGTGGCTCGTTGGGATCAGCTGATTAATTGGGAAGCCCGATCCCGAAGTGAAGGCCGGTTTTTCATGGAAGTCTTACAACAAAGAGGGGCCAGTAAAATTCTTGACGTGGCTACCGGTACGGGTTTTCACTCAGTGCGCCTCCTTCAAGCCGGTTTTGATGTGGTCAGTGCTGATGGTAGTCCAGAAATGTTAGCTAAAGCCTTTGAAAATGGTCGTCACTTTGGGCTGATTTTGCGTACCGTACAAGCCGATTGGCGTTGGCTTAATCGGGATGTTCATGGTAAGTTTGATGCGGTTATTTGTTTAGGTAATTCTTTTACCCATTTATTTTCAGAAAATGATCGTCGTAAAGCTTTAGCTGAATTTTATGCAGCGCTTCGCCATGATGGTATTCTTATTTTAGATCAACGTAATTATGATCAGATTCTAGATAGTGGATTTTCCTCGAAACACATTTACTATTATTGTGGAGATAATGTGACAGCGGAACCAGAATATGTTGATGACGGGTTAGCCCGGTTTCGTTACGAATTTCCAGATGAATCCGTATTTCACCTCAACATGTATCCATTGCGGAAAAACTATGTCCGCCAGTTGATGACGGAAGTTGGTTTTCAACAGATTACGACTTATGGTGACTTCCAAGAAGCTCACCATCAACATAATCCAGATTTTTTCATCCATGTTGCGGAAAAAAAATATGAACTGGGTGCCAGGAATCCTGGAGAAATTTAATGGAACCATCTGATTCTCCGGCAGTAGCAATTAGTCGTACTTACTATAATAGCAGCGATGCTGATAACTTCTACGCCAGTATTTGGGGCGGTGAAAATATCCATATTGGTCTTTATGAGCAAGAAAATGATTCTATCGCTCAAGCCAGTCATCGCACTATACAAAAACTCGCTTCCTTACTCAAACTACATGAAGATAGTCGCGTTTTAGATATTGGGGCTGGCTATGGTGGAATGGCACGCTACTTAGTTAAAAACACTGGCTGTCAAGTTGATTGTTTAAACTTAAGTCAAGTTCAAAATCAACGCCACCAGCAATTGAATCAACTTCAAGGTTTAACCGGTGAAATTCGCATAATTGAGGGTAATTTTGAAGCGATTCCAGCAACCGAGCAATACTATGATGTGGTTTTATCTCAGGACGCCATTTTACATAGTGGTAACCGTTATCAAGTATTTAAAGAAGTGGCACGGGTACTCAAATCTGGGGGGGAATTTATTTTTACTGATCCGATGCAAAGTGACCATTGCCCTGCTCATATTTTACAACCGGTTTTAGATCGATTGAACTTAGATTCAATGGGTTCAATAGGTTTCTACACTCAAACAGCAGCAGCAGTTGGATTAGAAACTATTCAAATAATTGAAATGACTGAACAATTAGTTCGTCATTACCATCACATATTGCAAGCCACTGAAAAGCACTATGAAGCTATTCTTAAAGTGTGCAATCAAGATTATATTGACCGAATGAAAATCGGTTTAAATCACTGGATTGAGAAGGGTCAACAAGGCTATTTGGTGTGGGGAATTTTACACTTTCGCAAAAAAATAATGATGAGTTCAAGTAAAATGAGTTGATTATTTAACTAAAAACTGTTCTGATATGAAGATGGCTTGATTAATCGGCGAAGGATCAATTAATTTAGAGATAGGAGCCAAGTTAATATGGAAAAGATCAGAGCGGTAAATGTAACTAAGATTTTTACTTCTCATCCTCAACGTGCCCTAACTCTTCTCGAACAGGGACTGAGTAAAGATGAAATTTTTAGCCAAACTGGACAAGCGGTTGGTTTGGTTAAAGTTTCTTTCGATGTCGGTGAAGGTGAAATCCTCGTCGTAATGGGGTTAAGTGGAAGTGGTAAATCGACACTTATCCGCTGTATCAATCGCCTGATTGAACCAACCCAAGGTCAGATTTTTATAGATGGTAATGACATCACTTCTTTAGATCATCGTGCTTTATTAGAATTGCGCCGCCGTAAATTTGGAATGGTTTTCCAACATTTTGCGCTATTCCCACAACGAAATATTATCAACAATGTTGAATATGGGCTAGAAATTCAACAAATGGATAAACTTTTTCGCCGGGATAAAGCGAGGCAAGCCTTAAAATTAGTGGGCTTAGAAGGTTGGGAAGCGGCTATGCCTAATCAACTCAGTGGCGGAATGCAACAGCGTGTTGGTTTAGCTCGTGCCTTAGCAGTTGATCCAGATATTCTGTTAATGGATGAAGCATTTAGCGCGCTAGATCCTTTGATCCGTGGTGATATGCAAAATGAACTCATGTCTTTACAAGCCCGGATGAAAAAAACCATTCTCTTTATTACCCATGATCTGGATGAAGCCCTGAAAATTGGTAATCGAGTCGTATTAATGAAAGATGGGCAAGTCGTGCAAATAGGAACACCAGAGGAAATTTTGACTACCCCAGCTAATGATTATGTGAAACGATTTGTCGAAAATGTAGATAAATCGAAGATTTTGACTGCCCGCTCAATTTTAACAGAGATAAACCTCTTTGCTTACCTAGAAGATCAACCTCGAGATATTCTCCATAAAATGCAAACTAACAAAGTAGCTAGCCTGTTTGTCGTAAAACGGGATAATACTTTATTGGGTATCGTATTAGCTGAAGTAACCCGTCAGGCAGTAGAACGCGGCGATAAAACGATTGCGAATATCACTGAATCACAAGTACCTACGGTGATAACCACGACACCTTTAATTCAGTTAATTCGGGTTTTAGCCAAATGGCCTTGGCCAATCCCGGTAGTAGATAAAGAAAATAAACTACAAGGCATGATTGTCAATCAGCGTGTCTTAAAGGCTTTAACTAAAGGGGGAGAATAACTCATGGAAAATTCTTCAGTATCGGCTGATAAATGGCATTACTTAACCGATAAATTGCCATTAGATAAAGAAATTGATAGGTTAATCGATTTTTTAACAGAACATTTTGCCTTTTTAACTAAAGCGATCAGTAAGTATTTAGAAACGGTTATTGAAATAAGTACTCAAGGCTTAATGTCACTACCACCTTGGCTAGTGATTACTATTTTTGCTATATTGGCTTGGCGCTTAGCCGGACGTCATGTCGGCATTTTTACCATACTGGGGTTAGGTTTATTATGGAATTTACGCTTGTGGGAACCAACCATGGAAACCTTAATTTTAGTTGTAGTTGCAACGATTATCGCTATAATTATCGGGATTCCCTTTGGCGTGTGGTCGGCTCTTTCGCCAATGGCTTATCGTATCATTATGCCAATTTTAGATTTTATGCAAACGATGCCCGCTTTTGTTTATCTTATTCCAGCCATTCCTTTTTTTGGATTAGGTGCTGTTTCTGCTATGTTTGCTACAGTGATTTTCGCTGTACCACCGGCTATTCGTCTAACTTGTTTAGGAATCAAGCAAGTTCCGAAAGAATTGATCGAAGCTGCTGATGCTTTTGGTTCTACCCGTTGGCAAAAATTATTTAAATTACAATTACCGCTGGCCATTCCGACGATTATGGCAGGCATTAATCAAACGATTATGTTGGCACTCTCTATGGTCGTTATCGCGGCAATGATTGGCGCTGGTGGATTGGGAAGTGAAGTCTGGAAAGCTATACAACGACTAGAACCCGGTAAGGGGTTTGAAGCGGGTATAGCCATAGTTATTTTAGCAATGATTCTTGACCGTATTACTCAAAAAATTGGCAAACAGAATTCTCCAGAACGTTAATAAAGAAATATTTCTGCGATTAATAACACCGCCATTATTCAAATAAATGACCAAAGCGATTTATTATTAACCACAATTAGAACTGAATTGGGGGGGAAATACGGAATGATAAAGAATTTCAGTTGGACTCAGCTAAGTGTAATCGTCGTTGGGTTGGTCATGTTAGTGAATTCAACCTTAACTTGGGCTGCTGAAAGAGTTTCTCGAGGTAAAGTACTATTAACCTATGTAGAATGGTCTAGCGAGATTGCGAGTACCAATGTTGTTAAAGTCGTGCTAGAACAACTAGGTTATGAAGTTGAAATCATTCCAGTTACTGCAGCTGCTATGTGGCAAGCCGTTGCCAGTGGTGAGGCAGATGCTTTAGTAGCCGCTTGGTTATACACTGCCCATGCTCATTATCTCAGAGCTGTTAGACACCAAGTAGAATATTTAGGACCGAATTTAGAAGGAACCAAAATTGGTTTGGTGGTACCCCGTTATGTTACGGTTAATTCTATCGAAGAATTAAATGCCTATGCCGATAAATTTGGCAAAAAAATTATTGGTATCGATCCTGGGGTTGGTTTAATGAGTAAAACCGAGGAAACGATAAAAGCCTACCATTTAAACTTTGAATTATTAGAAGGTAGTGGTGAAATAATGACCGGACGCTTAGAAAAGGCGATAGCTAATCAACAGTGGGTAGTCGTTACTGGCTGGACACCTCACTGGATGTTTTCCCGCTGGCAATTAAAATATCTCGCTGATCCAAAGGGTATTTATGATCCAAAAGGTATCTACAGTGGTGAAGAGCATATTGGTACGATTGTACGTAAAGGACTCAAACAAGATATGCCGGAAGTTTACCGAGTACTCGATAAATTTTACTGGGAACCCGCTGATATGGAACAAGTGATGGTATGGAACGAAGAAAATAAGCTAGAACCTTATGAAAACGCTCAACGTTGGGTAAAAGAAAATCCTGATAAAGTTAATTGCTGGATATCTCCTGATCCCAACCAAAACTGTTCATACTTAAAGAAAAAAACGTTGGTTATCCATCAACACTAGAAATGACTTGTTAACAACATCAATCCCGGTGATAAAAACGGGATGTTAGTTTGGTGTCGCATCGATATCAGTAACATACTGGTTATCAATAGAATAAGTAATCTCTTAACCTCATCTTTATTAATCGCATTACCAAAAACTTATCGCGTTAAATTCAGAACATGATTAAAATGACGCTGATTTGAGATAGTTCATCCTATTGGTAGAATAATACCAACAGCCACTAACTAAAATAGCAGTAAACTCAAGAAAGTTTATCAAATCCAGCATAGACACTACTTTAGTGTCCCAAGACCCGATCTTAGTTGGAAAACCACAAGGGGATACAGATGATGATACGTGCGACCTCCGGATTTTTTAAAGGACTTAACCCGACCGTTTCCATTATTTCAAAAGTTGTTATTATTACTTTCGTACTGTTTGGTACATTATGGAATGATACTGCTTCACAATTATTCGATGAATTGAAGAAAAACATTATTTTAGGCATGAAATGGTATTATATCGGTACAGTAGCCTTCTTGTTATTTATAGCTATTTGGTTAATGCTTTCTCGCTATGGAAATATACGCTTAGGTGATGACGACGAACGACCTGAATTTAGTTACTTTTCCTGGTTTGCTATGTTATTCAGTGCGGGAATGGGAATTGGGTTAGTCTTTTGGAGTATTGCTGAACCCATTTATCACTTTCAAGCCAATCCTTTTATTACTGAAGAAATGAGTATGACCCCGGAAGCCGCTCAGATAGCTATGCGACTCACTTTTTTACATTGGGGATTTCATCCATGGGCAATCTACGTTATGGTGGGTCTGCCACTGGCTTATTTTGCCTACCGTAAAAAATTACCGCTTACTATTCGTTCAGCACTTTATCCACTGCTTGGGGATAAGATTTACGGACCAATTGGTCATGCAGCAGATGTCTTGGCCGTATTTGGTACTGTATTTGGATTAGCTACCTCATTAGGTTTAGGCGCCCAACAAATGGATACCGGTTTGGCTTACTTGTTTGGTTATGAATCTTATGCTACAGCCGAGCTAACAGCAAAAGCAGAACAAACCGATTATATTGCCAAAAATTGTACAATGGTCGTAGCAACTGAAAAGGCAGATTGTCTTCAAGCGGCTACTATAAGCCATCCGATTCCTTTTCCAATTAGCTTGATATTATTGATTGCTGTTGTTACTGCTATTGCAACTTGGTCAGTGGTTTCTGGCGTAGGTCGAGGAATAAAGATTTTAAGTGAAGTTAATGTATGGTTAAGCATTATTCTCTTAATTTTCTTTCTCGTGTTTGGACCAACTCGTTACCTAATGAATTCCTTGTTACAAAATATCGGTGACTATATTGCTAATGTTATTCCCCTCAGTTTATGGACCGATGCCGCTAAAAATACCACTTGGCAAGACAATTGGACCACTTTTTACTGGGGTTGGTGGATTGCTTGGTCACCTTTTGTGGGAATCTTTATTGCTAGAATTTCTCGGGGACGCACTATTCGAGAATTTATCTTGGGTGTTTTATTCGTGCCAACTTTATTAGCCTTTGTTTGGCTTACTTTATTAGGTGGTACTGCTCTGCACATCGAATTAACTGGGGTTGGTGGTATTGTCGCAGCCGTTAAAACTGATCTCACGATTGCACTCTATACAACCTTTGAAAAAATAGACGCCGGAATATGGGGTACCCTGGCTTCTGGTATCGCCACCATTCTTATCGCCACCTATTTTATTACTTCCTCTGATTCAGCTACCTTAGTCGTTAACACCATCCTTTCCATTGGCGATGAAGATCCACCCATTTTTCATCGTGTGTTTTGGGGCATTGGGGAAGGCGCGGTGGCAGCGGTGCTACTTATTTTAGGCGGGTTATCGGCATTACAAACAGCTTCCATTGTAGGTGCCTTACCTTTTTCATTTATTATTTGGATAATGGTCTATGGATTAGTGAAATCGCTTAGACAAGAAAAGTTTTATTTATACCAATTGGAACCCCATGTAAACAGAAATCAGTGAAAATAAAGTGATGAGAACAGCTTGCATCTATTAGTGATTTCAAGGATAATGTTCTCCTCGCTTGGAGAGGTGGCTGAGCGGTTGAAAGCGACGGTCTTGAAAACCGTTGAAGGCTAATACCCTTCCGTGGGTTCGAATCCCACCCTCTCCGCCAATTCAAGTTATTATTTTTTGTCCAGCGGGGCAACTTTATGAATTCAAGTAGCTGTGCCCTCTGAATTACCTGCCTCCTTAAATGTGAATTAAGAGCTAAATCATAGAGAGTTCTCTAAAAATACCACCGCCGCCCATCTTCCAAAGAGATGAACCATGAGACTTGCATAAGAACGAACTTGGCTCGCGGATTCAAAGTTGCTAATAATCTAGCCTAACGGGTTAACCCTTTTAACTATTTACCAATTAAAAATAAAGTGATGAAGCAGTAATTCGATACTGCTCCACCTTCCAAACATTAGATGATGCTGCTTATTCTGGTTTAGCTTCTTCAGTGGGTTTCGCTTCTTCAGCGGGTTTAGCTTCTTCGGCTTTAGCTTCACCACCTAAAGCCAAGACCCATTCGGCAATCTTTTTAGCTTCCTCTTCAGTAACCATGGTGTTCGGTGTCATTATTGCCCCACCATAGACAGGAGGCGAACTGGCATTTCCTTTCATAATTTTTTCTGCCAACATCTTTACTGTACCGTCTTTATCTTTGGCGGCTTCTTCTTTACGTTTGGCAGCGACTTCTTGGTAACTTGGACCGACTAACTTTTTGTCGATTTGATGGCAAGTTTTACAGGGTGGAACTTTCTTTTCCGTGAATTTTTCAAAGGCTGCCCAATCATCACCTGGTTTCAGATCGATAGCCTCTTCTGCGAAAGCGATACCGGCAAATAAAGTACCTGCGGTAGCAAGACCAATACAAAGCGCTTTTAAAGTTGGCATAATAACATTTCCTTGGTTGATTGAACTCATGGTTCAGAGATTGTGGTAATAAACTTAATTTTTAAGACGACAGACTTCTTTGAGCTTATGATAATTTGATCATCTAGGCTCTTTTATTTGTGTGGCCAGGCCACTATTCCCATTTTTATTGGAAGACCAACAGCACACTACCATTAAGCTAAGCTCTTAAGCGTTAGGTTCCAGTGCGTTCGCCATTAACTTAATAACATTGATCCAATGGCCACTTCCAATTTGAATGCCGTTTTTCTACTCAAATCAAAAAAACTAGTTATAAACAGCAAAAATGAGGCAGTAAAGATAACACTACCTCAATTTTCAAAAAGTGATTTAGCTAATCCGGTTCAAGTCTTATTTCGCTTCTTCAGTTGGTTTTGCTTCTTCAGTAGGTTTTGCTTCTTCAGTGGGTTTCGCTTCTTCTGCTTTGGTTTCACTACCTAAAGCCAAAACCCATTCAGCCAATTTTTTGGCTTCTTCTTCGGTGACCATTGTATTGGGTGTCATCACCGCTCCACCATAGACTGCCGGTGAACCCGCATTTCCTTTCATAATTTTTTCTGCTAACATTTTCACTGTCCCTTCTTTATCTTTAGCGGCATCTTCTTTGCGTTTAGCAGCAACGTCTTGGTAAGCTGGACCAACTATTTTCTTATCTAGAGAATGGCAAGTTTTGCATGGAGGAACTTTCTTTTCCGTAAATTTTTCAAAAGCCGCCCAGTCATCACCCGGCTTTAGATCGACTGCCTCTTCTGCCCAAGCGATACCCGCAAATAAAATACCTGCGGTAGCAAAACCAATACAAAGCGCTTTTAAAGTTGGCATAATGACATCTCCTTTGTTTATAAAACTCATTGTTCCGAGGTTGTGGTAATAAACTTACTTTTACTTAAGATGATGAATTTCGACGAAAAATGTGACTGCGTGCCGTAGTGAGTCTATCCCAACCAGGATGATGACTCAGATCAGTTTTTTTAATATTGACTAATATGGTGTTATAAGCAAACGCACCCGCTGGACTAGGTTCATCTAAGGTCAGGAAGTCAGGATTACCTGAACGATCCACGCCGACTTGATCCAAATCCATCCACGCACCTTCATGTAAAACGGCTACCTTTGGCATACAACGTTCTGTTACATACGCCGGGGCTATTACCTTACCACGAGCGTTCCATAATTCTACAATATCACCCGTTTTAATGCCAAGCTTTTTCGCGTCATCAGCATTTAGAGTGACTTCTTGTTCATAGGTTTCGCGTAACCAAGCAATATCGTGAAAAATAGAATGGGTACGCCAGCGCGGATGGGGTGTAATCAAGTGGAATGGATATTGAGTCGTTTTGTTGTCATTGAGCCATTCCCAAGGTTCAATCCATTTAGGAATCGGTGGAATTTCATAGCCATAAGCTGTTCTTGACCAATCATGAATTTGGGCTAAGTAAGTGGAGAAAATTTCTATTTTTCCAGAAGAAGTTGGCCAAGGTTGTCCTTGTTCCACATTATCTTGGAAAGCGATTTGAGGACGTGATAGTATAAATTTATAGATACCTTGTTCTTTAAATTTTGCCCAGGTCATTTCAACCTGTTGACGAGGCATAACTTTATTTTCCCACCATTCTTGCAAATACGCTTCATCTACCGCATCGTTGTTATAAAAATAATCTCGATTGGCTTTAGGATTATATTTCTTGCCAAAACCGAGACGGTAAGCTAATTCTGTTAACACTTGTAAATCGGTTTTACTTTCTCCCAAGGGTTCAATGACTTTAGGACGATGAATATAATAATGACCCTTATACCAGGGCAAAGCCACATCGTGACGTTCAAAATGGGTTGCAATTGGCAGTAAGAGATCAGCCCATAATCCCGAAGGTGTAATCGTGGCATCCATGCAAACCACTAATTCTAATTTATTGATGGCTTGAATCGCTTTATTAATATTGGGTAATTGATTCAACCAATTAGAACCTTGCCAAAAAATACCTTTAATATTTGGTATTTGTCCGTCATTATCTGCTCGGGGCCATAAACCAATTTCTTCACGTTGAACATGAGGATAATTTAACACACAATGTGCCCACCGATCGGATTTAATCGATTGTTTCCAAATATTACTGTATTCATCATAAGGATAAGCAACCGCTTCGGGGTGCCAACCTTTACCAACCCCTTCAGCACAACCGCCTAATACGCCAATATTTCCAGTCAGCGCTTGTAAAGCTGCTGCCATCCGATTGTATTGTTCTCCATAAGCATTCCGTCCCGGCGCCCAAGAAGCTTTTAAAGCGGCAGGTTTAGTCGTGGCATAGAGATGGGCTAATTTTTTGATATCAGCCGCGCTAACACCACAAATGGATTCTGCCCATTCCGGACTTTTCGGTTGTCCATCGTATTGACCCAGTAGGTAATCTTTGAAATTTTCGCGTCCTCTTGCCCAAAAAGGCATCGTGCCGGCATCCATACCTTGAGTAAATTTACTAATAAAATCCTGATTTTGAAGGTTATTAACAAAAATATAATACGCCATAGCCGCTAACATAGCGGCGTCGGTATTGGGTTTAATGGGAATCCACCAAGCATTATAAGCCGCTGCAGAATCGGTGTATTGGGGATCAACGACCACGAATTGACAGCCACGTTGTTTAGCTAAGCGCATATAATAAAAAGTATTACCCCCATGAAAAGTATAAGCCGGATTCCAACCCCACATGATGATCAATTTGGAATGCGCAAAGGTATCCTCTTCATTACCATCGTCAATGCTACCAAAAGTCACTTGAGAACTAAAAACAGTTCCTTGATAAGAGGGAACTGACCAGGAACTGGTACGACAACCAAACATACCTAAAAACCGTCCGAGTAGACCGCTAATTTGATCGGATTTATGTAAAACACCCCATGAAGCTCCTGCATAACTTTGATCTAAAAGAGCGGTGTCTCCATATTCCCATTTTAAATACAGCATTTTTTCAGCAATAAAATCTAAAGCCGCATCCCAAGAAATTCGTTTAAATTTACCTTCACCGCGTTCGCCTACCCGTAACATCGGGTAAAGTAACCGTTCTGCTGAGTAAACCCGCATACGATAAGAACGTCCACGTAAACAAGCACGTAATTGAGGTAATTCTTCAGTATCAGTACCCCAAGGTGAACCCTGATATTGACCATTATCAGTTGATAATCGAACAATAACATCCCCTTGTTTATGTGCCACTAAAACATGCCGTGAACCACAATTATGAGCGCAACTGGTTACCACAGTGGTTAATTCATCATCACGTGGATAAGGTTCATAAGCAAAAGCTTTAGCTGATCGATTGGAAGTAACTAATCCTTTGGCAATAGTAGAACCGGCTACAGTGGTTAGAAATCGGCGTCGCGTCATATTTAAACGAGATGCAAGCCATCTCAGTGTATTATCATTCACTTTATTTTCCTTAATACTTTTTAAATTTAATCGTTAAAAAATTTTGAGAGAAGTGAGAACAGAATGAACAATGAAATAAGGAAGTCATTAGCAATAAGTTGACTCGTAACTGATAAAACAAAATGTGGAGTGGAAAAGAGTGAAAAACTGACTTTACTAATGGTAGGAATTACGCTAGTAATAAGTTGTGCTTCTATAATTAGCCGAAAAAATGAAGTTACTTTTCTTATCAGGGGTTGTTATTTCTAAATACCCCTAACTAAGAAAGATTTTTAAATTCTATTTATTTATGGATTGCTCTCTATACTATCGGTGACACTTGTTCCTTCGGTATGGTTTTCCATACTTTTTATCGCTTCACGATGGTTTTCATCTTCGGTTTTATTCATACCCCACATATAGAATATATTATTACTCGGATACAAAATGAGATTACCCTCTTTATCGATCCAAAATCGACCAAATGTCATTTGATAACCTTCTGGAGGAATATTGTACATACTGGCCATCCCTAACATACCGCTCATTGCTGACATACCATACATTGCTGTCATACCGTACATACCGGCCATACCTCCCATACCAGTCATACCTCCCATACCGGCCATACCAGCCATACCTCCCATACCGGCCATACTAGGCATATCTCCCATACCAACC
>JAAUSR010000129.1 GCA_012032555.1 Thioploca sp.
TATTTGGTGGTGTTAGTGGTGGTTGGCTTGATTCACAGACCGGGGTTGGATTTGCGGCATTCGATATCACCCGACCGCAAACCATTAATTTTAAACTTTGGTTTGGACAGATTTATGGTGATTTGGGAACGGATCAACCGCATTTCCAAATTTATTACCAAGATGAAGAAGGGATTCGTACTCTTTATTGGTCGGCATCACAATCACTACAACCTGAATATAAACCCAAACCCCCTTCAACGCAGTTACCGATTGATCCAAATACTAACTGGGAAGATACGGTAAAGTTCCTTTACACCGGCAATAATCCTGTTCAAACCCCTGTTGTTGATAAGAATGGTCAGTCGGTTCCTATTAATATTGACCCCAATGGTGCCGTTATTATTCTTGGTAAGGTAGTTAATTCTCTGGGTCAACCTTTACCTGGAGTCAAAGTCACTGTAGAGGGTTGTCAAGAATGTGGTCAAACCTTGACCGCCGAGGGAGGTAATTTCATTGCTACTGGGGAATTTGCTCTCGCAATAAATCCTGGTAGGTTGACTGTCAAGTATGAAAAAGAGGGTTATGTGCCGCTGCAACGCCAAGTAGAAATTGCTTGCTCACAAACCGTTTCTCGTATCAATGCAATAGCTTTGGTAACGCGAGATGAAGGCGGTGGGTTACAACTCAGCCAGGGTAGTTCCGCAGCGCAGGGCGGTGCAGTCAGTGATCCCGCGGGAAGTCGTCAAGCCCGTTTGTTTTTCCCGCCCGGCACAGTTGCTACAATGGTATTACCTAATTGTTCAGAAAAACAGTTAGTGGCTCCACATATCCGTATAACTGAATATACGCAAGGTGACCCCGGTGTAGAAGGTGAATCTACTGGAATGCCTTTTGAGTTACCGCCGGGTACCGGTTACACCTACGCAGTGGAATTCAGTGTGGATGAAGCGGTTAAGGAAAATGCCAGAGAGGTGAAATTTAATCAGCCGGTCATAAGCTATGTAGACAACTTCCTCGGCTTTCCTGTGGGTGTGCCAGTACCTTCCGGCTATTATGACTATAACCTTGAAGCCTGGATACCTTCTGAAAATGGTTATGTTATCAACATTTTGGGAGGAGATGCTTCCGGACAACCACTGTTCGATTTTGCTGGACAACCGATTGTTCTCAGTAACGAGGAGAAACAGCAGATAGTTCAATGGTTTGGTAACGAAGAGTGGTACCAAACCAAGCAAGGCAAGTCTTTTTGGCGCACACCGTTGATGCACTTTTCACCGATTGACTTGAATTATCCGCGTGTCCCTGATCCAGATGCTAAAGACCCGGATGTACCCGAAGCACCGGATAACGATAAAAAGGAAAAAGACCCTTGCGAAAAATCGGGTTGTATCATTGAAGCGGAAAATCAAGTATTGGGAGAAGTATTGCCGGTTGCCGGTACTCCTTTCAGTTTGAATTATCGTAGTAATCGTGTGCCGGGACGAAAAGCCGCTTATGCCCTGGATATTCCATTACGGACTGAAACGTTACCGCAGAGTCTCAAGCGGATTAGATTGGAGATTGATATTGGCGGTCGGCGGAAAATTGAGGAGATTTTCTGCAATGAACAGAATCCCAATGTTAAAGATTGCAATAATTCTGCACCTCCCGTTTATTATTTTGTTTGGGATGGTAAGGATGATTTGGGTCGTCCGCTACCTGGGTCACATACTGCGACGATCAAGATTGACTACTTGTACAATGCTTACTATCTGTTTCCGGCTGACTTTGCTAAAAGTTTCGGATTAGAAGGAACCGTTCAGGATAACAGCGTGCGAGTCCCAGCGCGTCAGGAAATTGCCAAATCGAAATCTTACACTCGACAACTCGGCGGTTTAGATGCCAGAACCACCGAAGGGCTGGGAGGTTGGACGTTGGACATTCATCATGTCTATGACAACATCAATGACGTCCTCTATGAAGGCAGTGGTGGACAACGGCAAGTACAATTCACGCCTAAGCCGGAAAAACCAGCAAAGCCACAACCAGTAGCCGAACCTGAACCAGAGCCACAACCTGAACCTTTGCCGCCGCAAGTAATCGATTTAACTGATGAGATGCGCGTCTCTTATTGCATTCAGCAATGTACCACACCGAATCAATGTGTAGCTGATTGTGGCAAAGTGTTAGTCGGTTCGGCGCATGTGGAATCGGATAGTGTTCAATGGATAGGGGCCGAATCTGCTAATTTATTCACGGCTAAGAGTACCGGTGGTGATGAGGCATTTGGCTTTACCGGCGGGTCTCGCTATCTCACGGAATCAGCCGGTGAGAATGAGTGGTTGTTCCAAGATACACAATCCGTGTCTATCTTGAATCCGCACGCTTTTAATGATTCTCCTAGTTTGGGATTCTTTTTTGCGCCTAAAGCAGCCGGTCAATTGGAAGCCACAACGTTTTATAGTGCTGCTAAAGCCTATGAACCAACGGACCCACCTAAATATGGTACCGGAATGAAGACCGTTATTGTGCGTGGCGAAGGTAAAGCGGATGATAAAATCAATCCAGCCATTACTTTAGATATCGCTTTAAATGATGCACCACCCGTTATGGCTGATGCCGCGGCCCAATGCGTCCCTGCCACTCAAGCAACGGTGTTCACCGTAACTCCTCGGTTGAAACGCGATTCTGCATTATTAGCTGAGGTACAGCCAGTGCAACAGGTTATTGTGGATTTGGAAGTGAAGGAGAAGAATACGCCACAATGTTCCTCTTTCACTGACGACATGGTGACGGCTAATCACTTCGCCTTTGGAGACTATTTCCATTACCTCAATGAACAAGGTCCTAAAAATCCGTTGACGGGTTGTGTCCGCCATTACGCTTTCTTGGTTAGTGTGGATAAACCATTTCAATTCAAAGCACTGCGTCAACATGACACGCAAAATGATACCTATCCGAAAGGATTTGTTCAATATGCTTTCTCGGTACGCAGTCATTTGACTGGCAATCCGGCGGAATATCAAGGCAGTTACAAGAAATTTCATCTAGCTTCCAGTAGCAGTAATAATCGAGCGGGGAGTCTTGCCAGCGTGAGAGCCGGTGCGAGAAGTTGTTCAGTCACGGACAACCAGTTACTGTTTGACGGACGTGTTGCCTCGCAAGATGGTGGATTGTTGTATGAATTTGAACAAAGTCGTCATGTTCGTACTTTAGACAGTCTTACCGGGCAAGCTATTTATACCTTTGGCTATAACGATAAAGGTTATTTAGTCAAAGTGACTGATATAGATGGTGATGTCACCACGATTGAACGCGATGCTAATAATCATCCGGTCGCCATGGTTGCGCCGTATGGACAACGGACGGTGTTGACATTGGATGACAATGGTTATCTCGCTTCAGCCACTAACGATGCGGGTGAAGTGCATCAATTGGTTTCTACTGCCGACGGGTTGTTGACGCAATATATTGATCCGCGTAACAACGTGGAAATTTACGAATATGATGTGTTGGGCTTATTCGTCAAAAATACCACGCCCATTGGTGGCGGTTACACGATAGCCAAGACGGATCTTTCTGACGGCGGTTATGTGACTACCCTGACTAGCCGTGAAGGACGCCAGTCTCGTTATCAAATCACGACTAAGGATGGCAATAAGGTTCGTCTCAATACGGCACCTGATGGCACTGCTACCATCAGTAGTGAAGAAGGTGATGGTCTAAAAAAAGTGGTTAGTCCAGATGGCACTGAAATTTGGTCAAAGGAGGAACAGGATTCACGTTTAGTCAATATTTATACTTCTCCTTCAAACAAAGCCACAGCTATCGTCACTCCCGGTGGCAAAAAAGCGGAAATAGTTACCGAAACGGCAACCAACCCGTTACCCATTGCAGATGATTACGATCCCTTGAATCTGAAGACTGTGACTAACAAAATCACTGTCAACGGTCGTACTAGCAGTAGCGTCTTTGACAAAACCGCGAAGACCATCACGGCCACCAGTGCCGCAGGTCGTAAGAGTGTGTCTGTCTTAGACGAGAAAGGTCGCGTGGTGAAGGAACAAGTCCCTGGCTTTGTGGATACCAAGTACACTTACGACACGCGTGGTCGTCTCACCCAAGTCAGTGAAGGCGAAGGCGGGGATTTGCGAACGGCGAGTTTGGAATATGATGCCCGTGGTAATATCAGCAAAGTCACGGATGCCCTCGGGCGGCAAGTTAGTTTTGACTATGACCTAGTCGGGCGTGTCACCAAACAAACCTTGACGGATGGACGGCAAATTCTTTACAGCTACGATGCGAACGGCAATGTCACTACTATCACGCCACCGAGTCGTCCTGCGCATGGTTTTGCCTACAATGGAGAAGACTTGCAAACGCAATACGTGCCTCCTCCCGCCGGTTTAGCCACGCCCCAGACACAATATGTCTATAACTTAGACCAGGAATTGACCAAAGTCGTGCGTCCTGATGGGCAAAGCATTGAGTTTGAGTATGACCAAACTAAAGGACGGTTAAACGCTCTCAACACTCCGCATGGGACTTACAGTTATGCGTATGATGACCAGAGTGGCAATCTCACTAGCGTCACTGCGCCTGATGGCAATAGCTTGAGTTACCAATACGATGGTTCCTTACCGCTGTCAGTGACGTGGGACGGTGCGATTCAAGGCAATCTGTCGGTCACTTACGACAACGATTTCCGCGTGACGGCGACCAGCATCAATGGTGGTTCTACCGTCAACTATGACTACGATGCGGATGGTCTCCTCGTCAAAGCCGGTGAGTTGTGGCTAGTGCGTGACCCCGAAAATGGGTTACTCAAAGGCACGCAATTAGGCGGCAAGAATGGTATCGTAACGCAACGGGCTTACAATGCCTTTGGCGAAATGGTCAGTGAAACCGCTACGGTCAATGGCAATCCGCCGTACACCACCCAATACAGTTATGACAAATTGGGGCGAATCACCCAAAAAGTCGAAACGTTGGAAAGGGTAACGACGACGTTTGCTTATGACTATGACCCTGCCGGTCGTTTAGTGAAAGTGGCTCAAAATGGGGCTATCACCGAACAATACAGCTATGATGGCAATGGCAACCGTTTAAGTGCTGTCACTGCTACGCACGGTAGCGTCAAGGGCAGTTATGATGAACAAGACCGCTTACTCCAATACGCTGGGAATACCTACAGTTACACAGCGAATGGGGAACTGTTGAGTAAAACCAGCAATGGGGCAACGACACAGTATCAGTATGATGTCTTGGGCAATCTGCGTTCCGTGCAATTGCCCGATGGCAAACAACTGGAGTATGTGATTGATGCCAGTGGTCGGCGCGTCGGTAAGAAGGTCAATGGCGTGTTGACGCAAGGCTGGTTGTATCAAGGCAGTCTCAATCCCATTGCCGAATTGGATGGCACGGGCCAGGTTGTCACGCGCTTTGTGTATGGGTCGAAAGCCAATGTCCCTGATTATTTGGTCAAAGGTGATAAGATCTATCGCATTATCAGTGACCATCTCGGCAGTCCGCGACTGGTGGTTGATCTCAGTACAGGAGCCGTTGTGCAACGCCTGGAGTATGATGCGTTTGGCAACGTGACTCAAGACAGTAATCCTGGTTTTCAACCGTTTGGGTTTGCGGGTGGGTTGTATGACTCGGAGACCCAGTTGGTGCGGTTTGGAGCGCGGGATTATGATGCGGAGACGGGGCGGTGGACAGCAAAAGAATCCGTTGGTTTTAGTAGAGATGCTAATTTATATGTTTATAGCTTTAATAATCCTATAAATTGGTTAGATATTAACGGATTAGACCCTATAACTGCCACGGCAGTTGTGACAACAACAGCAGGGGGTTCATTTGATGCAGCAGGGGCTTTAGCTGCACTCGGTCAAGCGGGAGCAGGGGCAACCGGAGCGGGAGCAGGGGGGGTTACTGGGAGCAGCAGCTATTGGATTTACGGTTGGGTTTGTTGGTGCTGCTCTTGTTGATTGGGCAATATTCCGAGAAGAGAGCCTGATTGGTAAACTTCTTGAGTTACATCAAATGCAAGACAAATTACGTCGACTTCAAATGCAGAACTCTGTTGGTGGAGTCGGTAATTCCAGAAGTTGTCCATTACCACGTAATAACAGAACGCAAAATACAAAAGGAACATCAAAATCGGGGGGAGGCGGTAAAAAACCTCCTCCTGGAAAAGGAAAGTATGCAGGTAGTCCTTCTGAAGATGATGATGAAGATATTGATAGGTACATCACTGATAAAGTGAATCCAATACAACGAATGAATCCTCTATCCAAGTACTAGCGAGTGTCTGGTGCGTTAAGTGTGTCTGTTTGCGCCGTAATGCCCCTCCTTCGGTTAAACCACCCCTAACCCCTCCTTGAAAAGGAGGGGAATTAATTTGTGGTCCACTTAAGAAATGGGGAATTCGCCATTCCTTTTACTCCCCTCCTTACCAAGGAGGGGCTGGGGGTGGTTCAAGGAAATACAAGATGACTCAACTCAACAACCTAAAATACCTAAAACCAACTCGCAAAACCCTGCGAAACGACCCAACTCCCGCTGAAAAGCGGTTATGGGATAAATTGCGAAACAGCCAACTAGCGGGAAAAAAATTTCGCCGACAACACAGTGTAGGCAACTACATCTTAGACTTCTACTGTCCTCAACACCAATTAGCTATTGAATTAGACGGTGATAGCCATTTTACTGAGTCAGGCATGGAATATGATGCTAAACGCACAACCTTTCTAAACGAAGTCGGTATTCAAGTACTCCGCTTTACCAATACTGAAATCCTTGAAAATTTAGAGAATGTCTTGGAAAGAATTAGAGAAAACTTAGTCAACCACCCCTAACCCCTCCTTGAAAAGGAGGGAATTAATTTGTGGTCCCTTTAAGAAATGGGGGAATTCGTCCATTCCTTTTTACGTCCCCTACC
>JAAUSR010000061.1 GCA_012032555.1 Thioploca sp.
ATGTCGATCCCCAGAAGTTAAGATGACTAGGGTAAAGACTTGGAGTGGCGGACGTATAGTCTTGGGAATGAACCAATTGATTGAGTAAAGCTGCACAGTGGTAGTGCAAGAACGGTGATAGTGGTCCGGAAAGCGAACATGTTGGATATCCACAATTACTCGATTGTTCTTATCCTCCGCATAGAGGTCAAATTTGACGGCGACATTACCAATGGGGGATCATAAACTTTATCGGTTTCAACGCTATCAATGTCCAGTTCAATATTCAGAAAGTCACGGACCAAAGCAGTGAAGATGGCTGGTACCCGAAAGGCTTTTTTGAAGATAACATCGTAACGTAAGGAGGCAACTTGTTTCATAGCATGATTTGCTTAATTTATTAAAATTAATGAAGCTTAACTCAGTTAAACGGGTTTGTCACCTCTCTTTTCTTTAGTGGGCAATGCTTCGCTTTTGCCCACCCTATTTAACTTGGTTATAAAATTCATTTAGCGGAAAGAACAGAGACTATCTTTGAAATAACAACCCAATTAACACAACAAATAATCGCTGCTGGTTTACTAGCTATCATTAACTGGAAGATAGTACCTATATTAGTAACTGAATTCAATTCTAGCAAAGCTGATAAGTCCAAATTATGCTAGTTACCCCGCTTTACTTAAAGAAGAATGCCGATCGCCGCTGGCGAATCGGTAAAGTATGGATTTATAGCGCTAATCCAGCACCAAATACCTCTACATGGAGAAAGCCGCTGACAAAACTAACTGTTAACATTAGGTATTTGAATCAACCGGCGTAGGATGTGTTGACAATGCGATCTACCCCCTACTTTGTTTTTAAAAAATCTATAAATTCATTAACTAAACTTGAAAAGGTTTCGTCTTGAATATTTTCTAGTTGGTTACGGGTTGTTTGGCAGTGGTTAAGATAACTGATAATACCGGAATAAATAGTCTGCTTTGCTGGTTGGTAATCAATCGGTGCTAAACCTACTTTTTTTAACATCTCCGTTGCAAAAGCGGGGATTAGCAGTTTCATATAGGCTACATTTTTTTTAAATGTACTAATATTATCGGTATTTTCAGCCGGACCGACATCAATAATCACGGCGGGTAACACATTTTCTATTTTGATATCATTAGCTTGAATAATAAATTGGGCGGGTTTTAAATCAACAATGGTTCTGCCTACAATTTCTCGGTTATGGTTGTATTGTATAGTAAATAACCAAGCTTGTAGCAGTGTACAACAAATGTGGAGAATTGCGGTGATTTTATAATCAGCTTGAAACTCATAGCGTTCCAATATTTTTCTGCCATCATAACCAACTATAAAATCACCAATGGTGATAGCATTAATGCCTAAATTGACCAATAACCGTTTTAATTCCCGATCTTCAATATAGGAAAAGTGCTCAAGATAGTGTAGTTGTTCACTCGCGGCTATCAATTTGGTGGGTTGCAGTGGGAATCTGGTCCAAATCCTTCTAATCGTTATGCTATTTTTAGCTTTTTGAGAAAATTCTTGGTAAAGTTTAATTTCATCGATTAAGATATTGACCAATTTTTGATCATAAATTTCTAAGTGAGTTTGATATTCTTCAGCACTCGCGTATACTTTTTGCTCATCTTTCATCTTGCTTACATTGTTGTACATCCGGATCGCAAAAATCCACTGACGAGTGTTTTCAACGACACCAAAGACACCAAACACAAATTTAGAAGCGCCCGCACCAGCGGCTTCAATTTGAAAAGTTTCGACTTTGGCCAATTCATGGTTATCATACACGCTTAATAGTTGATGATAATAAAGTTGTAAAAATTGGGTGATAGCGGCTTCCATATCGGCTTGGATACAAGTATAACCCCCATAGTCTCTTATGAGTTCTTGATGGTCGACTTTAATTGTTAAAGTTTTCAGGTGATTTATCTCTTAATATAATCCATTTCGGACGAACGCTTCTTGGTGATACGATTGATTGCTAATTATCAATTAGTCACTCTATCTGAAAATACGAATTTTCTCTCGCCCCAGAAATAACACCAGTTCAGATATATTCTTAGGCTAATAAGCGATTAAACATACGATGCAAACAATTTTGGGGTGGTTTTAACAGTGGTTTTCTAATAACCGGTTTCATTTTATCGTATACCGTTACTAAATCGAGCACAATACAACCATTGAAAAAATTGATAACGGTAGTCAATGGTACTTTAGTTTTAGCCGCAATTGTAATCAAATCACTGGTGTTGTGGAGCATAAAGGCCGCTAATACCATAAAATCTTCTTGATAAGGTAACTCAACAGAATTAGGCCAACGGTTGAGACGCACTGGGATTCGAGTCGAGTAACCATTAATCAACCGACCATGAGAAGCTTGTAACGCACTCAACCATAAAAAAATTTCGATTCGATATGTTTTTAAACGAGTCGCTTGGACTTGAGCTTTCAGTTCTGCCACTGACAAATCAACATAATCAATATCCTTACTCTGTGCGCTCAAACAAGCCTGTTGAACTAGCGTTAACTGATTGGGATTAAAAACGGCGGTAAAGCAACGTTTTTCTGTAGGTAAGACATAAATAGGTGGTAAATGACCACAATTAAATCGGCGAGGTTGATTCAGGTATAAACTCCCTTGTAGCAAACCCAGGAAATACCAACAGGGTTCAAAGGAGGCTGGTGATAACCACATTTGTTGCCATTTTTCGGCTGACAACTGTTGGAATAATTCAACCAGCGGTTGAATCTGACTTAATGGCTTTTCTAAAAACCAGCGGGTTTGATAAACATTTCGCCATGAGAAAGCCACTAAGATTCTACTGTCTGGGTAATTTTGCCAAAACTGCCGTCCTTCGGGTTTGTCAATATCCACTAAAATAGCATCAGCAGTTTCATGTTCATGCAAAATCCATTTATTAATCAAGTAGCTGTTGATCCGTTCCAGCATCAAATTTAAAAGATACCGATTATTACCACTGACCGCATAAGTAGCCAATTGCCAATTCATATTTTCCTTTTCTCCTTATTCCAGTTAAAAAAATTATTTTCGATGTTGAGCAAGGGGTGGTAAATTATCTAACAATAATGCGTAAACATATTCATCACCAATTTCAGGAGTAAGAATCTGAGTTTCTTCAAAATAACTACTTAGTTGTTGCTGTTTTAAAATCGGTTTAATTGTCATACTAATACTAAGCTGTATTTTAGTCAAAAGTTGGGTTAGTTTTAAAATGGCCATCGTTATTTTCCTTTCTTTGGTCAAAGTGGCTAGAAATAACTTACTTTACCGAGTAATGACAACCCAACTCACCGTTGACTTTATCTTCTTTATTAATTAATTTCATTAAAATTTAGGTCAAGCTTTTTTTCTATGGCTAACAAAATTGCTAGATTCCGTGAGCGGTGAACTAAAGGGTTGCCTCCGTGATCTTTTTCAATCTCAATTTATCGCTACCTTTACAAGCCAATTATATTGTCACGGAAAGAAGTTACTAATTAATTACAGGCCAGTTATTTTGTGTAACAATTGGTTACTCTAAGTAACGCCTAGTAAGGAAATGAATAATGAATAAACAACGCCAACAGTTATTGATAGTTGATGATGATCAATCATTCTGCCAAATCATTAAAGATTATTTGAATTCTCAAGGATTTGATATCGCCGCTGTTCATGATGGTATAGCGATGAAGCAGTATTTATCTGATCATACAGTGGATTTAATTATCCTGGATGTGATGTTACCGGGAGAAAATGGCTTTTCACTGGCTCGACAATTACGTGCTGACAATCATCAACAACCCATTATTATATTATCCGCTGCCGCAGATGAAGTTGATCGGGTAGTTGGTTTAGAAATTGGTGCTGATGACTATGTCACTAAACCGGTTAGCTTACGAGAATTATTAGCGCGGGTGCGAACCCATTTACGGCGGTTTCAATCAGTACCAACGACATCATCAATTCAAGCCGATGTCAGCCCAACCAATTACACTTTTGGGCCTTTTACTTTAAATACGACCACTCACCAATTAATGAAAGCCACTAGCGAAGTTAATATTACCAATGCTGAATATCATTTACTGTTAGCTTTGGTCACGCACCCCAATCAAGTGCTTAATCGGGATCAGTTGATGAATTTAATCCGCGGTCATGATCATATGCCGTTTGATCGTAGTATTGATGTCAAAATCAGTCGCTTAAGAAATAAAATTGAACCGGATCCGGCAGCACCGGTTTATATCCGCACGATTCGGGGGGAAGGTTATCTATTTTCTCCACAAGGCTAAGCAGCGCTATTAAGATAACCAAGCCTTAATGGTAGCAGCTAACCCTTTGAAACTAATTGGTTTACTTAAGTAATCGTTAGCACCAGCTTCTAAACAACGTTCTTTATCATGAGGTCTAGCTAAGGCAGTTAAGGCAATAATGGGAATTTCAGCCATCTCGGTATCGGCTCTAATTTGACGAGTTGCTTCTAAACCATCCATTTCTGGCATTTGAACATCCATCAAAATCAAATTAGGGTGACTTTCTTTCGCTTTTTTAACAGCCTGTACGCCATTATGCGCTAAGATGACTTGATAACCTTTCGCTCGAAGATAATCTGCTATGGTTTCTGTGATAATCTGATTGTCATCCACGAGTAAGATAACGAATTCTGAAGTCGTGGTGTTGGTTTGAGTTGGCAATGGTGTGACTAATTCGTCAATAGAAAAATCGGCTGAGGAATCTGTTGCTGATTGCCAGGGTAAAGCAACCGTAAAACAACTCCCTTGTCCGGAATGACTGGTTACCGAGATATGACCTCCATGCATGACTACCAACCGATAAACTAGGGCTAGTCCTAAGCCGGTACCTTCATGTTGTCGACTTAATCCCCCATCTAATTGGACAAAAGGTTTAAACAGATAGTGCATATTTTCTGAAGATATACCAATTCCGGTATCGGAAACACTTAAGTTAACAACTTGTTGTTGAGTATCTCCCTTGATTTCCAACTGGACAGTGCCACCATTTGGGGTAAATTTGATAGCATTACCTAATAAGTTGAGTAAAATTTGCTTGAGATACCGTTCGTCTGCTTGAACGGTAAGGGTATTGGAATCAAAAGCCGCTTGTAATTTAATCTGCTTTTTTTGGGCTAAATCCTTCACTAACCGTAAACAACTTTCACCAACCCAGTTAGCCGAAACCGGAATGAGATCTAATTTAATCTTACCGGCTTCGATTTTAGCTAATTCTAAAATGTCATTAATAAGTTCCAGTAAATGACGACCACTTTCTTCAATAGTGTGAACAGATTTAACTTGTTGGACATTAAGCGGACCATAAATACCTTCTTGTAACACCTCAGACATCCCTAAGATTGCATTGAGTGGTGTCCGCAGTTCATGGCTCATATTGGCAAGAAATTCATCTTTGAGACGAGCAGCTTGTGCTAATTCGACATTAGCTAAATGTAATTCTTCAGTTCGTTGTGATAATGGTGAGTTAATTGATCCAGTTGCTCATTCTTTTCTTGCAATTGAATATTTTGGATTTGCAATTGTTGTTGTAATTGACTGATACGCAAATGCGTTTTAATCCGCGCTAATACTTCTTCTTGTTCAAATGGTTTCGTGATGTAATCAACAGCGCCCAGTTCAAAGCCTTTGACTTTATCGACGGTATCCGTTAAAGCCGTCATAAAGATAATCGGAATATCTTGTGTAATTGGATTGGCTTTAAATCGCCGACAGGTTTCAAAACCATCCAATTCAGGCATGAGAATATCTAACAAAATGAGATGTGGTTGTGCTTTCTCAACTTTAGCTAGCGCACTTTTGCCATCTTGAGCAATCAGCACTTCAAACCCATGGTGAGAGAGAAATTCATCTAATATCCCCAAATTGGCGGGCATATCATCTACAATAAAGATGATAAAATTTTGCTTTGTCATCCTGGTATACCATTTCAGCAAAAATTAGGCTGGTTTTTAGTGATTATTAATATCATGTTTGGTGAAGCCATTATACCTCACTATAAGTAGTATTTGATTAACTTTTCTAGCTTAGCAATTTCATAGTTCTTAGCTAAGAATTGTACCCTTTCAGCAAACGGTTTTAATTCCTCATGGTGTTGAGCTAACTGCATAGCTTGGATACTGGTTTGACGAACATTACCCGTCATCATCAATTCATACAAGGTGAGCGATTCTGGTGATGAAGGCCCAACTAATTCCTCATCAGACGCTAAATTGAGCGGTAAGGTTGGTTGGTAATCTTTATATATCCATTTTAACTGTAAGTGTTTTTTTAAGGTTTTAAATAAATGTTCCGTATGAATCGGTTTAGTAATAAAGGCTTGGAATCCCGCTGTCAAACTCTCATGTTGATATTGTTCAGATACCGTAGCAGAGACCGCAATGACAACGATTCGATTGAGCTTAGCCGACCGCCGAATCCGGCGAATCAGTTCAAAACCATCCATTTCTGGCATGCGCAAATCAGTTAGAATAGCATGGGGTAAGTGTTTATAAGCCAAACGTAATGCCTGTTTACCATGATTGGCTTCTAACAAACTGAAGCCAACTGAATCCAGTAAATGGACTAAAATCGATCGATTTTCCCACTGATCATCGACAATAAGAATTTGGCGAGGTGGACCTTCATAACCAATAATCGTTGGCGAAACCGGTGGCTGGGTAACCATTCCCTGAACTTCAGGTAGTTTAATTTCAAACCAGAAAGTACTTCCTTGTTTTATTTGACTTTCCACTAATAACTGTCCACCCATAATCTCGACGAGTCGCTTACTAATAGACAAGCCTAAACCGGTACCTTCAATTTGTTCACGTTGATCACCAGCTTGTTGGAAAGGTTTAAAAATTTCGGTGAGATCAGCAAGCCCAATTCCTCTGCCCGTATCTTTTACCACAAAATTCGCTTGGTTATTACTATAACTGACCTGAAAATAAATCTGACCTTGTTGCGTAAATTTAACGGCATTGCTTAATAAATTCAATAACACTTGTCGGAGTTTTTTTTCATCACCCTGCACAAAAGTGGGTAGAGTTGATAAAGGTTCGTATTGAAATTGCAAATCTTTTTGCTCAGATCGCATTTTCATGAGATCAACAATGCTTTGTAAAAATTCCGTGAAATTAAAATCAATCGGATCATTCGTTAATTTACCGGCTTCGATTTTAGATAGATCGAGAATATCACTGATTAAGGTTAACAAATATTCGCCACTCCGTTGAATAATTTCTAATCCTTCTCTTTGTTTACTATTCAATTCTTTATAACGCAATAAAATTTGCGTGTAGCCTAAAATACCATTTAAAGGGGTTCGCAATTCATGGCTCATGTTTGCTAAAAATTGGCTTTTAGCTCGGTTGGCTACTTCAGCGGATTCCTTGGCTGTTTGTAAGCGGATTTCAAATTGTTTACGTTCAGTAATATCTTGAACCAAAACCACAAAGTGATCGACGTTGCCATCCACATCATGGATACAATCGACTGCAATACTGGCATAAATCGTTTGCCCATCTTTGCGAATATACCTTTTATCGAGGGTGTAATGATTAATTTCTCGGGTAATCACCCGTTTAAATTGTTCAATATCGGCAGCAATATCTCCCGGATGCGTTAATTCTGCCCAATCCATATGGCACAGTTCTTGGCGTGAATAACCTAGCATTTGACAAAGTTTGTTATTGACTTGGATCAAACCTTGGGACAGGGAAGAGGTAGCCATGCCGATAAAAGGTTGTTCAAAATAGCGGCGTAATCGTTCTTCACTATGGCGTAAAGCCGATTCTGCTTGCTTTTGGCGCGTTAGATCCATGTGAGTTCCGATCATCCGCAGTGGGTTACCTTGCGAATCCCAAATACCAATCCCCCGCGTTAAAATCCAAATATAGTATCCCTGTTTATGTTGCATCCGAAAAGTGACTTCATAAGTGGGTTGTTTCTTTTCTAGATAAGCGGTGACGGCGGTCGAGGTTTTCTCCACATCATCTGGATGTAACCGCGAAGTTAATTCATGAAGTTGGTTGCTCATTTCCGCTTCGGTAAATCCGAGCATCTGTTTCCAACGCGGTGAGTAATACACTTGATTGGTTTGTAGATTCCAATCCCATAAACCTTCGTTAGTCCCTAACATAGCTAAATTAAAACGTTCTTCGCTTTCACGTAAAGCTTGTTCCATCTGCCGACGTTCAGTAATATCAAACCAAGCGCCAATAATATATTGTTTCTGACCTTCTGGACTATTGACTAATCGTAACGTATCGAGAAACCATTTATAGGAACCATCCGCAACTTGCCAACGATATTCGTGTTGGTGATAACCTTTTGCGAATAAATTATCCATTTTACTTAAGATGTTATCTTTATCATGCGGATGCAGATGGTCTAACCAAAACTGCGAGTCATTCGTGAAATTTTCGGGATCATAACCAGTAACGGTTTTAGCCGTTGTTCCCATATAAGTTGCCGCAAAATAACCTTCTGGCTGACAGGTATAGGGCACGATCGGTAACTGTTCTAAGATGAGAGATAATTGCTCTGTTGTGGTTCTAAGCGCAATTTCGGTGTTTTTATGTTCGGTAATATCGACAAAAGTAATTAATTTAGTTTGTTCTACATTCATTTGGAATGGGGCTACCGATAGATTTCCCCAACGTTCCGCGCCGTCGGCTCTAATAAATTTAATGTCATAACGAAGTATAGCGATTTGATCATGGCTTTGATCTTTTTCCCACTGAATAGCGAGGTGGCGAAAATCTGGATGAATAATATCAAAGCCATTCATATTCATTAATTGTTCTTCGGTATAACCTAAAAATTCTTGGGCGGCTGGGTTGGAATAAATAATCTTACCACGATTAGAAATCAGTATACCGGCTGTCGTCGTTTGAGTTAGCGTCCGAAACTGTTCTTCACTTTGACGGAGAGCACGAGTTCTTTTGAGAACTTCATGTTCTAGGGTTTGATTATAGACCTTTAACAAGCGCTCAGCTTGTTTGCGTTCAGTAATATCTTGTCCAAAACTAATTATATCACCACTGGATAAGCGAGTATGAATCCAGGAAACATCTAAAGCTCGACCGGTGGAGGTAATTTGCTTAAAATCACACCAACGTGGATTAGATAAAGTGAGATAGTCTAAAACCTGTTGAGCATCATTTTTATTGGGATAAAACTCTTTTAATAAATCTTTGCCTTTAAGGTCTTCCAAACGACGATCCCAAACTCGTTCCCATTCGTGGTTTATCCATTGAATCTGCCCCCGATCATTATGTAACCCTATCATAATTGGAATATTATCAACAATCGTTTGTAATATTTCTTTTTGTTGCTTAAGCGCGGTTTGTGCTTGGTTACGTTCGGCAATTTCATGTTCTAATTTACTATTATATTCATTGAGTTGATTTCGATAATTGGCAATGGCAATAGACATATTCTCCATATCACGGGCTAATTGACCTAATTCATCATTACAATAGATCGGAATATCTACTAAGGGTTGTTGTAAAGCAATGTTGGAGGCAGCAGCTTTTAAAGTGGCGATAGGTAATAGTAAATAATAATGAGATAACAACAACATTAATACAATCGTAACCAATGCATACAAGGTAGCTACACTGAAGGTGGTGCGGTAGATGATATTAGCCGCATGGCTAACCATTCGCTCTGGAACCGTACAAAAAATAACCCAATTCCAAGGTTCAAACCGGTAAGCAACATAAAGAACTTGTTGTTGAGGAAAATAACCAGAAAAAAACTCGCTGGAATGTTTAGCCACAATTTGTTGGACGAGGTGTTTCCAAGGGAGCAATTTAGTTAAATCACTGGTTTGAGAAGAAAATAAGGGATAACCTTCACCGTGTAAAACGAATAAGTGGGGCGGTTTAGTTCTCGTATTAGTAATTTCTTCCTTAATTTCTTCCATGACGCGTTGGTGATATTGGCGACGAGCTAATTCGATATGTTCTAAATTTAAAACTTTGAGCAATTGATATCGACGTTGTAAATGAACGGCGTAGTTTTTAACAATCAACTCTAGATAATGAATAGTTTCATCGTATAATGAATTGCGAGCCTGTTGAGATGACCATAATCCCAAGCCAAAAATAGCTGTCAACATTAAGGGAAGTACCACGAGTAAAATTTTAGTTTGCAACTTCATAGTTATATCTTGCCGGGGTTAAAAGCAAAACCGTTACCCTCCAACCAACAAAAATATCATGCAAACAGAAGAAATCAATGGTTTCACCGACTAAACCGAACCGATTATTTAAATTTGTGATTGATGGTGATCCTGTTTGGTTAAATTATTTTTAATAATAGCTGAGTGAGAGAATATATTGAAATTCTCCTCCCCATTGATCTTACTTATTTTAGGTGAGTGACTAACACAGTAAGTCAGTAATCGCTTCGCGTTCTTGTTCTAACTCCTGTTGTGAAGCCTGCAGCTTAGCACGACTCAATTCATTAATTTCTAAATCTGAAACAATGTGATATTCACCGTTTTTAATCGTAACGGGAAAGGAATAGATTAATTTTTCGGCAATACCATAATTACCTTCACTCGGCACAGCCATACTCACCCAATTATCAGTTCCATTTACCCAATCACGCATATGGGCTATAGCCGCAAAAGCAGCAGAAGCAGCACTCGATTTACCACGAACATTAATAATCGCAGCACCACGTTGTTGAATATTCGGGATAAAATCATAGTTGATCCAATTTGGGTCAACTAAAGAAAGCGCTGACTGATTATAAACCAAGGCATGATTAATATCAGGATATTGCGTAGCCGAATGATTACCCCAAATAATAACTCGATTAATGGCTGTTACTGGAACACCGATCTTAATAGCTAACTGACTTACCGCCCGGTTATGGTCAAGACGTGTCATGGCTGAAAATTGTTTCGGAGATAAATTTGGCGCTGATTGCATCGCAATATAGGCATTGGTATTGGCCGGATTACCAACGACTAATACTTTAATCTGTGGATTAGCATATTCATTGAGTGCTTTACCTTGAACGGTAAAAATATCACCATTCACTCGTAATAGGTCGTTTCTCTCCATACCGGGACCACGCGGTCTAGCGCCAACCAATAAAGCATAGTCTGCATCCGAAAAAGCGACCTTAACATCTTCTGTCATTACAATATCTTGTAACAGTGGATAGGCACAATCTTCTAATTCCATGGCTATCCCTTTTAACGCATTTAAAGCACTCGATATTTCTAACAAATGTAAAATAACCGGTTGGTCAGTTCCCAACATTTCACCAGCAGCAATGCGAAAAGCTAACGCATAAGCAATTTGACCAGCACCCCCAGTAATGACAATACGGACTGGTTTTTTCATCGAAACTTCCTCCTTGGTAAATTAGTTGCTTATCGAAAAAGAATGGTTAAGAGTTTAAACAACATTTCATTCCGGTTTAACTCATTTAATCCAATGGTTCAAACCATATTTATAACTAATTTATTTTAAATTTTATCCAGGCATAATGTACCAGTTCCTTTTAAAATCGATGCGTTATCGCTATCACTCAATGTACCAATGCTATTAAGCGATTTTAGTTCACTTTCCCTACCGTAGCCGGGAAATTTTCCTTAACTTAATAGCAATAACCTTACTGTCCATTGAAATTAGCAAAAATAGTGGCTTAACTTATTTCTGAATGCAGAGCAATAAACTATTATGGTAAGCGGTTATGAAATGCTGAGTAAGGAGAATAAATATAAATAAAACTATCCGGATTACATCAATAGAGAAAATCAATATAATATTATTTTATAAAAGTAAATAACATAAAATAATATACTATTTAATGAATAGAATCTTGATTTCAAGCTTAAATTAAGTCACTAAAAATTTTCATCAACTTGATTTCATTAACCAGAATTTATCAAAATGACTCATCATTCTTATTTATATAATGCTGCTTTTATTGATGATTTGTATGAAACTTACTTAACTAATCCCACTTTAGTTAATCAAGAGTGGCGCGATTATTTTGTGCAGTTGCAATATGAACAACCGTTATCACATCCAGAAATTCCACATGCGCCCATTCGCGCTGAACTTTTACAACTCCATTCCGTTCCTAATCGCCAGCGGCGTGTGAACCATTTTGGTGCTAACGATGAAGCACTTGGATTATTTGCCAAAAAACAAACGGCGGTATTACAACTCATTAATGCTCACCGTTTTCGTGGACATCAACAGGCTAATTTAGATCCGTTACAATTACAAGAACGCCCAGTGGTAGAAGAATTATACTCAGAGTACTATGGTTTAAGTTCAGTAGATATGGAGACGGTGTTTAATGCCGGTTCTTTGTACGGTGTTACCAAAGACACTTTAGCCAATATTATTAAACGAATAAAAACTATTTACTGCGGCACGATTGGTGCAGAATATATGCACATCACTGATACTAAACAAAAACGCTGGATCCAAGAACGCTTAGAAGGCTCATTGGCTAAACCCAATTTTATGAGTGAAACTAAACTTAATATTTTGGAATGTTTGACAGCCGCACAAGGGTTAGAGGAATTTTTACATACCAACTATGTTGGACAAAAGCGTTTTTCCCTCGAAGGCAGTGAAAGTCTTATTCCACTGTTAGATGAACTCATCCAACATGCGGGAGCGGAAGGCGTTAAAGAGATCATTATTGGCATGGCGCATCGTGGACGTTTAAATGTCTTAGTTAATATTTTAGGTAAACGTCCTAAAGATCTCTCTTCGGAATTTGAAGGCAAAGTAACCTCGAGTAGTGGTTCTGGTGACGTCAAATATCATCAAGGTTTTTCTTCGGATGTGATGACACCGGGTGGACTAGTTCATTTAGCACTGGCTTTTAATCCTTCTCACTTAGAAATTATTAATCCGGTCGTTGAGGGTGCGGTCCGTGCTAGACAAGATCGGCGTGGTGATAAACTACGTAATGAAGTGTTACCGGTATTAATTCATGGTGATGCCGCTTTTGCCGGACAAGGTGTCATTATGGAAACTTTAAATTTATCTCAAACACATGGTTATGGTACGGGGGGAACGGTTCATATTGTTATTAATAATCAAATTGGTTTTACCACCAGCGATCCGTTAGATTCTCGCTCGACCTTATATTGCACCGATGTCGCTAAAATGGTACAAGTACCGATTTTTCACGTCAATGGAGATGATCCCGAGGCAGTATTACTGGTGACTAAATTAGCTTTTAATTACCGAACGACTTTTCATAAAGATGTCGTGGTTGACATGGTTTGTTATCGTCGACAGGGACATAACGAAGCCGATGATCCGCTGGTCACTCAACCCATTATGTATCGTAAAATTAGTCAACATCCTTCTACCCAAACTATTTATGCACAACGGTTAGTTAACGAAGGTATTATTGGTCCAGAAGAGGGCGAAACTCTATTACAACAATATCGTGCCGCTTTGAAAAGTAAAGAAGTGGTTTCTCGCCCGGTGACTAAAGCTTTTGAGCATGGTATTGATTGGAAACCTTATCTTAATACGCATTGGACTATACCGGTTGATACTCACCTGAATTTAGCAACCTTTCAAAATTTAATCACCAAACTCACCACCATACCGCCGGCTTTTAAACTCAACCGTGGGGTTGATCGACTAATACAAGCCCGTCAGCAAATGGGTAAAGGTGAATTACCCCTGGATTGGGGTTGTGCCGAAACTTTAGCTTATGCCAGTTTATTAGTAGAGGGTTATCCCATCCGTTTATCGGGTCAAGACAGTGCGCGAGGGACTTTTGCTCATCGTCATGCCGTATTACATGACCAAGAAACTGGTGAAACTTACTTACCTTTACAGCATTTAGCCGATAAGCAAGCTAAATTTTTAGTGATTAATTCTTTACTTTCGGAAGAAGCGGTATTAGCTTTTGAATATGGTTATAGTGCTTCGGAACCCGAAACTTTGGTCTTATGGGAAGCGCAATTTGGTGATTTTGCTAACAATGCTCAAGTGGTAATCGATCAATTCATTAGTTCCTCAGAAGCAAAATGGCGACGCTATTGTGGTTTAGTGATGTTACTTCCTCACGGTTATGATGGGCAAGGACCAGAACATTCTTCTGCACGGTTAGAGCGTTACTTACAACTCTGCGCTGAAGATAACATTCAGGTCTGCATCCCCAGTACCCCAGCACAATTCTTTCACCTGTTGCGACGACAAATACGACGATCCTACCGTAAACCGCTCATTGTGATGACCCCCAAAAGTTTATTACGTCATAAGCTGTCAGTCTCTCCTCCGGAAGACTTTATCCATGGAGAATTTAACACGGTTATTGATGAAGTAGCCGATATTAACCCAGAAAAAGTGGAAAGACTCCTCTTTTGTAGCGGTAAAGTCTATTTTGATCTCGTTGAAGCGCGACAAGCGCATGGTATTGACAATATTGCCATTATTCGGTTAGAACAACTGTATCCTTATCCTAAGGTGGCCGTATCTCAATTATTAGAACGTTATCCCCATGTGGAACATCGTATTTGGGTGCAAGAAGAACCCCGTAATCAAGGCGCTTGGTGGTACATGCGTGCTCATATGGATGTTAACTTGGGTTATCAAGAAAGTCGGATTGAATATGCTGGACGACCTTCTTCAGCGTCACCAGCAACTGGTTATTTAAGTGTTCACCGTCAACAACTCCAACAATTGATTAACGATGCATTACAACTTAACCAACCGAGTAACTCATAAAGGAAGAATTCGTGTCTATTTTTGAAGTCAAAGTGCCCGTATTGGCGGAATCGGTTGCTGAGGCAACCTTATTAACTTGGTACTTTCAGCCGGGCGATGCTATTAAAGAAAATGATAAATTAGTTGAAATTGAAACCGATAAAGTTGTTTTAGAAATCGTTACTCCCCATACCGGGATATTGAAAGAAATTATCAAACCGGCGGGAGAAAATGTTATTAGTGGCGAAGTCATCGCCTACATTGATGCGAGTGGTGCGCCTATCGCAACGCCGCCACCGCGCCTTGAATCAACCACCACCACTTCACCACCGGTCATCCCGGTTAAAACCAGTCCGGCAGTTCGTAAAATCGCCGCCGAACAAGGTATCGAACCTTGGGTTGTCCCACATCAAGGCGACCGAGTTACTAAAGCTGATCTGTTAAAACAGTCTCCAGAACCTTGGTCAATTCAGGAAAAACCCAGATCATCAGTTATTAGCGAACCGACCAGAACTGCTCCGGTTTTAAGAGGAACTACAGCAGATACCTTAGGACGTCCGGAAGAACGCGTACCAATGACACGCTTGCGCAAGCGCGTTGCGGAACGGTTACTTGCCGCTCAACGTCATCATGCGATTCTCACGACTTTTAATGAAATTAATATGCAAGCTGTGATGGATTTACGGCAAAAATATCGGGAAACGTTTGAAAAGAAATATAATGTCAAACTCGGTTTCATGTCATTTTTCACTAAAGCTGCCGTTATAGCCTTACAAAAATTCCCAATTGTTAATGCATCTACCGAAGGTGATGATATTATTTATCATGGTTACTACGATATTGGTATCGCCGTCAATTCACCTCGTGGATTAGTTGTCCCTATTTTGCGTGATGTGGATACGTTGTCCTTTGCTGAAGTCGAAAAAAACATTGCGAATTTTGCTCAACGTGCCCGCGATGCGCAACTCAGTATAGAAGAATTGAACGGCGGTACCTTTAGCATTACTAATGGTGGCGTATTTGGTTCGATGCTATCAACACCGATCCTTAATCCACCCCAAAGCGCCATTTTGGGTATGCACAATATCGTTGAACGCCCCATTGCAGAAAACGGGCAAATTGTTATTCGTCCCATTATGTATGTAGCTTTGTCTTATGACCATCGCTTGATCGATGGACGTGATGCCATACAGTTTCTCATGGCGATCAAGAATGCGATAGAAGATCCGGTTCGTTTACTATTAGATATTTAACCAGAGTAAAAAATCATGGCAGATTATAATGTTATCGTAATAGGTGCCGGTCCGGCCGGTTATGTAGCAGCCATCCGTTGCGCTCAATTAGGTATGAAAACAGCCTGTGTGGATAACTGGGTTAACGCCGAAGGTAAACCGTCATTAGGTGGGACTTGTCTTAATGTGGGATGTATTCCTTCTAAAGCCCTACTGGATTCTTCACACCATTATCATTTTATGCAAAAACAAGCCGCTCAACATGGTATTCAGTGCGAAGGTTTAACTATAAATATTGCGGCTATGCAAGCACGGAAAGATAAAATCGTCAAAACCTTAACGCAGGGCATTGTCGGTTTATTTAAAAAAAACCAAATCACTTTTATTCATGGACAAGGGCGTTTAGTGAGTAGCAATGAAGTTGAAATTATTGTCCCACAGGTCAATGCTCAAATTATTAGCGCTGATTATATTATTATTGCGACCGGTTCGGTACCAACAACTCTCCCCATGATCCCACTTGATCATCAATTTATCGTTGATTCAACCGGCGCCCTAGCTTTTAATACCGTTCCACCACGTTTAGGTATCATTGGTGCCGGTGCCATTGGTTTAGAATTGGGTAGTGTGTGGAGTCGATTAGGCAGCCAAGTAACTATTCTGGAAGCTTTGCCAGAATTTCTCGCCGCTGCTGACCGTAAAATAGCCGCCGCTGCCTTGAAAGAAATTAAAAAGCAAGGTCTTAACATTCAACTCCACACGCAAGTCACTTCTACCAGCGTCACTAACAATGAGGTCGCTCTCACCTATCAAGATAACCAGGGACAAAAACAACTCTTCGTTGATAAACTCATTGTGGCGGTTGGACGCAAACCTAACACCGAAGGATTAAATACCAAAGCGGTGGGAATCAAAATGGATGAACGTGGCTTTATTCAAGTCGATCAATCTCGTCAGACAGATATACCTGGAATTTATGCGATTGGTGATGTCATTGGTGGACCCATGCTAGCCCATAAAGGTTCTGAAGAAGGCATCATGGTAGCAGAACGCCTCGCGGGTCAAAAAAGTGAAATGTCTTATGAAACCGTTCCTTGGGTTGTCTATACGGCACCGGAAATCGCTTGGGTAGGCCAAACCGAAGAACAACTCAAAGCGGTTGGGATTGAATATAAATTGGGCCAATTTCCCTTTGCCGCCAGTGGCAGAGCCAAAGCACAGGGCGATACCACCGGTATGGTACGCATTTTAGCTAATGCTCATACCGATCAAATTTTAGGTGTGCATATTTTTGGGAACACTGCTTCCGAACTCATTACTGAAGCTGTAGTCGCTATAGAATTTGAAGCCAGTGCTGAAGATTTAGCCCGCACCATTCATGCTCATCCCACTTTATCCGAAGCGATTCATGAAGCCGCGCTGGGTGTTGATGAACGGATGATTCATGCTTGATTTTAGTAGGTAGGGTGGGCGTTACCAACCCTACTTGACTACCTTGGTTAATTATAATTAGAATTAATTTGTTAATATCATGTCAATATTATCTAATAAGGTGATCATGTTACTTAATAACAAATGACTTGATCTTGATTAAATCAATATCTCTTTTGATAGAAGCTCATTATTATCTAATAACGATAAGGTCTAATCTATTAAAATTAATTTATTAATCGACAGTAGTAAAATAAAACTTAATAGTATTAATCTTTATTTAAAGAAGATGGCGTTATTACTTAATAATAGTTAAGTGTTATTTAATTATATTGACCTAAATTATTTTAAATTGTTTTCTATATGAGAAAATTCTTATGGCAAGAAAGAAAAGAACATCTCCAACTATTGAAAGATCCCAACAACGTCTTTCAGCACTACTATCGATTGATAATAATCTTGATTTGGGTAATAACTTAACCTCAGCTATTTATAGAGAGGAAATTGTTAAAGCTCAGTCGTTGTTAGATGCTTATAATACCTTACTTTCTCAAGCTGATGGTGCTTTGAATGCTTTTGTCATTGCTGAGAAAAATTTAAAGGATCTCAGCGAACGGATGTTGTCTGGCGTTGGTGTCAAGTTTGGCAAAGATAGCGCTCAATATGAAATGGCTGGAGGAGTTCGTAAGAGTGAACGCAAACGTCCATTACGCAAAAAGGTAGCTGAACAGCAGTAAGCGCGTGTCATTGATTAGAAATGAACCAATCCATTGGGGTACAGCTACGTAGCTACGTAGGTTGGGTTAGCGAAGCGTAACCCAACATTTACTTCTCGACATTCAAAAACATCATATCTCCTGAATTTACCTTAGCTGGAGAAACCCCAATGAAACCCTTTTCTAAATGGACGATTGAAAACGTCGAAGAAACCTTTCAACTCGTATTACAAAACTATCATGAACAGTTAACCGCCTGGATGACACCTCATCAAGATATCTCTAAAGAAGAAGAGCAGCAATTAATCCGATTACGCGATAAGTTAGTGGAGCATGTTTGGGATTGGAATGAAGAAGAATTAAAAGTTTATTTTATTATTCCGCTCTTGAATCTGGTTAATTTTGAACAAAAACATTATAAACCCTTTTTAGATCGCGAGTTGTCGATGACTTTTCAGGATGAAATCATCTCTGGTAGAGTTGATTTTTTGGTTGCTAGCGGCAAACGCTCCCCAAAACGGCCATTTTTTTCATCCAGGAATATAAAAAAGAACGAGATTCTTCAGATGATCCCTTGGGACAACTGATGATTGCGATGGTCACAGCTCAACATTTAAATAATGATGGACATCCCGTATATGGCACTTACATAATGGGACGATATTGGCATTTTGTAATATTGACCGGATCGAGTTACGCAGTACATTCTGGCTTGAATGCTACCAATCAGGAAATTACCCTGATATTAAGCGTACTAACAAATACTAAAGAGATTATTGAACAATGGTCAGCAACCGTAACATCACTGCCATCAACTTGTTAGGAATACGAAGATGACACAATTAACGATTGATTCAGAACAATTTGATCAACTCATTTTAGAGAAATTACCCGCATTGATGCAGCAAAATCCCCAAATTCAGGAATTAGTTTTGAACTGGACGCGGCAAGATTTTGTAGAACGTAAGGAAACTAATAATTGGTTCTATCAAATCTTAGAAGAATTAAGACGAGATAGGGAAGCACAAAGTCGCAAATGGGACGAACAAAACCATCAGTGGAAAGAATATACCCAGGAGCAAAACCAGAAATGGGCAGAGCAAAATCGCAAATGGGAAGATGCTAAACGGGAATTTGATAGAATGCACGAAGCGATTATGGCTGTCGCTAACAAACCGGATCGCAGTATTACAGCACTGGGTGCGCGTTGGGGAATTAAGTCTGAAAGCTCTTTTTGGAATGCGTTAGTTGGGATTTTAGAAAAGAGTTTTGAGGTCCAAGTCCTTAACATTACCGACTATGATGATGAAGGCAAAGTATTTGGTCGACCAGAACAAATTGAATTAGACGTGGTTATCAAAAATGGCTTATTGATAATCTGTGAAATTAAGTCCTCTATAAGTCGCTCCGATATGTATACGTTTGAACGGAAAGTTCGTTTTTATGAGCAGCGTCATCAACGTCAAGCGACTCGAATGTTAGTGATTTCACCGATGGTTGATGCGAGAGCTGAAAAAGTAGCTAAACAGTTAGGAATTGAAATCTATAGCGACTCAATGGATATCGAGGAATTATGATTACCTTACCTTGCCTACCTTTTTTCCGCACCGTGCCCCATCCATAATGGTGGGCAAAATGCCGTGTGAGTTTCGTATCCCTATTAAAAAACCTCTTAGACGGCATTTTGCCCACTCTACTTGGCTTTCCAGAAAATCCCCCTTTATCTCTCTTGGTCAAAGGGAGAGATCAAGAGCTTAATTTCATGGCAGTGATGTTGTAGCGTTGGAATGAGGAAAAAGTTGTTAGTAAAGCTGGTAATTGATTATTATTTAGTGGGTATTTTGATACGCTGATGGTGAAATGATTTAGATAAACCAACTGTTGTGGAGACGACATGATGAAAATAATTCGACTTAAATTTTGGTTAATGATGTTCTTAATCAGCCTACCACTACTGACCTTAGCGGGTAGTTTGGAACCACCCGGTCCGCCGGGTAGTATGAATAGTGCGATGTATAGCGTCAATGACATCTGTGAGCGGTTAAAAACGGGAGCGGAACCGGAATTGAAACCGTTTCGAGGGCCGACGAGTGGTCCGGGAGTGAGTAGTGGCTGTAATCTAAATGAAGTAATGGGGGCAGCACCGAAGCGAGAAGCGGATGGCGCACAAGCGTCGGAAGTGCTGATAGGAAAAAGCTATTGGAGTTTACGAGCTGAACCGTGGGGTTGGCAAACGGGAACGATGCCCAACCGAGGTGCGCCAACCTATACCCCAAATACTCAAGACCAAGAGATAGCGGCGGGTTATTACGAACCAGGTGTAGTGAAAGGGGATGAAGACTTAAAAGCAAGTAATCTGTTGAAGGGAATAGAACTATTTGGTGTGATTGGTAATTATGAATGCCCGGCGGTGGCGGGGTGCACGGGAACGGCGGTAGCGTCAGAGGTGCTGGCTGGGAAAACGTTCTCAACTCGCCAAGGAGTAGATTTAGAGGGGACGATGCCCGATCAAAGTGAAAAAAACTATACGCCGAGCGCCAATGATCAACCAATAGTCGCTGGTTATTACAATGGTTCTGGTGTGGTGACAGGAGAAGTTAATTTAGTATCGAATAATATCAAAGCTGGGGTAAAAATTTTTGGGGTGTCTGGTGATAAGAATGTAGTTGATACGAGTAATAGTGATGCGGTTGCTAGAGAGATTTTAAGTGGCAAAAAAGCCTGGGTAAAAGGAAAAGAAATAACCGGAAGTTTATCGCTAGCGACGGTACCGAGTCAAAGTTTATCGGCGACGAGTACAATGGTAGCCGCCGGGGTTTATGCAGCGACGACGTTAGATACAGTCGATACAGATTTGGTAAGTAGTCATATCAAAAGTGGGGTGACGTTGTTTGGAGTCGCTGGAGATTCGAATATAGTGGATACGAGTAGTGGGGATGTAGTTGCTGGTGAGATGGTAAGTGGTAAAAAGGCTTGGGTAGATGGTATAGAAGTGATCGGACAACGGAGTGTAGCACCGGTACCGAAAACGGGTCAAACGGCTTCTTATGCGGCTGAAGATGATGGAATTTATCAAAAAGGCGTAACGACATCACTGCGGTTCACTGACCAAGGAGATGGGACGGTGACGGATAATCTGACGGGTTTAATTTGGTTGAAAAAAGCGAATTGTATAGGAACGGATAATCCGAATTTTGATACGGATGGAGCTAGTGATGGAAAGGTTTATTGGCAAACGGCCCTTAATTTTGTAACTGGTTTGAATGCCACGCCGGCTAATTGTGGAGTAACTCAGACAGATTGGCGTTTGCCGAATATAAATGAATTGCGCAGTCTTACTCACTGGGGTTTTTATGCTCCGGCTTTATCGAATGCGGCTGGAACGAGTAGGTGGAGTGAGAATGATCCGTTTACTGGTGTCCAGTTGGACCTCTATTGGTCGGCTACTACGGACGCGAGTAGTACGAGTGTCGCGTGGAGCGTGAGCCTCAGCAACGGCGACGTCGGCACCAACGTTAAGACGGTCATGCACTATGTGTGGCCGGTTAGAGGTGGACAATAGGTGATTTGATAATTTTTTCTCGTTCCCACGCTCGGCGTGGGAATGTCAACTCTGGCGTTCTAAGTTCTGCTAACAGTACTGCACCGATGGAGTTTCGGTAGGGTGGGCAATGCCCACCCTACGGAGGAACTAAGTTTCGTGTGCAGACCCGCCAGACGGGGTTACAAACCCCGTCTGGCACGGGATAATTTCCGAACTGATCGACTCGATGTATCTTTTGGTGAATTAGTTATATCGTTTTCAAAACGACTGGCTATTTAAATTGTGCAAAATTAGTTACTTAAAACCGCATGAACAAAATTATTCAACGTCGCCCATTACCGGAGAATATTAATTTACCGGACCACTTTCACCCGGTTATAAAAAGAGTACTAGCCGCTCGTCATGTAGCCGTTGCAGCGGAATTAGATTATGGCTTGCACAATTTGCTACCCTACACTTCGTTGTTAGGTATTCAAACCGCAGTAGATCTACTTTGGGAAGCCTTAACTCATCAAGCACGGATTCTCATCATTGCCGATTACGATGCCGATGGGGCGACCAGTTGTGTTGTGGCTATTAAAGCACTACGTCAAATGGGTGCTCAACAAGTTGGTTTTTTGGTACCCCATCGTGAAAAACATGGTTATGGACTAACACCAGAGATTGTTGAATTAGCCATAACCGATTCGTGGTTAGTTAATACTACACCGGGAAATGCCCCCGATTTGCTAATAACCGTGGATAATGGCATTTCCAGTTTAAGTGGGGTAGCGTTAGCCAAACAATATGGTATGCGAGTGCTAGTAACGGATCATCATTGGCACCGACTCAATTACCTCAAGCTGATGCTATCGTCAATCCTAATCAGCCCGGTGATACTTTTCCCAGTAAAAGTCTTTGTGGTGTTGGTGTTATTTTTTATGTGATGATGGCTTTGCGAGCGCGATTACGCGACTGTGGTTGGTTTGCCAGTCAAGGTATTACCGAACCCAATTTGGCTAATTTGCTTGATCTGGTTGCATTAGGTACGGTTGCTGATGTTGTGAGTCTAGATTACAACAATCGGATTTTAGTCGAACAAGGTTTACGACGCATTCGGGCTAATCGGTGTTGTCCAGGTATTCGGGCTTTAATCCAAGTTGCTGGATTAACGCAATCTTATCTCGTGGCAAGTGATTTAGCTTTTTACTTGGGACCACGCTTAAATGCAGCCGGACGCATGGATGATATGTCACATGGTATTACTTGTTTGTTAAGTGAAGAAGAGGACACTGCCGAATTGCATGCCCAGTTATTACAGAATTTTAATCAGGAACGTCGCTGTGAAGAAGCTAAAATGCACCAAGAAGCATTAGAGATGATTGCAACCCTCGGTGATCTTGAACAACTCCCCATGGGACTCTGCTTATTAGATGAAAAATGGCATCAAGGTGTAGTTGGTATTTTAGCAGCGCGAATTAAAGATCGGTTACATCGACCCGTTATCATTTTCACCCATGACAAGGATGAGCAGATTAGAGGTTCCGGTCGATCCGTGTCAGCCGTGCATATTCGTGATATTTTAGCCAGCATGGCGGCACAATATCCGCAGCTGATTACGCGTTTTGGTGGCCATGCTATGGCTGCTGGAATAACAATACCGCATTGCCAATTTACTAATTTTCAAAGTGCATTTGATCAAGCCGTTCGGCAATATTTATCAGTGGAACAGTTACCAGGTGTTATTTTAAGCGATGGCGCTTTATCACCAGAAGATTTTAATTTAGAACTCGCTGAGCAACTGCGTACTTTAACACCCTGGGGGCATCATTTTCCTGAACCAATTTTTGATGGTGAGTTTGAATTATTAACCTATCGGGTGTTAAAAGATAAACATTTAAAGATGCAGGTTCGTCCCTTAGCCGGTAAGCAAACTATAGAGGTAATTGCTTTCAACGTGCTTGAGAAGCAATGGCTAACTCCGGTTAAGCGGATTCACTTAGCTTATAAACTGGATATCAATTACTTTCGTGGTTTTAAAAATTTACAATTAAGAGCCGAATATGTAGCTGAAATCAGAATTACCTCCTGAAAATTGATAACTTAATTAGCTACTTGGTGTTTGTTCAACCCACTATTTCGCTAGAAATGATGAAATCGTGTTGTTGATATTCTCTGATGCTCAATAATTTATTTAAAAGGGTTGACCAGGATTCTGGTTTTAATTCTAAAAAGGCTTCCGCATACTGACCGGCTGATTTTAAATAGAGTGCTCGATAACTAGCCATACCAGTACAAGCGGCTAAATAGTCACTATATTTTAGTGGTAGTTGGTAGCATTGCAAGGCTTGTTGTTTGAGTGAAAATACCGTGGTGATGTCAACTACTTTCGTTGCCGGCACTGGCGACCATATTTCGTATAAAAATACGCGTTCTAAACAACCATTTTGCTGCCATATTTCGAGCAGCGATAAACTAATGGCGACATGATCGCGATGAAAATCCAGAACTGACGGGAGTAATAACCAATTGGCAGCGTAACTATTCAGTAAATCAGCCAGTTGAATTGCTATCGGATGAGTGTGTTGATAATGGCTATCCGGTTGATTAAAAAAGACAACATCATCAATGCCTAACAAGTGAAGTGCTGCTACTGATTCACGTTGACGGTGAATGACAATATCTCCGCCAGCATTATAGCCTAATGGATCACCGGCTTTACCGTCGGTAATGATAACGACTTTAATATGGCAACCGGTTTGTCGAAGTAAAGCCAGTGTTCCACCACAACCTAACATTTCATCATCTGAATGCGGGGCAATAAGTAAGATTCTAGCTTGTTGAGGAAGTTCTAATAAAGTGGGTAAAGGACAAAGTGACCAGGATTGAATCTGTTGTTGCCAACTGGTAAATGGAAAAAACCGGTTGGGTTGGGTACGATTGGATATCGGTAACCGGGGCGGTCGGGGTTGAGAAACTAAAGCAGACTTTAAAGGGATACCTTGATACATGGCGAGATAAGCTTCAGCAATGGCTTGACTATCTGGCCAAGTTTGTACCCACTGTAACGCCTGTTGACTCCAATATTGACGAGTTTCTCTATCGTTTAACAATGATTGTAGCGCCTGACTGAGTGCTTGAGTATCATGGGCGGTAATTAAATGCGCACCACTCCCAACAACTTCGGCAACACCACCAACTGCCGTGCAAATGGTTGGTAATCCCATAACTAATGCTTCTAGAGTCGCTAAACCGAATGATTCTGTTAAAGAAACGCTGACGTAAATATCGGCTGCTGAGTAATATAGCCCCATATCATCCGTGACTGCAAAATCGAGTTGGTCGCTAATTCCTAACTGTGTTCCTAATGCTTGTAAACTAGTTCGATCACCTTCACCAATGAGTACTAATTTCCAATGAGAATAGGGTAAGTCAGCACAAGCTTTGATTAAAGCCGGAAATTGTTTTAAAGGAACTAACCGCCCCACCGCAATAATATAAATCGTGTTGGTAACCCAACCTAAACGTTGACGCGCTGCCGGTTGAGAATAGTGATTTAAAGTAGGGCGTGGATGAGAAATGGTATACCAAGTGTTGGGTAGGGGATAAATGGATAAATCCCGGCTCAATTGAGTTAAGCCACTATAAGTAGGGGTAACTACCCAATGGGCTTTTAGCAATATTTTCGCTTCCCAGCGTCGCAACCATTGCATGACTTTGGTACCTAAACGAGCACCATCGATATGAAAGGCTTCGGCATAACAGCCAAAACCATGTTCGGTCACGCCCCAACGCGCGGTGTGTCCACGTCGTAAACTTGCAACCCAACGAATACGGGCGAACCAACGGTAACCGGCGCCAATGATGGGATCGTGACAATGTACATGGGTATATCGTTCCTGCACCATAATTTTAGCGGCTAACCTGCCCATATTGAGACGTTCTAAGATACCTCCCAGTAATGAAGAAAATTCAGTGTGGGTAAAGTAATGACCCAATAATTTAACTAAGCGGTTATGTATCGTTTGGAGCCAAATGAGGCTGCGTTCTCCTACATTTTCTCGACAAAGATAACCCACTTCAATTCCCCGTTTTTCGATTTCTGCAATGATGGGAGCCAAACTTTTATTTAAACCATAGCGCTTATCGGTTAAGTTTTCACGAGTAACCATGAGAATTTTCATCAGCATAGCCCTATTATTAACTTGACCAAGAATGAAGAAGTAAAACGTAATACTTTAATTTTAATATAAAATAAAAACCGCGTTCAAATAAAGTCATTAATTTTAACCCTGAGCAATTGAGGTATACTTCAATAAGCCGCTGGTCTGAATTAGCATTTTCGAAATTAAACCATTGACAGTATGTAGTTGATCGACCATTCAATTCGGTGAATCCTTCTCTTCTAAAAATGCTGATTCAGGCAACATTCAGACAAACGACTCGATTGCGTAAATAAACTGGCGAGGCGTTCTCAGCGCTAACAATTTGTCCTGCTGCAAAAGCGGCTTGTGCTAAAGGAATCATAGCGCGTGCCTGGGGATATTTCTCGCCCTGATAACCCAGAATTTTATCTCCCAATCGGGTGGTTAATTCCTGCGCATAAATTACCCAACCGCTACCAATGCCATACCATCCCGCCGTGGTTGGTAAATCAATTGATAGTGGCGTACACACCATTTCTGCACTGACTGGTTGCATAATTCCTTTTTCATCAATATGATAACGTCCAAAATAAATTTCATTCATGCGTGCATCGATAGCCGCTAAAACTTGCGCTATGTTGTTGTCAAGATAAGCAGCTTGCGCTAAAGTGGCTAAGGAGGAGATAGGTGCTACTGGAATATCGGCAGCAAAGGCAATTCCTTGCGTGATGCCACAAGCAATTCGTAACCCCGTAAAACTACCCGGACCACGCCCAAAAGCAATGCCGTCTAATTGCGTTGGTTTCAAGCCAGCTTCAGCTAACAATTGATCTATCATCGGTAAAATTAACGTTGTATGTTGACGCGGTGCAATGACTGATTGTTCCCCGATTGCTCCATCGACAGATAAAGCACAAGAACAAGCATCAGTGGAAGTATCAAGCGTGAGTAATTTCATTAAACGTAATTAATGGGAAAGGCAATAACTTCCTGAATATGGGAAGCTTTGGTGATTAACATCAATAAACGATCTAAACCTAAGGCAACACCAGCACAGTCGGGCAAGCCTGCCGCCAAAGCGGCTAAGAAACGTTCATCTAATGGGTAAGTGGGTTGATTAAGCTCGGTTCTTTTGAGGAGGTCTTGTTCAAAACGTTGTCGTTGTTCGCTGGGATCAGTTAATTCATGAAAACCATTAGCTAATTCAATTGCTTGAACATAAACTTCAAAACGCTCAGCCCAGGTGGGATCCGTTGGTTTTTTTCGCGCTAAAGCAGCTTGGCTAGCCGGAAAATCAACAATGACTAGGGGGCGGTGATGTCCTAATTGCGGTTCAATTTGTTGAGTTAGAATTAATTGCAAACAACTATCTCGATCTAAGTGAGATACCGAACCCCAAGGTTTGACGTATTCATGTAAAGTGGACAAAGGTGTATGCAAGGGGTGCAAACCTACCTGTTGTTCAAACAAAGTGCAATAACTTAACTGTTCTGCTGGTGCACAGTGTAATAAAGTTTGTAATAATTCATCCACTTCTTGAATTAAGTCATCTTGATTAAAACCAGGACGATACCATTCTAATAGCGTAAATTCTGGATTATGCCACCGTCCCATTTCGTTATCTCGAAATACCTTGGTTATCTGATAAATTGGACCACTACCGGCTGCTAATAAACGTTTCATCGCTAATTCTGGTGAGGTCTGTAAGAATAAGCGTTTAGCCCCAGGACCGTGATAATGGGTATAAAGTGGTTCGATCATCGGCTCTGGAACACAACCCGCCGCTAAGATGGGCGTTTCCACTTCCATCACTTGACGGGTAGCAAAAAAATGACGAATCTGGTTATATAATTGTGCGCGTAACTGTAGCCGGTTTAAGCTAGCAGTCGGTTGCCAAAACAGCTCTGTCATTTAAACGGGACTCATGATTTCTTTCGTTTCGACCTAGAATTTGATTTAGCATAAAGTTGTTTAGCTAATTGATCAAACTCAGCAACCGCCTTATTAGCTGGTTCCAGTTCAAATACCGCTAACCCTTCACTAAAAGAGCGGCGATAAACCACCCGTTGACACAATCGGCTATCTATCACTTTGACCCCCGGAAGACTACTTAACGCTTGTTCTGCTTCATCTGATTCATGGATGCCAATATGAGTATCGGCACGATTAATAAAAGCGAATACCTGGGGAAGTGGTTTGATTTTAAAATCGTTAATAATCAGGCTTAAAAATCGTTGGGTAGACCAAATATCAGCTTGACCCGGTAATACCGGTACGACAATCCGATCAGCGATGGCAACCGCTTCCTTCATTCCTACCATGTTGGCAGCACCAACGTCAATCAATACTTCTTGATGATTAGATTGAGGTTTCTTTAAATGAGTGAGTACCGATAAAATCGGTTGATAATTTTCCTCTTGACGGACTTGTACCGCGTCGCTGAGGGTAGCTTGTGGATCGAGATCATAAACCAGCACATTTTTACTGGCTTGTATTAACCACAAAGCTAAATTAAAGGTGACGGTACTTTTACCAGAACCACCTTTGAGATTACCAATTACTGTGATCATTGTTATCTCGATTTGCTATGAATTTTCCTAATGAATGACTGTTATTGCTGACTCTCTATTTAAGAAAGCGTGTTAAAGAGTAACCCCAGTATCAAAGATGAGGTTAACCTCAATTATTGTTACTGAACAAGCTGCTCTTAAAGAATTAATAAACACGATTCTGAATCAAATGTCTAGTGTAACTTATGTTATTTGTATCAGATCAAGCAAAATTAACCCAATTGAGGAGTTTAACGAGTGTAGCTTGGATAAATTTTAGCGTCAAGGTCATTAAGTTAAGCACATTTCTCTCATCGCATTATTTAAGATGGGGGAGGAAGAAATGCTTAATTTAATCATGGATTCAATTTGCATGAGGTTAATGTTCAACCGTCACTTGGTTTATTCTTTCTAGTTTCAAGACGGGTTATTCAAGCGACTATTGTGCCTAATCTATTAAGTAAAGCTACTAAAAAATCCCATACTTTCTCAACAGAAGGAATAAATAAGCGTTCATCGGGTGAATGGGGATTATAAATCGTTGGTCCGAATGAAATCATATCCATTTGTGGATAACGATGACCAATAATACCGGTTTCCAACCCGGCATGAATAACTTGTACCGCTGGTTCCTGTCCAAATAGTGAGTAATACACCGTTTGACAATGCGCTAATAAAGGTGAATTTAAGTTGGGTTGCCAAGCGGGATAAAGGTTATCGGTTTTCACTTGAGCACCAGCTAATGCAGCGATAGCATTAATACGATTAGTGAGTTCCTCAAGTCGTGACCCAACGGAACTACGCTGACTGATTAAGATATCCAGTTGGGTTGTTTGCGTAGTAATAACCGCTAGATTACAAGAAGTTTCTACTGTGTCTTGGGTAGAGAAAGTGGTGATTACCCCGTGAGGTAGTGCTAAAAGTAGTTGAATAAGGTGATAACTTTGCTTAGCAGAGAGTGCAGCAATGGAGTTATTCCGAGCGGATAATGGTAAAACGGAAATGAGAATATCAGGTTCTGTGGCAGCGAATTCTTTTTTGATAACGCTATTAAAAGTGGCTACGATGGTTTGTATTGCCGCTACAGCCGTTGGTGGGCAAGTCAACCAGGCTTGAGCATGACGCGCAATGGCATTATGCACAGTACCCCCTTGTATTTCAATCAGTTGCCATGATTCAACCAAATGTAATGCTTGAAGAGTACGTGCTAATAATTGATTAGCATTAGCTAAGTGCTTATTGATATCAATGCCAGAGTGACCACCTTGTAAGCCACTGACTTCGATTTGTAACAATACCTGATTTTCTGCAAGCGGCTCACGCTGAAGTGGAATAGATAAATAACTATTACTACCACCCGCACAGCCGTTGATTAAAACGCCTTCTTCTTCTGAATCGAGGTTAATTAATAGTGAACCGGTGAGCAAATCAGGGCTGATACCGGAAGCCCCAATTAATCCCGCTTCTTCATCTACGGTAAATAATAATTCCAGTGGTGGATGAACCACAGTAGTATCACTCGCCAAGGCGAGGGCAATCGCCAAACCGATACCGTTATCAGCACCTAGAGTAGTTTTATCAGCGTGAAGCCAATCACCATCCCGTAAACACTGAATTGCATCGTAATTAAAATCATGAGATGAATCGTCGGCTTTTTCACAGACCATATCCATATGGGCTTGTAATACTACCACATGAGTACCATTGTGGTTGCAGGTACCCGAATGCAAAGATTACCTACATTATCGGTTTGGTGAGTAAAATGATATTGATCCGCCCAGTGTTGTAGCCATTCTCGTAGACGGGCTTCTTGTTTTGAACAACGTGGAATGGCATTGATTTGTTCAAATAGATTCAAAATGACATTGATTTTAGGATGCATAAACTTTACTGTAAATATTTTTAGCGGATACAAGGATAATACTATGGCATTCAGTGATTATAAACACATTTATCAAGTTCAAGCCGATTACCAAATTGAATATCAAGAAAATAATTTTTTAATTATTGCAGAATATAACCCTTCTAATCAAATTATTACCGAATTAGAATTTAATCAACAGAATATCGATATTTTTTCCTCGGAAGCCGCTCGATGTGAGACCATAATTTTTCCGGTATTAAGAGAAGTTTATAAAAACTATACTGAGAAAATGGCTTTATGGATCCAAAAATCGATTGCTTATGATGAAAAATTAAATGGTACACCAGATTATATGATTTCTAAACGATCAATATTAGGAAAAACAATGTTAGAGTTGCCGCTACTCATCATAATCGAGGCCAAAAAAAATGATTTTGACCAAGGTTGGGGACAATGTTTAGCTGAATTAGTGGCGCTAAGAAAGATAAATGGCTATGATAAACAATCGATTTATGGCATAGTAACCGACGGGAAATTATGGGAATTCGGCAAATTAGTCGATAAAATTTTTAGTAAAAATAGAGATAGCTTTATTCTTAACGAATTGAGTAGATTGTTTGGGGCATTAAAATTTATTTTTGATGAAGCCAATAAAGAAATAATCTAAGACCTAGAGACTATACTGGTGGTTCTGATATAATAAGAAACTGTTAACTGCTAAATAAAAAACAGTTAAGAAAGAGGATGTTTATCACCTTAAAGGAGAAAATGATGCTTTATAGGCGATTTGTGCTAGTTTTAGCAGCAACTTTAGGCTTACAAACCGGTGCGTTTGCTAAAGAAGAACCAAGCGATGATCATTGGAGCTACACGGGCAAAACCGGACCAAGTCATTGGGCCGAGTTGTCAAAAGAAAATACTTTATGTCATGACGGTCACCATCAATCACCGGTTAATATCACTAAAAGTGTCAAAGCTCAACTGCCATCATTAGAATTTAATTATCATCCTATCCCGCTTGTCATTGAAAATAATGGCCATACTATTAAGATAACTGCTAACCAAGCGGGTGATTTAAAAATAGGCGAAGAAACTTACCATTTACTACAATTTCATACTCATGAGCCGAGTGAAGAAGCGATTAATGGTAAGCGGTCAGCTATGGTAATTCACTTAGTTCATCAAGATGATAATAATCACCTCGCCGTAGTAGCTATTTTGTTCGATGAAACTGAAAGTGGTACCACTAACGCGTTGTTGGACCAACTGGTGAAATTCTTACCCAAGCGACCCAGTGAAGCACAACAACTTCAGGAAAAGATCGATATTAATCAATTATTGCCAGCTAAAAAAGATTATTATACCTTTGAAGGCTCCTTGACCATTCCACCTTGTAGTGAGGGAGTCAAGTGGATAATTTTGAAGCAACACATGCCCATCACTGCTATTGATTTAATCCAATACCAAAAATTGTATCCGCGTAATGCGCGCCCATTACAACCGCTGAATGATCGCGAGGTATTATCTTCTAACTAACTGAAAATAAAATCTAATGTGTTACTGATTGTAGTGACACATTGGTAAAAATAAGTCAATTAATTAAAGCCAACCCTGATTTGGGGAAGTGAAACAGATGAAGTATTTGAGCGGATTATTCTCTTTACTGGTTATTGTCTATTTAGGGTGGCCTTATGTTCACCTGTATCAACTTCATCGCGCCGTAATAAACAATGATAGTGCGGCTATCGAAAACTTGGTTGATTTGAAGAAAGTCAATCAAGTTTTTAAAGAAAATCTAGAGTGGCAAATGAACCATGCAGTTAGTTCTCAAAGTCATTTATTCCCAGAAGTGATAAGACAAGGCGCACAAACGATTATAGGTACCTAGGCAATTTAGCCGCAGAAACGGTGGTAATAGATGCCCAAGATTTACTAGAGCGTTTCCATAAAATCAATGGTTCTTTATGGGAAA
>JAAUSR010000130.1 GCA_012032555.1 Thioploca sp.
GTCAATCGCCTCAAAAGATTATTCAGACACTTTTAGAACATTGTAATTTAGAACCAGATGAAGAAATAGCCAATAAATTTGCCGCTAAAATAAAATATCCTTCTTATTACACCCCCTCTTTTTCTGATGCTGAAATCAGTACAATAACACAAGAAACCTTCCAAACTTCTTTCTTCACCACCGAACCCGTCCAACTCTCGGCACACCGGGACGAGATTTTCATTGACTTTTTTTCGGGCCTGGAGAGGGTCTTGGCAAAAGTAGGCCATCGTCGCTTGACTGGGGGTAATACCTCACCACAACTATATCAGTTCTAGGTTATGGCGCACGTTTTTTTCCAACCGCCGGAGCGAATCGGGTTCAGATAGCTGTACCAGTATAGCTTCAGCATGATACTCAGACGCCTCAATGGTTCTGACGGTGTTGGTCTCGGTTCCCTAGTCGTTTCTACGGGAGGGCAAGAGCAGCGTTTGCGGTTGGTTTAAGCTAATTTGTCATGCCGGGTTAATATTTTCGATTTTTACCAATGAACCATTAAAATGTCTTGTTGTTGTACCCCAGGGTGAGGTTTTTTTACAGCCGCTGAGCTGGGTAGCGAGCTAAAAACGAAACCCAGCTTTCATATCTTGAACAAGCTGGGTTTTTCAACCCAGCCTACTCGCTCGTGCTACCAAGTGAAGCTTAGTAGCGAGAGCCGGCAACTTTGCAATTATCTTATTAGATTACCCTCTCGTATATTTCAGCTAGGCTTAATTCACAGTTGAGAGCGATAAATTGCAATAAATCTTCTGGATGTTTATATTCACGTAATAACCAAGCCTCATCTGGTTGGCGAACATAGTGCTCAACTTGGCATTGATCCTGAGCAACCAGAAGATACTCCTGTAAAGAGGGCAAGCGACGATAGTGGCCAAATTTCTTCCCGCGATCATAATTTTCCGTAGAATGAGATAACACTTCGACGATAAGTATAGGATTCAATAAAGTATCCAATATAGCGTCTTCAAACTGGGGTTCACCACAAACTACGACAATATCAGGATAAGTATACAATCCGGTTAAACTGACTTTGACTCGCATATCGGATGAATAAATTTCACAAGGCTTATGGCGTAGTCGAGTGTATAACCCAGCTAAGAGGTTAGCTGTAATGAGATTATGTTTCCGGCTCGCGCCGGTCATAGCGAAAATATCACCGTTAAAGTATTCATGTTTACTTTCCTGGCAGCGTTCCCATTCGAGGTATTCTAGTGATGTTAGGTGTCGTTGTGCTGGAGTACTCATAGATATCCTTTTCATCCTCCGACAAGGAGATCGTTTTGATGAGATAATATGACTTTTAGCTCGTTACCAAGCTCTGCTTGGTATACCTATTAGCCAAGCTCAGCTTGGCGAACTTAACAAGCCGAGCTTGGTAGCAAGCAAAAATGATCATATCGCCAGATTCTAATAGATAAAAAATATCTTGCAAAAATTATCGTTCACCTTTAAATAATTGTTCAATAACTTCTTCTTTACTGATTTGGAAATATTAGGCTATATCCGTTAGAATGGCCGATAAAGTATTAACACGCCGGACATGATGTTGGGGAATAGTTATATGATACTCACCTATTTCGAGGGTAGTTAAACAGATATGGCTACCCGACAGCCGTTTGCCCCTACCTAATATCATGAATGAAATAACAGCGAGGATTTTGGCGTTATGACATCTCAACCCCAGTTTTTTTATATTTCTCCTCAAAATTACTTAGCCGGCGAAGAAGTTAGCCCCATCAAACATGAATACCGACAAGGGCAAGTCTATGCGATGTCCGGTGCAAAAAAATCTCACATTATTATTGCCAGTAATTTAATTATTCTACTAGGTAATCATTTACGTGACTCACCCTGTATAGTCCTGGGTTCTGACATTAAGGTCAGAATAGAAAAGGCTAATTGCTTTTATTATCCCGATGTATTGGTTACTTGTGATAAACAGGATTTAGAAACCAATGAGGTTTTTATTTTATCACCACTATTGATTGTTGAGGTACTTTCACCTTCTACAGCCGCTTTTGATAAAGGGGAAAAATTTGCAGATTATGGCACTTTGCCCAGTTTGCAAGAGTATGTCTTAATCAGTCAATCTCATATTGAGGTAACCTGTTTTCGCCAGAAAGCTGGGCAATGGCAGCAGCACAGCGTTAGGCGTGGTGAGATATTGGAGTTGGTGAGTGTGGGATTACGTTGTCCGGTCGAAGCACTTTATCAAAAGGTATTGGGTACCAATTAATCAAACTCAACCTGAAATCTTTACCGACATACATAACGAATATTCTTGTTCGTTCCCAACGTCTTGTTGGGAATGTCCATTGTGATGCTCTTGTGTCACACCTGATGATACAGTTTTGTAGGTTGGGTTAGGCGCAGGTTTTGGCGCTGTAACCCAACAATAATATTAATGAATTGTTGGGTTACGCTACGCTAATCCAACCTACATGGCTATGAAGTGACTAGCTCGGGTTATTTTTGCTAAATACCAATTAAATTGCTATTTTTTTAGTATAAGTTGCTTGCTTTCATGTTTCTATAACTAAATTGAGGAATGAGTTATATTTAACCTTTTTTTGGCGACTTATTCATTTCTATTTTTTAGGTTAGTGTCCAGTACTATGGAAGAGGAATTAAAAAATGTTCTCTATAAAAAAATAATGGTTATCAGTAGTATATCTACTAATCAGCAGTATTAGTAGTACTGTTCGAGCAGATAATTGGGAAGCTGTTGGTAGTCCCGGATTCTCGGCCGGACAGGCAGACTTCATTAGTTTAGCCCTATCTGACGGAGTACCTTATGTGGCTTATACAGATTGGGGAAATGGCTATAAAGCCACCGTTATGAAATACGTTCCTACCAACGAGGAACCCCAACCTAACCCGCCAATGGGAAGCACAAACACTAATCTACTCGAATTCTCACCTTTAAAGGAATTTTATACGATAGGTGAAGAAATTGTCTTGAATTTATATGAATATGTACACGCCTCTAGCCGATTTCACCGAGTGGATTTATGGGTTGCAGTTGAAGTTCCTGCAGATGAATTCTATTTCAGGACGCCATCTTGGTTTGCTCCTTTTAGCCTGTCACCCCAACCGTTCAAACGCAGTTTAGAAAATTTAGAGGTTACGGATCCCATATTAAATTTTGAGGTAATACCAGGAATGGGTGGGACTTATACCTTTTATGCTTTATTGGTTCAGGAAGGAACTAATCCTTCTATAGACGGATTTAGTGTGCAACGTTCTAATCTGGCTATTATCAGCACTACTTTAGCTGACTAACTCGATGTGCAAATTTTCATATTAGCAAGTAGGGTGCGTCCTACGCACCATTGAATTGATTGCATTAGATTCGTAGACAAAAAAACTGCTCGGTTGAGGAGTTGTTTGCTTTTGATGTTTCGTAATCATTTTATAGTGCTCGCGCTATATTTACCTTACGAGTCGTTTTGCTGGCGAGATAACATAGCCAAATCGCTAATTTCTTTAACAGTTTTGTCTGACCATAATGTTCTTTGCCAAGCGGTGTAATCAAAAGGTTCTCGCATTATCAAACTAATAAACCGCTCTGCTTGAACTTCACCTAGAGCGGAAATCAAAGCCTCAAGTCCCTTTAGTTTAATTTCTGTGTCAGTGATCATCGTTGAACACCTTAATAAATTCTGTGGGAGAAATCGCTTGGATTTCATTAAATTCTAAAAGCTTTTTGATGATTTTATCATCGGTGGTTAAAAAATATTGCGCTTGACCCGCTATTGCAGAGGCAACATGAAGCAAGTGTAGCAAGCATAGGCTTGATAATCTTCTGAACCTATTTCGTATTTTCTATTTCATTCAAGTGCTTTTGAGTTATGGTTACTAATAACCGATTCCTTTAGGTACAACAGGATTATGGCAGATGAAATTATGCTTATCTATACCACAGTGACTAAATAACTTAGTGAATTATGCTATATTAACTTCATGCACGAACAGGATCACAGTTACAAATTACTTTTTTCTCATGCTGCGATGGTAGAAGATCTACTGCGCGGTTTTATACCCGAAAAGTGGGTTAAGGAATTAGATTTTACTACCCTAGAAAAGGTCAGTAGCAGTTTCATTAGCGATGATCTTCGGGAACGCGAAGATGATTTGATTTGGCGAGTTCGTTGGCGAAATGACTGGTTGTATGTTTATCTGCTCTTAGAATTTCAATCCACCGTTGATGCGTTTATGGCGGTGCGAATCCTGACCTACTTAGGACTGTTATATCAAGATTTAATTAAACACCAACCATTAACCGCCCGCGACTCCCTGCCACCGGTGTTGCCCTTAGTTTTATACAATGGTCAACCACGCTGGCAGGCCGCTAGGAATATTCGGGACTTAATTTCAGTCGTGCCGCCGGGTTTAGAAAAATATTGCCCCCAATTAGAATATTTCCTGGTAGATGAAGGTGCGTTTAGCGATCGCGAGTTAGCACCATTACGCAATTTGGTAGCGGCACTGTTTCGTTTAGAACAGAGTCGGACGGTTACCGACATCCAACAAATTTTAATTCATTTAATCGAGTGGTTACAGACACCTCAACAAGCTGGCTTACGTCGAGATTTTACCGTGTGGTTACGCCGGGTCATTTTACCAAGACGATGGCCACAAGTGATATTACCCGAAATTCACGAATTACAGGAGATGCACACAATGTTAGCCGAAACGGTACAACAATGGTATGCCGAAGCGGAGGAACAAGGCTTACAAAAAGGTCTACAACAAGGTTTGCAACAAGGTTTGCAACAAGGTTTGCAACAAGGTTTGCAACAAGGTCTGCAACAAGGTCTGCAACAAGGCCGGCAAGAAGGTCTGCAACAAGGAAGACAAGAAGGCCAGTTAGCTGGAGAACAGTTATTGTTTAAGTTTCAATTACAGGCTAAATTTGGTTCTCTTTCACCTCAAATCGAGGAACAACTTCATGCTCTGGAGGCGAACATGCTCTTGCATTGTGCTCAACGGTTGTTGACTGCCACAACAGTTGAGGAAGTTTTTACTGATTTGTCTTAAATCGAAATGCTAATTATTTTACTAGCGAAACGAGAAGAAATATAGCCATCTTAATCGACCGCTATTCATCCGTCCTATACTGGCTAGAATTCCAAAATGTATTAAAAACGATTCGTAGACCTAACCACCATGCATAGATGGAATATATAGATTGACTTTCTTCATAACTATAGGACTTACGCAGTTAAAATGGATAATTTAATAATTTCAATAAGTTTTTGCAGTGCAAAAGAACTATTGAATAAAATCAATTAGTTATGAATCAAACTGCGTAAGTCTTAAACTAATTAACCCATGAGCTAATTCATTGCGTAAGTTTGGACCAACCGGATCACAAAACAGCCAGGTAGGGTGGGCAAAATGCCGTCCAAGGCGCTGGTGATTGGTATAGGATTCACACGGCATTTTGCCCACCACTAAGGGAAGGAAAAAACCATGGTGGGCAAAAGCGAAGCGTTGCCCACCCTACTTGACTACTTGACTTGATCTTCGTTCTTTGCTCAGTGTTGCCGCGTCTTTGCGGATTGAGTATCCCTTGGCGCGCGATCTACCAAGACCGAAATGTTCTCGTAGTTACCCAAAAGATACAGTGCGACGATATTGCTTATGTAACCTGAATTCGATGTAATTATTAAAGTAATAATTTGTACCTACTAACTGTACAAATTATCGTTCATCTTTAAATAATTGTTCAATAACTTCTTCTTTACTAATTTGAAAATGTTGAGCTACATCCGTTAGAATGGCTGATAAAGTACCAATACGCAGGGGATTGTGTTGGGGAATAGTCATATGATGTTTACCCATTTTGAAGGTAGTTAAACGGATATGGCTACCCGTTTGACGAGTTACTTGATATCCAAAAATTTTGAGCAAATTGACTAATCTTTGTCCAGAAAGATGACGTGGTAATCTCATGCGGCAATGATTTCTTCGTGAACAAAATGTAATCGAATGATTTTAGGTCGATCTGATTCTTCAAAGTGACAATGTACCGCATCACGTACTTGAGTATGTAAATCAGCTAAATTATCAACTTCCGTATAAATTGAAGTGCCAATAGCTCGAGCAATATAACCACCTTCAGCGGCTTCTTCTACAACAAAAATCACTTCGTTCATAGGTAATTCCCGGTTTAAAAGCTAAAATAGCCAGTCAAGTTAAAGTATATTGGAAGTTAGCCATAACACAGCAATTATTTTAATAAGCTACTAAACTAAAATTTCGATGAGATTATATTTCTGACAAATTTTACATGCTTTGTTTCATTGCTATTCTACTGCATTTCAATTCATTATCGGAAAGAGAAAGTTCAATGATAGGGCAAAAATTATTATTAGCTATCACAGATTGTAATACTGTAACAAACTTCTGTTTAGATACAAATTGACTGTCAGGATTCCATTCTGCCAATGTTCCGGCAATACAATCTGGTATCCTATTCATTTCTTCGTATGATATACCTTCCTCGGTTGTTGCATAGATTAATTTTATATCTTTAGTAGGTACGTTATTTTGTGCACAGATAGCATAATGATTATATTGACATAGATCAAAAGCTATTCGGGAATGGGCTTCCACAATCTTATCTCTATCTGAGAATCATGCTATTTCTATTGCATTACTTTCTTTTGTTAGAAGATACATAATATATGCTGTAATTAAAGATATGAGAACAATATCATTAGAGTTGTATCACGTTAAAAACCAATCAATTAGCTAAGTAAAAATTCCATAGTCCAGCACAGACACCAATTATTTCATCATATAAATCAATTGTATGAAATCTAATTTTATTGACAAGTGTT
>JAAUSR010000131.1 GCA_012032555.1 Thioploca sp.
TCATAAATTTCCTATTGAGTGCAGCAATAAATCCTAAGAAGTTACGAATAGGATATGAATGTAGAAGGACTGGCAAGCGATGGGAGATAGGTATTAAAGATTTTATGAATACTAGTGAAAATTTTTCATTAAAATCGGTAGATGATACTCAACTTGCTATTTTGAATGAAATAAATAGTAATATAAGAGAATCACATCGTCCTTTAAGTGGAGAAGAAATTGAAGGTTAGTATTTGTACTCCAGTATTTAACAATTGGTATTTAACTGAGAGTTATTTAAAAGATCTTGGTCATCTTCCTGATGACCATGAAATAATTATTGTAAATAATGGCAGTACAGACAAAACATTTGAAAAACTTCATATTGGAAATTCTTCATGGCCAAAAAATTTAAAAGTAATATCATTGAATGAAAATACAGGATTTGCTATAGGAAGTAATACTGCTTACAAGGCTTCTAGTGGTGAATACATATTATTTTTAAATAATGATATTAAAGTAAAGAAAGATCATTCAAATTGGACTGAGATTTTAATTGAGAGGGCCAAGGATGGATGTCTTGTGGGTCCAACGATTGGAATATTGGATAATAATTTTAATTTCAAATGTGAGGCTAAAAAGATGCCTCGTGAAGGTCTTGTATATATGAGTGGATGGAACTTGATGGCTCGTAGGGACATATGGGAAAAACTTATTATTGATGATGGTCCATTTATAACTGTATCTAAAGCTTATTTTGAAGATGTAGATTTATCTTTCAGGGCAAAGGAATTAGGTATTGGATTTGAAATTGTTGATGTTCCTGTGATGCATATTGGCAAAATGACAAGTAAAAAAGTAGGATTAAGCGAGTTATATTTAGATGCCAAGAAAAAATTTATTGAAAAATGGGGTGCTAAATGAGTGTTTATATATTGACTTTAAATTGGAATGGGGCTGATAAATTAGAAAGTCTAATGCCTGGACTTTCAAATAATATGAAATATTTAAAAAAGAAAAAAATTGATAGTAGATGGATTATAAAAGATAATGGTTCAACGGATAATAGTATTAAATTAGTTAATGATAATTTTAATAGTGAAGGATTTGATAAAGATCCTGTAGACATTTGGGCTTTCGATCATAATAGAGATACTTTTGCAGAAGGAATGAATTTTCTAGCTTCTAAAACAAATGCAAATGATGATGATTATTATTTATTATTAAATAATGATATTAAGTTTAAGGATGAAAATTCAATTTATAAGATGTATAAATTGATTGAAGATACTGGAGCAGGAGTTGTTGGGGCGAGATTGATGTATACAGATACTGATAGATTGCAACATGCTGGAGTAATTTTCAGTAAGAGATATAATTATCTTCCATTTCATTATCGTGTTGGTCAAGGGTAGATAAGCATGCAAGAAAGAATCGATATTTTCAAGCGGTAACAGCTGCATGTATGTTGGTTAGGGTATCTAGTTTTAATAGAGTTGATGGATTTGATTGTAATTTTAAATGGGCATTTGATGATGTAGATTTGTGTTTATCTATTGGAGAACTTGAAAAAATTGTTTATTGTGGAAATGTAAATATTTATCATGAAGAAAAGTGCTACATTAAAAAAGAATGCTGTAAATAAATTATTTATGTCACATAATGTTGAGAAGTTTAAAAATAAATGGGCTGCAAGATATAAAATTGATTTAGAATTATATGAAAAAGATCCAGAATATAATCTTGTATGAGACGAGTAAAATTTAAATATTTCCCATTTAGTCCAGGAATTCCTTGGAAAGTAAGAAGAAATAAATATGTGTTGCCAGAAATCGATTTAGAATTCTGGCAACCTCTTGTTTCTGATAAAGAAATTGTAATTACTTGTTTCGGTAAAACTTTAGAAAATTTCTTCGCTCTCGCCTTCGCTGAAATGTTATTAAAAATTGGTCATAAAAATGTCACATGGAAAGGAATGGGATGGGAATTATATAGGATGCAAGGATTGATAGAGGAAAGTGAGAGTAAGATAGAGAGTGGGCATTTGGATGATTATCCGGTACCTTTATTTTTTGATAAAGAGAATCGTGTTTATATGAATGTAATGTATAATTACATAAATTATAAAAGTTTATATGGTTATTATCCTTTAGAAAATAACAATCCTTTATTAAAACAATTAGGTGATAATATGTTAGTTCCTTGGGATTTTTCATATTTGCCAAAGATCAGAAAAACAAAAGAGTATAATATAAATAAAAAATTTATATTGATATTTCCAGATCATGAAGATACGATGCATGAGGTAGAATTTTTTGATTGGAGTTTACAAAACATAAGAGAGTTTGTAGCTTTAGTAAAACCATTAGGATATGATGTTTTAATATATACTAAACATGAATTTAAGTATCATGGAATAGATATTAAATTAATTAATGATTTATATATAGTATTTTATTTATTGAACCGAGTAAGTTTTGTATTATCTAGTACAATAGATTGGTTATTAATAGCGATCATGATGGGCGGTGCAAAAATTGCGGGGCATCATTTTGATGGAAAGTATGATTTACATAAGAATATTGAATATTTGGGTTTAAATAATGTTATATTTACATCTGAGGCATGGATATCTCCTTTTGAAATTTATACACATTTAAGGCAGGCATGAAAACAGTATTAATGATGGCAACATATAATAGGCATGAGCTTACGGAGCGAATGCTTGGTAGTTTATGGACGAGTACAAAACATCCATTCAAAATGGTAATTATTGATAATGGTTCTACAGATGGAACGGTTGACATTTTGAATTCTTATGAATGGCCTGTAGAAACTCGTATTATTTTCAATCCTGAGAATAAGGGTATTGCGATAGCTCGAAATCAGGCTTTGAAGGCAGCTTCTGATATGGGTGCACAATGGTATTGTACAATTGATAATGATGTAGAAATGCCATTTGGATGGCTTGAAGAGTGTATTGATATTTTAACTATTAATCGTAATTATGGAGCGATTGGTGTTAACATGGAGGACAAACCATATCCTATAATAGAAAGGGAAGGAAAGCGTTTTCAAGATAAGCCACAGGGTAATTTAGGAACTGCATGTATGGTATTTCCAAAATCAATTCATAAAATGCTTGGATTTTTTAATACTGAATATGGTCCTTATGGGGAAGAGGATGCAGATTTTGGAATGAGAATTAGGGTGGCTGGGTTTAGATTGGGCTATATTGAAAGAACGGGTACACATTTTGGTGTAGGGGCTGCAGATGAGGGAGAGTATCGAGAATTTAAAACAAACTGTCATAGAAATAATTTGAAAAAATTTAATCAGAATGTAAGAGATTATTATTCAAGAAGAAAGGCATTATTTATCAAATATCATGAGTAGATTAATAAAAAAGCATTTCATCTGGTGATTTCAAGAATTTTTTAGCTGGAATGAAATCATGTCGTCCCGGTTCTGCTTATGAACTTGAGGGTAAACATGGTATTTTATCTTTTAATTTCAAAGAAATAGATGCTGACAGTGCAACAGTTTTATTTAGAAGGCGTTCTGGAAATGGTATTGTATTATTAACTAGTGGAAGAAATTCTATTAATTGTAATATAATGAGTAAAGTACGTCAATCTGTAAGTATTACACTTGATTCTAGTGGCGAATTAAATATTAAAAGAACACAAAGAAGCAATGGATCTTTAGATGTTTTATCAATTGAACTTTATACATCTAAAATTGAAGAAATAATTAATTGGTCTTCTATTTTGAGAAAATGTGAAAGTTATACTTGTCTTAGACAAATTGAAAATAAATTATTAGCAACTGAAGGTGGATTTATAAAAGCTGGAGAGATAATTAGTATTGAAACTGATCCTCCAAATATGTTTAAGAGAGATGGAGGTGATTGTATTAGATTTTTAGGAAGTTGTGTTATAAAATCATTAGATGTTACAGGAAGGCCAAAATCAAAAGTTCCTGATTTACCGACACATAGAGAAATTTCTCCGCCATTAATTCAACCAATAGAAAAGAGTAATGATATTATTTTAACAGAGCCTATTAGACCGGTTAATAAACCTATAATTCCTATAAAACAAGAGGAGGGGAATTCCAGACTTTTATTTGATACGGCTACAGGTGGTTTTACGAAGAGTTTTGCCAATAATGATACTCAAGTATTTCCAAAGCATGCTATTTTGGGACATCGTGGTGAATATAGAATTCCTGTACGATTTGTCAAGTCATATAAAGATTATATTTTAATGGTTGAGGCTAGCAATATCAAAGGAAATGGAAAATTTACAGCTACATTAGCTCCATCAAATGATGAAAAGAATAGACCTTTAATAACACTACATCATAAACAAATATTTACTAAAAATTTAACAGCAGTTGGAAATCCTGAGCAATATGAAATAGTAATTAGCCGCCATCCTGGTTCAACAGGAAATGTAATGATTACTAGAATTATGTTTTTAGAGGATATTGTTAATCGTGTAAGTGTACAGGATATTATGCAAAGTTATCTTATCGAAGGAAAGATAAGTAATAATGCCGGAAATGTTCCTAATGTATCTGATCCTATATTATTGAAATCACTCAAATATGCTCGTCATATGAATACATGGATTTCAATGATAAAACACATTTAAAATCAACATTTTCTTCTAATTCTTATTCGGGATTAAGTTGGTTTCATAAAATAAGTCCAACATTACCTGATGTTAGATTTGCAGAAAAAGATATAAATTTAACTATTCAAAATGCTGGTAATATATTTCATAATGGAAGATCAATATTTATTGAGGAGTGTGAAGAAAAAGATATTACAGATAAGGATTTAGAAAATTTGAATAAGTTTGATAGAATCATGACACCATCTATACAGATTTCAAATTATTTATCAGATAAATTAGGAAAAGAAATATATACAGCTTACAAACCATGGCCATATACAGAAGGGGCCAAGATGGTTCCAATTGATGAAGATTATATATTAGTATTTAATAGAAACATTGAGATGGTTAGAAGGGTTTTGGGGGCTCATGATGGCAAATTGAAACAAAAAATTGTTCTTGTTGGTGCTCGTGGAAATTATCCAGGATATGTATTTCCAGTAAATGAATATTTACCATACAAAGGATTAATTTATTTAATTCAAAAGGCAAAATTAATAATTGATTTTGGAAATATAACAGAGTATGATTCTGGACTTTTGAGACTGTGTATGGCAATTGGAGGGGGTACAGTTATTAGTAATAATTGGAAAACGGTTGAATATACAGATGGTGGAATATATTTAATATCAGATGAAGAAAAAGATAATAAACCAGTTATATCTGTTGAAAAAATAAAAGAGTCTATTGAAGATGCATTGCAAAGAACATCTGTACCAGATATTTTAGATGATTATTTAGTTGAATATAAAGAAATGGTAAAGTTTTTATTTAATGGTTTCTAACATTTTTAAATGAACTCTTTGCCAAGAACAAATATGAAATAATCCTTCTGGAGACTTTATAATTTCTTTTATTGCTTTAATCATTTTTTCATAATCTTGTTTTGAAAAAGAATTTATTATATTTTTAATTGTTGGAAAATCTATTTGAAGATTATGTCCATTCTTTTTTACATAAGGTCTTAAATCAATATATGCTTCTTTTGGAAATAATTGATCAATATTATGACAACCCATATATAGTGGTACAGTGCCCGCCATCCAAGCATGCATCATCTTCTCTGTAAAATAATTATAACTATATTTAGGGTGGTAGCAGTTTTCACTACATATAGTAAATTTTACATTTCTGAGTAGTTCTAATTTATCTTTGACTGGACCTACGCGGTATGGTTTTTTTGGAGGTTTTTGTCCATACCATTCTACTTTATATTTACATGCTTTATGTAAATTATTAGCGAGCATCATACGAAGTTTATAAATATTTGATGGATGTTTTGAAGTTTTATCATTTGCGATGATAATTAATTTATCTTGTCTTTGTTCCCATGGTTTCCATTGATTTATTAACACATCAGGATTTGGGAATTTGTATAAATTTGGATGATTAACTTCAATAACTTTATTGAATACAGGTGTATTTTCGAATGCTTTTTTTGTCCATGCAAAAATATGTTTGAAATTTTTTAGATATTCAATGCCATAATCTGAAGGATTTACACACATAGGTTCCAAAACAAATATTGAATCTGTTGGTTTTGGATCTCTCAATGCATACCAACTCAAAGCTATATTATGACGATTTGGATTTTTTTGTGATCTGTAAATATTTTTCCTTGAGGTCCATTGAAGTGAAGAGTTGGCTCTCCCTGATGTGCTTGATAAATTAGATTTATTTCTTTCATGTTTGTAACCCCAATAAATACAATTCCAAATTATAAAATAAATAATAGTGTTAAATGATAGTGTCAAAAGAAACAGTTGTCCACCAATATTTAAATTACCGGTTAATATATATACCATTATAAAAATCGATGAGGAGCCTAATAATCTCCAGGTTATTGTTTTTAATTAGGCTTCTTGTCCTATTTTCTTCCACCATCATATGCAGAAAAAACGATATATAAAGAAGTCATGCATAGATTTGTAATTGTAATTCCAAGCTATAAGAATGCCAAATATTATATAAAGAATTTAAATTCTGCACTTTCTCAGAATTATTCATCTTTTCGTATTATTTATACGGATGATAGTTCTCCTGACGGAACGGGTCAGTTTGTTGAGGATTATTTAAAAAAGAATGACAAGAATGGTTTGGTAAAATTAATTCGTAATGAGTGCAGAGTGGGTGCTTTGAGAAATTTATATGACATGATTCATTCATGT
>JAAUSR010000132.1 GCA_012032555.1 Thioploca sp.
GCCTCAATTGAACCCGATTGAACCTAAATGGGCACAAGCTAAAGCGATTCGGAAACAAAAACACGGTTCTATTTCTGACATTTTTACTCGCTATGAAATTTAATCATTTTACACTAGTTTTGCTATACTAGGGTTTTAACTTCTTTAATAGCTTTTTTAAAGTTCATAATACTATGATTTCAAAATATTTGCATTTTATTGATCATCAATAGTTTTACTCTAAGTATTATCCATTTCTTCATGACAATATACTAGAACTTAAAACTTGAATAGATCTCGATTGTTCATTTCTAAGTTGATTTTCCAAAGAATCGTAATCAAAATAGAAATTTAATTTGTAAATATCTTCTTCTTTATTAACGAGCTTATCTTTTAGGTTAAATAGATTCAATAAACTTACAATTCGATTTCCGCCACCACTTACAGCTACAAAAGGTTTTTTAAAGTTGATAGAAAAACAAACTCCATGAAATGAATTAGTTATCACAAAACTGGCATTGGAAAAAAGTTCTATAAATTCAATGGGTCCAGCATCTCTAATGTGAAAATCTGCATTTATAAATGGCTTAAACGCTTGTTCAATTGTCACTACTTTTTTATTTACAAATTTGTTGACAACAAACTTAACAACCTTTTTTATTAAAGGCACTTTTGGTAACAAGTAAACAAGTATATAATCCTCATTTTGACTTCTATAATCTTTAGCTATTTTTAAAGTAGTCAACCACTCTTCCTTTGATAGCAGTAAAGTTGGATCTAATACCTGAAATACTTCTCTTTTCAATAAGTGAGATAACATTTCTTGAGCATCACTTTCTCTGACGGAGATGGTTGTAAAATCTTTTAATAAATCTTTTAGTTGCTCTTTTTCGGAAGCGGTAGGACGACAATGTCCGCCCATGCTTGAAGCGTAGGAGATCTTCTTAGCTGGGTTCTTGACAAAGCTTAAAAAATAGATGGGATTTAATTTCCCGTCTTTAGAAATAGTACCGGAATTCCAAATTTGATCACTTCCACAAACATATACATTAAACTCATTATTAATCGCTCCCTTTTGAATATTATGTTGGGTAACTAATCTGGATAAATCTAAGTTAGATTCAATAAAGTTCTCAAATTTTTTAATGAGTTTATTTCGGTGCTTGAGTCTTAAAATATCATGTATTGCCATTTTAATACCATCTATTGACAGCCTAAATCTTATCAGCTTTAATTGATTAGGCAGGTGCGGATTAAAATAATTGATGGTTTCAACTTCTCCATACTGTGAAAGTATTCTTTTAGTAGCAAAGGCTTGCAGTACTGCTCCATAATTGCATACGTTATGAATGGTAATCAGGGCTATTTTCATTTTTTCATCGCTTTTCAAGAGTACTATATATTTCTTTAAAAGGTCTTCTTGCTGAGATACATACTTTATTATTTTCATTAGGATAGCCAATAGCTATTATCATAATAATAGTATGGTTTGGTTTTATATTAACAGCTTTTCTTAGTAATTTATCATTTTTGGGTGATTGACTCCAATTCAAAGCACAAGTAGCAATTCCTAAAGAATGAAAAGCGTACATTAAGGACATAGACAACAGACCACCATCTATCCAGTGTTGATAGCGTTCTGGTGATGAAAAAAATGCTTTCAAATCAGTCGTAACAACTAGCAGGTTGGGTATATTCTTACCAAAAGGTTTATTACCATGCTGATAATCCAAAACTCTATTTTTAACATCACTATTACCGGTATGATAAATATGCCAAGCTTGTCGATTACAAACGGATGGGGTTTTCATCGCTAATCTAACCGCTCTATGAATTATTTCATCCTCAACTATTTGTTCCTTAAATTCTCTTAAAGAATATCTCGTCAAGAAGAAATCTTCTGGCTTGTCTAACTGTCCCTTATTAAAATCACTTAAGCTGTATTCCATTGCTCCATGAATATCATTGGAATTAAAATCAAATTGTTCTAGTTCTTTTTTTAAGCGCTGTGATTGTTCTAAGTTAATATTTTCTGGTAATTCTATAAATTTTTCTAAAATCTGTTTTGAAGCTTTATCATGATAACCGATAGAACCAGACTGCTTGGCAATATTTAATAGATTTAATAAATTGGATACTTTTTCCCAACCCCAATTTGGCTTTCTTTTTTTAAAAGAGAAACTTTTTTCTAAAGTATGGTAATACATAACTTGTTTATAATTTCTTAGTTTCACATCATTCATGTTATCTTGCCAACCGCCATATGCAAGAAATCTTTTATAATCATACATAAAACTAAGAAAAGCTATTAAAGCTACATATACATTTCGTATAAAATTTATATTGCGTATATAATTTCTTATTAATTTCCACGAACCATTCATATTCTGTGTTTTTGTTCCTTTGCAAACTAATCACCAAAATATATCTGACTAAAGGAGATATTTGTCTATGAATTCTATACCCAAATCTTAGGAAATATTTTCCTAAATCTCGTACTACTCGTACTTAATTAGCTTTCTTTACGACGTTTAAAAATAACATCAGCGAAGCGTGGTCTAAGTTCACCCTCTCCATGAACTATTGTTAAAAAAGAAAATACATAAAAACCTTTTTCATTCATAAAGGATATAATATCCTCAAATTCATAGCTATTTTCAAATCTCTTGGCAATCGATACTTCGGCAATGACAACATCCACTAGCTGTAATAATGATTTTGCTCCCTTTAAGACTGACAATTCGTACCCTTCAGTATCAATTTTTAGAAGTATAGGTTCTTTTATAGTAGGGCTTTGATTGTAAATTATATCAAGCGTTGTGACTTCTACTGTTGTTTTTCTAAGAGGATTTTTAGTTTTTGTAAGTGAAGTTCTATCCATGAAAGAGCTTGTTTGTAAATTGCCTATATCAATGTTTATTTCCAACTGACTCTCTTTGTCACCAACCGCTTTATAATGAATATCACAATTATATTTCTTCGCTATTTTATTAATTGAATCTCTATATTCTTTGATGGGTTCAATTAGAATGAAGTAGGCATTCGGAAAAGCTTCGTATAATGGGAACGTACCGTGACCTACTCCAACATCAATAACTGTTTTTGGTTGGTAGATTTGAGAAAGATAAGATGAATTAAATCCTATTGTTCGTTTTTTGTGTACTTCATATCCAAACTGACTAAAAATGCTCTTGACATATCTTTTGAACATAGTAATAACTATCCTTTCTTCTAGATTATTTGGGTAACTATATTTTATATAGTGGTTAATTTGATTAGTATTTGGCATTAACACAACTATAGGAGTTACGCATTGACAAAATAATTCACTGTTAAATCAGTTTGTTATCAATAAAATTTTTGTAAAATATCGAGTGAATTTTTCGGTGCAACTGTTTGATACTAAAACTAATTTCATCTGTCAATGCGTAACTCCTAATTTATTATACCCAAATCTGAGGAAATATTATCCTAAATATAGATCTCAATATGTATTTTCTTCTTTGCCTTAAAGAGACAAAATTCTCACCCCGAACTCCCACAACTCCCCGAAAATTTGGAACATATTTAAATCTTGGTACAATTCGTTGGTCATGTAAGTTAGCATAGAGGAAGGCAAACCAAGTAACTCCACTTATCATCATGTTTTTTGGTCCATTTAGCTCATCTTTTTCTTTTAAGATATGATATTTATTGTACAAATACTTTCTATATCCCTGTAGTGTAAACGCATATACTTTAGTATCTACAAGATTTATTTTATATTTTATTAAATCACAATAAATAGAGAAAGTTTTAGGCTGAGTATTTATTAATTTTATTATATTTAATAACTTATATCTTCCGGTGACTTTCCAGATAACATCTTCCTCAGTAAGAATTTTTGAATTATCCACAGCATAATCAATCAGTTTTAGTTCTCCATAGCCTCTCCCATAGTACGATGGAAAGTTATTGCCATCTAAGTATTCAATAAATTCAACTGTTTTATTATGTGGTGTGTCATTAACCAGTTTTTTCAGTCTCGATAAATCACTATTGGAATTTTCAGCAAATATTATCTTGTTCACATATTGTTCCGGAATTGATAGATAATATTTTAATGCCTCAGCATAGTCATTTTCTCTTTGGTTAGGGTCAATTCTCTTTAGATTAAGAGCATCTTTGGGAGGTGTTATGGTTGCAGTCATCAACACGACACATTTCATTTTAGGTTGTACCTCTTTCCTATATAATTAATTGAATATTATTTATTTCCAGATACTAAAATATCGTAATGCGTTGTTTCCCACCGCCAAGCATGTTCAATAATCGTTTCTAATTGAGCATACTGCGGTTGCCAACCTAACCGAGTTTGTGCGAGTTTAGAATCGGCAACTAAACGAAGCGGATCACCTGGGCGTCGTTCTCCCATGGTTACTGGAATTGGTTTGTTAATCACAGCTTCAGCAACATTGATAACTTGTTTGACTGAAAAACCGGTACCATTGCCTAGATTATACGCCGCACTGGCGGCACCATTTAATAATTGTTCTAAAGCGAGTAAATGGGCTTGGCATAAATCTTCGATATGGATGTAATCACGAATACAGGTACCATCAGGTGTATCGTAATCATCCCCAAACACGGTAACCGTTTCACGTCGTCCCGAGGCAGCTTGTAAAGCTAACGGAATTAAGCAAGTTTCATCAGTGTGGTAGCCACCTAGTTGTCCTTCGGGGTCGGCACCAGCGGCGTTGAAGTAGCGTAAACAAATGGATCTTAATCCATAAGCCCGATCATAATCCGCCAAGATTTGTTCAACCATCCATTTTGACCAACCATAGGAATTAATCGGTTTTTTAGGATGTTGCTCATCAATGGGTAAGTAATTGGGTTCGCCAAAAATAGTTGCGGAGGAAGAAAAGATAAAAAGTTTGACTTGATGAGCTACCATGGCATCGAGTAAATTTAAAGTCGCAGCCATATTATTTTGATAATAAAGGCTGGAGTTTACCATAGATTCACCAACTTTGAAAAAACCCGCAAAATGCATCACCGCATCAAATTGATAACCGGTAAATAAGCGATCTAATCCAGCGCGATCCGCGATGTCACCAAATACAAAATCACCCTGTCCGGCTATGGCATCTCGATGTCCTCTGGAAAGATTGTCTAAAGTCACTACCTGATGACCCGCTTTTAGAAGCATTTTGACCATGTGGGCACCGATATAGCCGGCACCACCAACTACTAGAATCGTTTTCATCATCCGTTTCCCTAGAGTGCTCTGGCTGCTTGAATCCACTCTCTTTGTGCCGCAGTAAAATCACCTACCCAGATTTGTTCTGGTGGGGTTTTACAAGCTTGATAGAGGGCGGTTCCATAATCAATAATCTCTTTAAATGGCTTAATGTCTTTCTTGACCATCACTTGAATGATATTTTTTAGAATCCAATCAACATCAATTATTTTTAGTAAGGAAAGATTGATGAGAACCCCATCTGCTAGTAAATCAACCTGTTGACAATTGTTTTGTTGAAGCGCCTGCGTAGCATTAGTAAGCGCATGTTCTCGCCCCGATAACCAGTAGAAAAAAGGTACCATAATGACTGAAAAGCAAGGTAAGACTTTACCCGGGTTCTTTTTGAACATCATATATTGGACAATCATCTCAGAAGTATGGGCTAAATCTTCTTCTGGCATTGGCATGATAGTGCGTTGATTTTCTGGGGTATGGTTAGCTTGGATATCATCGTACATGTCGTAACACACTTGGCGTCCATTGAGTCTACCGACTTTGTGATATCCCATGACGGGCGGATAACTACGGACCCAATTGACATCAACAAAGGCTTCCCAGGTGGTTGCTAACCGATCTTCTGGCGTCAAACCAATTGTGAAACCAAACCACTTAACCCCTTGAATTTTGGCACCCGATTCGATAAAAGCTTGATAACGTTTTTTCAGCACCTCTTTTGACAAGACCAGGGCATCATAATCTTGGATTAAGACGGTTTTAGTGCGAGCATAGTTAAAGCCAATGCTCCATGACAACCACGCATAGATAAACGGATCGCCTACTTTAGTAGTATATTTAGCTTGTTGGTGATTGTAGTAGAGAAAGGTCAACTTTAATTGCGGTAATTTATGCTTAATTTCATCTTCAAATCCTACCGGTAAAGCACCCAATTCAGCATCAACTACGACAACAACTTCCCTAAGTTCTTCCCAGCTGCTACTCCAAAGGCATTCTAGAACACCAGATAAAATATAGGGTATTCTAGAACACATCGCAATAATTGCCGTGCATCCGGATTCAGTTGGGGGTGGGGTGTCCCATGAAATCAATTTTGATATTTGATAGCGACGAAAATCTTTATAGATCTTAGCAAAGAGGAAATGTAAATAGCTCTTATATTTTTCCATAGGTCTTTCTAAAGTTAAGAGACAATTTGCCATAGACTGGCTTCAATGACTAATATTTAGTTATACTTTTTTTCCTGGTAAGCAAGAAGAACTTTCTCAAGGTGAGGATGCTACGCTCACTGGTCTATTACAATCTGGCCAAGCAATGCCTTTAATTTGATTATAATCCGTAGCCATTTCTCCGGTCAAGGTTATTTCACAATGCGTAACATCTATCACCCTAAAAGCTAATTTCTTATTCTGGGTAACCGTGAAGATTAAGCTATTATCAGGATGCGTTTCGAGAGCATTGATTGGCGTGGTCAACGAAGCCATCAAGTCCTCGCAGATTAACTTCGCTTCTCCTTGGCTGGAATCGTAGGACCATAAGCGATTACCTGGTTCCAGGTTTTCCACACCATAAAGGAGGGTAC
>JAAUSR010000133.1 GCA_012032555.1 Thioploca sp.
GCTCCCATGGCTCGTCTTTTAACCCATAACGTCTCGTTATTTCTTTTTCCCTTTAAGTTTCTCTCCTCAAAACTTAATATCCACTTTTTTCACTTAAAGTCAAGCGGCTAATTGATGACACACCCTAACAATAGTTTTAGATAGTTTTAAGTAGCGACAACTCCATGTTACCCCGTAGTTACAAAAGGTCTCAACATTAGGAGATGATTTTATTGAAGTGAAATCGAGGCCTAAGTATATAGAAAAACATTCAAGTAGATGAACATTCGTGTTTCGGATTTTCCAATGACGATCTTCCAGTTTGAGTGGATTTAAGGCGATCATGATAGCGTTACGAAACCAAAACTCAATTTGGAAGCGAACTTGGTCGAAGTGAACGATATCGAAAGCACCACTTTCTTCCTATTTCTGTGCATGTCCAACTTTTTATTTTGGTCGGACACGCTGTGTTTAGTCCGATCGATCTCCATTTGAAATTAATTTGCCTATTGATTTTTCTGTCGTTATTCCCAAATTATCTGATAATTATGTGTCTATCTTCACGGTTGGTTCGCCAGTTAGCTTTATTGCTAACAATCGTTTTACTTTTCCAAAGCTATGTGGTCGTGGCGATGCCATTTTGTTCGCATTTTTCTTCACTAACTAACCCACTGGTTCAGCACAGTGGACATCATCATCAAGGATCTCAAACCACTGCGCCCTTAAAGTTTTTCTGCGATAACTGCGAATTATGCAGTGTTTGTAGTCATGTTTATAGTCTACTCAGTCTTATTTTATCATTCCCAGTTGTATCAACCGTAGTAAGTTATCTATTCTTAACTATTTTCTTTACGTCCTTTGTCCCCGATCAGTTGCAAAGACCGCCTCAACCTTTCTTTTTACCCCTTTTGAAATAGCCTATTTTTTTAATTCTTATTAAATTTATTGTCTGAATTGGGCAAATACTTGGGTATTGCTCGGTAGGTTCAGATATAGGGGGTTTTTATGCGAATTTATTTTTTTAGCTTAATCATTATTCTATGTTCATTTTCTTGGGTCATGGCTCACGAAGGACATGATCATGGTCCAGCTTTACCACCTTTACCGACTCAAACACTGACACCACGGGTAGAAGTAAAATCGGCTGATTTTGAACTGGTAGGTATCGTGGGGCAAGATGAAGCTACCTTAACGATTTATTTAGATGTTTTTGCTACTAATGAGCCAATTAATCAGGCGAAAATTGAAGTTGAAGAAAGTGGCTTATTTAAAGCCATTGCTAAACCGAGTAGTGTCACTGGTACTTACCTTATTCACAGTCAAGAACTGACTTCACCGGGAAAACATGAATTAGTGTTCACCATTGAAACGGAACAACTCGCTGATTTGTTGTTGGGTGAATTAACGATTCCGCCTCCCCAAGATTCGGAACCAGTGAGTAAATTAAATACCCATTGGTGGTTAGATTTCCAATCTCATTGGCTTTCAGTGCTATTTCGGTGGCAGGTACAGTTAGGAGAATGGCTATCTTATGTTAGCGCTGGGTCTACTGTACCGAGTTGGTTCACTTGGGGATTACTGGTAATGGTCATCATTGTGGGGTTGCTTATCCGGCACTGGGTAATAAAAATTAGATGGCAACGTTCTATCTCCGCAATCACACCCTGGTTAGTTTTAACGGGGATATTTTTCGCAGTAGCCAGTATGGCTCATGAAGGGGAAGATCATAGTGAACCAGCTAGCCATTCAGTTGCGACACCTTGGAGTGGACTAACAGATAGTACTGCGATTCGCTTACCTGATGGTAGCGTATTTATGCCTAAACCGATTCAGCGGTTACTGAATATTCGCACTTATTTAACTAAAACCACTCCGGTGGCTCAAGGCGTAGAACTGTATAACGGCCATATCATTGCGGATCCGAGTTATAGCGGTATTGTTCAAGCACCGCTCGCCGGACGGATTGAACTGACAGCAGCAGGACTACCCCATTTAGGTCAAAAAGTGGATAAAGATCAAATTCTTGCTTATCTTATTCCGATTGCGGGTGATGTTGACCGTGCTGGACAACAAGTAGAAATAGTGAACTTAGCGGGACAAGTTGAACTCGTTAAAAAGAATATTAATCGTCTCAAGCAATTAGGCAATAATATTGCCCGCAAGGAATTGGAAGATGCCCAGGTAGAACTGAGCAGTTTACAACAACGTCAAACCACCTTGGCAGCTAGTTTAACTAAAAGGATTCCTCTAACCTATCCAATTACTGGGGTCATTGCCGTGAGAAATGTTTTAGTCGGTCAAGTGGTTGAGGCACGAGAAATTCTAGTTGAAATCATCAACCCAGATAAATTATGGGTAGAAGCGTTAGTGTATGATCCCACTTGGGTAAAACAAATTGTCACCGCGCAAGCTATCACCACCAATCAACAAGTATTATCTTTAAGTTTAGTTGGCTTAACTTATCAATTACGAGAACATGCGCTACCGTTACAATTTCGTATCACTTCGCCGCTACCGTTTTTAGCCGTAGAACAACCGGTTAAAGTTTTTGCTTCACTGAAACAAACGCTGCAAGGAATCGCGTTGCCTAACAGTGCGGTGTTAAAAGGCAATAATAGTCAAAGTCTTGTGTGGGTGCATGAGAGTGCTGAACATTTTCAACCCGTAACGGTATCAGCACAAGCGGTAGATGCTAACCAAGTAGTGGTAATCGCCGGATTAAAAGCCAATGAAAGAGTGGTTATTGAAGGGGCAAGCCTGTTGGGACAAGTGCGTTAGGAGGCCTAATGTTTCAATTGATTATCCATCATGGTCTCCACCAACGGTTGTTGGTATTAGCGATCAGTATTCTTCTAATCATTTACGGTACCTTAGTGTTACGCCAAATGCCGATTGATGTGTTTCCGGATCTTAACAAACCTACGGTGACTTTGATGACCGAAGCCGAAGGAATGGCACCAGAGGAAGTCGAACAACTGGTTACTTTTCCCATTGAAACAGCGATGAATGGCTTACCTGGGGTGACTCGAGTCCGATCCGTCTCCGGGATTGGTTTAGCCATTGTGTTTGTAGAATTTGCTTGGGGAACCGATATTTACCTAAATCGGCAACAAGTTACCGAGCGTCTAGGATTAGTGCAAGAACAATTACCGGCTGGCATTATTCCGCAAATGGGCCCAATTACTTCTATCATGGGAGAAATCATGCTAATTGCCATGCACGGTGCCAACGCCGCTAACACGCCCATGCAAATTCGAGAGCTTGCTGATTGGGTGGTTCGCCCACGCCTATTGACAATTCCCGGTGTGTCACAAGTGATTCCCATTGGCGGAGAAATTAGACAATATCAAATTACGCCTAATATCGCTATGATGGGGGACTTACAAATTACCTTGGCCGAAATTGAGAATGCTTTGACCGATTTTGCAATCAATACCAGTGGCGGGTTTCTAGAAAAACAGGCGCGTGAATATCTGATTCGTCATATTGGACGCACGACTCGGTTAGAAGATTTGCAAAATCTGGTGGTCAGTTTTCGGAGTGGCGTACCCATTTTACTCAACCAAATAGCGACAGTTCATTTTTCTGCCCGTATTAAACGCGGCGATGCGAGTTTTAATGCTCAACCGGCCGTAATCTTATCAGTGCAAAAACAACCCACCGCCGATACCGTTACCTTGACCCGCGAAATCGAAGCCGCTTTACAAGAATTGAATAGAAATATGCCAACCGGTATTACGGTAGATGATATTCTGTTTAAACAAGCCAATTTCATCGAAGCCTCAGTGACTAATGTAGAAGAAGCCTTGCGGGATGGTGCGATCATGGTCGCCGTGATACTTTTCTTATTTTTATTAAATTTTCGCACCACCTTTATTTCTCTTACCGCTATTCCCATTTCTATTTTAGTGACGGTGCTCGTGTTTCATTATTTTCATCTGTCCATTAATACCATGACTCTAGGCGGATTAGCGATAGCTATTGGCGAATTAGTCGATGATGCGGTGGTGGGGGTAGAAAATGTGGTGAGACGGTTGCGCTTAAACCGCATGACCACTTCCCCTCAACCAATTATTACCGTTATCAGTACGGCCACACTTGAAGTTCGCTCGGCCATTATTTATGCCACTTTGATTATTGTACTGGTATTCGTGCCTTTATTTGCCTTATCTGGAATTGAAGGCAGATTATTTGCGCCACTCGGTGTAGCCTACATCGTTTCTATCCTAGCGAGCATGTTAGTCTCGGTCACGCTAACCCCGGTGTTGTGTTATTACTTATTACCACAAGCACAATTTGTCCAACATGAAGAAAGTGGGTTAGTCAGAAAACTCAAGCAAATCGATACTTATTTATTAAAATGGTCATTTTGTTATGCTAAATTATTGTTAATAATAATTTTATTAATTGTTATTGCCGCAATAGCAATGGTGCCGTTTTTGGCACGTTCATTTCTACCGGCGTTTAATGAAGGGACTTTAACAATTAGTGTATTGCTCAATCCTGGTACTTCATTAAGTGAATCCAATAAAATGGGTACCTTAGCCGAACGACTTATTTTACAAGTACCGGAAGTGATTAAAGTCGGTAGACGAACTGGACGTGCAGAATTAGATGAACATGCTGAAGGCGTTCATTCTTCTGAGATTGAAGTGGATTTACGTCCCTCAAATCGTTCCCGAGCAGAAATTTTGCAAGACATCCGTTCCCGTCTCGTGGCTTTACCAGCCGTGGTCAATATTGGCCAACCAATTTCTCACCGGTTAGACCATTTATTGTCGGGGGTACGTGCCCAAATTGCCTTAAAAGTGTTTGGCGATGATTTAGATACCCTGAGAGGATTAGCGAGCAATTTACAAACTCAATTTGCCACTATCCCCGGGCTTGTCGATTTACAAATTGAAAAACAAGTTCGTATCCCACAAACTCAAGTTCATCTGGATTACAGCAAAGCTGCTACTTATGCAGTTACCCCCGCTGCCGTGACTCATGCCTTGCAAACTTTGGTGGGTGGGCGAGTGATTTCTCAAATTATTGAGGATAATCGCCGATTTGATGTTGTGCTGCGCTTAGCGGATACGGATCGAACTCAACAAGGCTTATCTAATTTGTTAATAGCAACACCCGCTGGCTACATTCCGCTTAACCGCATTGCTGACATTGAAGATGCGGATGGTCCCAATCAAATCAGTCGTGACAACAGTCGTCGGCGCATCGTATTATTAGCCAATACTGACGGCAGCGATTTGGCCACTATCATTGCGAAAATTCGTGAAGGAATTGCCAAAACAACCTTACCAGAAGGCTATTTCATTAGTTTAGAGGGACAATTTCAAGCCCAAGAAGCAGCAACGCAGTTAATTAGTTTATTATCCTTGATTTCCTTAGCTTTGATTTTCTTAGTGTTATACAGTCGCTACCATTCTATGATTATGGCCTTAATTATCATGCTCAATATTCCACTCGCACTGGTTGGTAGTGTCATCGCTTTAAAACTCACCGATGGCATATTGTCCGTTGCCAGCTTAATTGGTTTTATTACGTTGGCTGGTATTAGTGCGCGGAATGGTATTTTGAAAATCAGCCACTACCTTCACCTGATGGCACATGAAGGCGAAACCTTTGGTCAGGCAATGATTATTCGGGGTAGTTTAGAAAGACTCACCCCCGTTCTGATGACGGCACTAACAGCAGCTTTTGCCTTGCTGCCGTTACTACTGGCTGCCGGCGAACCGGGTAAAGAAATTTTACATCCGGTAGCAGTAGTCATTTTTGGAGGCTTAATGAGTTCTACTTTACTGGACACCCTCATTACCCCAGTCATGTTTTATTTATGGTGTCAACAACCCGCCGAGCGATTACTTGCTCTTCGTGGTCAAGCCGGCGAATATTAAACTTCTATTGGCTATAATTGTTAATTAACTTGGAGTAATAGCAACGATGAAACGATTTACCCTTACGACGCTTAGTATGATAGCATTATTGTTTAGTTACAATAGTTTAGCGCACACCGATGAATTTCTGGATACGCAAAAAACTCCACATGGCGGACAACTGCGCATGGCTGGTCATTATCATTTGGAATTAGTGGTTACTGAAAAATCGTTAACCGTCTATGTAACTGATCATGCTGGCGCAGCGATTCCTACTAAAAATGGCACTGGTAATGCGATTGTCCTAGCTAATAAAACCAAAACGACCGTAGAACTCGAGCCGGTGGATGATAACGTGCTTCAAGGGGAAGGCAAATTTGTTTTAGATCCTAACATGAAAGTCGTGGTATCAGTGACCCTACCGGAAGATAAAGAACCTCAACAAGCGCGGTTTGAACCTTTAATCAAACAGCAAAAGTAGCCTCGAACCAGCAGTAAGGCGAGTTAGCGAAGCATTACCCGCCAATAGGCTGATTGATGGTTAACATTCATCAGTAATTTTGGTGGGCAATGCTTACTCTACTTAGCTATAAGGTCTGCTTCCAACCATTTAATTGACAATTGACGGTGTTGGAGCGCACAATCACGTAAATATAAAAAAGCGATTAGGCTTTGGTAAGGGATGCTACTCTGTTCAGATACTTGCTGAAAGTATGCTAACGTATTGTCATCCAATTCCACTGTCACTTGCTTATCCAGCTTTTTAATGTAAGGATTTTTACGGAGTCGGAAAAATCATATTCTGTTCTCATCGTTGAAGTCTCTGGTACTGTTGTTGCTCAAACGAGTCGCTG
>JAAUSR010000134.1 GCA_012032555.1 Thioploca sp.
AAGCATTGGGGCGTGTATTTAACCAGTTTGGCACCGTTTGAAACTATATTGGCACATCTGCGGCAGTGGCTGTGGGTGCAGACGGCAGCGGGAGAAAAGTTGTATTTTCGGTTTTATGATCCAAGGAGTTTGCGGGTGTTTTTACCCACTTTGACGCTCGCAGAGCAGCAGCGGTTTTTTGGGCCAGTGAGACGGTGGTTAGTCGAGGATGGGGGTGAGGGGGAGGTGTTGGAATATGTATCTGAATCAGGTATTTGGCCAGGTAGAAATTTGGTGAGCCCAGGAGAAGGCAAGCTATTTACCCTCCGTTCAGTACACTTAAAACAGTTTGAAATAGCAGTTAATACGCGGTTTAAGGCACAGGCTTATCAGTTGTTATATAAACATCTCTCGCGACCAGGCGGAAAAGAATCTGAACTGCCTTGGTTGCGTTCATTTATTGAAGCCGGTATCCGTCATGCGCAACGGTATGGATTAACCACTGATCGACAAGTTATTCAGTTTTTGTTGGTGAGGCTGAAGTGGGGGGCGAATTTTGATCAGCACTATATATGGGCTAAAAAGGTATTAAGCACTCCCCATCTAACAGCCCATTTTAAAATGAATCAATTGATAACAACGGCTAAACAGGAAGTAATAAGATGACTAACGCCTACTCCTCAAAAGAAACACTAGCAGCGGACTGTGCTGAGAATTATTCCTTTGCTTTTTTAGACGCCTGCAATGAAGTTGAGGCAGTATTCCCCAGAGAAGAAACCTTGAATTCGGCGATAGAACATTGTTTGGAAAGTTTAACCACACCAAAAGTAACTTGTGAAATACCTCCAGGGTTTTCAAGAGAGGCATTTTTAGCAGAAGTGAAGGCACGTTTAAAGGAGTTAAGTGAAAGTTTGAGGTGGGTAGGGGAACCGAGTTTGACTGAGGCGCAGATTGAAGAAGTGGTACTTGCTATCAGTGAGCAGCGGCATAGCTATGTTGTAGGAATACCCCAATCGCTTATAAATCCCTTGGAGCATAACATTACCAAGGAACAACAGCAATTAGCGGAATCTGGAGATTTTCTAGCCTTTTGGAAATCTCGATGGCAAGTCTCCAACGATCCCGTGGCTAAAACAGCCTTAATCGGTTGGGGAAAAGGCGAATTGGTTAATGCCAGTTGGTTTGAAAAAAGGTCAGCCAATTACACTTGGTGGGCACTGAGTAGCTATATTTCTGACCAGGGTTTATCCGTTTCTATGGAGGAAATTGGTCGTGCATTAGCTGCTGCCCATATTGATGCAGTTGATGCTGATCAAACCCGTATTCCCCATTTATTAAGTCCGCATCAAGTAGCCGATTATCATCATGAAGTATTTAAGAAATACCATATTCCCCCCTATTTATTTGGTGGAACTTTACCCGCTGGCTTGTATATTCCTGATATTGGTGGTGGCATTTTATTGTTTGGCGTTTATGCACCCACACCTACCGGTTGGGGTCCGATGATGTTAGATGCGGATACCTATAGTTTCTTATGGTGCCAAGGCTGCGATACGCAACCGTGATTAAATCAGAGAGCATTGAGGTAAAGAGTAATGTTTAGTTTTCCAACCGGAGAGTTGAATCTCCATCTCCTAAAGAAATTGTTGATATTCGGTTTCATCGGCTTACTGAATGGGTGTGAACCCCCGCCAGTTCATAATCGAGCCGTCTGTGTCACTTTAGACCAGACACACTTATTGATTCCCAGTCGATATTTTTTACCGATGTTTCCACCCACTTTAGTGCCTTCACAAGGGCTAGATCAAGATGCTGGGGAACTGCTGGAAATCCCTTTGAATGATCTCGGGTACGACATTAAAACGGGACAGGGTTATGATCGGGATTTAACCTTTCTTATCACGCCAATCAGCATACATAACTTCCCACCAGGATTACCTGCAACCGTTGCTAAAGCTTGGGGTGGTTATGGTCTTTATCAAGATAGAGTGATTGAGTTTGATGATAAAGCTCAATTGTATCGAGTTTATTCCACTAAGTATCGCGTGTTGTGGCAATTTTTTAAATCACTTCCGGATAATTCGACTAATTATAGTGAACAATGGGTAGCAAGGTGTATGACAAGTATAGAAAAACCTGCTGATCTATTGGATGCAACCTGTAAAACCCTCTTTCTTTATAAAGACATTCATATTCAGATGACTTTTGCGGGCAAGAAGATAAAGCTAATTGAAGAACTGAAACGCAAAGTTCAAGATTTGTTTAAGAGCCTAGAAGTAACAGACTGCCAGTCCAAATTCACCACTACTTCAACAACGCCATGAGCACAAACGAGCGTAGCCGGTTTTAACAAAGATGACTGACGCCTACCCCTCAAAAGAAGCGCTAGCAGCAGACTATCCTGAGGATTACTCCTTTGCTTTTTTAGATGCCTGCAATGAAGTTGAGGCAGTATTCCCCAGAGAAGAAACCTTGAATTCGGCGATAGAACATTGTTTGACTAGCTTAACAAGGCCCCCTCTCACTTGTGAAGTGCCCAGCGGTTTTTCCAAGGCGGCTTTACTAGAAGGCATCCGAGTACGATTACAAGAAGTGAGTCAGGGATTAAGACAAGGAGGAAAGCCTAGTCTAACTGAGGAACAACTTGACCAAGTCATATTAGCTATCGATAAGCAGATGGAGAGTGAACGTTGGTGGCTAGATCCATTAGCTAGAGGAACCGGTCTATTGCAAGTCGTGGGCGGCGGCTTTGAAATGGTTATTGGTGGTACCGCCTTGTTAAGTCCAGAACCGATCGCAACCAAAGCTCTTGGTGGAGCAATGGCGTTGCATGGTATCGATAGTATTTGGGTGGGAGTAAAGCAAATTGGCACGGGAACCTTTCATGAGACTTATGCTATCTCTTTATTAGAAGCCGCCGGAGTTAATCCGATTATAGCTATGTCATTGGATATTGGTTTTAGTTTTGCTGGCCCGCTGAAACTGCAAAAAATGGTGCTCACTAAAACCGGAACCGTCGAAACAGTTGAAGAAAAGGTAGTAGAGACCGGCGTTGATGAAGCAACGTTAAATGCCCAGAAAGCTAGTACAACTGGAAAGGTGGATGAGGTTTCAGAGAATCTTTCTTTGAAATCCCCTTCTGCTGCCGCCCTTGCTCGGCAAGCCGCTATCGAGAATTCTCATATGGTGCCAGCACATGCTGAGGCTTTTTCTCAGGTGGCTGTTGACCTAGACGAAGTCATTATAGTACGTCCAGTTAACCCTTATGCTACTGAACGCATTGCGGAAGGCAGCGCTACTAAGTCTTTGCATATAAAAGGTAAGTCGGCTGATTGGGGGGAGCACTCTGGCTTTATTCCACGAGATCAGAAATATAGTAAATTAGGTAATCCAGACAAAGGGGAGATAGATTGGGCGGAAATTGAAAAATATAACGCTAAAAATGAAGAAGCTATCACAAAGAGTGTCGTAACTGTAGTTGAAGTTGATGGGCCTGGGGGTATTAAAATTGAGGTACTAGCTGATCCACATACGGGTAGACCAATTACTGCTGATTATGATTTGTTAGCGATGGGTTCGCAGGGATCGAAAGGAGAGATGTTTTTTGATCCAGATATGGGGAGTATTACATTTGGACAAAAAGAAACTATTTTAGAGTTAAATCAGGCTGTCCAAAAAAAAGGCTATGAAGGAGGTACAATTGTTCATCATGGTCCTGAAAGTCAAAATCCCAATACTCCTGGACCGGATTGTCTCCCCAAAGCACCTTGTACTGCCTATACCCCAGATGGCCAAATTATCACACTCACTAATGATCAGTTGAAAGATTTCTTTAGAATTTGGCAAGAGAAAGGCTACAATTTGGAACCTCATAAGAAGTGGGGGTGGTAAGCTTAATTAAATCTAGAAAGGAATAGATGCCATGAAACCTTTTGAGAAAGAAGAACGAAATCAGTTGTTAAGGCAAATAAGACAACTTGATGAAAAAACGATAGGTTCAGAAGCAGATAATTATTCTGTACAAGAACGTAGAACAATAGGAATGCAAAAAAAAGAATTAAAAAAAACCTACCTTTTGGGGTTGCCCCACATTTCCATTGCTCGTTGTCCCTTCACAGATAAACTAGTGACCAAGGAAATTGATATTTATGGTTTTGATGGTAGGTGGTGGAATAAATTTAGTCCTGAACTCTTACTCCAAGGCAGCCCTTATGCCTTTACTTATTGCGGTGCCCTCAACTTAATGGGAAAGGAAATTCATGAAGTAGGCGAAATAGACGAAATTCTCACTGGCCCAGAAGTTCCTTACGTCATCCCTCACCTACTGGAACTACCTGAAGTCAAATGCGTTATCTACGCAACTAAACTACTTGAACCACAATACCCGGTCTACTTTATGACTTATTTTGCTAACCCTAAGTTGTCTCCCAGCCGCTCTCATCAGATGTGGTTGCGTACTGATTTTTGGTATCGAGATGAAGAAGGGCATACGTGGTGGGATATTCGTAATGACACTTGGGATTTTGAGTTAGCCCGCTGGTTTAAAAAACCCGAGAAGTTATTATGGATAGCACCCAGCGATCCAAAAATGCAATTACGCTCTGATGTTAATGATTGTCCTTATTTAAATCTTTCAGGACGCCGAAAATTTTTAGTAATTCTAAAGGGTAAAGTGGTGGAAAGGCCCTTACCAGATGGAGAACCGTTTGGATATTCGGATTATTTTGATCCTTAAGCGGTCAAAGAAACTGGGTATAAAGGAGGCAAGATCGTCCATCATGGCCCAGAAAGTTAAAATCCCCATACAGAATGACCAGATTGCCTTCCTAAAGCTCCCTGCACGGCTTACACCCCAGACGGTCAAATCATCACGCTCACCAATGAGCAACTAAGAGATTTCTTCAGAGTTTGGCAAGAACAAGGTTATAACTTGGAACCCCATGAGAAATGGGGGTGGTAAACTAAATTAATTAGGAAGTAATCGGACGAAAATTCTTACTCGAACTGAACGAGATCAGTTGCTTCAACAAATAAAGAGCCTTAAAAAAAAGATTTTAACTCCAGAAGCATATAAACTTCCTGCTGTGAAAGAAATCCGAGCTTTAGGAATAAAACAGGAAGAATTAGAAAACCTTTACCTACTCGGTTTACCGCGAATCCCAATAGCCCGTTGTCCCTTTACTGGTGAAATCGTGACCAAAGCGATAGATATCTATGGTTTGGATGGTCCATGGTGGGAGGAATTTTCTGCGGATATCTTACCCCAAGGAAGTCCTTATGTAATAACTTATTGTGGTGCGCTTAACTTTGAAAATAAAAAAATCCTCCGCGCTAGTGACTCTTCCGTTCATGAAGTGTTGATAGGCCCGGAAGTGCCCTATGTGATTCCCTACCTACTCGACTTTCCTCAAGTAAAATGTGTGCTCTACTCCACCGTATTACTAGAAGAAGCGTTTACAGTGTATTTTATGACCTACTTTGCCAATCCTAAACTCCTTCCTGGCCAATCTCATCAAGAATGGCTCCGCAGTCACCTGTGGTATCAAAATGAGAAAGGAAAGACCCTTTGGGAAATTCATAATGACGTTTGGGATTTCAACTTAGCACCCTGGCTAGAACCACCAGGAAAGTTACTATGGATACACCCCAGTGATCCTCAAATGAAACTATGTACTGAACCACCGAGCGATTTTCCATACTTAAATCTGAAAGGACGGCAGAAGTTTTTGATGCTTCGCGAGGGAAAAATCATTGAAATGCCTATTCCTAGCGGCCGACCTTATGAGTATGGAGATTTTTTCGATCCTTAAAACTGGTTAAAGCTCAATGCCATGAAGTTAATATCCGGATTTTTCACTAATAGCTAGGTAGGATGAGCAACGTGTTGTTGTTGCCGACCATAGCAAGAACCAAGAGAATTGTGGTTGAATCGTATTCCGGATCGTGTCCAGGGGGTGACTGTTGCCCTACTCACCCCCGCTCGAACGCCCGATTTCTATTCTTGGGCTGTCAATAAGCGCACTGACGGGATTATTCTCGCCTCACTACAAGAAGAGAAATGACCCATATGCCCAGACCCGGTTTATTAGCCGTTCTTACTGGCCCCAATCAAGGTCGCACCTTCTTCCTCCCCCGCCATGAGACCGTTGCCATTGGCTCAGCCTTTGATGCTTGGGCTTCTTTACCACACGATCTGCGCCTCTCAGACCACCATTGTACTATCCGTTGTGATGGTGAATACTTTCAGCTGCGTGATCTCAATAGTCAGCATGGTACTTTGGTTTATGGGATTAACATTGCTGCTATCGGTTTGGTGCCTTTACCGGTTGGCGAGCGTTTTACGGCGGGAGACAGTACCTTGCAAGTACGGTGGTGGCCCCCAGAAGTCTTGCGTACCTTACGTGAGCAATCCGAACCGTTATCGGCTTTAATTGATGCCTCTCGGGACAAAGGCATCTGGCCGCTATTAAGCCATTCAGAGGCGCATTATAGATGTTTATTGGAAGGCAGCCGAGCGCAATCGTTGGCCGCTTGGGCACCCTATTTAGTCTCATTACCTCCATCATCCGCCTTGTTAGAATCGCTAGTACAGGCAGGTTGGGGGAAGCATTGGGGCGTGTATTTAACCAGTTTGGCACCGTTTGAAACTATATTGGCACATCTGCGGCAGTGGCTGTGGGTGCAGACGGCAGCGGGAG
>JAAUSR010000062.1 GCA_012032555.1 Thioploca sp.
TCTTGACATCAGCCGCACCGGGTGGTTTGATTCCAGCGTCTGGCCACCGAAATCGAGAGACCGGCTTTCCTCATCAATATAGCATGAAGCTCTTGCACGCTCCTTCCGGACACACTAGGGTGGGCAAAAGTAAAGCATTGCTCACATTTCTTTCATTGACACTCGTTCTTCTAATTCCAAAATGTTCGGATGCTTCATCAAAAGTGAGCTGTTCTCGTTCGGTTATCCCTAAAACTGGTTGTTTAAAATCTACTGAATAAATCATCTTAATTTCCAAGTCCAATTAGGTGCACCCTGGTTTGGGTACGACCGTTTTATCTTGATTTAACTATATTTTTAAGCTTTGGCTCAATTGCATCGTCTGACTTCAATTTAAAAATATAATTGGGCGATGAAGTTGTTTGAACAGGGTTTAGTGCCTTTAACCTCGATTTAAATGCCAATTAAGTGCTAACATATTTAACTCATTGAAAAATAAGTTTGTTGGGTTTCGCTGCGCTCGACCCAACCGACCTAATTTATTGATTGGTAGGCTAATATTTTAGCTCTTCATTCGCATTTAAAAATATAATTAGGCGATGAAGTTGTTTGAACAGGGTTTAGTGCCTTCGGAAATCTCAAGAATTTTAGCAGTGAATAAGGGTTCGCTTCAGCATTATAAAGCGGTAAAGTGGAATCGGCTGGAGGGAAAATAAGGAAAATCCTACCATATAAAAAATAAAAAAATAGTAGCAGGTTCGCACCTTAGTCACTATACGGTATAATTTATTGGGTTTAATAGATTTGGTATGTATAGGTTTTCAATTTTATTTTGGTTTCTGTCGGACACGCACAGCGAAGTCCAACCTAGATTAAGAAATAATTAACCGAGTCCAGTTGCGGCAAAGTTTTATGGATTACCTGAACTTAATGGCTGTAGTGGATATGGTGTTTAGAGACACTTCATTTTGGTGGAGGTAATACGACTGATGAAGCTAGCGCAAATAAATATTAGCCACTTAATTCTACTTTATGTGAGGATATGGAAGTGGTACATGAATAAGTGTTTCAAAAAAAACTAATTTAACAAGTAACCCCGATTAAACATTATTACCTTTGTTAATGGTGCATAGCGTAATCTAAGCTCCATATTATGGGATATTTATATAAAATTATCTTTTAAAAATTTTCAATGGATAATCCGGCCATTGATTCTTAAGTTTTTGTAAAATATGTTTAGCTAAAGCGGGATTGGTATAGCGCATTCCTTTACCCGGTTCACACCAACCTTTTCCTGACCATTCTGGCGGTGCTTTAGGATTAAACATCAGACAAATCACATAACCGGCTGGAGCGGCCACCGGTGTAGCTGTCGTGTGTTTAGGTGATGGTGGTGATGGTTTAGCAATATTGGCTTTAGGTGGCTCAGGTTCTTTGGTAAGTGATTGTTGTTCAAATTCTTCATCTATTCGTGCTAATTTGCGTTCAAATTTCTCGATTTCACTTAAATCACGTAAATGGCTGTAGTCACTTTCAGGTTCTTTCATCGCTAGAGTATAGCTATCATTAATTTTAGCTAAGATTTCTTCTAGTTCACGGATTTCTTGTTCTAAATTGCTCAGATCATTTAATGTCAGTTCCTGGTCGTGTTGCTCTAGCTCTAATTTTTTTAACCGTTGTTCTAATTCTTTACTAAAAATTGTCATCAGAATCCTCCTATTGAGGGGTCAGCGGTAACAGCTTGCTCTAGCAAAGTTCAATCACCTTAGCATAGGAATGCAGCATAGGTTATATTAACCAAGATTAATTTCATCTTTCCATTAGATTGTCAAAAGCAACTCATGCAATGAGCAAAGTATCTCTCTTTTCTTACTTTAGCAAGCAAATTTCTATAACAGTAAGCGATAATCAAGCGACTTTGCTTAAATTGGAGTAAAATCAGCTTCATATTAATTGTTATTTATTGACAATGGTTTTATTAATGAACGGGGTAAATACTTATCTTATTTTCTGAATTGAGCATTCATGGATATCCCAACAACGATTAAACAACTCTATAAACAAGGTATCTTGTCTGAGCTTGATATTTATTTTGCCAAGTTTATACTGACTTTAGCTCAGTGTGCTCATCATGAAGAATTATTGTTAGGTTCAGTACTGGTCAGTCATTTAACTGCACAAGGGCATACTTGTTTAGATTTGACCGTATGGGCTGGTCAATGGTTTCCAGCCTTTCCAGAACCCGGTATTAATACCTTACACTGTCCTCTTCTGGCACCGTGGTTAGCGGCTTTACAAAATTGTAGCGTTGTTGGTCATCCTGGAGATTATGCCCCACTTATTCTTGATCAGTATCGTTTATACCTGTACCGTTACTGGGATTATGAACAGCAACTCGCTACCCAAATTCGAGTTCGCACCAACCAGCAATATGTTTACATTAATTATGGCATATTGGAAGCCGGTTTATCACATTTATTTCCTAATGAAAATCAGTCGATAGTTGATAGGCAACAACAGGCTGCGTTAACTGCCCTGTTACACCATTTTAGTATTATTTCTGGTGGTCCTGGTACGGGTAAAACGGCAACGATTATTAAGATTCTAGTCTTATTGTTGGAACAAAATTTAAACTTAAATATAGCTTTAGCGGCACCAACAGGTAAAGCAGCGGCACGTTTACAGGAAACACTTAAGCAAACATTACCGCATTTAAACTGTGCCGATGAGATAAAGTCAGCACTGCCTCGCGAAGCTTATACGATTCACCGCTTATTAAGTAAATCATCTAATTCATCTTTAGTTCCAAGTAACGACTCTTCCTGGTTACCTTACGATGTGATTATTATAGATGAAGCCTCTCTAATTGATCTGGCCTTAATGACTCAATTAGCCCAGGTAATACCAATATCATCGCGTTGGATTTTAGTCGGTGATAAGGATCAACTGGCTTCTGTGGAAGCCGGTACCGTATTAGGTGATATTTGTGAGGCCAGTTGTTCTTCACCATCTCATTTCCGGCCCGATCAAATCGTTTTTTTAGATAAAAGTTATCGATTTGGAGAAAATAGTGGCATCGAATTATTGGCTCAAGCGGTTAACCAGGGACAAGCAGATAAAGCCTTACAAATTTTAAAAGCTGAAAATTATCTCGAGGTGAATTGGTATTCATTAGGAATATCAGAAAATTTGCCAATTCAGTTACTTAATCCCATCATCGCTCACTTTCAACTGTGTTTGGTAGAAAATCAACCGGAAATCATTCTTAATCAACTGGAACAAATTAAAATTTTATGCGCCACCCGCTGGGGTCGTTATGGTGTTGTAGCTGTTAATCGCCAAGTAGAAGAGGAACTCAGTAAACGCGGATTAATACGTATCGAATCAACGTGGTATCACGGTCAACCTATTATTATTACTCGTAATGACTATACTTTAAAACTTTTTAATGGTGATATTGGTATTATTCTAAGAGATGTTCATGCCCAGCATAAATTGCGTGCTTTTTTTCCCAGTGTAGAACCAGGACAATATCGTTGTTTCTGGCCTAACCGGTTGCCTGAACACGAAACAGTCTATGCGATGACCATTCATAAAAGCCAAGGTTCTGAATTTAATCAAGTATTAATACTTCTTCCCCCGCAGCTATCACCACTATTTACTCGCGAATGGGTTTATACAGGCATTACTCGTGCTCGACACCGTGTTAGCCTCTGGGGTAATGAGACGGTCTTTAAAGAAATGGTATCCCGCAAAATGAATCGTGTTTCTGGCCTATATGAGAAATTAGCTCAGGTTGATTAACTAAATTTAACGACTAGCTAATAGGGTGCTTAAGTGGGGGTAATGACTAAAATAATCTTGCACACCTTCAAAAATAGCATTGGCAATTTGATGTCGATACTCAGAACGACTAAGCTTTTGTTCTTCTCGAGGATTAGAAATAAAGCCGGTTTCTACTAAAATGGAAGGAATATCCGGGGCACGTAATACCATAAACCCGGCGCGTTGTACCTGAGAAAAATGATTTTTACTAACCTGTCCTAAAGCTTTTAAGACTTTCTGTCCAAGATGTGCGCTGGCTTCTAAGGTACTGGCTTGAGATAGATCCAGTAATACTGAGGCAAGCAATTCATCTTTATCACTCAAACTAACACCGCCAATTAAATCAGCTGCATTTTCTTTATTGGCTAACCATCGAGCAGCTTCACTGCTAACGCCTTGTCTTGATAGCATATAAACCGATGAACCTTGCGCAACTTCATTACCCAAATAAGCGTCTGCATGAATAGAAATAAATAAATCGGCTTGGTATTGGCGAGCTAATTCAATCCGGTCACGAAGCTTGATAAAATAATCACCATTACGGATGAGTACTGCCCGTAATCCTGGTTCTTTCATAATAAGTATCGCTAATTCTTTGGCGATCGCTAACACAATTTCTTTTTCCGGCGTGCCCTTAGCACCGATTGCACCAGGGTCAATACCACCATGACCAGCATCAATAGCAATAATAATATCACGTTTAGGCTGGGAAGTTACTGTAGTGGCCGGTTTGGTCGTTGTGGTCACCCGTTGCATTGGAACATTAATTGGTTCAGATGAGGCAATTTGGGCATTAACTTTGGAGATTAAGGTAGGCTGTTCTAGGGAAAACGCATAAGAAGGACGTGTTAGCGTGTTCATTTCTACAATTAATTGGTGACCATGATGATTATCTGGTTTGAGTAGAAAACTTTTAGTATGAATTGGCTGGTTTAAGTCTAAAACCACTCGTAAATCCGCTTTATTACGCAAGGCAGTGCGAATAGCGGTTATGAGGGGATGATTATCGAATTGTTTGGGCTTATTTGCCCATTGTGTATTTTTCAGATCAATAACTAAGCGGTAGGGTGAGTTAAGCGTAAAAATGTTATGAGTCACCGGTGCACTGAGATCAAAAACTAAACGGGTTTGAGGTTGTGTCGGTTTCCCCAAATGGACATCTGTAATTTGTACCGGTTTAGCTAACCCTGAAAAAGATAACATAACCAGTAAAAGGGCACTTAGTAACTGCATTAACTCAACTCCTTATAATTTAGCTCAACAATATAACACAAATTATTCATTTAATATCGGCTCATTAAGTTTAGCTATTGAGTAGACAATACTTTTAAAGATAGTGGACAAAAACCATCGAGGCTATTTACTTAAAAAATAAATTGAATTTATTTCTTTTTTATTATCTAACGGTTAAAACCATTTTGGCAACCACATTGACATACCCTAATTAAACAAAGGAAAATATTAAACTACATTGAGCCGTTCATGAAAATAAAATAAGAGATGCCCTGACGAGCTAACTCACCGGGTTGAATTTATGCAAAATATTGACCTAATTATTGAAATAATCGGGTTGGATAGATGAACCTAAAGTGCTTCTCTCATCTAAAGTAAAACTCTTTTGACCGAGTTAGGATAAACAACGTAATATATGCTTAAGGATTTCATTTTAAGCCAATGGAGTATTTAACTTAGTACTTGATTGAACGAGTGATTCTCATTACCGTTTTACTTGAATTAGGGACGAGATAGCGTCAAAGAGGAGAGGAAATGAACTTATTTTTAAATTTAACGAAAAATTTAACACCAACATCAGGAGTAAAAATTCATGCTGGATTATTTTATTGCGCCTTCTATCCTATCGGCTAACTTTGCTCGATTAGGAGATGAAGTGACTACAGTTTTAGCAGCCGGTGCTGATATCATTCATTTTGATGTCATGGATAATCATTATGTGCCTAATTTAACCATTGGTCCTCTAATTTGTAAAGCGTTACGTGACCATGGCGTGACCGCACCTATTGATGTGCACTTAATGGTTAAACCGGTTGATCGTATTATTCCCGATTTTGCTAAAGCGGGTGCGACTTATATTACTTTTCATCCCGAAGCGACTGAACACATTGATCGATCCTTGCAACTGGTAAAAGATTGTGGTTGTCAAGCCGGTCTCGTTTTTAATCCGGCAACACCCTTAGATTATCTTAACTATGTGATCGATAAAATTGACATGGTACTACTTATGTCAGTTAACCCCGGTTTTGGTGGTCAATCTTTTATTACTTCTAGCTTAGAAAAATTACGCCAAGCACGTCAAATCATTAACAAAAGTGGTCGTAAAATTCGTTTAGAAATTGATGGCGGAGTTAAAATCGACAATATTGGTGAAATTGCTCAAGCCGGTGCCGATACCTTTGTTGCGGGATCAGCTATTTTTAGTACCTCAGATTATCAAACCACCATCGCCGCTATGCGTGCCGAACTAGCAAAGGTGCAATAATGACTCTACCGGTGCCTGAATTAGTGTTAATCGACTTAGATGGGACACTGATAGACAGTGTGCCGGATTTAGCCTATGCTATTGATGGCATGATGTTACAACTTGAATTACCACAACATGGTGAAGAAAAAGTTCGACATTGGATTGGCAATGGCATAGAACGTCTGGTTAAACGTGCCTTACTCGATCAACTGGAAGGAGAACCCGAAGAGGATCTATTCCGATCAGCCTTTCATTTGTTCAAAGTGTTATATACCGAATGTAACGGGCGCCACAGTGTTCTCTATCCCCAAGTACGCGAAGGATTGGACTGGTTAAAATTACAAGGCTATCCGCTGGCTTGTATTACTAATAAAGCCGAACAATTTACTATTCCCTTACTCAAAAAATTAAATATATATGATGATTTTCGTTTAGTCATTAGTGGTGATACCTTACCGCAACAGAAGCCAGAGCCGCTACCACTTTTGCATGCAGCCAGTACTTTTCAAGTGAATCCACATCATTCACTCATGATAGGAGATTCAGTCAATGATGTTCAAGCTGCTCGTGCGGCGGGTTTTCAAATTATCTGTGTTACCTATGGTTATAATCACGGTGAAGATATTCGGACTGCACAGCCGGATGCCGTAATTGATTCATTTGCACAATTTCCAGAAGTCATTGGTTCAAGGCCATGACAGTTATCGGTTATTCAGTTAACAGTTAAACGATTACATGTTAATTAGTAATCTCTACCCGTTAATTGATAACTGATAACTGATAACTGATAACTGAATAACTGATAACTGAAAAATGACACCAGAACTTTTTACTCAACTAGTGGCTGAAGGTTATAACCGTATCCCGGTCTTACGGGAAGTTCTAGCTGACTTAGATACCCCATTAAGTGCTTACCTTAAACTCGCTAAAGGCCCTTATTCCTATTTGCTTGAATCGGTGCAAGGTGGTGAAAAATGGGGACGTTATTCTATAATTGGATTACCTGCTCAAACGGTGATCAAGATCTATGGAGAAGTTATTCAAGTCAATCAAGCGGGGAAATTGACTGAATCGATATCAACAACCGACCCTTTCCTCTGGTTAGACGATTTTCAACAGCGTTTTCGGGTACCTCAATTACCGGAATTACCTCGATTTACTGGGGGATTAGTCGGTTATTTTAGTTATGATACCGTACGTTATATTGAACCACGTCTGCGTGCAACCCGTCTCCATGATCCCTTGAATACCCCAGATATTCTCCTGTTGGTATCTGATCAGGTCATTGTTTTTGATAATCTCAAAGGTAAACTTTACCTGATTGTGCATGTTAACCCGGTGAGTCCTAATGCTTTTGAACAAGCACAACAACATCTCGATTATCTGGTTAATCAATTACGTACACCCATTCCACCGACTTTATCAATCCAGTCGCCTTATACAATTAGTGAAGCTGATTTTAAATCGGGTTTTGAGCGACAAGCTTTTGAACAAGCCGTAGAACGCATTAAAGAATACATTATTGAAGGTGATATAATGCAAGTGGTGTTATCACAACGGTTATCAATTCCTTACCCCGGACCACCTTTAAATGTTTATCGTGCATTGCGTTGTTTAAATCCCTCTCCTTACTTATACTATCTTGACTTAAAAGATTTTCATATCGTTGGTTCTTCACCCGAAATTTTAGTTTATTTAGAGGGACAACAGATGACAGTCCGTCCTATAGCCGGTACCCGTCCACGTGGACGGGATGCCCAAGAAGATTTAGCGCTGGAACAAGAACTTTTAGCTGATCCCAAAGAATGCGCTGAACACCTCATGCTTATTGACTTAGGACGTAATGATATTGGTCGAGTTGCGCAAATGGGTACAGTACAAGTGACTGAACAAATGGTTATCGAACGCTATTCTCATGTCATGCATATCGTTTCTAATGTGACCGGACAGTTAAAACCTCATCTCAATGCTTTATCGGCTTTAAAGGCAGCTATTCCGGCCGGAACACTCAGTGGTGCCCCTAAAATTAGAGCCATGGAAATTATTGATGAGCTAGAACCGGTAAAACGAGGTATTTATGGGGGAGCAATTGGTTATTTGGCTTGGCATGGTAACATGGATACCGCTATTGCTATTCGCACAGCAGTTATTAAAGATCAACTACTTCACATCCAAGTTGGTGCCGGTATTGTAGCCGATTCCATTCCGGCTAAAGAATGGGAAGAAACGATGAATAAAGGTCGTGCCATATTTAAAGCGGTAGCGATGGCAGCTGCTGAATTAGGTTAATCTATTAAAAAAGTGAAATCTTGTGGATTTTGTTATGTTTCGTCTAGATTCTACATTCCTTAAAATATAGCGGTAATAAAACACAGTGGGATCCAAGATAAAGAATGATAGCTTTCCTGGATTTCGCTACGCTTCATCCAGGCTACACCGGTTATACTTACTATTTCTAGTAGCTTACTTGTCGTTGTAATAATTAGGAATTCGCGTTGGGTGCCTAAGCTATTAGAATGGTGAGAACACTCAAAAATAACAATTCGTTTTTCATTTTAACTAATTGATTTTAATGAATTATGATATTGAAAATCGAATACTTTCACAGTTTCTATTACTGATACACCCTATTCTAGCTGCTACTATAAACATTTATAATCACTAAACTGATTAAGTTTAATAGTATACTAAAAAATAGTAACCCCTTAGGATCACTCGCGTTAACTGGAAATAATCCTTTTGATCCTGATTCTCCCTTAACTAACAACTGCTAAACTAAAAATTGGATATGCTAAACTAATAGAATTAAGTAATGCTAAACAAATTAATCAATTGCTAAGATTTCAGCATGGAAACTATTTCCCCGCTTACCAGTGCTCTTCTAAAGAAGAATCCATTTCAGCCAATTCGCATTCTTTATATAGAGGATGACATCATATTGGCATTGATGATTCAAGAACAGTTAGATCAATACGGTTATATAGTTGATTTAGCTAAAGATGGGTACGAAGGTTTAAATAAACTGCAAGCAGAAACTTATGATGTTATCGCCGTTGATTATCATTACCGGATATCAATGGTTTGCAAGTTTTACAACATCTGATGGAAAGTGGACTGAAAGTGCCGGCTATCATGGTAACTGGCGAAGGCAATGAACAAATTGCTGTTGCTGTGATGAAATTGGGAGCGAGTGATTATCTGGTTAAAGATACCCAAGGTAATTACTTTAAACTGTTACCTTCGGTCATCGAACGGGTATTAGAAAAGCAACGTGGTCTGGAAGAAAAAGCCCGTTATGAAAAAGCCTTGTATGAACGTGATACGATTCTAGAAGCAGTCAGTTTTGCTGCAGAACAATTTCTGACTGCTACGCATTGGTTTGAACCGCTACCAGCGGTTTTAGCACAGTTAGGACAATCTGTCGCTGCCAGTCGAGTTTATCTTTGTGAAAATCACTTTCTTGATCTTGACGAGGTTTCCCATTCTTTTTTTACGACACTATCCCTCTCTTCATCATCAGAACCAAAAAATTTATTAATGAGTCGGCGCTATGAATGGGTTGCCACGCCAATTACTTCGCAACTAGATAATCTAGATTGGCAAAATCGACCTTATTATCCCCACTTTTCTCGATGGGTTGATTACCTTAGTGGTGGTCAAGCACTTTATGGTTTAATTAAAGACTTTCCCTCTACAGAAGCGGTTATTTTAGCTAAGCAAAACATTTGTTCTCTAGCAATCTTGCCTATCTTTGTCGGTAAACAATGGTGGGGGTTTATTGGTTATGAGGATTGCTCACGTGAGCGAGAATGGTCACCCATTGTGATTGAGGCTTGCCGAGCAGCCGCTAATATTTTAGGCGCGGCTATTCAACATGAACAAATCGATCAAGCCCTGCGAGATAGTGAAGAACGTCTAGTTCGCACTCAACGCATTGCGCATTTAGGACATTGTGAGTGGGATCTGCTCACCAATACGCGATATTTATCGGTAGAAACTTGTCGAATTTTAGGTTTACCTCCGCAAGATGTACCAGTTCCCAATGCTATTTTTACTCAAGCGATTCATCCAGCGGATCGCCACCGGGTACAGCAAGCCGTCGAACGAACGCTGCATCATAATTTACCTTATGATATTGAATTTCGGATTATTCGTCCGGACGGGACTCACCGTGAAATCCATGCACTAGCTGAATTAATTCGCAATAAGCAAGGTAAGCCAATTCGGTTTGTGGGTACCGCCCAAGATATCACCGAACGCAAGCAAGTAGAAAGAGCTTGGCATGAAAGTACTCAAACCCTGAGTGCCATTCTCAATGCCGCTACAGATTCTATCGTCATGACAGAGTTAGATACGACCTGTGTCATTATTAATCCAGCCGGAGCAACACGATTAGGTAAAGTAGTCGATGATATTGTTGGGCAACCGGTATGTCATTTTGTGGCGCCAGAGGTAGCACGGCAACGACAATATTTCTTTGAACAAGTGGTTCACAGCAAGCAAGCCGTTCGGTTTGAAGATGAAGAACGACCCCAAGTTTGGTTTGAACACTGTATGTATCCGGTGTTGGACGACAATAACACCGTGAGGCGGGTGGCGATTGTTTCTCGAGATGTCACTGGGCGGAAACAAACTGAACAAGCCTTGCGGGAAAGCGAACAAACTTTGAGAGCTATTCTCAATGCTACACCAGATAGCATTGTTATGATTGATTTAGCTGGGACTTTTATTACCCTTAATCCCACTGGTGCCCAAAAGTTTCGTGAAGAAATTGATGATTTGATTGGCAAATCTTTGTACCAATATTTACCACCGCTCATCGCTAAGAAAAGAAAATTAACAATTCAGCAAATTATTCAAACCAAACAATCGGTTGCGCTGATTGAAGAACGAGCGGCTGATAAGTGGTGTGAAATTAATTATTGCCCGGTGATTAATGAACAAAATGCCGTCAGTCGGATTGCGATTTTCGCCCGTGATATCACTCAACGTAAACGAGCCGATGATGCTTTGAGAGCCAGTCAAAAGAAATACGCTAGCTTGTTTAACACAGCGGAAGTTTCCCTGTGGGAAGAAGATTTCTCTGCTATTCTGGCTCGCTTCAACCAATTACGAACGTCGGGAATTACTGATTTGCGTAGCTACTTAGCAGCTAATCCTGATACCCTTGGGGATTTTCTCCAATTAATTAAAATTAATAATGTTAATGCGGCTACCTTACGATTATTTGAAGCCAATAGCTTGATTGAATTACAGCAATCATTTGCCAAAACTTTTGTGACTACCACGCAAGCGACTTTTATTGAAGAACTGTGTGCGATTTGGTCCGGTAAAAAATTATTTCAAGCTGAAACCCATTATCGCACTTTAAAGGGGAAGAATTTAGCTGCTCTACTCTCTATGCCCATTCCAGAAACCGAGGCAGAATTTTGCCATCTCCCGATAAGTATTCTCGATATTACGGAATTGAAAAAAATCGAAGCAGCCTTGCGTAAAGAACGCGATTTTACTAATGCGATTATCAATATTGCTGGTAGTTTAGTGGTCGTTTTAGATCGCCAAGGTCATATTGTCCGGTTTAATCTAACTTGTGAAGAATTAACGGGTTACGCTTTTGATGAAGTCAAGGGACGCTTAGTTTGGGAATTATTTATCCGTGCAGAAGAAATGAAGGCCGTTAAAAATTACTTCCACGAGTTGGTGACAACACATCCTTCTTCACACAATGAAAATTATTGGGTAACTCGAAAAAATACTTTACGTTTAATTGATTGGTTTAATACGGTACTTACCGACGATAACGGCGAAGTTAAATATGTTATTGCTACCGGTATCGATATTACCGAACGGAAACGAACCGAACAGGCATTAGCACGCACCTTAGCGGAACAAAAAGTCATTCTAGATAATTCTCCAGTAGGCATCGCTTTTCTAGGAGAAGGACAACGATTTGTGCGAGTTAACCGTAAATTAGAAGAAATTTTTGGTTATACCGAATTAGAACTCCAAAACCAAACGGCGAGAATGCTCTACTCGACTAATGGTGAAAATACCGAATTAGGAACCGAAGTATTTCCCCTGTTAACTAAAAAAGATACCTATGAAACTGAACAATTAATGCGTCGTCAAGATGGTTCGTGGTTTTGGTGCCGATTTTTAATTAAAGCCGTTGATCCAGAAGATCTTTCTAAAGGGTACATTTGGAATTTAGAAGATGTGACTAACCAAAAACAAGCTGAGGAAAATTTGCGTTTATCGGCTAAAGTATTTGAAACCACCACCGAAGGTATTTTAGTTACTGATGCGGATACCCGGGTTATTATGGTAAATCCCGCTTTTACCACTATTACCGGTTATACCCTCGTTGAAATCCTGGGCAAAAAACCGTCTTTCTTACATTCTGGACGTCACCCACTAGACTTTTATAAACGTATGTGGAAAACCTTGTTAACTGACGGAAAATGGCAAGGTGAAATTTGGAATCGGCGCAAAAATGGTGAATTTTATGTTGAATGGGCTGCGATTGCAGCTATTCGAGATACTCATCAGCAGATCGTTCAATATGTTTCAGTTTTTAGTGATATTACCGAACGCAAACGCGCTGAAGAAATGATTTGGCATCAAGCTAATTATGACACATTAACCAATCTACCTAATCGGATTTTTTTTATCGATTGTCTGGCACGAGCATTACTAATGGCTAAGCGTCAACAGCAACAAATTGCCGTCATGTTCATTGATTTAGACCGTTTTAAATGGGTTAATGACACGCTCGGTCACGAGGCTGGGGATCAATTACTTCAAGAAACCGCACAGCGGTTACGGACTTGTATTCGTGACTCCGATACGATTGCGCGATTAGGTGGCGATGAATTTACGGCATTTTTAACCCCCATTGCCGATATTTTAGCGGTTAAAATTATCGCTGAACGGATTTTAGATAATTTGTCCCGAGCCTATCAAATTGATAATCAAGAAGTATTTGTATCTGGCAGTATTGGTATTACCCTATTTCCAGAAGATGGACAAGAAGTCGCCACTTTACTTAAAAATGCGGATACCGCTATGTATCAAGCGAAAGAAAATGGACGTAATGCTTACCGTTTTTTTACCCCGACGATGAATACCCAAATTATCGAGAGAGTCCAATTAGAACAAGCACTCCATCAAGCATTAGATAACAATGAATTTTTTCTTCATTATCAACCCATTTTTGACCTTGCTTCAGAGCAGATCGTTGGTGTTGAAGCTTTATTACGTTGGCAACGTTATAAACAAAATAATATTTTTCCTCGAAAATTTCTCCCCTTGGCGGAAGAAACCGGGCTGATCAATCCAATTGGTCAATGGACGTTAATAACGGCCTTAAAGCAATTAAAAGCCTGGTATAGGGCTGGGTTAGCACCGCTACAAATGTCTGTCAATTTTTCTAGCCGTCAACTGAGAACCTCATTCATTGTAGAAATGATTACAGAAATATTAACCAACCTAGAATTACCCGGTTCAATCCTCACTATAGAAATGACCGAAAGTACTTTACTAGAAAACTCGCCTACGATTGCCTCGACTCTACAACAACTACATGACTTAGGGATAAAAATTGCCATCGACGATTTTGGAGAAGGTTGTGCTTCTTTAAATTATCTTAAACAATTTCCAATTAATATTTTAAAGCTGGATCAAAATTTTATTCATAACTTAACCCTGGAAAGCTATAATAAAATACTCATCGAAGCGATTATTGCTTTAGCGCACAAACTCAATATTAAAGTCGTTGGTGAAGTCGTGGAAACAGAAGAGCAACTGACTTTTTTACGGAATCATCACTGTGATTGGGTTCAAGGAAAATATTTTAGCAGTCCACTGTTGCCCCAAGAGTTTGAGCAATTTGTTAAGCAATGGCAATATCCATTACCCATACCCGAAGTTAGCTAAGTTAAAGATAAAACGCGGGTAACTTGTTGACGCAATAGGGGAAGTACTTCAATTTCAAACCAGGGATTATGTTTTAACCATAACTGATTTCGTGGTGAAGGGTGAGGTAAAGGTAGGAATGAGGGTAAATAGTGATGCCAATTTTGCACCGTTGCCGTCAAAGTCGTTTTAGCTTGAGTACCTAAATAATAACGCTGGGCATATTGACCAATAAGTAAAGTCAACTGAATATTCGGCAAACAAGCTTGTAATAATGGCTGCCATTGAGGTGCGCATTCTGGACGTGGCGGCAAATCACCACTTTTACCTTTGCCAGGATAACAAAGCCCAATTGGAATGATAGCAATCTGATTATCATCATAAAATTGATTTTTATTCATTTGCAACCAACCCCGCAAGCGGTCTCCACTGGGATCATTCCAAGGAATACCGGTGGTATGGACACGAATACCCGGAGCTTGACCCACTATCAGTAAGCGAGCGGTTACTTTTGCTCTTAATACCGGTTTAGGTGTTTGGGGAAGGTGAGCAGCACAGCAGCGACACTCACGAATTTTTGCCAACAAAGCTTGAAGAAGTTGAGTGGTTGGTGGAGAACTATTTTTTGACATCGTGAAAGAAGCCGTAAAGAAATCTAAAATAGGTAACTTAATCACATGATTAGTTAGAAAAAGCTTTTTTAACTGGCGATCGAATTCGATATAACTCGGCTATTTTATTGCTTCGTCAAGAATAGTTAGAAACCGAATTATACCGAAAAATTAACAAATTTTTCCGCTTAGGATAATCGATAATTGTACCATGGCAATTCAGCTCATTATATTTTCTATCTTATTTTTATCGAGTTTAATCCGTTCTACTTTTGGCTTTGGCGACGCGTTGATAGCTATGCCATTATTATCTATGGTGATGGGAGTTCAATTTGCTACCCCATTAGTGGCTTTAATTTCTATGACAATTGCTAGCATTTTGCTAGTTCAACATCGGCATGGTATCCATTTTAATAGTATGAAGTTACTTAGTATTTATACTATAGTTGGTATTCCGATTGGCTTATTAATGCTCAAAGGTCTTTACGAACCGGCAGTGAAATTTATTTTAGCATTAGTTTTGATCGGGTTTTCCGCTTATAAAATAGCAAAACCAAAATTATTTCATCTAGTTGATGATAAATTGGCTTTTCTCTTTGGAATGGGTGCCGGGATTTTAGGTGGTGCTTACAATACCAATGGGCCACCGGTTATTATTTATGGAACTTTAAGACAATGGCCTCCGGAACAGTTTAGAGCAACTTTACAAGGTTATTTCTTGATTACCGGAACCATAACAGTATTAAGCCATGGATTAGTTGGGTTGTGGACAACATCGGTTTGGTTTTATTATATTTTATCACTACCAATTGTTTTTATCTCTATTGGGTTAGGAAGACTATTTCATCGTCAAATACCGATAAATCAATTTGATAATTATGTTTATGTATTTTTAATGGTAATTGGTATTATGTTACTCGTTGATACTCTACCTAACTTAACTAAATTAGTCTATTTTGGGTGAGGATGACCTAACAAATTCGTGGCAATGGATCATCCTCTAACTCTTCAAGTAACCGCTCTCCACCTAATTGAGTTTGTAAAATAACGCGTGCCGGACCGGCTTGAACGTGACCAATAATAGCGGCTGATTGACCTTGAGGTAAATCGTGCCATCTAGCCAAGGCATCGTCGGCTTGTTGTGGAGAGATGACCGCAACGACTCTACCTTCACAGGCTAAATATAAAGGATCATATCCCAAAATATCACAAACAGACTGTACCGGATCCTGGATGGGGATAGCCGCTTGATAAAGTTTCAAAGTATAACCGGTTAGTTGACTGATTTCATGCGCTACTGTCGCTAAACCACCTCGAGTCGGATCTCGCATAAAACGCAATCCGGATAAAGGTAACAGGGCTTGAGTTAAAGATAATACACTCGCTGCGTCTGAGTGTAATTCTCCGCGTAATCCGAATTGTTGTCGAGCTAACATAACGGCTGTTCCATGTTCGCCAATGGCTCCACTCACTAGAATAACATCCTGGGGTTGAATGTATTTCAAGCCTAAATGGACAGTCGGCTCCCGAAAACCAACTCCGGTGGTCGCCAGATATAAACCGCCACCTTCACCTCGTTGTACCACTTTGGTATCACCAGCAACGACGACGACATTTTCAGTTTTAGCGGCTGTAGCGAGATGAGCAATTAACCGATCAAGTTGAACAATTTCTAAACCTTCTTCAATAAAGGCGTTTAATGTCAAATAACGTGGAATAGCACCTACCACGGCTAAGTCATTTATCGTACCGTGTACAGCTAAACTACCAATATCACCGCCAGGAAATTCTAACGGTTTAACCGTGAATCCATCCGTCGTCATGACCATTTCATGCTGATGCCAGGGTAGGCAAACCGCATCAGCATGAACATCTAATGCCGGATTATCTAAATGCCGTGCAAAAATAGTTTGGATGAGTTCACGCATAAAACGCCCACCATTACCGTGTGCGAGTGTAATGTAGGTATCTTGCATAACAGTTATAAAATTTTTATCTCTTTATCAGACTATAAGTAGCATAATAAACTTATAGAATGATATGATATTAAATAGTAAGACAAAATTATAGGATTAGATCGATCCGGAGTAGGGAATGCTTGAGGTTGGAGATACGGGTTTTTCATTTTGATATTGAGTTTAGTTATTTATTTAAGTTGAATAATTTTAAAATAATTAATTGTAAATGATATGAATTTTCATGGTCGCCATTATGTCATATTTCCTTTAAGAATAGGTAGTAGGGGAAATTAAAACAAATTGGTTAATTTATATTAACACTGGAGACCTTTATGAAACAATTAATTAAACAAGCGGTTATTACATTAGCTCGTTTTGGTAATAGTAAAAATGTTGTTTTATTAAAAGTAGAAAATATTAATAATGGCATTATTATCGGTGCTTTTTTAAATGGTGAATTTCTCTTTTCCAACGAATCGATCAAATTAACTAATACCCCTTTAGAAAAAATTATTTCGACTAAACAAACCTATACTTATCCAGGTACGGTAGTTAAATCGATTCCTTTTCCAATTTATCAAGTTTCACACAGTGATTTTAATTGTGTGTGTTTACCATTACTGAATGAAGAAAATCAAGTTATTGGTATCGTCATTTTGACTCAAAAAATGGGTATTTCTTTATCTTCTGAACGACTCCACGTGCTTAATTTATTACGTCCTCTGATTGCCGCAATTATTGAAACCAATGTAACTATGATAGCGGTATTAACAGAAAGAGAACGTTTATTACAATTATCCACCACAGATGGCTTAACTAGCTTATATACGCGACGTTATTTTGAAAATCGGTTGCAAGAAGAATTTACTAAAGTTAGTCGCCATGGTGGCGTATTTTCACTACTATTAATAGATATAGACCATTTTAAACAAATTAATGACACTTGTGGCTATAAAGAAGGTAATCGAGTGTTACAAGAAGTGGCCCAGATTTTAAATAACTCCATTCGTAAAGAAATAGATATTCCTTGTCGCTATAATGGTAAACAATTTGGTGTCTTATTACCCTATACCGATGTTGATGGTGCCTACATTTTAGCGGAGCGAATTCGACGTGGCTGCGAGCAACATCTTTTCACGACTCAGCAAGGTATTCCCTTTAAAGTCACTTTAAGTATTGGTGTTGCTCATAATATAGATATTACTCATCATCATGAAGAACCGGTAGTAGAATTAGCACCAATCACCGAAGTTTCTAAAGAAGAAGTCATTTATCGAGTTGATGTGATGTTAAATGCCGCTAAACAGGCTGGTCACAATCAAGTGATGGTATGGTGGTAACTTTAAAACAATAATATGAGTTATATTTTTCCAAACTAAGATTGAGAACTCACTTGCTTTGGCCCCGTAGATTTTAGGGTTTACTAATGGCTTGATGTTAGTGATCCACCACAATAATTCCAGTAACTACAATTAAAACTTATGTTTCTTTCTAGCTTAAAATTACCCATTTCATTTATTTTTTCGTTAATGCTCATCTTATCAGCGTGTCAGTCGCCGCCTTCACCTTCACATTTACATTTTGGATTAGCTAGCGCACCAGTCAATTTAGATCCCCGCTTTGCTACGGATGCCACGTCGGTTCGAATTAATCGACTATTATACCGTGCTTTAGTTGATTTTGATGAACAATTACATCCGGTCCCCGATTTGGCTACTTGGCAGCAATTAAGTTCAACTCATTATCGATTTCATTTAGGTCAAGCCGGACGTCAGTTTCATAACGGTAGTTATCTCACTGCAACCGATGTTAAAGCGACTTATAATTTCATTTTAGATGTTAATCAGGCTTCTCCTCATCGAGGTAGTCTTACTGTCATTAGAGAAATTAAAGTAATTGATCTAGATACGATAGATTTTCTGCTCCATTCTCCGGATAGCTTATTTCCAGGACGATTAGTGGTTGGTATTGTTCCCGCGACGTTAATTCAAAATCACTATCCTTTTAATAAACAACCTATTGGCAGTGGCACCTTTGAATTTATTCAATGGCCCCAATCCAGCCAACTTACTGTGAAACGGCGTGCTGATGGGCAACTAGTCGATTTTTTGGAAGTTAAGGATCCCGTTGTCCGAGCGTTGAAGTTAGTTCATGGTGAGTTAGAGTTACTACAAAATGATTTATCACCCGAATTAGTTAACTGGTTAGCAACCCATTCTCACCTGAAAGTAACTCAAGCTCCAGGCACAACTTTCACTTACTTAGGCTTTAATTTGCAAGATCCCTTCACGGGACAACGATCAATCCGCCAAGCGATTGCTTATGCGATTAACCGTGAAGAAATTATTCATTATATTCTTAATCAAACTGCTCATATTGCTAATAGTTTTTTGTTCCCACCGACTCATTGGGCCGGTTACCAGGGTGAAACCAATTATCATTATGATCCACAACAAGCCCGCACCTTACTCGCGCAAGCCGGATTTACTCAAGATAAGCCCTTACAATTAACTTATAAAACCTCTAGTCAACCATTACGAATTCGAATTGCCACCGTTATTCAACAACAGTTAGCCGCTGTGGGGATAAACATGGTATTACAAAGTTATGATTGGGGAACTTTTTACGGTGATATTAAGGCTGGGCGATTTCAACTTTATACGCTATCATGGGTCGGTATTAAAATGCCGGATATTTTTCATTACGCATTTCATAGTGATGCGATTCCACCCGTGGGTGCCAATCGAGGACGCTTGCAAAATACTCAAATAGATGCCTTAATAGTACAAGCAGAGCAAGCTCAAAGTTTAGTAGAACAAGGTCAACTATACCAGGAATTACAACGACGGTTATTTGAAGAATTACCTTACGTACCATTATGGTATGAGGATCATGTTTTGGCAACTCATTACCACGTGATGGGCTATACTTTAGCAGCGGATGGCAATTATGATGGTTTAAATACGGTGAAGTTTACCCCATGATTCAATACCAATGCTATTAATTTAAGCCATTTTAACTCCCTCTTTAAATGGAGAAAGTGGGGTACCGATGCGCGGGATCACTGCCATTAAGTTAAGAAAAATGACTCCCCGCCTTCTACAAGCGGGGCTGGGGGTGGTTAAAACAGTTAATCTTATTCCAATGGTTCCCTCACCCCCTCCTGAGTAAGGCGGGGGAAAATCCGGCTTAACTTAATGGCAGTGAGGCGTGGGATACCCCTGACCATTAACTTAATAGCATTGTGGTTATAACCGGCTAATAGTACTACTTCTAATTCTGGATAACCCAGTAAATATCCTAAGACTAGCTGGCTTTCACTATTACTATTGAACGACAAGAATAAATCTAGTGGAGATCGTCCATGCGTCGTATTCCTGAACCCGAACTGATGATAGATGACGAACAAGCCAGAATTTACGCCCAAGCCGATTTTGAGGAAGCACATAGTCAATTTATACGCTTATTTATAAAAAAATTCCCCCAGGACACCATTACCGGGCCGGTTCTTGACTTGGGTTGTGGTACCGCTGATATTACTCGACGTTTTGCTCAAACTTTTACCCAATGTCAAATCGATGGACTTGATGGCGCTGAGAGTATGCTCAGATATGGACAATTGACGTTAGAAAAATATGGTCTCGCTCACCGGATTCATCTCAAGTTAGGTTACTTACCGGAAGCAGATTTACCATTCGCTTATTATAAAGCTGTTATTTCAAATTCTTTGCTACATCACTTAGCTAATCCGTCAATTTTGTGGGCAACTGTTAAACAAGTTGCTCAACTTAACTCACCTATTTTTATAATGGATTTGATGCGACCAGAAAGTTTAGCACAGGCAGAGATTATTGTTCAGCGGTATGCGGGTAGTGAACCAGATAGGCTTCAACAAGACTTTTATAATTCTTTATTAGCAGCGTATCGCCTTGACGAAGTAGAAACACAATTACAAAAATCCGGTTTAGATTACTTAACCGTTCACGAGGTGAGTGATCGACATTTTATTGTCGTTGGGCGGTTATCTCAGATAATCTCGTTTTAACGAAAATGGCACACTTTGGAGTCACTATAAACATCAAAGCCGTGATGTTTATTGATTAATAACAATACTATTTTATTTGCTCTTAATGAAGTACCTTAGGGTAAAGCTGAAAATAAGTTGGATCAGCATGTTCCCAAGAGCATTCCATTTCGGTTAAGAAATCGCAAACTAATTCCAATTCCACCTCCGCTGGAACATTAACGCAAAGAAAAGCCGGATTGAATCCTTCATAATCACATCCCATTTCAACTAAGTCATCCAGAATTTCTTGGGATTCTTGGGCCATATCAGCAGGCGGATCCAGTAATATTCGTAAAGTACGATTACCCGATTTTTGGACAATGCGAATAAATTCTGGAAATTCATTCTCTTGTTCACAACGCGCTTCAATGACATCCTGCCAGGAAATACCATAAGCATAAAACGGACTATTACAAAGTCGATACAGATCATTACCCAGTGCTTCTGCCCACAGGGTTTCCACATTACCCTCAGCATCACTGAATTTAACCTTAACCATTTTAGGATTCATAGTTTATCTCCTGCTTTATAACTGCTTGAACTAAAAAAGATATTGAGGCTAGTTCAACGCCAGCTAACAGAAATAATGTCTCTCTACTTAATATAAGCATATATCATACTTAACGCGCGTTCCAATGCACCTTGATTTTTTTCCACAAACCAACGTCCTTGTTCGCCGGCTTGTTGGCGCAAATTGGCATGGGTCAAATAGCATTTAGCTGCTTGTACTAATTGTTCCGTATTATGGACTTGTTGACCGGCTTGTTCTGCTAATAATTGCCGACAGATCTCTTCACATTCAAAAACATAAGTTCCAACAATAATGGGTAACCCAGCTGCCGCCGGTTCGAGTAAATTATGTCCGCCAATCGGCACTAAACTTCCACCTACAAAAGCAACGTCACTAGCGGCATAAAGCAGAGGTAATTCTCCCATCGTATCGCCTAAATAAATGTCAGTCATGGCTGTACAGGGGTCATTTTGACTTCTTCTACTGATCAGATAACCATGCTGTTGGCATAATTGTGCCACCCGATTAAAGCGCTCTGGGTGACGGGGTACTAAAATCAACAACAACGCTTTGATCTCAACTCTTAATTGCGAAAAAGCTTCTAAAACCAGTTTTTCTTCACCTTCATGGGTACTCGCTGCAATCCAGATAACCCGTTGATTACCACACTGATGCCGTAATTGCTTTGCTTGGGTAACATAATGCGATGGTGAGCGGCTATCAAATTTAATATTACCGGTAACTTGGATCTGAGTTGCTGGAACACCTAGCGCTATAAATCGATTCGCATCAACTTTGGTTTGTGCAGCAATAGCGACTAAGCTAGTTAAAATCGGGCGCATAAAACCAGCAATATACTGATATCTTGCCGCTGATTGTGCCGAAAGCCGAGCATTAATTAAGACCACTGGAATCAAACGTTGTTGACAAGCTCGCAATAAATTGGGCCACAATTCGGTTTCTAATAGAATTAATAATTGTGGTTGCGTCCGCTTTAAAAAACGGGCTATTGCATCCGGTAAATCATAAGGCAAATAAACATGCCAAATTTGATCAGCAAATATCGCTTTGACTTGTTGCGATCCAGTCGGTGTCATCGTGGTAACCAAAATCGGATAATGAGGAAAACGACTATATAACGTTTGAATGAGGGGGATGGCTGCTTGGACTTCTCCCATAGAAACGGCATGTATCCACAAACTATGCGGTTGCGGTAAGGGTGAGATGAAACCAAATCGTTCTGACCAACGTTGCCAATAGGCTGGTGCCCTTAAACCACGCCATAATAGACGAAGTATTATCAAGGGAATGAGTAAATATAAACTCACCGTATAAAACCAACGCACGAAATTAATCTGTCTCAAAGTAACCTCAATCTAGGCCGTATTTTGGATTAAACGATAGCTCATTTGGATCAATCCTCTCACAAAAATTTGGCTCGTTTGGAGATTTAAAACAGTGGTTTTAGCGGGTTGAGTAAATAAGGGAATCCCTTGTCCAAGTATAATGGGATGAACAGCCAAGATCATTCCCAATATTTTTCCCAGTTGAGCTTTTAACAGATTAACAAAATCAGGAATAGCATTATGGTAACCATAGTCGTTATCCGTAAACAGCCAATCAACCTCACCCGGGGTTTTGGCAATATAACTATCTAGACTGACTGCCATAAATAAAATAACTTTTCGCATGATTTAACTTTATTTTTTATTTATCTTCAATGAAACTTTGTTATGATAACATTAACCTAATATTTATCAATTATTCTCTGGGCAGATCGGTCATTAATTAATGATTACAATCGATGTAAAATGAGTTCTAATACCAGTTTACTACCAAAATAGGCGAGCATAAGTACCACAAAACCACTTAAACTCCATCGTATTGCGGTTTTACCTCGCCAACCAAATTGCCAATGTCCCCATAATAATATGGCAAAAACACACCAGGCTATTATGGATAATACCGTTTTATGAACAAGATGTTGTGCAAATATATCTTCTAGAAAGAATAAACCACTTATCAAACTCATACTTAATAATCCAAATCCCACCACAATCAGTTGAAATAACAGTTTCTCCATAATTCGGAGCGGGGGAAATAGCATCTGAAATACCCAACCGGGATGGCGACGGCGCAATTGGTAATCTTGAATCGCTAAAAAAATAGCTTGCAACGCGGAAATACTCAATAAGCTATAAGCTAAAATTGAGAAAAAAATATGAATCTTGACACCAATCGCTTCATCTGCGGGTAAAATGCGTTCGGTATAAAAATAACTTTCTAAGCCGATAGTGAGTGCAGCAATTGGAAATAAAACTGTTACTAAATTTTCTACGGGATCATGCAATAAAGTAAATAAGAGTAACAAGGCAATAACCCAAGTAATTAAAGAAGCCGCATTGAAAAACCCCAAATTAAAACCCACTGGAGTAACTAAATTTTGATACAACACAATAGCATGTAAACCAACTGCCAATGAACCTAACAGTAATAAAGTTGGTTTAGGTAATGACATCGCGCCATTTTTGGGTTGATATAACCGTGAGAAAGCCGCTGCTATATAAAAAAGATAGCGAATAAACTAAGTGCCAATAGCTTCACAATGGTATTTCCTATAACAATTAACAATTATTAGTGATCAGTATTTTACTAGCAATAATAACTGATAATTATTAAGTTTTAATTTGATTTTTAGTTTGATCTAGAAAAAAATAGGGTTTGGTTATTCGTCTCATTCCTTCCTTAACACCAGAATGGATCAAAAACGCTATCAATATAGAAAATTGGCAAGCTTCTTCAATACTAATAAATGAATTACAGAAACTGTTAAATAAGATATCAGCGCCGCTATTCACTGAAGATTTAAGATTAGCCGGGAAATTAATGGACAAACACTTAATATCGATCTCTTATGAGTATTTGGTCATTCAGCGAGTGATCCTCTGTTACTTGAAGATAATCAAGGATCTAATATCAACAGGTCGAATACCTATCTATATACTCTTGGAGTAATTGGCAGTGAACTTTAATTTGCAATCCGGTTATTATTGGTTCGGTACGAAATGTCAGCAAGTGAATATTCACTTTGGCATATTAGAAGTGAATTGTGTAGAAGTATAAGAAGAAAGTCAGCAATTAGGTCTATTGGTTTGTAGAGACTACCTATTTTTACAGGATGGCCAATCCCAACTGTAGCAAATAAAATATATGGTTATTAACCAGTTAACCCCGGTTTTCTAAATAACTTAAGATACGATAGCATATTTCTTGACAACCCTGACCCGATAATGCCGATATTTCAAATGTGGGTCCGGACCAATTTAAGCCTTCAATAATCGCTTGACAATATTGTTTTTGTTTAGATGCCGGTAATAGATCGAGTTTATTGAATACAAGCCAACGTTCGCGAGTAGCTAATTCTGGGCTATATTTTTCCAGTTCATGCGTAATTTTAACAATATCTTGCAGTGGCTCACGCTCCAGTGGTGCAACATCGACGAGATGTAATAATAACCGGGTACGTGATAAATGTTTTAAAAATTGGATACCTAATCCAGCACCTTCTGCTGCACCTTCAATTAAACCGGGAATATCGGCGATAACAAAACTCCGATCGACCTCAATGGATACCACCCCTAAATGAGGGTGTAGAGTCGTAAAGGGATAATCGGCTACTTTGGGACGAGCTGCGGAAACGGCACGAATAAAGGTCGATTTACCCGCATTAGGCAATCCCAACAAACCGACATCGGCTAATATTTGTAATTCTAAACGTAATGTGCGCGTTTCCCCCAACGTGCCTGGAGTGGTACGACGGGGAGCACGGTTGGTACTACTTTTGAAGTGGACGTTGCCTAAGCCACGCTGTCCACCACGGGCGATTAATAAAGTTTGTTGTGGCTTAACCAAATCACCTAACATTTCTTCGGTAGCGACATCAAAAACAATTGTGCCAACGGGTACTTTGATATATAGATCTTGGCCACTTTTACCGGTACATTCACTGCCTTTACCACTTTCACCGGCTTGTGCACGAAACCAACGGTTGAATCGAAAATCAACTAAAGTATTTAAATCTTTATCGGCAATCAAATAGATACTACCACCATTGCCACCATCGCCACCATTGGGCCCACCGTAGGGGATAAATTTTTCTCGTCGGAAGCTCATACAACCATTTCCCCCCTTTCCGGCAATCACCTCAATCGTTGCTTCATCAACAAATTTCATGGTCTACTCCATAAAAAACCCCGTCATCCGGGGCTTTTATAGAACAACTACAATTAAATCACGTTATCAATGTGAATAGCTATTAAGAAACAACAACAGGTGCTTCTTCTCCAGCCACCGGCGTTGGCGAAGTGATAATATTCACATATCTCCGTTTTTTAAGCCCTTTGACTTCAAACTTAACTACACCATCTGCTTTAGCGTACAAGGTATCATCATGACCTCGTCCCACATTCAAACCGGGATGAAATTGAGTTCCCCGTTGCCGAATGATGATATTACCGGCTTGGACTCGTTCTCCACCATAGCGTTTAACACCTAAACGTTTTGATTCTGATTCACGTCCGTTACGGCTACTACCACCGGCTTTTTTATGTGCCATCTTGCGTTACCTCTTCAGTCAAATTAAGATTATTTGCCATAATCCCAGTAATTTTGACTTCTGTATAATACTGGCGATGTCCCATTTGTTTACGGTAATGTTTACGGCGTTTAAATTTAATGATCTTAATTTTTTTACCACGACCTTGTTTTTGCACGGTTGCCGTTACTTTGCCGCCTTCAATTAACGGGCTACCAATTGCAATTTGCTCACCATGAGCAACCATCAGTACATCGTTGAATTCAACGTCAGTTCCCTCTTGGGCAACAATTTTTTCTATCTGCAGAGTATCACCGGGGGTAACTTTGTATTGTTTGCCACCGGTCTTGATGATAGCGTACATCGTCATTCTCCTTTAATTGGCTAACCTGATGCAATTCAGGAATGCCTTTCAAAGGGGCGAGATTTTATGAGATTTATCAAAAAAACACAAGAGAATTTTACTTTAATTATCAGGATAACTACAGAAATTGCCTATTTTGACAATAGTTTAGCGTGTTAATCGTAACTCATTGTCGTTTTAAACTATTTAGTCGGAAAAATATCTTAGCGAGGCTCTGATTAGTGGAACGAATTCTGGCTATAATCAAGTTGTTTAATGAAAATAAAGTTGACAGTTTAATTAAATCAGATAAAATTATATTGCAGCGCAGCATAAATTCCCTGATATGACTGCTCATTTAGGTCGATCATAAATCAATGCTGAACTTGACAATCAAGTTATATGAAACTATATATTACAGTATCGTAATTATTGCGATGCATCATTTACGGGAGAAATAACATGCAAACTCAAATAGCCAAGTGGTTAGAATTAAACCAAGATAATTTTGCTGCTACGCAAAAATGGATTGATATTAATAATCATCTGTTCATGAACTTAGCCCAACAACAACTGGAATTATTCGGGATTTGTGTAGACAGTAATAACAAACAAGTGCAAGCTTGGACGCAAGCAAAAGAACCGGGAGAGGTTATCACTGCACAAACTGAATTATTGAATGATTTTAGAAAACAAGTCGTGAATAATATTCATGTGACAGTAGATGTATTGCTTGATAACAACAAACAGGTGACTCAATGGACAGAAAATAGTTTAAAACAAGTTACACAATGGCATCATGCGATGTTCAATTCCTAACATGGCTTTCATCTTACTGTCTTGCTGGCGAAATGAATTAAGTCGATATTTTTATCGCCAGCATATTATTAAGCAGCAATACGCTTCGTCGTGATAAGCTGATTCATTTGACATATGATTGAAAGATAAAAACGAAAGGTTGTCATGAAATTATCTAGAAACCACTAACCTATCGTATTCATCGCCAGCAGCAATAGCATGGGTTTGTTCAACATGATAACTCTTGTCTGGATTATTGAATTGTTGAACATAAAACTCTTGTGTCAAAGCCGGTTTATCACGAATATCAACTTTCCAGAGTAAATGAACTAGACCTAAAGTAGCACCCATTGCTAAAAATGAGATGTTTCTATCTTCAGTTGCGGGGTACATGCGCCGATAGCCAACTCCTTCATAGGAGTTATAGACTCGAACGACAAATTCTTGTTCAATAATGATCTTCTCAATACGATAGACCCCCCAACCTAAAACATTGATAACCGCTACCATAGCGTGTAACCAATCTTCTCGAGAAGAACACATTGGAGCAATAATTTTATACCACTCAGGACTACTCATAATTCGTCCAAAAGTATTAAAAGCACAAATATGTCCCGCTTGAATAAACATTTCTTTACTATCTTCTTCAGGTATGCCGATTTGACGTAAAGCGGAATAAGTTTCGTAACTGATACGGTTATAGTAATCAGCAAAGTGGTTAGTTAATATTGCGCCAAAAGCTTCAATCAAACCATTTCCTTCTGGGGCATTCTGGCCATATAAAGGCATTGTTTTAATTGCGCAATAATTTGATCCTCATCAACGAGAGTGTTAAAGGGTTGACAACCGGTAAATGCAAAACGTTTTGGAATATCAAGTTGTAATTCAAAATCACGCTGTAAATAATTTTCCAGATGAAGTGCTTCATCCTGTACTATAAATTTATCGACGGTGGCACCCAGCATTTTACATTCTGTTTCTACTACTACTTTACCGATTAAACCTTGTAAATAACCGGTAGTGAAATAACAGCTTTTGCTGGGTTTACCGTGGATACAAATGGCTTCACTGTAATGGGAACGGGGTGTTGTCCACGTTTTATCGTCAATCGGTTGAAGTAATCCAAAACCACAATAAGCAAATTCTTGAAGCAAATCTGCAACAACATAACCACGCTGTTTTAATAACAACACCAATACAGTTATTGAATTGATTAACAACGGTTCTGGTTGATGTTCCCCCATTTCCTGCGTTAATAAAACCGTCATTTGCAAATAGGAATTATAGAAATTACAATGGTAGACTCGGCTTAGTCCACCAATTAGATTAAGTCCACCGATTGTACTTTGCTGCTGTGGTGTATATTGTGGTTCGGCAACACTCATACATGTCGCTCCTGAACTCTAGATTTATTTCTAAAAAGACCTTTTATTTTCCCAAAGATACCGGATTTTTTTTCTAATTCTGAGGAGGTGGCAGAAATAATATGCTCAGTACTACCGCTATTATTAACCGTTTCTGAAGTGGTGACTAACATCCGAATTTGTTCAGTAATATTCGCATCAAAATGTTGATCGAGAATTTCTCGTAAAGCAATCAGTTGGGCATCATTTAACTGAACAATATCACTTTTAAAATTAACATAACCATTGGTTTTGAGAGCAAACAAAATACCTAATTTACTAGCGATTAAGGGATGATCAATTTCAGTTAAGTTTTTGTCTTTTCTATGAGAATTTAAAGCATAGAATAAAGCACTGGTGTTGATAGTGTACGCATTGTGGTCGTTCATGGTAATGGTTCTCCAAATTTATTGGCATTGTATTTCAAGAATCAAGACTAGTGTAGTACTTGTGAACGATAAAGCCAATGATATTTATCAATATTAGCAAATTATAACATGACTATTTTGCGTTTAAACCAGAATTATTCTTATTGAGGTAAATTAGCATAAATTGAGTTTTGGTAGGGTGGGCATTGCCCACCCTACGAAATTCTAAACTGCGATTTAAATAACATTTTTAAGGCGGTGGACCTGCGTGAGGGTATCTATGGTAAGGCTCTAACAGATTGGGAGTATAACACTGCGGTTATACACACTACGTGCTTTAGATTCCTTATTACTTTGAATTGAAGCAGACCTTGAATATAGATAAGGGATAATAGGAGGTAAATTTTAAACTCGGAATCTATAATTTTTACTCTACTGTTATTTTGTCACACTCTTCCTTTAAGTAACTGCAAATAAATTTTTTAAACAAATATGAATGATGTTTCATCGACTCCCATGAGGGAACCGAATAAGGTCAGGGTTTGGGGCATCATGGCTATTCAAGGTACTTTCGTAAGCTTTAGCTTTTTTTTAAGGTGTCAAGGTGGTTTCTTTTGGTCGTGTACAACGGATCTGGAGAGGTGACTTTGAGTCGGCTACGATTCCAGCGGATCCCATGACGCTTCAGGTGGGCCGCGACGGCTTGCCGAGTTACCATGATACCATGGTAGCGATGTAAGTAGGTGACGAGGAGTTCTTGGTTCCAGTTCCGATCGGCTGTCTCTAACCGCACCAATTGAGAGGGACTCTGACGCAATAACTCTTCCCATTGAGCACGGGTCAAGGGAATTTGAGGTGGTGCCCCAGAACTCGACTGGCGTTGGAGTCCCTCTATACCATTTTGATTATAACGTTTAATATAATCTCGAATGGTAGCGGTACATCGCCCAAATAGGTCGCTCAATTCGGTAACTGATTTGCCTTTTGAGGACAATTGAATTATATGTAAGCGTTGATACCAACGAACACTTTGGCTCTGCTTGAGAGCTTTTACTATTCTTTCACTCTCTTTTGGACTGATATGAGCATATAACATAGTTTCTTTACTCTTCGTGGAGGTATTGTCATTTTCCAGAGAGTAGATATATATTAAACATTATCGGAAATAAAAGCTATATTTAAAAATAAGGATGAAAGACGGGTTTTTCCGAACTTGATGGTATAACGATTATGATAAGTTACAACGAAGCTAAAGATAAACCTGAAGCCTTTAGAGCATTAACGGGTCTTGAATTGGTCGAATTTGAACAATTACTCGACTCGTTTCGGCATATCGCCGTGAGAGAGAATCCCTCACGAGAAACGCTCAACGTCAAAGAAAACCGGGTGGCGGACGTCAAGCCAATCTGTCAACGATGGAAGATAAACTATTTTTTATCTTATTCTATTTCAAAAATTATCCGTTACAAGAAATCATCGGCTTCCGGTTTGGTCTCAGTCAAAGTCAAGCGAATGAATGGCTTCATCGTTTGACCACGATCTTAAAAGCCGCCCTCAAAGAGGGCGGTTATTTGCCCGAACGGTGTCCAAAATCTTTGCAAGCCATTTTATCAAACTGTTCAACTCAAGAATTGGCGCTGGATGGTACGGAGAGGAAAAGGCAACGCCCCAGCGACCCCAACGAACAAAAACAATACTATAGTGGTAAAAAAAGAGCTCATCCGGTCAAAAATGATATTATTGTCGAGGTCGCTAGCGGTTACATCGATTATCTCAGTCAGACCGTTGAGGGTAAAAAACCTGATAAAAAAATTGTGGATGAAGAACAGTTGGTTTTTCCCCCTAATAGTTGTCTTTACCAAGACAGTGGTTTTCAAGGATATGAACCCGAAGGAGTTCTTACCTATCAGCTCCACAAGAAACCACGTGGAGGAGAACTCCGGGTGGGTGACAAATTGGTCAACTCCATCATTTCCAGTACTCGTATCGTGGTAGAACATGTGATTGCGGGGATTAAGCGATGTCATATTGTCAAGGATATTTTTAGAAATACCAAAAAACAATTTAATGATATCGTTATGGAAATTGCTTGTAGATTGCATAATTTTAGAACGCTATGCCGACAAGCTAAAAACGATAAAAAATTAATGCCGATATTCTTATGATTTTTTATTTCCAATAATGTCTAGTCTACGTGCATTCTATAATCTTCCTCATGGCTTATGGCATGTTCCCAAAATCGCCGTTGCCAAATACCTCGTTCACCTTGTTTAATCTGGCTGGCGGAAGCACGGTGGTAAACTTTTTGAAAATACTGTTTTAATCTGCCGCCAACGCATAGAAAAGTTATCCTCTCCTGATGGTAGAGTCCAAATGCAATGCAAATGATTGGGTAATACCACCATGGCGTCGATATTAAATGGATGTCTTATCATCACTTCCCGAAAAGCACCTCGCAATTCGGTGATATGTTCTGTTAACAGAGATAAATGCCGGTTAGCTAATACCACAGTGAAAAAATAACGACCTCCTTTGAGATAGTAGCGGCGGTAGTTGGTCATGATATGTTAGTTTTATATTAATTCTGATAGGTTTTTACAAAATCCACACCGTAGGATGGGTAGAGCGCAGCGAAACCCATCTTTGATCCGCACCTGATTAAAACCATACCCAACCGACAAGGCAATACCCGGTTCAATTTGATGAACTGCCCAACGCGTTTGGGTTACCGTTCGTTGTTTAATTGTTAGATTCCCCCATGCTTCTCTTAAAGTATTTTTTGATGGGTTTCGCTGCGCTCACCGTCGGTGCTTTTGCCGGGCGCGCTTCGCCTTTACGCGGACGGCCTCGCGCTTGGGCTGTTCTGCCTCGGACGATTTCGCAACGGCTTTTTCCCGCGCTGCTATTGCCGTGCCGTCGTATTTTA
>JAAUSR010000063.1 GCA_012032555.1 Thioploca sp.
TGCGAGTTGGTATGATTAATTGGGTTGAATGGCTTGGCAATTGACAGCAATTCTAGTACCAAATGGGGAAGTTGTTAAAATCGAGGGGGTTTCCGTTAATGGCCGGGGGTGGTAGTTAACCCATGGAGTAATATGAACGGTTTTAACTCGATGCTCAAGTTTTTTCGGTTTGAGTTCAGTTGAATAACACTCTCTGGATTTTATTCCACCTATGGAAGGGTTGAACTTTACTAATCTATTGAAATTAGGTTATTTAGCAACTTGATCATCTTTAACCACCCTGAACACCACTGCTATTCAGTTAAGCTAAAAAGTGTTTTTGGGTAGGAGGGGTAGAGCTAAAAACTGCAACTTGATTTATATTCAAATCTATGTAAGTCTACTCAAATGAATAGAATATATGGCATACAAAAAAGACTTGAAAATGAAACCAAGTAAAGTTATTATAGCTAACCTAAGTCAGGTTGACTTATAACGAGAAAGGTTTTCTCGTATCTGGTATTGAGAAATGAAGGTTGGTAAATAAATCTTCAAGCCTCGGTTTGGAGGTGAATTTGACCCAATGGGACTCCTTCTCTTTCGTACAGTACAAGAGCGCATGAAACTGCGCAAGCAGGATTGAGTGCCAACGGTTGGGACTGCTCAACCCGGACTCTAGTTGCAATTCTTAGGAATTATCAACAGAGAGCGAATTACCTAAATACTTCTACAAGTGAATAGCTTTGAGTAGATTTTTAGGAACAGCGTAACGAAACTAAGTATTATCAACTACGTGATGGGTTTCGCTCTGCTCTACCCCGCTTACAAAATTTCTTAATTTAATGGTAGTGGGGCTACCCTTTACATGAAATTGCTCAAATCTATACCACTCATTGCTAATTTCGTGGGTATGATTCGTTCATTTCGACGCGGCTTAAGCATGATTCGGTAGCCTTCTTCCTGGGGTTCTTGGTAGATTTCTAGACGGTTACTACGAATATCTAGTAACCACACTTCTACAATGCCGTAGCGGGCATATAATGGCACTTTAACGTGGCGATCATAGTTTAAGCTCGTGTCCGCTACTTCAATAATGAGCAGGACATCTTCGGCACGGGGATGAGCTTCGCGATAGGGTTGTTCACGGGGGCGTAGTAAGGCAATATCCGGTTGAGGTTCGTTATATTCGTCTAAATATACCGGGTTTTGGATGCGTACCGTAATGTCTTCTGGTACCGTCTTGACAAAAAATCGGGTCAAGCGATCTACCCGATCCGCATGTTCACTGCCTATTGGAGCCATCGTCATAATCCTCGCGTCAACTAGTTCAGTTCGTTCGCCTTTAGCCCAAATACCAATTTCCCCCATGCGGTAGTATGTAGTCACATTGATGGGATAAAGATGTGGCTCAGTAGCGGCGGTTGACGAAATATTTTCTAGATATTCAGCGATTGCACTCATAATTCATTTATCTACTCCAAACTGGTTTGCTTCACTTATATCCATATTGGGCACAAGTCGATTGATAAGGTTCATTATTAAAATAATGTTGCCATTCTGTTTGAGTCAAAGATCGACCGGCTATTTGACAAGCACGTTTTAACCAAGCGGATAATTCAACCTCCCATAATTTGACGTTTTTATCTAAGCTTACGCTAGCAAGCCACTGGCCATTGGAATTAAAAGTGACTTTAGAAATAAAAGAAGAATGTCCGGCTAAAACGCCTAGTTTCGTTTGGGTGTCAACATCCCACAACTGGATAGTTTCATCCCAACTCCCACTAGCTAACCATCGACCATTGAGGCCAAACGCAATACTCGTGACGTCTTTACGATGTCCTCGTAAAGGTTGTCCAATGAGGGTTCGTTTATAAATATCCCAGATTCTGATAGTATCATCGCGACTAGCACTAGCAAGACGTTTACCGTTAGGACTAAAAGCGAGACTGTAAACCGCATCTTGATGTCCTTGTAAGGGTAACCCGAGTTGAGTTTGATCTTTAACTTGCCAAAGGATGATGTTACCATCCCAACCGCCACTGGCTAACCACCGACTACTTGGATTGAAGGTAACACTTTGCACGGCAGCTGTATGTCCTTGTAAAGGTTGTCCAACCGGTGTCCTAGTTGCTAAATCCCAAATAATGATGGTTTTATCGTCACTCGCACTGGCTAACCATTTACCGTTAGGACTAAAGGCAATACTATTAATTACCTCGGTGTGTCCCGATAAAGGTGGTTCCACCGTCACGTTTTGCTTCATATCCCATAATCTCACGGTCTTATCTCGACTAGCACTGGCTAACCATCGATTATTAGGACTAAAAGCGAGACTGGTTATTTCGGCAGTGTGTCCGGAGGGAAGTGAATCAATGGTTTGATTTTGCGCTATATCCCAGATAACTAAGGTGTTATCGATACTAGCACCCGCTAACCATTTGCCATTTGGACTAAACGCGACACTATTTATGCCCGTAAATTGCCTCGGTAAGGTTAATTCTAAACGTTGCCGAGGAAATAAGTTCCAGGTTATCAAGGTACTATCTTCACTAATACTGATTAAATGTTCGTTATCTGGTCGAAAAGCTAACCAATGAACTGCTGCTTCATGACCAAGCCAAGGAGTTCCAATGAGTTGTTTTCGTTCAACATCCCATAATATAACCGTATTGTCTTTACTCGCTCCGGCTAAACGTTTGCCATCTGGACTAAACGCAATTTGTTGTATAGCAGTGTTATATCCTGGTAGCCGATGTCCCATTGGGGTTTCTTGATCGATTTCCCATATAATCAAAGTATTATCTTGACTAGTACTGGCTAGGCGGGTGCCAAACGGATTAAAAATCACTTGTTGCACAGCGGCCGTATGTCCTTGTAAAGATAAACCAGCAGAAGTTGCCGGAGGTAATTCCCAAACTCGTACGGTTTTATCAGTACTCGCACTGGCTAATCGCTTGCCGTTAGGACTAAAAGCGATACTATTAATGGTATCCGTATGTCCTTGCAAAGGAACTCCGAGCGGTTGCCGGGTGGGTAGTTGCCATAATCTAACTACTTTGTCATCACCAGCTGTAGCGAGTTGGGTACCATCTGGACTGATTGCCATCGTGCGTATAACCTCATCGTGTTGCCAAGGTTCACCGATCGGTAATGGCGTGTCTAAATCCCATATTCTGATGCTTTTATCTAAACTTGCACTCATCAGTTGGGTGCTAAAGGGATTAAAAACGAGACTCGTTATCGCGTCAGTATGTCCCAACAAAGGTTCACCAATCGGCCTTTTTTTATTAATATCCCATAAAATTAGTGCATTATCCTGATTAGCAAAGGCTAATCGCTGTCCATCTGGGCTGAAAGCGAGATAGCTAATAGTTTGTCCTGACCAGTACCAATAACTTTCCAGTTGTGGATTACTTTGTAACACCCGCAAAAGATTAGCTTGAATTTCTGAGGTAGATTGAAATTGTACTGCCTGAGCAGCCAGCAATAAGGCGTGATTAAAATAGCCGTTAATTGGATTAGGTAAATAAGCCGTTAATACCGCTTGAGTACTAATTTGACGACTAAAGGCGGATTGTTTTTGTTGTTGATTAATTTGGATATTTTGGTGTGCTTCCCACCAACGCCAGGAAATGAAAATGGTAACAACCAATACTCCTAATAATAATAAGCTCAGTTGAATATTAATATAGCGTTGCCAACGTTCGCGGCGTTGGGAAATTTCTTCGCGGGTATCAAGATCTTGTTGGCGTTGCACCAAACTAGCTTCCAGAAAAGCTTTTTCATGTTCAGCTAACGTGTCTTCCCATTGCCACAATAAATCTTCCGCTTCAGTTAATAATAAACTATCAGGCAATAGTAAATCCGGTGCTTGTTCTTGAGATTGCCAAGCCGTTGCAGCGGCAGCTAACCGCGTTCGTACTCTCAATAAGTCTTGCTCTTCAATCAACCATTGTTGTAGCCGTGGCCAATGTAACAGTAAGGCGGTTGGCCAATAACAAACTACTGGTTGTGCTTGCTCATTAACCATTAATAATTGCGCTGTAATTAATTTATTAACTAATTCAGTACGAATTTCATTAGTCGTTAAGTGCTCTTTTGCCAGAGGATGTGAAGCAATGGTAATAAAATGAGCCGGTTCTACGGTTACTAATAGACGATTGAGTTCTTGACATTCTTGTTGTTCGGCTTCACTAAGCTGGGAAAAAAATTGCTCAGCATAATGGGCTAAGACGCCTTGAAGACCACCGATTTGCTGATAAGCTGATTGAGTTAAACAATTATTCTCATGCCGTTGTTCATACAATACCTGTAAAGTAAATTCGAGTAAAGCCAAGTCGTTTGATACCGTAGTAGCCGCCTGGAGTAAGACTTTATCCAGCGCAAAATTCTCAGTATTCTCCCATTGCAAACCCGCTAGTTGGGTAGGTGCAGCAATAATTTGTTGCAATTCCACTGCGGTAGGAGGAAATAGCAAATAGTGCCTATTTTCCGCCATTAATTCGAGCATGTTGGGAAATTCATTTAAGCATGGCAAAAATTCACTCGGTAACGCTGCCAACACCCCAATCAGACTACGCCGTGCGAGCGAGTCGATTAACTGTATGAATTCATGGCGAACTGAATTAGAAAGATTGGCTAATGTGAACAGTTCTTCAAGTTGATCAATAAATAAAATTCCAGCCAGTTTACCCGGTGTTGGTGAACTGGAGTTGGCTGAAGTGGCTACCGGTTCTAAGTTCGCAATCACCGCTTTTAATCCCGCTACGATATCGGTAAGGGTTGTACTCGGGCGGAAGATTTGGTAGGGAATATTTAATTTTGCCAATAAAGGCAAAACACCGGCATTCACCAGAGAAGATTTGCCGCAGCCCATTGGGCCCATAATTAATAAAAAACTGGGGGTATTCGCTTGAAAATTCCAAGCCTGTAATCGCTTGAATAAATCTGCTATGGCCTGATCCCGCCCAAATAACAATGGTGCTTGTTCTGGCATAAAGGGTTGTAAGCCACGAAAAGGCGAATCTGTCCAAAGTAATGGCGATTGGGTTGGAAAAAAGTGCTGCTGCAATAGGGGATAGAACTGTTGTTCTAAGCAACGTTCAAATTCTTTAATATGCTGAAATTGAAAATAATGTCGTTTAGATTCACCTTGTTCATTAAAAAACCATTTTTTTTTGAAAGCCTTAACGGCTTGTCGTTGTTCTAAGCGAATGTCAAATTGTTGCTCATTGGAATTCAGTGGTGTAGTTTTAAACAACGTAAATAACCGGGGTTTACCGGTGGATTCATGGGCTGATAGCGCTTCTTCAAAAGTTGCCACTGCCGTTGACTCATAAACTACGCCATTCGATCGGCACAGCGGTAACCCCCCCATGAAAGTAAGATGAGGGGGTACCGGTGAACCTAATTGTGACCACCAAATACACATAACCAAATCAAAATGCGAGGGGTAAGGCAGATAGCTTGGTGAAGTATCTGTTGCCGGTATGGGATCATCGTAGCTCACTTCCAGGTGAAGATAAGCCGCTAATTTTTCTTGAAGATAGTTCAGAAAATGAGTTGCAATTTGCCGCTCATCTTGGACATCATGGGGAGAGGCAATAAGAATGCGTATTGTAGGAATCGATATGGATGACATGTAACAGTTATCAGTTATCAGTTATCAGTTATCAGTAGATAATCATAACATGATTGCGTTAATTGATCTTATCAACAAGGTTTATTATTTTAACTTTGGGCCAAATAATTATTGAGTATTATAATGTTATCTGGTTCATTTGCAAAAATACTTGCGATTACACTCTTCTCTATTGCACTATTAATTATTTAAATTAATTTAATCCTATCAAAAATGTGCCCTACATTCCCCTACAATTATTTTCTAGACGATAGATTTCATTGCTATACTCTTGTATCCAACTGACGGCCACACCAGTGATTCGATGGATTCTTCGCATGAAAACCTTCTCTAAATAAACAATTGGCAATTATTTGTTTCCTTTCTTCAGTTATCCGACGATTTTATGGATTTTCTACCAATTGTCGACCACAGTTTTTACATTTATATCTCGGTTTACCATTATGAATTCTACCATTGTTAATAATTTCTGCTCGTTCACAGCGAGGACCTATCATTACGTTATCTCCAATGGTTATAGTTGGAGAGGATTTTATCAACATTACCTTAGGAACACTATCCAATCAGGTTACAGTCTGGAGAATAGGGTGGTTGAAACCACAAGATGATATTATTAGGTATAATGAGACGTTTAGTGGTATGAAATCTGGCGTTATCGAGTGGTATAATATGTAAATTATGAGAATAAGCCTGAGAAAACTCTCGAAGATAAGTCTCAAAACCATCGGTATTGAGATGGGAACATCTTTTCTCGTTAGGAATGCCGACTTTGAAGCGCCAGCGTCAGTTAACTACACCGCACCGCCAGAGCGATGCCATACACATTCCCACGCCAGAGCGTGGGAACGAGAGAAAACCTAAACCAACTTTATAAAGTGTTTGTTAAAACTATAATCAGCAAGAAAAAATAGATATTTCATATGAAAAATAATTATAACTCAGTATTAGTAGTGACATTTATTTTTTTATGGCCATTTATATTTTTTTCCCACTTATTATCCCTTTAAATGGTCACTATACTGCAATTGGTAACGATTTTATTTATCTTTACTATAATTATAAAGTTTATCTCCTTGATTGTTTGAGTCACTTTAGGATACCTCTTTGGTCACCATCAGAAGCAGTTGGTTACCCATTCTACTCAAATCCATTTACACAATCTTTTTATCCCTTAAATATCCCTTTAGCTATTTATTATAAACTGACTGGAGGTTCTACTCCTCTAGAACACCAATACTTTACTGTTTTAGGCGTATCAATTTTCTCATTAGGCCTATTCTATTGGTTAAAATCATTAAAACTTAATGTAAGTGCAATTTTATTTGCTACTCTTGTCATGTCTGTTAGCTTTAAAATAATAGAAATATTAAGATTTCCAAATGCTATTCATACAGCAGCATGGTACCCTTGGATACTTTTCTCTCTTACAAAAAGCCTTCAGAATTCTTGTTACTTAAAGAAAATTATAAAATATAACATACTTCTAATATTTTTTATAATTTGTTTTTTTACAGGAGGTTATCCATATTATATTTATTATTCTATATTTTTATTTATCCCATATTTTTTAACTTTTTTTATTCCTAGTGTACGGAAAATTTATTTTGTTAACACAGTAAATTGGAAAAATTTTTTCTTACGTTTTTCGTTACCATCATAATATCGTTTATAATTACAATACCATACTTATTTAGAGTAGCACAGTTAATGGCTAATACTTCTCACAGAGGAGGAGATGATTTTGCTTATTCAACTACACATATATTTAATTTAGACGATACAATAGGATCACTTATCTTTCCACCTTCTGCTCAAGCAGAAGGATGGTATTACTTTGGAATATTAGGAGTATTACTTATACTTTCATATTTAACGAGTAGAAGTTTTTTCTCTTACAATCGAACTAACCTAAATAATATATATCAAAATGTGAATATAAAAATATTTTTTATAGGCTGGATTGCTTTAATTAGTTATATTTCTTATGGTAAGGACTCTTATCTTTTCATTTTTTTATGGAATAACATGCCTTTCTTTTCTAACCTTCGAGTATGGGGTAGGATAAATATTATTCTTATACCAATTATCAGTTGGTTACTAGCAGTTGCATATATAGATTTTGAAAATTTCATTTCTAAGAATATTAATATTAATTGTCTTATTGAAAAAATATTAACTTTATCATTTTTTTATTTTTTCATTTTATATATTCAAATAATTTTATTTAACAATAAAATATATGATTCTTACTGGGTTCAGTATTTTCATATAGCACCTAAAGAAAATACATTTATCATTTTTGGAAAAATTTCTTTTATAGTTTTGTGTATACTCTTAATATTTTCTTATATGTTAAGAAACTTCCTTAATTGGCTTTTAAGAAGATATCTTGTTGTCGTAACTTTAATAATACTAACTTTCTTATCAATATTAGAAATAAGGAGTGGAAATATTAATATTTGGATTTGGACAGTTCAAAATAAACCTATACCACTCAAAAAGGAACTAGAAATTAGTTTATCAAATCACAATTCTTTCAAAACTCCAAGAAATTATAGAGTAGGTATTTCACATAATGCAAACTTTTCTGTTGGGATTATACCAACTTGGTATTTCAGTCAATATGTCCAATTTTTTTAAGAACACGAATTGAAAAAGAAGTTAGAGACAAGTTATTGGGCATATACGATGGAAAAAAGATTTATTTTTCAAATGTGATTAATTATTTAACAGTAACAGAATTCCTTAAAGATACAAAACAATTTGAAAATTTAGAATATTCCATAGTCCTTTATACTGGAGATAAATTAATTTTAGATATTCAAGCACCAAAGAGTGGTTATCTTAGTTTTATTGATAATTGGGATCCAGATTGGATAGCAATGATTGATAATCAATTAGTTCCAATTGAAATTTTATTTGGAACTTTCAAATCTGTATATGTTCAGAAAGGAAAACATCGTGTAACTTTTACTTATCACCCTAAATTATTAGGTAAATATTGAACCCTGAATAATCACACTAAACCATAATATTTGCAATCTGGTGGCGAAGTTTAAAATGTTTGCAGCCACGTAGGTCGGGTTAACGAAGTGTAACCCGACTTGCCGATGAACTAGACCATTGAACGACATTATGACCCTTGATTCCCAATTGCTTGTTGGGTTACGCTTCGCTAACCCAACCTACTTAACTATTAGAGAAGATTCGTTGTCTGGAAGCAGAGAACGCTGAATTGCGTCGTCGTTTCGGGACGAACAGCACAAATAGTCATTGTTCCCCAAGTCGTGATGGATACAGAAAGAAAACCACGCAACCGGGATTACCGAAAAAAAAGGGTCGGGGGAAAAGAGGATAAAAAGGACTTAAGGGAAGAATGTTAGAGTGAGTAGAAAAACCGACCTATGTAGAAGTCCATCTACCCGACCAATGTGAATGCTATGGGCGGGAATTTGGAGAGGAGGAAGAATACGAAATAATCCAAAGTAAGCAGGTATTTGACCTACCTGAGCCGAAATTAAAAGTAACCGAGCATAGATTCCCTCGTTCCTACGCGCGGAGGTGATAAGGGAACCTTAAAAATTTGTCATTTTTGGTTATAATTTAATGAAATCAACATCATGTGCGGCGGTATTTGCCTTGAGTGGTTGTACTCGTCCCGCCTCCAAACAGCTATAGTTTTTAGGTGTGGTAACCAGAGAATTAATGTAATCATATTCATTATAGTAGCTCGGCATTTATCATTAAATTTTAACCAGTTTGACCTCAACGGCGTAACTCCTAAGTATATTATTTTAATTTTTAAAGGCCAACTAATTTACTTGGTTATGTAACTATTAGGCTTAACTTAAAAATGTTCCGAGAAAAAGCAACAAGGGATTGCAATCCCTTGTTTGTGTTGACCAAAGTTATCGTGATAATCGGTTTAAAAACGTTTACCTATCCCAATACCCATTACCCAAGGATTAATATCCACATCAACTGATACATGTCCAAGATTACCAGAATCAAAAGTAGCCGTTGTATCAATAGCCATGTACTTCAGATCAGCATTTAAAAACCAATCATTTCCCATATCATAATCTACACCCAGTTGTGCAACCCAACCAAAAGAAGAATCTAAACTGACTCCACTAACACCACCTAATCCTTTATCCAATGAACCTGTTGCCTCTTCGTCAAAGAAATAGGTATAGTTAAAACCAAGACCGAAATAGGGGCGAACCGGACCTTGAGGTAACATGTGATATTGTAAAATCAAAGCTGGTGGTAACACTCTAGCTTCAAGAATATCACCGGGTGCTAAACTTTGTAGCTGTGAACCCTCAGATTGTGCCTTATGTTTAGAACTAAGGTCTAATAACAGTTCTGCACCAATATTAGGGGTAAACATATAAGTAATATCGATGTCCAAGGTATAAGCGTTATCAACGCTAACACTGGTGTTGGGCACGACCCCGTCAACTTTACTGGATGTCACATCACTACTGCTGCTATCCGGATCGATGTTAATAAGACGACCTCGTATTAGCCAATCGCCAGTATCTATCGCTAAAGTAGAAAAACTCACTATACTTAAGCTACTAGCCAGTAAAATTGAAAAGGTTAGTTTGTTTAAATCCATAGGTATTATCTGCTCCTAATTTGTATAGAAACCCAAGTCAGTACAAAATTTACTGTGCTAAATGATAATATCACAAAAGAAATACGTGTTATACTTCAATTAAATATTTTTTATATATACCTGAATCTGGAAAGTTAATTTATTCGAGTTAAGAGAGGGTTGCTATGTTTCAAAAAGTTATTATGTTATTTAGCCTATTGGCCAGTTTATGGTTAGTCAGTTGTGTTCAAATGCGTGCACACAATTCTCCAGCAGCTATAGGAGCAGCGATTGATTCTCTCACTTCAATGCTACCAATGCCAACATCCTATTTACCTCCTGTTATTAATCGTGAAAATTATGCCCATTTAGAAGCTAATCCAACTAAAAAGGTAAGTGAACAACCCGTCTCCACTTTTAGTATTGATATTGATACGGGATCTTATGCCAATGTTCGACGAATATTGAATCAGGGCAGTTTACCTCCACATGATGCCGTCCGTGTTGAAGAAATGATCAATTATTTTGATTATGACTATCCACCTCCTCAAAGTCTCGAGCCGCCTTTTAGCGTGAACACGGAAATTGGCCCAACTCCTTGGAATAAAAACACCTATTTACTACATATTGGGATTAAAGGATATGATATTCCTAAAGCACAATTACCTCCGGTTAATTTAGTGTTTTTAGTCGATGTTTCCGGTTCAATGGAAAGTCCTGATAAATTAGATTTACTTAAATCTGCCTTGAAGTTATTAACTCAACAATTAACTGCTCAAGATAGAGTGTCTTTAGTGGTTTATGCTGGTGCCGCCGGTTTGGTTCTGGGACCAACACCTGGTAATGAACGTAATCAAATTAATGCAGCTCTAGAACGTCTCACTGCTGGGGGTTCTACCAACGGTGGCGAGGGGATTCAACTGGCTTATGCCGTTGCTCAACAGGCATTTATTAGCAAGGGTATTAATCGCGTGCTACTCGCAACGGATGGTGATTTTAATGTTGGGATTGTTGATTTTGCAGCCTTAAAAGATTTTGTTACCGAGAAACGTAAAACCGGTATAGCTTTAACCACACTGGGTTTTGGTACTGGTAATTATAATGATGCGCTCATGGAACAACTAGCGGATGCCGGTAATGGTAACTATGCCTACATTGATACCCTTAACGAGGCACAAAAAGTTCTGGTTGACGAGATTTCTTCTACCCTACAAGTCATTGCTAAAGATGTTAAAATTCAGTTGGAATTTAATCCTCAAAATGTAGCGGAATATCGTTTAATTGGCTATGAAAATCGCTTATTAAACCGCGAAGATTTTAGTAACGATAAAGTTGATGCCGGAGAAATTGGTGCTGGGCATACGGTTACAGCTTTGTATGAAATCGCATTAGTGGGAAGTCAAGGACAACGAATAGAAGGGTTACGATATCAATCCACCTCAACTACACAACCCGTGCCAGTTCATGAGAATGAATTAGCTTTATTACGACTACGTTATAAAACACCAGATGGAGAAAACAGCAAGCTATTAGAATCACCGCTTAATCAACAAGCGATTATCAGAACTTTAACCGCGACTAGCGAACAATTTCGTTTTGCTGCCGCCGTAGCTGCTTTTGGTCAACAATTGCGAGGTGGTACTTATCTTGAGCAATTTTCTTATGATGATATATTAAATTTAGCACAATCGGCACGGGGTTATGATCCATTTGGTTATCGTAGTGAATTGATTAATCTCGTTAACTTAGCACGATCTTTAAATACTCAATCACTTAATATGACTCTAACTCAGTAGAGCGAGAGAAGTAGTGAATTTACTGTAATCAAGGATTGTAATTCCTGGTTACTATACCACACCTCATTCAACCATTGATTGCAATTCAATCCTATTTCATTCACAATGTTGAATTTATTAATTTATAATTTTTTATAAATCATATAATTAGTGTATAGTTGTTAAAGTGAATTCAATAATCAAATTGACTTAACTGTTCCAGTAGGATAAAGGAGTTGTCAGACAAAAAATTTTTGATTACTGCAATCCATAAGGTTAAACTATGTTGACACTGGTCATTTTCATAAGTGGCGATACCATTCTTGATGAGTCAAGATACGCCATAGGTAATAAGGTATGATAATAAAACAGGCCAAAATAATTTAACTTATTGTTTCAGAAAATTAAGTATGGTTGGTTACCTGACTTGAGAACATGGATCAAGTCGAGATGAGACAACTTGGAATGTTGGTGGGTAAATATGAAAAAAATTATTTTACTTCTAGTTGTTACTTTATTTTATTCATCCTCTTCTTTAGCTGCTAAATTGTTTACTTTTCGCACTGTGGATTTTCCACCCTATTATGGTAGAGAGCTACCAAACCAAGGTTGGGTTTCTGAGGTGGTGACAGCAGCTTTAGAAGCACAGGGTTATCGCGTAGATATTGAATTTATGCCTTGGACAAAAGCAGTTGAAGAAACTAAAAAAGGAGATAGCGATGCATTATTAGGAGCTTATTACACTGAAGAAAGAGCAGATCTTTATTACTTTTCTGCTCCCATAGCTCAAGTACGTACCGGTCTTTTTAAGAGAACCGATGTGGATATTTCCTTTAAAGATTTAAAGGATCTGAGGAATTATAAGATTGGTGTCGTAGAAGGTTATGCAACCAGTAAAGAATTTGATTCTGCTGACTTTCTTACTAAGATTCCGGTAACCAATTTGGATGTGGGACTTAAAATGCTATATGAAAAAAGCATTGACTTGATGGCGGATAGTCAGGTGGTAGGACTGTTTCGGATGAAAGAAGTCATTGAAAGTAAAATACCGAACATCAGTGAAGAAATAGAATTTATTAAACCGGTACTCGCTATGAATAAAATCTATGTCGCTATTTCAAAAAAAGCAGCTGATGCCGATTTGAAATTAATTGATTTCAATCAAGGTTTGAGAAAAATTTATCTGAATGGTACGTTCAGAAAGATAAAACAAAGACACAAAAAATATATGGAATAATTAATACATCACCAACTCAATTATCATGGCCAACAAGATTCTCCCCCATAAAGCATTTAGGGGAGAACTTTAATGAGTTACTGTTTAGTTATCTCAACTTTACCTTGTTTTTTCAATTCAGCGAAATAGGCCTGAGCCATTTGATTTCTGACTATGGCACTCAGTTGAGGTCTAGCCGCTTCAAATTGCACCGGGGGAAGTTCTCGCATATCTTCTAATAGTACCACATGCCAACCTACCGGGGTCTGTATGGCTTGAGTGGTGAAAGTTCCTTTGCTCATACCGGCAACCACTTGGGCAATCTGTTCAAACATCTGTTCCTTCGTGAGCCAACCTAAGTCACCACCACGCTGACGACTGGTGGGATCCATTGATCTTTGCATAGCTAGTTGAGCAAAATCTTTGCCCTGTTGAATTTCAGCAATAGTCGCAAAAGCTTCATCTCTCGTCTTGAGCAGAATATGACGAATTTTATATTGGCTAATGGGTTTGAATTTGTTATGTTCTTCCCGGAGACGCTCATCACCAAGAGGATGTTTTTCATAATATTTTCCCATTGCAAATTCAAACAATGCTTGAGATTTAAGCTTCTCAAGTATTTTAAGAAAATCCTCGTCCTTCTCTAAATTTTGTTTCAGTGCTTCTTGTACGACTAACTCCCGATTGACCAAGTCATTAATAATAAAATCCTGGTTAGGTTGTGAGGGAGCACCCGGTGGAATTCCAACATAATCATTGTAATCTTGCTGAGTAATCGTTTTATCATTAACGGTAGCCAAAACCGTTGTTGCTGACGTTTCCTCGGCATGAATGACCATCCCATGGATTGAAATAGCACCAACTAATAAACTACCCACTAGCCAATGTTTATACATAGGCTTTTTTCTCCTTGTAATAAAAAAATCAACCGGAAAAATGTTTAATCACTGATTTATTGAGTAACCCATCCTATTTTCAAATTACGATTAAAAAATGATTAACTCGCTAAACCAATTTAATTATAAAAAATTGTTTTACCAAATATAGCCCGGTCTTTCTGATCCAAAATTATAGATTTATATTTGGTTACTTATTCTCGGTAAAACTTTTTAATTGTACCTTGTTATTCAGAAATTTGATATCAATGGTCATCCCATCCGCTTTCCAAATTGTACTGGTGCCTGATACTAAGCCACCAATACCCGCCGATTTTGATTCAGTTGGTTCACCGAGAATAGCCTTAACTTCTTCTGAAGTCATGCCTTCTTGAATTTTCTCGTAATTTTCCTGATTGATTTTCGAAACACAGGCACCTAATATAACAAATAAGCCAATATAAAAAACAAATTTAAACAGTATCCTATTAAAAATAATCATAATTCTATCTCATTTATTAGAAAGATTCTTTAGGTTAAAAACCACCTGACAGTGTCCTGAAAAAAATTATTGATGTCAAGCTGGAGTAACTAGAAGTGTAAAATTAAATTAAAAGCGGTAACAGAACAATATACCACGTTATTATGTTTATAATGCCACTGTTACCTAAAAAGTTAAGAACTTTTAACTGCCATTGCCTAGGCGTTAGCTAATTTTTGTCATACAATAAAAAATTGTCTGTCGGTGAAATCTACCAATAGGATTGCTTATGTTAGATTTAGGAAATTATTTACCCATACTGTTTTTCATCATAGTTGGTCTTTTAGTTGGAGCCGGTGCTTCTATCGTTGGCTTTTTGCTGGGTACCCGTAAACCGGACCCCGAAAAAAATTCACCTTACGAATGCGGTTTTGAAGCTTTTGAAGATGCACGCATGAAATTTGATGTCCGCTATTACTTAATCGCTATCTTGTTTATCATCTTTGACCTAGAAATCGCTTTTTTGTTTCCCTGGGCTGTAGTTTTTAAAGAACTCGGTCTATTTGGTTTTGTGGCGATGATGATATTTTTAACGATACTCGTTATTGGATTTATTTATGAATGGAAAAAGGGGCATTAGAATGGGAGTAGAAGGCTTATTACCAGAAGGTGTTATTACCACAACAGCGGATACCTTAATTAATTGGGCAAGAACTGGGTCATTATGGCCCATGACTTTTGGTTTAGCCTGCTGTGCGGTGGAAATGATGCAGGCGGGTGCTTCCCGTTATGATTTAGATCGCTTTGGTATCGTGTTTAGACCCAGTCCCCGGCAATCGGATGTCATGATTGTAGCGGGCACTTTAACGAATAAAATGGCACCGGCTTTACGCAAAGTTTATGATCAAATGCCAATTCCACGCTGGGTTATTTCCATGGGATCTTGTGCTAACGGTGGCGGTTATTACCATTATTCTTATGCTGTGGTACGTGGTTGCGATCGAATTGTCCCCGTTGATATTTACGTGCCGGGTTGTCCACCCACAGCAGAAGCTTTGTTGTATGGCATTATACAACTCCAAAATAAGATTAAACGCAATACGATTGCTCGGGCAAGCTAAACTGGAAGGAACTCTTCATGGCTGGTTCTCTGGAAACTTTATTGACTCAATTACAAGAAAGATTTAGTGATATTGCGCTAGAAGCTAATATTGCGCATCGGGAACTCACGATTACTATTTCGGCTGCTCACGTACTTCATGTCTGTGAGGCACTCCGTCATCGCTTTAATTTCTCCCAACTTATTGATTTATGCGGAGTTGATTATTCTCAATATGGACAAGCAGATTGGGAAACGACTCAAGCTAGTAGCACTGGCTTTACGCGAGGTGTTAGCCCGGGTATCTGCAAAGAACAGCATGAGAAATCACGTTTTGCGGTGGTTTATCACTTATTATCGATTGAAAATAATCAACGTATCCGAGTACGTGCTTGGCTAGAGCGCGATCCACCCCGGATCGACTCGGTTATTTCTGTTTGGAATGTGGCTAACTGGTATGAGAGGGAAGCTTTTGATTTGTACGGTATTTTATTTGAAGGGCATCCCGATTTACGACGTATTTTAACTGATTATGGTTTTATTGGCCATCCTTTCCGTAAAGATTTCCCGCTCAGTGGTCAGGTGGAAATGCGTTATGATCCAGAAAAGAAACGGGTAGTGTATGAACCCGTCAGTATTGAACCCCGCGTTCTAGTACCCAAAGTCATCCGCCACGATAACCGTTATACCGATTAGAGGAAGCCATTATGCCAGAAATTCGTAATTATACCCTTAATTTTGGCCCCCAACATCCAGCGGCTCATGGTGTGTTGCGCTTAGTGCTGGAATTGGATGGCGAAGTCATTGAACGAGCTGATCCACACATTGGCTTGTTACACCGAGCGACTGAAAAACTCGCTGAAACTAAACCGTTTAACCAAAGTGTACCTTACATGGATCGGTTAGATTACGTATCCATGATGTGTAATGAACATGCGTATGTCATGGCCATAGAACGGTTATTGAAGATTGAACCACCCATTCGCGCTCAGTACATCCGAGTCATGTTTGATGAAATTACTCGTATTCTCAATCATTTGTTGTGGATAGGTGCTCATGCTCTGGATATCGGTGCCATGACCGTGTTTTTATATGCTTTTCGGGAGCGAGAGGATTTAATGGATTGTTACGAAGCCGTTTCCGGTGCGCGTTTACATGCCGCTTACTACCGTCCGGGTGGCGTTTATCGCGATTTACCTGATCGTATGCCGCAATATCAAGAATCCCAATGGCATAATAAAAAAGATGTAGAGCGTTTTAATCGGAATCGGCAAAGTTCACTACTCGATTTTATCGAAGATTTTACCAAACGTTTTCCCAGTTATGTCGATGAATACGAAACCTTACTAACGGATAATCGGATTTGGAAACAACGTACTGTTAACGTCGGGGTCGTTTCACCAGAACGGGCATTACAACTAGGGTTTTCTGGGCCAATGATACGCGGTTCTGGGATTGAATGGGATTTACGCAAAAAGCAACCCTATGAAGTTTATGATAAAGTCGATTTTGATATTCCGGTAGGGGTAAACGGTGACTGCTACGACCGTTATCTAGTGCGAATAGAAGAAATGCGGCAATCGAATTGCATTATCAAACAATGTGTGGATTGGTTGCGCGCTAATCCGGGTACAGTAATGATCGATGATTATAAAGTGGCACCACCACCACGAGAAGTCATGAAAAGCGACATGGAAGCTTTGATTCACCACTTCAAATTATTCAGTGAAGGTTATTGCGTTCCTGAAGGGGAAGTTTATGCCGCTGTTGAACATCCGAAAGGCGAATTTGGTATTTATTTAATTTCTGACGGTGCGAATAAACCCTATCGACTCAAAATTCGTGCCCCGGGTTTTGCGCATTTATCGGCAATGGATGAAATGACACGAGGTCATATGATCGCGGATGTGGTGGCCATTATTGGTACACAAGATATTGTGTTTGGGGAAGTTGATCGTTAACCATTGGTAAAATCTCTGAAGTTTTAAAGACTTTGGAGATTTTCAATGGCAAAAAAATTGTGTAAATTATCAGTTGTTAAATGTGGCAACTCTAATTTATGTGACTAAAAGGTAAATAAAGTGAGTAAATTACCGGGAACTATAAAAAATATAGTAAGATTTATAATTCCTTTTCCCAAGCTACGGCAAATGATAAAACGGATTATTGTCGTTCCCTATTACTTTAAACCCTTTGGATTCAAGTATGGTTTATTCTTATTGAAAACAATATGGTTAAAGGATTTTATAGCGATATTGTTAAATAAGCACGATTTAATAGAAATATCTATACCGCATATTAAAGCGCCTATTTTATTAAGATTAAATTCAATTTTGATTTTCGAGCAAGTTTTTATCTATGAAGAATATCGTATCCCAATCCCTAGCCATATCAAACCTCAACTGATAATCGATGGGGGCGCCCATTTCGGATTTGCCAGTATCTATTTTGCTAACCAATTTCCAGAAGCTAAAATCTTTGCCATAGAACCTTCTCAAGTTAACTTGAAAGTTTTAAAAGAAAATGTATCTTGTTACCCTCAAGTTACCGTAATACCAGCAGCGATATGGAATGAGAAAATTCCTCTGGAAAATCCTCGATATAACGTAAGAGGAGGTGCTGGATTTAGAGTCAGTGAAGCAAAATCGACTACAACGGAATTAATTCATTCCATAACGATTGAAGATATTCTGCAACTCTCAAACTCCGATAGAATAAGCATATTAAAACTTGATGTTGAAGGAGCGGAGAAAGAAATTTTTTCGAATAGTGACAATTGGATAAATAAAATCGATATGATAATTGTAGAATTGCATGATCGATTTAAACCGGGATGTAAAGAGGCATTTGAATCAGCCACATCAGCCTTTGAATTTCAAGGTAAGTACGGTGAAAATATTGTCAAAATTAAGAAAATAGCATAACGATTCAATCAAGAATCAAAAATAGCAGTTTTGAGCATTAAATTCAAAGTTATGAACCCAAGAGTCAAACCGGTTAAACTCAATCCTGACTATACAATAATTCTTACCTTTACTAATGGAGAAGTTAAGTTATTTGATCTGAAACCTTATTTAGATAAATGGATATTTAGCGAGTTAAAGGATAAAGGATATTAGTTTATTTAATTTAGTTAAACCACTTTTTAGGTAGTATTCAATGGCAAAATGGACAATATTTATGTCCGGATACGTTGTATTTAGAGAGTAAAACTGCGGGAGCGAATAATAAACCTCTGCGCGTTGCCTGCACTTTCACTCAGTTAGAAACAAAATAAACTTTTATGCAAAATGCAAATTTACCAATAAAAACACTGGAGAAAATTTAGGAACTAACCATGTCAACACGTCTCGCAAAATCGGATACCACAACTTTACTTTCGGCAGAAACCCGTACCGCTATTGATCGTTGGCTCGCTAAATATCCACCCGATCATAAACAATCAGCAGTGATGGGCGCATTAAGCATCGTTCAAGCAGCAAATGGCGGTTGGTTAACTACCGAATTAATGGATGCTGTCGCTGATTACTTAGCAATGCCGCCCATTGCGGTTTACGAAGTCGCTACTTTTTATTCTATGTATGAACTTCAACCCGTAGGACGGCATAAAATCTGTGTTTGTACCAATGTATCTTGTATGTTATGTGGTTCAGAAGATATTGTTGCCCATTTGGAAACCAAGATCGGGGTAAAATTAGGCGAAACCACTGCGGATAATAAATTTACTTTAAAAGAAGTAGAATGTTTAGGCGCCTGTGGTGGTGCACCGATGATGCAAATTGGGCGAGAGTATCATGAAAACTTGACGCCCACCAAAGTGGATGAAATTTTAGCAAAATTGGAATAACAGAAAAATTTGAGTGATGGCGCAAACAAAGCGCCTAACTCCGATTAACTGGCAAGGGCGGTAATTAAAAATGCTCCAGACTACGATAGATAACTTTTACCAAAATTTACAACAAGAAGTTGATAATTGTATCGAAAATCATGAGGTATTGCATGTTAATCGGCAACAAGGAGAAGATTTTGTGGTGATAAGCGCAACTGATTGGCGTGCGATTGAAGAAACACTGTTTTTAAATAGAATTCCTGGGATCATAGCCAGTATTCACCAAGCTGCTCAAGAACCTTTAGATCAAGGTACTTTGTTGAAGGCTTTAAACTGGTAACATGGAAAGTCATATTAAGTCGTTAAGCAAGCAAAGATGCCAAAAAACTAGCTCAAGTGGGTTATCAGTCATCAGCACAAAATTTATTAAAGTTATTAGAAATCAATCTTTACTTACACAACTCCACCTCACTATGAAAAATTAATAGGTAATTTAGCTGGTAACTCACCATTTTACAATGGTTCAGACAATTTTCTCTTAAGAAGTTGGTTTTACATGATAGTGCTTAAAATATCAACTTATTGATAAAATTTTATTTTTTTAAAAACTGTCCGAGGTATTGCATTTAAAAAAGTAGGAATTTAAAAGCAGTGAAATGGTTTAGTGGCTAAGAACTTTGCGCTATTCCTTGTTAGGGAAGTCGATAATTTTTTGAAATATATAACATTTAATCAATTTGAAAACATTGAACCAGTCATAAAAAAATATCCCTTAAAAATCCAACAAACAAAATTTTTACCGGCTGTAGAAGAACCATTGCCAAGCGCTTTTATTGAAGATATTCATTTTTTATTGACGAGGCAACAATTTATACTACCAAGGCTAAAAACAACCACCATATCTTTTTAACTGAATTAAATAAAAGTAGCTATGGATAATTTGTTAACGACACCAAAAAAAAATTATAAAAATTCTCAACCATCTTATCTAATTGCCTATTTAGCGTTAATTTTTCTGGGTTGGTTAGGAATCCATCGTTTTTATTTGGGAAAATGGAAATCAGGGTTTCTTTATTTATTTTCTTTTGGTTTTTTGGGTTTGGGCCTTTTATTAGACATGGTGTTATTGTATTTCATGGTAAGAACTGCTCGCCAAAATACCATACCCGTTTATCTCTCCATTACCCAGGTTCTCTTTTCTCAACAACAAGAAAAAATGGCACCTTGGGCGGAAAAAAGCGCTACTAACTTTATTGTAAAATTGGTGGATCAAATAGACAATCTGATACGGATTCTTTTATTTTTAGGCGGACCCGTTTTTGTCATGATGTTCGCATTATATATGGAAGAATCGTTAGAAATTGGAATATTTATGATATTCACGCTTATTCTAGTTGGATATATTGGTAACATTAACCACACCTTAACGACATTAGAACAAGCTCTCACTAATTCACCGTCTTTATCTAGAGTCCCTTTTCTGCCGGATATTATTGCTACCACCAGTACTTTTTACCATTACTATTATCATAATAAACCACGTAGTATTATATATTATTTACTTTATCCATTGTTAGCACCACTTTGGTTACTTTATTCTCCCTCGGCTAAAGAAGAATTCCAGTTATATAAAAATATAATCATCGTTATCCTAGCCGCCTTAATTATAGATTCGTTATTTTCTTATTCATCAACTTATCAGCCTTACTTGTCTATCGGTAAAGCTATCGAATATATTTTGACTGTTACACTGGTCATTTTATTTATATTAATTACTGCTCTCATTCCAACGATAACCACTTCTTTTAAGTTTCGTTTTTCAGGTAAACAAAAGCGTATCAAAATACTGACAACATTAACCTTATTGTTGATTGCAGCAGTAGCATTCAATTTTGACAACCAGCAGTGGCGTATGAGCACCAGTTCGGGATTTCGGCTGGAGAGTAAGATGGAAACCTCGTTATTTCGACAAGATTTGACGACAAGTACCGAAATGTTTCTAAATTATTATTATAATAAGTGGTCTACTAACGAAATACCAGATGGGTTTTACGTCCATCCGAAGTTAACTGACTTATACCATCGCCAGATTCAAAGTATTACAGCTAATGATGAATTTGAAGCGTTCCGAGTAATTATCCTGCCTAAAATTCAAACAGAAACTGGTAGATGGATAGGAATTCATTATGCAAAATTATCTTTTGCTCAACTTAGTCAACCACTGATACTATTTCTAATCAGCCCAACAGGTCGGTTTTACACAAGCTGGCAAGCCGTACCCATAACGATACAACAACAATTCACTTTACTTAATCCTCGATCAGTTCAAAATATTAACATTGATACCTATACACCCAATCTGATTGCGCAACCACTATTGATAGATGAATATTCACAATTAAATTCTCATAAAAACTAGGAATCTGTTTATGGCTAACGAACTTTGTTTTAAAAATATTCATTTAGAAAATTCATGGACCTTACCGGTTTATGAAAGTACCGGTGGCTATACCGCCCTACGCAAAATTTTACAAGAACAACCGGCACCAAAACAAATTATTGACCAATTAAAAGCCTCGGCATTACGTGGACGTGGCGGTGCGGGTTTTTCTGCTGGATTAAAATGGAGTTTCATGTTGTCAGTACGGGATAAACCAGTACAAAAATATATCGTCTGTAACTCCGATGAAGGTGAACCCGGTACTTTTAAAGACCGTGATATTTTGCGTTATAACCCGCATGCAGTCATTGAAGGCATGGCGATAGCCGGTTACACCATTGGCGCAACGGTGGGCTACAACTACATTCGTGGCGAATTTTGCGAACCGATTGATCGCTTTGAAGCCGCTATCCAAGAAGCTTATGACGCTGGCTTACTGGGTAAAAATATTCTCGGATCGGGAATCGATTTTGATTTGCATACCCATCATGGTGCTGGCGCTTACATTTGTGGTGAAGAAACCGCTTTATTAGAATCCATTGAAGGCAAAAAAGGGCAACCGCGTTACAAACCACCTTTTCCAGCCGCTTATGGTTTATACGGTAAACCGACTACCATTAACAACACCGAAACCCTAGCTTCCGTTCCTAGCATTATCAACAACGGTGCGGATTGGTTCTTAAAAATTGGCAAACCCAACAACGGTGGTCCTAAACTATTTTCTATTTCCGGACATGTCAATAAACCGGGCAATTATGAAATTCCCATGGGAACGCCTTTTAAAGAATTGCTCGAAATGGCTGGTGGAATGCGCAATGGACGCAATCTTAAAGCGGTTATTCCCGGTGGTTCATCTACCCCGGTACTTAAAGGCAATGTCATGATGGATTTAACCATGGATTATGATTCTATCGCCAGCGCCGGTTCGATGTTAGGTTCTGGTGCGGTTATTGTCATGGACGATACCACTGACATGGTCAAAGTACTTGCCCGTATTTGCCATTTTTATTATGAAGAATCTTGTGGACAATGCACGCCCTGCCGTGAAGGCACCGGCTGGTTGTCACGAGTGGTTCATCGAATTTATCACGGTGAAGGACGCCAAGAAGATCTCGATTTATTATTAGATGTGGCTGACAAAATTGGCGGGCGGACAATTTGCGCGTTAGGAGATGCAGCAGCGATGCCGGTGATTAGTTTTGTGAAAACTTTCCGAGAGGAGTTTCAGCATTATATTAATCATAAAAGGAGTATGGTCTAAAACTGGGTAGGGTGCGTTTTACGCACCATCAAATACTAACTTATAAAATCAATCCTAAAAAGGAAAAGGTACCATGTCAATAACCAGAATACAGCCTATTCCACTTCATCAAGGCAATACCATTACATTACGCCGAACTGTTCCTGCTGACGCTGCATTTTTATTTGAAAAAGCCTATCAAAACTCAGATTTTATACATCAGTTTCGCGTTAACGATACACTACAAAATGTAGAAGAGGTGCGTAATCGATTGAAGCAACAGTGGCAATCGACACCGGAACAAAGTGGTTATCTAGAAATGTTAATTATCCATGAGAAATATGGACCAATTGGTTTAGCCATATTGGCAGACTATTCTCCCTTTCATTGTCGTGCTGAGTATTTAATTGGCCTATTTGACAAGAAACATCGCCAAGCTTGGTATGGGATTGAGACTACCCTATTAGTTATGGATTTAGCTTTTAATCGTTACAATCTCCATAAATTAATGGCTTACACTTATGCTTATAATGAAGCCGAACAAAAGAATTTATTAGCTGGCGGTTTTGTAGACGAAGGACTGCGTCGGGAACATTTATATTCTGAAACAGAAAAACGCTTTATCGATATCCGTGCTTTTGGTATGACTCTGAATGATTTTCGATGTAATCAGCTAGCCAGCCGCCTTTCTCGCCGTTTAGTAGGTTATGATATTACCCATATGAACGAAAAACCGGTAATAGTAACTTGTTCAAGTGAGCAGTCTTATTCAAAAGGGTATAAGCTTTTAAGTTCAGCTATTTCGGTTGCGCTGAGTTTGAGTACACCAATTTATGCCGCTAATTATGATGTTACTGCCGCTAATGATGATGGTACTGGCAATACAATTAACAGTTTGAGTTGGGCAATATGGCAAGCTAATACTAATCACGGCACCGATACTATCACCCTGAAAACAGATATGACTGTTACTGGCGTGATGAAACGCTTAATTAATAGCAATGTCACTTTGCAAAGCGATGATACTATTCGCACCATTAGTGGTGGTAATACCTATCGCCCACTGTTTGTCAAATCGGGTACCGTTAATATTAAGAATATCAATCTTAATAATGGATTAGCTAAAGGTGGCGATAGTTATATGGGTGGCGGTGGTGCTGGCCTAGGTGGAGCGTTATTTGTCTATAGCGGCACGGTAAATATTGATTCCGTTATATTTACTAATAATACCGCTCAGGGTGGTTCGGGTGGCGTTAGTAGAAGCAGTAGCGGCGGCGGTGGTATGTACGGCAATGGGAATCAGGGTGGAGGTGGTCTCTTTGCTTCCAGTTTAGGTAATGAGGGCGCATACGATGGTCCCGTTGGTAATCCATATGGTGGTTTCGGTGGGAACAACTATGGTGGTAATGGCGGGTTTGCAGGTGGTGGTGGCGCCAATAGTGGTGGAGACGCTGGTCATGGTGGATTTGGTGGTGGTGGTGGTTATGGCAGCTACTTCTACAACTACTATAATCATTCAGGTATTAGTGGTGGCGATGGCGGATTCGGTGGTGGCGGTGGCCGTGGCTACAGCTATTACAGCTATTATAGCTACTATAATGGGGGACAATATTATTACACCGGGCAAGGAGGAAACGGTGGGTTTGGTGGGGGTGGTGGCGATGGCAATGGCTCTAATGGTAATAGTGGATTTGGTGGTGGAAGAAGTGGAACAAAATGTAGCGGCGATGGTAAGGAACGCACTTGTAAGTCTGGTGGCGGCGGTGGTGCCGGTTTTGGTGGAGCTATTTTTGCCAAAAAGGGTATCATCACGTTAAACAATGTTAACTTTACTAATAACTCAGCTATCCGCGGCATTAGTGTAAGAAATGGTGAAGGACGCGGTGGAGCTATCTTTATCTGTACGGCTAATGAGGGTGAAAGTGAGTGTAGTGCCATAGTAAAAGATTGTGGTAACAATACCTTCATTAACAATTCAGCAGATGATGGTGAAAATGATACCTTTGGAATACTAGATAATGGTCGTTGTAATCCTAATTTGGTGATATTGGGCGATTTTCAGGTCAATGGTAAAACCCTGCATTGGAGTACTCTAGTTGAATGGGATAATGCCGGCTTTAACGTCTGGCGACGTGTTTCTAATGGCCCTTGGGAAAAAATCAACGATAGTCTGATCACCGCTAGGGGTGAAAGCTCCACTTATACATTTACTGATAATTCAGCAGTATTAGGTCAGAATTACGAGTATCGCTTAGAAGATGTTAATATGTTTGGGAATAACACCTTTCACTATCCTGATGGGATTGCGCCGATGATTGATCTCATGAGTCCAAGCGATGGAGCGATACTCAGTGCTGTTACTGTGCCGGTATTTCAGTGGAATACGACGAATTACGATGGTTTTCGTTTCCAATATGCCTATCCCGGTTCAGAAATACAAACTATTCCTATGAACAGTTGGAATTCTACGATGAATTTTACACCCAATGCTGATTTATGGACTAATTTTGTTAATCAGTTAGCGGTCGGTGAAACGGTATATTGGCGTATTCAAGGCAAATTAGATAATTCTGAAGATAATTATAGTGATGTACGGCAGTTTACGATTGTTAAATAATCATCTCATATAGGCCAATAGTATCTTGGACTAAATGATTTTAAGTAAAAAATTAGGTAAGGAAATAAATATAAGCTAGGTTATATTAAAATTTATGTCCAAGATACAACTCAATAAACGTATTATTTATGTAACCGGTCTACCCCGCGCTGGTTCTACCTTATTATGCCAATTACTAGGACACCATCCAGATATTGATAGCACTGGTCACAGTTCACCACTATGCCCGGTCTTAAATGGGTTACGTCACCAACTTAGCGATAGTGACTTTTTACTATCACAGCTTGATGTTGATTTTGAAAGAGGTTATCAATGTTTATTCAACGCATTTCTTGGTTTTATTGAAGGCTGGTTTGCTGAAAGTGAATCAAGGTGGGTAGTAGATAAAAATCGGGGATGGTTAGGCCAATTAGAAATGGTTTACCACCTTGATCCCAATTGTAGAATGTTAGTGTGTGTACGCGAATTGGGGCAAATTTATGGCTCAGTAGAGGCACAACACCAACAAACTTTATTGCTAGACTTTCCGGACCATCTTGCCGCTTTGTCTCATTACGCCCGTGCCGATAAACTTTTTAGTCACGAGGGTGTGGTTGGTATGCCCTTGAAAGCGATTGAGAATTTACAAGATATTGATAATTGGTTACAAGAGCGCTTGTATTATGTGATATTTGAGCATTTGATGGCGGAACCGGTTACAGTAATGCGTGAAATTTATCAATGGCTTAATTTACCCGATGCACCTTTTGATCCACAGCAGCTTAAGGTTAAACCACACGAAAGTGATAGTTATTATCGCTTTAAATACCAGCATAAAACTTACCCTAGAATTCAACCACCAGTTCGTCATCCAGTACCGCAACGAATTGAAGCCGAACTAAGAAAAAATTTTGCTTGGTTTTACCAGACTTTTTATCCTGGAAGCTAAACAAGCCCGTGTAGGGTGTATAAGCGAAGCGTCATACACTATAGCCAAGCCAAACTTGATCAGCAAGCGTTACCAAGTTCTATTTGGTAATGAGCAAAGAAGAAATAATGATAACAACAGAAAGTTCAGCTGCATTTCCTGGAACAAAATCGTGTGAAAGTTGAAAAATTGGCTTAATTAGGCTAATTAGAAATTTTTATCTATCAGGAAAAAATCATGTCTCAAATTTCTCTCAATGAATATCAAATTAAATCTATTTTTAAAGCGGCAATCATTGAAGTTCTTGAAGAACGTAAAGATTTATTAGTAGAAGTATTAGAAGAAGTGCTAGAAGATATGGGCTTAATTACCGCAATGAAAGCCGGTGAAGAATCGGCAGAAGTCAGCCGAGAAGAAGTATTTAAGTTGTTGAGATCCAAGGGTGAAAGTAAGATTTAAAGCCAGTTTTATCAAAGATTTAAAAATGGTAATTCTGAAATAGTTAATCGTGTTCAACAGTTAATAGATCAGGTAGAACTGGTAGAGTCAATTGACTTAATTTCTAACCTTAAAAAGTTAAAGAATTCTAAGAATTATTACCGAATTATTATTGCGGTTGAAGATCAAACCATAACTGTAATAACTAACTATCCTTGAAAAAAGGAATACCAAAATGAAGATATATTATGATAATGAAGTAAATGCAGTCTATATTAAGCTTGGAGACGCCTCTCCAGAAGGTGTTACCGAAATATCAGCCGGGATTAATTTAGATATTACTACTGATGGTAAATTGGTCGGGATAGAGATTTTAAATGCTTCCCTTAAAATGGATATCCAAACAATCCTATCTTATTCTTTGGAATTGAATGAAGAAACTTTATTTGCACGAAAGAGTCCTTCTCAACCCGATATTTCTATATCCAATTTGTGATAACTTAATTAAATGGACATTAACCACCTCAAAAGTAGCCAGTAAGTTGGGTAAAGCACAGCGAAACCCAACATTCCTGAACTTGAATTCCAGAGGTAGGGTAAGATATCTTTGGTTTACAGAAGATTCTAATGGACAAAGATAAATTGGCAAAATAGGTCAAATTTCAAGATTATGAAAGTATCTAAAGATAAAAGTATGATACCCGTTGCTTCGCTCAAAAATTGATTTTGAATATAAAGATTAACTACTTTTTAATAATATTACTTACTGGATTATTTATAGTTACTGGTAATATTTATGCGTCAACTCAAATTATAAACTTAACAAATTCTACCAAAACCTCAGATTTAGAAAAAGAACTTATACAGCAAGGGCTTGTAGATATTCAGCAGATTGACCCGACAATTAAGGTAGAATTAAAATATTCGACTCCGGATAATTTTCTTGGTCAGGATGTTTATGGCGATTTGGAAAAATGTTTTCTGCAAAAAGAGGTTGCATTGAAATGGGTGATAGCTCAGAAAAAACTGAAGTCCATCAACTCGGAATACCGCCTGAAAATATTTGACGGAGCCAGACCCAGACGGATACAGGTAAACATGTGGAAAATTGTCAAAAACACTCCTCAGCAGGAGTATGTAGCAAATCCTTAAAAAGGCTCTATTCATAATTATGGAGCAGCAGTAGACGTTACCGTCGTGGATGATATCCGACGAAATTGCTTCGCTAGAATTGTTTTTACAAGGTAAAGCTAACTGCCGCTATCAAAGCACCTGGTAATCTTGCACTCTGATCGGAACGTTTAGCTCGTTGCCAAGTTTTACTTGGTAACGCCTCTGCACACCAAGTTGGGCTTAGTGTGGCGAGGGCGAGATGGATGAAGCCGAGCTTCTTAAACAGACACTCCCAAGCTGAGCTTGGTAGCGAGCAAAATAAGCTGGGTTTCGTTTCTCAACCTAGCTTACTCGTGCCTGCTACCAAGCTAAAGCATTAAGATAAGCATTCCCACACTGTAACGAGTCGGTTGTTCACTTCTTGCTAAGCTTGACATTTCCTCGTCATTCGTCCGATCAGACAAAGGCGTCAAGGGTGGGAAGAGCAATTTGCCCAGATGTCTACTAACGGTGATGATATTTTAATAGATGAGGTTCCGGTAACCCGTTGGGCGCTTTCTGAATGGGAATGGTAAAAAATAATGGAAATACATCGTTTTAAAGTCTATCTTGTGTCATTAGATCCAACGATCGGATATGAAATCAAAAAAACACGCCCGTGTGTTATTATTTCATTATGTGTTATTATTTCATTGGAGGAAATGAATAAATACATCAAGACCGTGATTGTCGCACCGCTAACCACCAAACGTCGTGCTTATTTAACCCGTATTCCTATCATTTTTGCTGGCAAAAAGAAGCGGCAGTCTCGAATAAGCTGAGTTTCGTTCCTCAACCCAGCTTACTTATGCTCGGTAATTTCTCTGTATAAAAGCGAATAATTTCTTGGAATATGCCTAAAATCTTTTCAACGCTATCAATATAATATCTTTTGGCATCTATAGTGATAACATTTTGTTCTAGTTTAAGAAATTGCCAATCTTCTCCGGTGGTGACACACCCAAATATCGTTTTAATCTCATTGCCCTCCTGCTCATTAAAAATCTGTGCGCCGATCAGTTGAGCAACACACTGACCTAAGCCAGCCGTTATATCATTCTTTTTCGCTTCAACTAAGGCAACGATAGGACTTTGAATAGTATGTTTTAAAGGCCCTTTAGCTAAAATGAAATCGCATTCACCAGTCAATCCCTTTGACTCATCGATATCAAGCCGCTCTCCCGAATAGATAGCAAAACTTTTCCGATGGAGTTTTTCGAGTTCTACCAAGATAGGGACAACAATAAACTCAGAACGCGCTTTTTCACTCGATGAAGATAACGCCAATTCTAAACCGATGTCTAATACTTCTTTAAACCAATCACTCAATGGAATAGATTCAAGATGGGGAAACAGATTTTCTCTTTGCTCTTCCAAACCAAAATCTTTTTTAACTTGGGCTAAAGTAAAATTACTATATGACATGGCTTAATTTTGGTTACCAAGCTCGTTGAGGCGCTGTTTGATGGGGAAAAAAGGTTAATTGGTTTGGGTTGGGCTTGTTGGTGTTGGCCAAATTTAAAGCCCAACCGATAAGCTGTCTATTTACAAACTACTTAGTTTCTGTTGATAATCCATCCGGTGTAAAAGCAACATACTCAAAGTAAAATTTGCTTTCACCCTTAGAATCCACATCTTCTAAAGCATAACAATACGCGATACCCGGTTTGGCTTTTTCATCTAAATAAGCATAATCAAAACCAGAAGTTGTACTACCTTTTGCCGGGATTAAAACTGGCTTACCTTCTTCATCTAAGACTTGGATTTGTGTGTAATCATCAATATTTCCGGAGCATCCACAATAATGACTCAAGTCAGGAATCGCTCGCCAAATGCGGAAGCCTTGGCTGTCTAGTTCGGTTTCGGTGTTCCAATTGAGTGAGATGCCTTTATCCGTGGGTTTGGCTATGAAACTAGAAAGTTCTACTAAATTTCCACATGTACCGTGGTTTGATTTACTAGAAGGAAAGCAACCACATGGACATTGTGCTTGTCCTTTGTTTGCAGTGGCGGTAAGTTCCCAGCAATCTTCTCCTTCTTTACATCCATTTTTGCAAAGAGTTTTGCTTACTACTAATGGTCCTCCTACTACTCCACCAGGTATTGATATTTTTTCATGTGTATTGTCCGCGCATACCTGGCAATCCGGACATTCTCCAGTACATTTTTGGTCACAAATTTCGTTTCTATATTCCCAATAACTTGGTTTTGTAGTACTACATACATACATTTTTTTTAATGTATAAGAATTTGTATTTGTAACAAACTTAGGCATTCATCTGCTGCTATCACAAAAGGGGTAATACTAAAAAGAATTAAGATTGATAATAATGGTTTCACGAATTTTTCTCTTCCTGAGAACGTATGAGGTTAGTAAGTTATTTTGCCCTGTGCTTTGCACGCTACCCAGCAAAATTTAGTAACTAGCAAAATCGCCAAGCAGTATACCTAATTAAACAAAATCATTTCAACTAAAACTAATTAATTATTTTGGTCATTTCATTTCTTCCAGTTCTGAGAATCCCGATTAATCAACCCGCGTAGGGTGTATAATATTAAAATGTCATATATTTCTTGTTATTCGGTGAAGAAGGAATAAATAAATGACTCTTGCTGAACAAATTTACGAAGTTGTCAAAACACTTCTTACTTATCAAGCTAATGAAGTCCTCGATTTCATTTATTTTCTTCAAGCTAAACTAGAGCGAGAGAATTCTGACGTTCTGGCAGAAGAGCAAGGGATTCTAGCCTGGCGTAACCAAAAAATTCCCGTTTCGACTGATTATCTACAACAATTACGTGAGACTGGACGACCTTAATGCGCGCTTATGTTTTAGATGCGAGTGTGACACTCAAATGGTTCTTTGCAGATCGTGACAATGAGCATTTTACTGAACGTGCTACTGCCCTCTTATGGGCTGCTCATCAAAGACAAATTGCTTTCCGGCAACCACCTCATTGGTTAGCCGAAGTGGCGGCAGTATTATCACGAGAGATTCTTACTGTAGCCTAAGACAGGGCCACCGCATTAAAATTTCTTGCCAAACACCAATTTGGCACGGTAGTTATCATTCCAACTCGCTTGGCGGCGTTTTTTGCAAGGCTACCTGGGATAGAGTCGAAATCAAAAAATCCTAGGCATAGATGCCGAACCGTAGTCATGATGGCGGGGGCATTGCCGATGCGGCTGGCATCTTCACGGACAATCACATCTAAAC
>JAAUSR010000064.1 GCA_012032555.1 Thioploca sp.
CGGCTGCACCGCTAATGATTCCACCAATGACTAACACCATAATGTCCGTCAGGGCATGAAGTTTCTTTCGTTCTATTCGAGGCTCCTTTAAGGTAGAAAAGTGTTCTATAATACTAGCCGTCATAACTCGTCCTCTGATGGCAAAATTTCAATCATAGTACTCCTAAATTATCACGTTGACACGAATTTTAATGCGGTGGCCCTGAATAATAAAATTAGTTGGTTAAAGTCTTACCTTGTCCATCAACTCAGGAGATGATGCCATTATCAATAATCCTGGTGGAGAACCTGAATATGTTAGAGCTAGAAGAACGTGTAGATAGCCTAGAAGCGATGTTTGGACGCTTTATCATCAATAGTGATAATACCCTGCGTCGTCTAGAAACTATGATGATCGACATGCGCCAACAGGCGGAACAAGATCGTCGTGACTTAAATAAGAAATGGGGAGATTTAGCGAATCGTTTGGGAACGGTGGCCGAAGATATTGTGGCACCTAATCTTCCCCGCATTGCTCGAGAACAGTTCGGTTGTCCGGCCGAACCCGATGATTTTATGGTGCGACGTTGGGTCAGACATAAACTCGATAATAGTAAACGCCGGAAATTTGACGTGGTGGTCGTTTATCCCGACAAAGTGTTGATTAATGAAACCAAAGCCACCCCCAGACTCAATTATATCGATGATTTCATCGCCGTCATGGCGGACATTCACGGTTATTTTCCCGAATATCAAGGTAAAGAGATTATTCCTATCTTTGCCGGATTATTTATCCCCGATAATTTGCTACGTTATTTAACCAAACATCGGATCTATGCGTTAGGAATGGGAGAACAGACGATGGAGTTATTAAATTGGGAACCATTAGCTTCTACTAATTTGACCTAGCGAGGTAACACGCGTAGTCGTAGGATCACTCCTGCGGGACGGGGTTTGTAACCCCGTCCCAAAGGTTTGATGGGGTGAAAATGTTTTTCCTCGCTCACCCTTCATGATGCGCTTCGCCAGCTCAGCGCATCCTACGGACTTTAAATTCCTCTCATCCCCATTTACAATAAAATGATAAAATGATAAAATAATAGGGTAAAATCTGGCTTGGTCCATTAGCTAAGCGGCGATTACCCTGATCAATCATCCTGGTGGAGAACCTCAGTATGTTAGAACTAGAAGAACGTGTGGATAGTTTAGAAGCGATGTTTGGACGCTTTATCATTAATAGTGATAATACCTTGCGTCGTCTAGAAAACCTGATGATCGACATGCGTCAACAGGCGGAACAAGATCGTGCACAAACTGATCAAAGATTCGCGCAGATGCAACAGCAAGCGGAACAAGACCGCCAACAAGCGGAACAAGACCGTGAGCGAGCTGATCAACGCTTCGCACAGATGCAACAGCAAGCGGAACAAGACCGTAAACGAACGGAGCAGATGCTCGCTGACATGCGCCAACAGGCCGAACAAGACCGTGGCGAGTTAAATAAGAAATGGGGGGATTTAGCCAATCGCTTAGGAACGGTGGCCGAAGATATTGTAGCTCCCAATCTTCCCCGCCTTGCCCGAGAACAGTTTGGCTGTCCGGCCGAACCCGATGATTTTATGGTGCGACGGTGGGTCAGACATAAAGTCGATAATAGTATACGCCGGGAATTTGATGTAGTGGTGGTTTATCCGAAGAAAGTCTTGATTAACGAAACCAAAGCCACCCCAAGAATCAATTATATCGATGATTTCATCGCGGTTATGGCAGATATTTACGGTTATTTTCCCGAATATCAAGGTAAAGAGATTATTCCTATCTTTGCCGGATTATTTATTCCCGACAACCTGCTGCGTTATTTAACTCAACATCGAATCTATGCGTTAGGAATGGGAGAACAGACGATGGAGTTATTAAATTGGGAGCAACTAACCCCATCGAGTTACTCATGGTCGTTTTGAACGTGATAAAGGGTGGGTTGCTGAGGATAAGTTCCTGGTTAATAAAGGGTGTTATCAGAACCCGTGAAATAGATAATAACATCACTAGCGAAACCGCTTATTATTTATTGAGTTACCCTGATGATATCAAGCGTTTTTCTCAGTCAGCACGCGGTCACTGGGGCATTGAAAATTCGCAGCATTGTTCTTTAGATGTCAGCTTCAATGAAGATCAAAGTCGCATCAGGAAGGGCTTGGCTGGCGAAAATCTAGCAGTCATTGTCACCTGGCGCTTAATCTGCTCCAGCTAGAAAAACCACTTAAATGTAGCTTTGCTGCTAAACGCAAACGCGTGGGTTGGGATAACCGCTACCTATTAAAGCTCTTAGAATTGGCTAGACCCGCAAGGTAGTGCGATTGCCCTGCTGCGCTTCTTTTCATTCCCAAAATTTTCCGCTCAATGCGTTATAATTAACGCACCTTTCATCCGAGCACCAAGTTTATTCTGCCGATCAGTTATGATCCTACAAATTGCTATTCCTAAACCCGTTTATACTCATTTTGACTACCTACCGCCACTAGGAACTGAAATAAGCTGTTTACAACCCGGCATACGCTTACGGGTACCCTTTGGTAAAAGTCAAAGTAAGATAGGAATACTCTTAGCGATTGCGGAAAATAGTACTATTGCCAGTCATAAGCTTAAATCTGCCGAAGCGGTTCTTGATGATGTACCCATTTTACCTGCCGATATCTTGCAATTATTGCAGTGGGCAAGCCGCTATTATCATCATCCCATTGGTGAAGTCATCTCCACTGCTTTACCTACGCTGTTAAGTCAGGGACATTCAGCGATTATTCAAACCATACTCGGTTGGAAATTGACCACCAGTGGACAAGAAACATTACAGTTAGCTAGCCTAGCTAAAACGGCTCACCGACAACAAGCGATTTTACAATTATTACAAGAGCATCCTAATGGTTTGAGTCAGGTAACGTTAAGTAACAGTTTATCTAATATCGTTCCAGTATTACGAACCTTAGAACAAAAAAATTGGATCACGCCTCATTTAGTTGAACCCCTTCATCTTATCAAAGCCGTTCAATCGATTTCTTTACCGTTACCATTGAACGCCGCGCAAAATCAAGTAGTTAATCGCGTTTGTCAGCATCTTGATCGTTTTTATCCCTGTTTATTGGATGGCGTCACCGGTAGTGGTAAAACTGAAGTTTATTTACAGATTATTCAAGAAGTTATGAAGAATAATCGGCAAACTTTAGTGTTAATTCCAGAAATCAATTTAACTCCGCAAATGGTCAACCGTTTTCAACAACGTTTTTCAGTCCCGTTAGCGATATTTCATTCTAAACTGACTCCATATGAACGCTTACAAGCTTGGTTATTAGCCAAGGAAGGTATCGCTCCCATTGTGATAGGAACGCGTTCTGCTGTCTGGACACCGTTAGCACGCCCCGGGTTATTTATCGTAGACGAAGAACATGATCCGGCTTATAAACAACAAGATGGATTCCGCTATTCAGCACGCGATATTGCGGTAGTACGCGCACAGCGTGCCCAAGTCCCCCTATTATTAGGGAGTGCCACACCTTCTTTGGATAGTTTATACAATGCGCAACAACAACGTTATCAACATTTGATCTTGCCCGAACGGGCTGGCACCGCAGTACATCCCCATTTTCAGGTGGTTGATATGCGCCCACAGCCACGCCAAAGCTTATCATGGCAACTGGTGCAAGCTATTAGCCGACGCCTCGCCAAACAACAACAAGTATTACTATTTATCAACCGCCGGGGTTATGCCCCTACCTTGATGTGCTATCACTGTGGTTGGGTGGCTTATTGTCAACATTGCGATGCACCACTCACCTATCACCAAACTCATCGGAATCTTTGTTGTCATTATTGTGGAGCAACTCGATTACGTGACACGTGTTGTCCTGATTGTCATCAAGAGCAATTATCTTTATTAGGACAAGGTACTGAGCGAATTGAAGAACAGTTACAACAACAATTTTCTTCAGCGCGAATTTTACGCATAGATAGCGATAGTACTCGGGGTAAAAATGCCATGCATACTTTACTGGAACACATTCATGGTGGTGAAGTCGATATTTTGGTAGGAACACAAATGCTAGCAAAAGGGCATCACTTCCCTAAAGTCACTTTAGTGGGCATTATTAATGTCGATAGTGGTTTATACCATGCTGATTTTCGTGCCCCGGAACGGATGGCGCAATTATTAGTTCAAGTGGCTGGACGTGCTGGACGTGTTCATGAACCGGGGGAAGTCATCATTCAAACTTATCATCCTGATCATCCTCTACTTAACTGTTTAATTCGAGAAGGTTATCCGGCTTTTGCGCAGGCGGCTTTACACGAACGCCAACTGGCACAATTTCCACCTTACACCCGCTTAGCATTGCTCCGTGCTGAAGCCAATCAAGTTGATCTACCTTTGCAATTTCTTCAAGCCGCTAAAGAACACGCTTTACAATTAACGACTCCGGAAATTCAATTATGGGGACCCGTTCCGGCACCGATGGCTCGGCGAGCCGGCTGGTATCGCGCACAATTGTTACTGCAATCAGCTCAACGTGATGTTTTACATTTATTACTATCCCAATGGTTACCTCACTTCGCTAAGCTAGCCGGCAGAAAAGTACGCTGGTCATTGGATATTGATCCGCAAGAATTGTTATAACAATGGTTCGGACCATTTTTATAACTCACTAACTGATATTCTGTCGGGGGTGTTAGCGCAGCGTCACACCTATTTTCATTATTAAATTCATAGCGTTACAGCTATAGCCTAACGCACCCGACTAACAACAGTTTGAAGTATTGTTAATGAAATTTGGGCTAAGCCGCTCCGCTGGACTTATATCGGCAAGCCACGACTGGCATGAGTTATCCAGGATATTGGTGAGATGCAGTACTAGAATACACTTCTTCAATCGTAGTATAATTACTAATTTAAATTGCTAGTTATGGTTTACTCACAACTAAACAGAGAGGAAGCCATGTTCACTTACAATCGTTTATATTGGTTGAGTTTATTGTTAAGTATATGGAATATATCGGCTTATGCCGTTACTGTTGGTCAGCCGGCACCTGATTTTACTTTAGTTGATACCAGTCAAGAACCCATTAGCTTAACTGATTTTCGTGGTAAATATGTAGTATTAGAATGGTTTAATCCCCATTGCCGTGCGGTACAACGGCATCGAGAGATCCTGCGCAAGTTAGCGTATCACTACCAATGGCAAGGTGTCATTTGGTTAGGGATTAATAGTACCCATTATATGACGCAAGAAGATAACTTGATGTGGCAGGAAATTAATCGGTTAAATTATCGCATCTTAGCTGATTTTACCGGTGAAACAGCTCGCCGCTATCAGGTTAAAATTACGCCCCAAATTTATATTGTCAATCCCATGGGAATCGTTATTTATAGTGGTGCAATTGATGATAATGTTCGTGGAGATAAATCCCAACCGGTTAATTATGTGACAGCGGCGTTGGAAGAAATATTAACCGATAAGCCGGTTACTTATTCACAAACCAAGCCCTATGGTTGCTTAGTTCAATATCAATACTAAGTTGATTTTGTTATCATTTTAAGCTTAAGTCCCTAGTTCTAGCCAATGGTTTAAGTAGTCATGAACAGTTTCAACACCTAACCATTTCAAAGCAGAAAACAGTTGTACGGTAATTATTGTTCCTGAGCTGTTTTCTAAATGTCGAGTGACTTGTTGTAACGTGGTACTTGCCTTACCGTAGCTTAGTTTATCTGCTTTGGTAAGTAAGATATGTACTGGCATTTGATATGACTGACACCAGTTCAGTAGCTGTTGATCAAATTCAGTGAGGGGATGACGTATGTCCATCATCAACACCAATCCACGCAAACTACGGCGAGTATGCAGATATCCTTCTAAGGTTTGTTGCCATTGTCGTTTAATGGCCAGGGGTGCTTTAGCAAAACCATAGCCTGGTAAATCGACCAAACGGCGATAATCATCCAGTTGAAAAAAATAATTTGTTGGGTACGACCTGGCGTCTTACTGGTGCGCGCCAGGTTTCGTTGTCCGGTAATTGCATTAATGGCACTCGATTTACCAGCATTGGATCGTCCAGCAAAAGCCACTTCCCACCCGCTATCATTCGGCAATTGTGATAATTGATGAGCACTTAGCCAATAATGCGCTTGTCGATAAATAGCGGTTGATTTTGTCATGAAAATAGTTTTTAGCCTATTAAGCGGGGGTAGAATCAACAACATTAATACTTTCAACGGTAAATATCAGCTGATCATCTATTTCTTCTATTTTAACATGCCCACCTTTTTCTAGCCGACCAAATAAAAGTTCTTCAGCTAATGGTTTTCTAATTTGATCTTGAATTAAACGAACCATCGGTCTTGCACCCATCAGCGGATCGTAACCCCGTTTAGCTAACCAGCGACGTGCCGCTTCATCGATTTCGAGTGTGACATGTTTGTCTTCTAATTGGGTTTCGAGTTCGATAATAAATTTATCAACCACATGCGCAATGGTTTCTGGGGTTAATGCTTTGAATTGCACAATGGTATCTAAACGGTTACGAAATTCTGGGGTAAAAGTGCGTTTAATGACTTCCATCGCGTCGCTAGAATGATCTTGTTGTTGGAAGCCAATGGAGGGACGACTGATTTGATCAGCACCAGCATTGGTCGTCATTACTAAGACCACATTACGAAAATCGGTTCGGCGTCCATTAGTATCGGTTAATGACCCATGATCCATGACCTGAAGAAGTAAGTTAAATACATCGGGGTGGGCTTTTTCAATTTCGTCTAATAATAATACGGCATGAGGATGTTTATTAATAGCTTCGGTCAGTAAGCCACCTTGATCGAAACCCACATAGCCCGGTGGGGCACCAATGAGACGTGAAACCGTGTGGCGTTCCATGTATTCCGACATATCAAAGCGGATAAGTTCGATACCCATAATCCGCGCTAATTGGCGAGTTACTTCTGTTTTACCGACACCGGTTGGCCCAGCAAATAAAAACGAGCCAATTGGTTTTTCCTGGTTCCCCAAACCACTACGCGCCATTTTAATAGCGGTGGCTAAAGTACTAATGGCTTCATCTTGACCATAGACGACCATTTTTAGATCACGTTCCAAGTTCTTTAAGACATCTTTATCTGAAGAGGAAACATTTTTGGGCGGAATACGCGCGATTTTCGCAACAATATATTCGATATCATTGATACCAATAGTTTTTTTACGCCGCGAAGGCGGTTGCAACCGCTGGCGTGCTCCGGCTTCATCAATAACATCAATCGCTTTATCGGGTAAGTGTCTATCGTTGATATAACGAGCAGATAATTCCACAGCAGCTCGTAATGCTTGTCGAGCATATTTAATATCATGATGTTCTTCAAAGCGAGATTTTAAGCCATTAAGAATTTGTACTGTTTCTTCTATTGACGGTTCGGGAACATCAATTTTTTGGAACCGACGTGATAAAGCACGATCTTTTTCAAAAATGCCGCGATATTCTTGATAAGTCGTTGAACCAATACATTTTAATTCACCAGAAGCGAGTACCGGTTTGATCAAATTAGAAGCATCCATTGCGCCGCCAGAAGCGGCACCAGCACCAATAATGGTATGAATTTCATCAATAAATAAAATGGCATTGGGTTCTTTGCGTAATTGCGCTAGAATTGCTTTAAAGCGTTTTTCAAAATCCCCCCGATATTTGGTACCCGCCAATAAGGCACCCATATCCAGTGCGTAAATAGTGCTATCGGCTATAATTTCTGGCACTTTTTTATCGGTAATCAGTTTAGCTAAACCTTCTGCTATGGCGGTTTTACCAACCCCGGCTTCGCCGACGAGTAAAGGATTATTCTTCCGTCGTCTACATAAGATTTGTAAAGTCCGCTCTATTTCCATCTGTCGTCCGATGAGCGGGTCAATCTTACCTATAATAGCTTGTTCATTGAGATTAACGGTATAAGATTCTAGGGGACTTTTAGTGGGGGCAGTTTCACTCGGGTGTTCTTCTTCTTGAGAGGGAGGTAGCTCAGCATGGTTATCATTATCTACTTTAGAAATACCATGAGAAATATAATTAACGACATCCAAACGGGCAACATTTTGTTTATCGAGAAAATATACTGCTTGAGATTCCCGTTCACCAAAAATAGCCACTAAGACATTAGCCGCTGTCACCTCTTTTTTCCCAGAAGATTGAACATGGAAAACAGCGCGTTGTAGTACCCGTTGAAATCCTAAAGTGGGTTGGGTATCACGGTCATCTTTTTTAGATAATTTAGGCGTACTTTCCTCTAAAAAATTAGCTAAATCGCGCTTAAGTACACTGAGATCAATTCCACAAGCACGCAGAATTTGAGCAGCAGAAGTATTATCCAATAAGGCTAATAATAGATGTTCTACTGTCATAAACTCATGACGCTTTTGGCGTGCAGATTGAAAAGCATTATTCAGCGTCACTTCCAGTTCCTTACTTAACATGTTTTGGACCTCTTCAATTTCATGCTGTCTTTAAATATTCATTTAATAAGCTATCACTTCTCTCTCGGCAAACGAGAATTTCCCCAAGCTTGATTTATAAAAATAGTCAATTCATGAGGAAGTTAATTTGGTTAAGCTTTTTCCATCGTACACAAAAGTGGATGTTGATTCTCTCTAGCATAATTATTAACTTGAGCAACCTTGGTTTCAGCAATTTCGCGGGTATAGGTACCGCATATCCCTTTTCCCTGGGTATGAACTTGTAACATTACACGTGTTGCTAATACGCGATCCATAGAAAAGAAAACTTCTAACACGTGGACAACAAACTCCATGGGTGTATAGTCATCATTTAAGATGATGACCTTATATAGTGGTGGACGTTTTAATTTCGGTTTACTTTCTTGAACGACAAAGTCATCGTTATAGGTGGTATTCGGTAAATTTGCCATAGCTCTTCACATGCCGATTATAAGGTGAACCCATGTATTTTGATGGAAGATGAAAGAAGTGATACATCAGGTTATAATGTCTTATAGTGAATGACAATCCTCGTCAGCAATTTTTTATGAGTTGATTCGGTTTAAGATGACATTTTACACAAAAATTTCAAACTTCTACTGTAGAAGTTTGCGGTATAACTGAAGAGATTTCAAGCATGGAAGAAATAACTGTTAAAACATCTCATTCTCCAGCCAGCGTTAGTTTATTTCGCCATTTTGCTGCGATATTTTACGACAGTTTATTGTTATTTTCGGTATTTATTTTTGCGACAGGATTATTTCAATGGTTAACTCAAGGAAATAGCCCACTTATCGTATTTAGAATCTATTTATTGACAATTTGGTTTGGCTATTTTGCTTGGCCTTGGTTACGGAGTGGCCAAACATTGGGGATGAGCGCTTGGCGAATTCAGTTACAAACTACCGATGGTAAGCCGCTAGGTTGGCAACACGTTAGCCAACGTTTCTTAATGGCTATCGTATCTTGGTTGGTTTTAGGAGTGGGTTTTTTTTGGGCGGTAGTGGATAAACAACACCGAACTTGGCATGACCTCGCTTCTCATACTCGATTGGTTTATATTCCTTAATTTAAATCAGGTTAAGGTGTTCCGAAATAAAGACAAATTCAGTTACTTCGGAACATCCTCTCAGAAAATAAGAACGAGTTATAGCCAAGATTGGTTACCACATTCTCCACTTGGCCAGACAAAAGATTCTAAGTCATCGTAATAAGTTCCCCAAAAAGTTCGCGTTGCTTTCTCTACACGCTCGCACTTTTGTGGGTCATAAGCAAAAATAGTGGTTTGAGTGGGTTTATCATAGTCAACGCCGATAAGCAAAGAGCCATTGGGTTGCATATCTAAACCTTCAATCTTCCCTTCGTTAGTCACATTCTCACAAGCCACTTGCAGTTCTTGAGTGGTTGGGTCATAAAACCACAAGGTGGTTCCAGTGGCAACATATAATTTACTACCTTGATAATCCCAAGCGACTCCCTCCATAGTGGGAGAATCAAATTGCTTGATCATTTCGCTATGACCGGTTTGGGGATCAATCTTGATGAGACCGTTCCATTTGTCGGCACTGTTTTTGCCCTGATTGCTGCCCCATCCCCATAAGGTGTTATCCTTGGGATTTAAGCCTAATCCAGAGACTTTGTTAAAGCCAGTCGGACCCACTGCAAACACTTCACCGGTTTGTCGGTTAATCGTGTAAAGATAGCCTCCACGTGGTTGACCATCTACTTTAGCATTTTCACCGGCTGTCCCATATAACAAGTTTAAATTAGAAGGATTTAACGCTAACCCCTCAATATCATAACCTTTATGGAGTGCTCCTAAAGGCTCCATATCGCCATCCAACCCACCACTCAGATTGATTTTAATTAATTGGGTATCATTGATACCGGCATCATGAACAGCATAAACAATACAAGAAGGTGGCGCTATTCCAACGTAGAAAGTGATGGGTTTAACACCATTAAAAGTTAGGGTGTTATCCTTGATTGAACGGTAACCAATATAAAGTTCAAACTGACCAGGATAAGGACTTAAATCACCTTCAAAAGCAGTTATTTTAACCGGTTGTTTGGGGTTAAATAATAAGGGTTGAGATTGGGCTGGTTTCAATGAATGAAAATTGAAATCCCACGGTGTCCACTGTTGTTGTTGCACATCATATTGTAAATAATAGGAAGTACCTTCTACGGATTGGTAGTAGGCAATCATAATCAAATCAGCAGTTTGTGGAACCGAAGTTTGATTAGTAATCGTGGCTGAGATCTTGAGAACTTCGGCATCTAAATAAGAAAGTAAAGCACCACTAGAGCGTTTCTCACCCAGGGAAGTACGAATATCTTCTACAAATTTGGCTGATAAATTCTCCGTTAGCTGACCCGTCTTTAGATCTAATACCTGAACCGCTAGTGGTGGTGGTTCAGATATGGTGTCATCTTGCTGACCTAAATTCTGTTGTGTACCGGAGATCAGTTGGATACCGGTTGCTGCCATGGTCACATTATTGCCAATCTTTAATTGCCTACCTTCCACATTGTCACCAATAACGATATTTTCAAGATAACTATCAGCTGCAATCACCACATTATCTAAACGAGCCGGCGATTCTGAGTCACCAATAATTTTACCTTTTAAATTACCACCATTAACTGAAGTATTGGGTGCTAATTTGACATCACGCACCGTACCGCCTCTAGAGATGATAACTTGACCGGACAGAATACCCCCAAAGAGGGTAGTTCCTTGAAATTCGATATCAGCTAAGGTGCCTTGATTCTTCACTCTTTGACCAATAATAGCATTTTCAACATAGCCATCTTTAGCAACAGTGAGTGAATCTAAACGTGCTGGGAATTGGGCATCTCCTTGAATCTGACCACGTAATTCACCTCCTTTGAGTTGAGTACCAGCACCAAGCGACACATTCTCAAGGATACTGCCACTGGCGTTGATTTGACCTTCTAAATTACCGCCGACCAAATGAGCTTGATTTAATTCCACATCACTGATAGTTCCGTTATTAATAATTTCATTACTCAACGTGCCACCGGTTAAGAAGCTATCAGTTTGTAGCGTAATATCAGATACTTTACCTAAATTAATGACGGTACCTGCTAAAATAGCATTAGTCAGTTTACCTTGTTCATTAATCGTTATATTTTCTAATAACTGTCCATTGCCATTTACTTTACCATTAATAAAAGTATCAGTAACAAAATGGGGTTGTTCAGCAAACGTAACGTCAGACGAGAATTGGAAGCCGGGTGGTACGCTAACATTTTTGCCAATTCGCACATTTTCTAATTGGGTATCTGGTGTAATAATGACATCGGTTAATAGCGGTCGAGAGTCACCTTTACCAATTCCCTTAATATTACCTTGTAAGCGACCCCCATCAAGCTGGGTATTTTCAGCTAATACTACGTCTTGAATAATCCCACCACTGACATTGTCGATATGTCCGCTTAAAGCGCCACCGCTTATTTGAGTGCCTCTAAATTGAATATCGGTTAAGGTACCTTGATTAAGGATTTGCCCACCGACTATGCCACCAATAAGTTTGCTGTTCTCTGCTATCGTCACATCGCGGATAACGCCATTAGCTGGGCTTTCATTCCAAATAGTACCGGCTAAAGTGCCACCTTCTAAACTAGCACCCTTAAATTTCACATCGCTGATTTCACCATGATTAAGAATATATCCAGTGATATTACCCCCGGTTAAAGTACTTTCTGGTTGGAGTACGAAATTACCTATCCAACCCTTATTAACGATATGACCTTCCAATAAGGCTGATGAAATATTACCTTCTTCGCCAACAGTGATGTTTTTACCAGTTTGCCAGTTCAAATGACAAACAATATTAATAACTGGAGTCAGTGGGCAAAGCATAATATCTGCTGACGTTGTTTTTACGGTAATCGGTAGTTTTTCTACCTGAATGGTTGCTACCGATTGTGTTCCTAACGTTGCTCCACCCGTTGGATTAGCTAAGTGAATTAACAAATAATCGGTATCAAGAAAGCGTTCTGGTGCAATCGTGAGGGCAACCATTTTATTGCTATCATCACCGGCTGACCATTGTAAAATTCCTTCTAGATTATCAACCTGAACACCTTGATCATTAGTAGCGTAATAATTCACTTCGACTTGGCCTTCAGTTCCGTCAGTGCGCGTCACTGTCAGGGTTAGATCACTTGTTTGTGAATTAACCTTGAATTCAGTTTGTGTAAATTGTAGCTGTCCGGTATGGATTATATTCTGCGTAAAAGTAATCTCGCAGACTTTATCAGTATCCAGCTTGACATGACCCTGTGCATCACAATCACCACTGATTTCACTTAAATTAAAATCTTTGGCTGACAAAGTGGTTAATGTTACTTCGGTATTATTGGGATAGTTCGCACTACAAGTGGTACTCGGACAATCCAATCCGGCTGGTTGACTGGTAACTGTTCCACTACCCATAATTTTTATGGTCAATCGATTTTGTGTTAATTGATTTGGGGTTGACACAATGGGTTCAAAGCTAGCAATACAAGTTGTATTTTGACTCATATTGACGACAATGATAGCTTCGGTGCCACTACAACCACCGGCCCAGTGAGTGAAAGTTGAACCTTGATTAGGAATAGCTGTCAAAGTAACAGGAGTTTCCTTGGCATAGGAAAAACAGTTAGCACCACATTTTTCAACTTTGATATTATCGGATAATTGAGGTGAAACTGAACCACTACCGTTGCCAGCCGTTTCCACCGTTAAATTAACGAGTTGGCTTAAATCAATCCCGGTACACTTTAAATTATATTTGATAACTGAATAACTTGAATCATTGCTCGTTAAATTCAATATAGCAGTTTGTGTACCTAAGACAGTTGGGGTACATTGTATTGCCATCGTTTGAGCCGGTGCATTATCAGCAATAACTAAATGGAAAGTAGGATCCTTTAGGCTAAAACTATTAGGATGGGTTCCCGTAATGGGAATGTCTGCTAAATCTACTATTAAGTCCTTAGAGCCAACTTCTTTAATTTCAAGTGTTTTGCTAATAGAAATACCAGTCGGCCCCGCGCCAAAGTCTATCGTGCCACCGGGTAACACCGGTGAAGAACTATAACCAGGAGCGGCTACACCAATACATCTTAAGTTATAACTTAACTCCGGCAGCATTGAATCATTAGTTGTAAAACGGATTTGATCGGTATAAGTACCTTCTTGTAGCGGCTGGCATCGAAAGGTAACCAACACTCCTTCTTCGCCATCTCGAATGGTTAAATTAGGGAAGAAAGATGGGCTAACTAAAGCAAATTCCTTTGACTTAAGCGAATTGGCTACTTGCACCACTAAAGCTAAATTACCAATTTCTTTAATGGTAAAAGTCTTATCACGGGATGATCCCACCGTTACCTTTCCAAAGTCAAGCGTATTACCAGGAAGAAACGGGGTAGAATGATAACGTGCTCCAGCTACCGGCGGACCGCCTTTACAAGTCAACTCATAAATAGGTTCTGGATAATTAATGGCATTAGTCGTTAACTTTAATTTGGCGGTGTATATTTTTTCTATTTCGAGTGGTTTACATTGCACAGTAATGATTTGGCTTTCACCACCATCATTGGGAATAGTGAGCGGAAAGTTGATGGCAACCAAGTTAAAAACCGCTTCGGCATCATCAAGTAAGGTAGCCGACTTAATCTCTAAATCAGCTGTGCCAATTTCTTGAATTTCAAGCATGGTTTCACCCTCGGTTTCAATCGGTATTTCACCAAAATCAAGTGTTTCATTGGGTGCAACCGGTTTGGAATCGTAACGGGGTTGTACTCCGCTACAAGTTAATTGATATTGAATATTAAGCTGATTAGGATCATTACTATTTAATAGTAAAGTTGCTGTCAAATTTTCTTCTGTAGTTGGTTGACATTGAATCTTGATTTCTCCCGATTCTTGGCTATCAGCTTCAATATAAATTGGAAAAGAATCAGGATCTTCCCAGCCAACCAAAGTGAAAGTGGCTGGACTATCTGGATCAGTAATGAAGGGACTTATTCCTCTTCCAAGGAAAGGGGGATCGAATGGAGTAATGCCCCAATCAACTATTAACTCAACATTCCCTTTATTTCTAAAAGTAATAATTTTTTCAACCATTGAACCAACTAATACTTTACCAAAATCTACTGTACTATTAATCGGAGTGGAATCGTAAATAGCCGATTTACCCGTACAAGCCAAAGGATATGTCACTGTCGACAACTGTGGATCAGTCGTAGTCAATTGCAAGGTAGCTTTATATTCAAGGTTTTTTTGTGGGAGACAGTTTATGACAATCCACTCGGTTTCTTCTTGTTCAAGTGTTAAGGGAAAAGGTGTGTTTAGATCACTCAGTTCAAAAAATTTTTATCTGTACCAACAATAGACAGTGAATTTATTGTTAAGGGTAAATCACCTGAATTTTGGACGGTAAGAGAATACTCACCAGGACCCCATAGCCATTCAATTTCACCAAAATCAATTGTTTGCCCAGGTTCAGGATCAGAACTATATTCAGGAGGTGCTAACCCGGAATAATCAAAAGTGTACTGCACACTACTTTTATCGGGGTCATTAGTAGTTAGCTTTAAAGTTGCAGTAAAAGTTCCATGTGTTTGGGGTTTAAATTTGATTTTAAGCTCTTGCGGTGTACTTCCCTTGGCAATAGTTAAAGATAAACTCGTCAAAATAGAAACTTCATTTACATCTCCATTTAAAATAGGATCTTTGATAATCAAAGAACCACTGCCAATATTCTGAATTTTAATTGTGGTTTCAACTGATTGCCCAACGTTAATTTCGCCTACGTTTATAGCATTAGTAGCATTAGAAGGTGGATCTGACTGGTATTCCGGCGACTGTATTCCACCGTTCAAACACCATCCGGTTATAGTTCCTGCAGTTGTATCGTTATTAGTTATCTTTAGAGTCCAAGTGTTATTAATTGGGCTATTAACCATAGTACTTATTGGTGAACCGACAATAATATCCTGATCATTTAATTGAATTGAAAGATTAAGATTAGCCGGTGTTATGGTTATATTTAAATTCTTAATAATAAAATCAGGTTTATCGGTTATGGTGATAACTGAAGATTGAGTTTCTCCTGCTGGTATTGACAAAGAATCAGTATTACATTGAATCTGTCCTTCAAAAGACTTTGCAAAAACAAGAGTGGTATTTAAAAAAAAGAGACTAATTATTAATCCTATTAAATTAACTCGTAAAGATTTCGGATACATAGTTACCCTACCTCTATTGGTAAGACAATCTGTCTGTCTGACTCAGTTGGTCTCAGCTTGATCTTATTTCCTTTCCGCAATATTAAGAGCATAAGATAAAGTTCCCGTCATCTCACAGCCAAATTGGTTAGGTACAAAAAAGTTGATGAAAGTATACACATCATGATAAAATACATTATATATAAAACTATTCAATATATCAAGTAGTTGATAGGAACAGGAGGAAGTTTAAGTTTCTTATTAGTTTGTGATTTCGTTATCATCCCTAACCGTTTCCCATCACTTTAAATTATTTCCAAAAATTATTTATTACTTTTTTATTTAAAAATAAACAGATAGGTTGGTTCATGCGCTTATTCTATCTCGATCAAACTAGGGTGAATATCAGAAATATCCTGATATTGGTAGAGGTGATTTAACCAAGAAACTTCCATTTCTCCTGAATAAATAATAACTCACCGGACGCACCGGGTGGATTTAACCTTGTTGAACAAGATTAAATGGATTAAAAGATAACTAGGATTCATTCAATTTCGCTTAGCTTAACTCTTTATCAACTATTTGGTTGCCTCTCAGATTAAATTTTTTCCCGCTGTTCTATCCTGATAATTCGTTTAATCTTGTTCAAAATATCGTGTGTCAAGTAACTCAATAAGCTATTTTCGAATGAAAAATTAACTCACCTTAAATATAAGATATAGTATAATTAGACGATTTAGCAAAGTATCAAGCACTTGGAAATTTTATTTTGGCATCTGGTGAGAATGGGTATCATCAAATAATGAAACGTATTTCTCCTTTTATTCCTTCTTATATCCAACTCCATGACAGTGGTGTGTTAAAAGAAAGAATAGAACAATCAGTGGAAATCCTAAAAAATTGTACCCTGTGTCCACGCCACTGTGAGGTTAACCGTCTTGCCGGTAAAAAGGGTGTTTGTCAGACCACAATCAAAGCAGTGATAAGTAGCTATCAAGCTCATTTTGGTGAAGAATTTCCATTGATTGGGAGTCATGGTTCCGGTACTATTTTTTTTACCCATTGCAATTTACTCTGTAATTTCTGCCAGAACTATGAAATTAGTCACCACGGTGAGGGGGAAGAAGTTTCCACTGGGCAGATCGCTGCCATAATGCTCTTTTTACAAAGAAGAGGTTGTCATAATATTAATTTGGTAACTCCTTCCCATGTTGTGCCGCAAATTTTGGCTGCCATTGACCTTGCTGTTCAACAGGGGCTAACGATCCCCTTAGTTTATAATACCAGTGCCTATGATGAAGTTGATACCTTGAAACTATTAGAGGGTGTTATTGATATCTATATGCCTGATTTTAAATTTTGGGAAATAGACGTGGCAAAAATGATTTGTCGAGCACCAGATTATCCGGCAGTTGCTCGTCAAGCTATTATAGAAATGTACCGACAAGTTGGTGATTTGATTATAGATGAATCTGGATTAGCTCAACGAGGACTTCTGGTTAGACATCTCGTATTACCTAATAACCTAGCTGGCACCCAAGAAATTATGCGATTTATTGTTAAGCAAATATCACCTAATACCTATATGAATATTATGCCCCAATATAGACCCAGTGGATCAGCTTTTAGACAAAAGGAATTGGTATGTCGTATTTCACCAGAAGAATATGAAGCCGCTTTACAAATGGCTAGAGCAGAAGGGATTATTCGCTGGGATGATAGGGCTAATCATTTTCTGACTTTAGTTGCTCAGTAAACCTAATCTTAATGAAATTTAAAATAACCTTTTTTTTACTCCCTTCGAGAAGGTACTAACCCTAACTCAGTTAGGGCGAACATACCAGTTCGCCCCTACCTATGTCACGAGAAAATAATATTTTTCCTGAGCTTTTTTAGCGCATTAGTTTCAATTTGACGAACTCGTTCCGCTGATATGTTGTATTCAGCCGCTAATTCTTGCAAAGTTGCTTTACTCTCATTGAGCCACCGTTTTTTCAAAATAGCTTGGCTACGCGCATCTAGCTGTCCTAAAGCTTTATGTAATTGTCCATGTCCATGTGCTTCCCATTCATTTTGTTCAATTAAACTAGCCGGATCATAACGATGATCTTCCAAATAATTAGCTGGAGAAAAATTATCTGGGTCATCATCGGCATCACTATGGGCATCAAATGCCATATCATGGGTATTGAGGCGAGTCTCCATTTCTAATACATCTTGAGGTGTCACCCCTAAATCTTTAGCGACATTGGCCACTTCATCTTGAGTTAACCAACCTAAACGTTTTTTAGCACTACGTAAATTGAAGAATAATTTACGCTGCGATTTAGTGGTAGCAACCTTAACAATTCGCCAATTGCGCAGAATATATTCATGAATTTCCGCTCGAATCCAATGCACCGCAAAGGAAACTAAACGAACGCCAACACTAGGATCAAAACGTTTAACGGCTTTCATTAAACCAATGTTACCTTCTTGAATTAAGTCAGACTGAGGTAAACCATAGCCTCGATAACTATGAGCAATATAAATAACGAAGCGTAAATGTGACATCACTAATACTTTAGCTGCGTCTAGATCATTGTGAATATGTAACTGTTCGGCCAGTTGGCGTTCTTCTTCGGTAGTGAGCAAGGGAATCGATTTAATGGCTTGAGTATAACCTTCGATGCTCTGACCCGGAACAGCAAGTTGAGTATTTAAAGTTAATGGATATAACATAACTTAAATTTCCCCCAAATAGATAAAATGCTAGAATGACCGTATTGTCAATAGCTAAATGAGCTACTCATAATAATCGAGTATATTTATCATGTATTATTATGTCAAGTTACTTTTGGTTATCAAATTATTTCTTAAAGTTACTGATTTATGAGTGAACGTTTCAAAGAATTACAAAACTGGTTACAAACACAATTAGCGTTACCGCTGGTGCAATTAGTACCGATTACCAATGATGCGAGCTTTCGTCGCTATTATCGAGCAGTGGTCGACGGAACTTCTTATATCATCATGGATGCTCCCCCCGATAAAGAGAATTGTACTCCTTTTATAGAGGTTGCTAAACGGTTACAATACAGCGGTTTAAATGCGCCCCGAGTAATTGATTATTATTTAGAACGCGGTTTCTTACTCTTAACTGATTTAGGATCACAACTATATTTATCAGCTTTAACTGAAGAAACGGTTGAAAAACTCTACACAGACGCTTTAAATACCTTAGTCATCATGCAAAAAACAGCTTATGACGACTTACCTCGGTATGATCATCGCTTACTTCATCAAGAAATGAATTTGTTTAGCGATTGGCTATTAGGCCAACATTTAAAGTGGGTACTTTCACCCATTGAACGAAGCAATTTGGCCACTTGTTTTGAATTATTAAGCACTACCGCCCTTTCCCAACCTCAAGTTTTTGTTCATCGTGATTACCATTCACGTAATTTAATGGTTGTCCCCCATCATAATCCTGGTATTCTTGACTTTCAAGATGCGGTGAAAGGCCCTATAACCTATGACTTAGTCTCATTATTACGTGATTGTTACATCGTTTGGCCCCAGGAAAGAATTCAAGGGTGGGTTAGACAATACTATTCCCAAGCACGACGAGCAAGTCTTTTAAACCAAGTCACCGAATCTCAATTATTATATTGGTTTGATTGGATGGGAATACAGCGGCATCTTAAAGCGAGTGGCATTTTTGCACGCTTATATCACCGTGATGGCAAACCCGGTTATTTAAAAGATATTCCACGAACTTTAAATTATATTGTTGAAGCCAGTGCCAATTATCCGGAACTAGCTTTCTTATATGAATTAGTCAGTGAACGAGTATTACCGGTTTATCAACAAACCTTGCTGTTCAACACTATTTGACCTTGTTAAAATCGCGTTAACCTCATATTTCCCTTGCTAAGCCTTTAATTGATGATAACTCCTAGCTCTAATACTCTTGCTTCGGGAACCCATGAGAATCGGCGACTGTGTTTCACTATTTTCACTCTTTTTTTAATCATGAATCGTTAGCCGGCATTGAAACTTGCACTTCGCCATTATGGATTTTCCAAATCCGGTCGGCCAGATGGAGAAATTGCCGGCTTTGAGTAACCACGATTACCGTTTTGCCTTCATTGCGTAAATCTTCTAAAATTTCTTCATAAAACAATTGGATAAATTCATCATCTCTACCTCTACCACAGTCGTCAAAGAGATAGATCGGACGTTGTTGCAACAACATGTAAACGACAATCAGCCGCCATTGCTGAGTGTGAGACAGGGGCGCATAGTTAAATTGGCCATCGGCGTACTCCACCGTTTCCTTCAAGCCAATTCTTTCCAACAATGCCTGAACCCAGGCGGTGTTAGGTAGCGTTTGGGAGGTATGTATCGTGTTAGATGGTGGCGTATCCCCGAAAGTGCTCACAAATAAATGGCGATAATAGGGGTAATCGACGTCTGTTACTTTACGCTTATCTACATACATGGAGCCGGTATTAGGAACATATAAACCACACAGCAGTTTCAACAAGGTAGTTTTGCCGCTACCACTGGGGCCATAGATAAAAATAACTTCCCCCTGATGGACGGTTAAATTGATTTCTTTAAATAATTCTTTTTCACTGGAATAAGCAAAACTCACGTTGGCTAGGCGAAGTTCTTGGAAGTCCGGAGCAAACTTTTTATTTTCTTCCGCTGCCCCGCTATAATTTGGTTTTGCTGTATCTAGGCGTGCTTCAAATGCATAAATTGAAGATAAGGCGATGTCTAGGCGTAACAATAACGGCAAGGCATAAACCAGTTGCGTAATGGGACCCATAATAAAAGCATGACCACAATGATTTTGAAAATCAGTTTCACCTCATTTGGATTATAGATCGGTATAATAAAAACAAAGATTGCCAGTAGGATAAATAAGACGATTCTAGTGGACATGATGGAACTGATGGTCTGTTTGTCCACGGTTAGTTTCAACTCTTCACTTTGTTTCGAAATATTTTGCGCGGACGCAAAGAAATCTTTCCTTCTCACCTGATTTAGCCTAAGTTCTTCAGCGTCGTGTGAAAGAATTTCTAAAAGTTGCGAAAACTCTAGCTCTTTAGCAATAATACTACGGAATTCATCAGGTACCTGCTTTTCCACAAACAGATGCCATAATACGGCTACTGTGAGAGTAAGTGAAATAATCAAGAAACTGGCTACAGACAACCACGCCAGATAAATTAAACAAAACACTAAAATCACTGTGGCTTGTACTGAATACGTAACCCACGGTAACAGTTGAACTGCTAAATTGATTTCGCGGGAAAGTTGGTCGTAAAGTTCACTGTTAGAAATTGTCTCGAATTCGCGCAAATCACATGATCCGGCTTTGACGACGAGGCGCAGGCGCAATTTATAAATGGCGTTGTCAAATGTATAAATTGTGCTCACCAGGGAATATTTCTGAGTATAGAGGTAAAGCATGAAAATCACTAAATAGAGAAACAGTATCCGACCCTCTATTGTTTGCGTGAGTATAGTGTCAGCCGCATGATTAATCACCGAGACGAGAAGACCGGTAGCTAAGCCGGAAAAAATCAGCATAAAAGCAATACGATTACTGACAACCTCGGATTCTTGTTTAATGAAATGATATAAACTCATACTAACTAAAACTCTATTCTTGGTAGTCGTGCCGATCATGGGCAATGCCGAAGTTACCGGTTGCTCTACGATAATAGCTTATTCTGTTCGGTATCAGCGTCTAGTTACTTTAGCAAAGCCATCACTAATCACGCAAACTGTAAGAAAGCAGAGAAAGTAGCGGTTCTCTATCGTAGCAGCCTAGTTTTGTCCAGATTTCTACGCTAAGGCTTAGGCTTGTTATTCAACTGTTCAAAAAGTGTGGTAAATTTTTCTTGTAGAAAATTAAGATTTTTTTGTGCTTGTTGTTTCAGTTCTATAGCAATTTGTTTACCTTTTTCAAATTCTTCATCAAAGTACACTTTTGCTGCTTGTGCATCGAAATTAGAAAAGTTTCCTTTATTTTCGAAATGCCGTACAAACACCATACCTAGTGCGTGCGTAGCAGCCACTCCCAGAATCAACATACTCGCCACCCCGGAAACTTGGCCTACTCCGGGAATAAATTTCACTAAACTCGCCAACATTGGGGTAGTAGCCACTGGCAACCCGCTGGTCACCAAGGATGTGGTGGTAGTTTTAGCCAATTCTGCAGAAAATTCTATGCCGTAGACTTTACTTAAACTATGCAACATTTTTAACTGGATGCCAGTCAACGTCGCCAAATCCAATAATGGGACTGGAAATACTGCTGGCGCTAAGGATGCTATGGTGTAATTTTTTACTATAATAACACTTACATCACGATGGGATTGGGCCGTTTCAGGAACATTGGGTTCTTGTATGGTTAGCGTATCTGTCATGAATTAACTCCATAGTTAAATGCAGCAATATAGTGATACATTGTAATTATTCAGCTTAATTTAACGCCTGTATCCAGGATTATTTCTTAAAAAACCGGCGTACTATACAGAAAAGCATTAATAATTTTTTCAAATTTAAGACTACTGATAATTTAGTAGTTATCTTAACATGATTCTATGCTCATCGATAATTAAGAGTAAACAGTTACGTAACATTTTACAATAAAGATTCTTCACCAAGCAGATTACTCATGGCAAAACACAAGCGATGCGAAAAAACAGCCTTAACACACTATGATTCTATGTCTATCAATAGTACGAATAGGCTCAGCATCAACCCCAATAAACCTAAAATTAATAGTAGCCTCTGCTATTACCGCCATCTCGATCATAATTACTGTACACCTACACTACTTATAGCTTCCATAGATTCGCTGGGTTTTTCCGGACGCAGGATAACTCTATCATCCACGATTTCAAGCTGTTGGGTCTGTTGGATTTTCTCTTCTTCTTGTTTGGTATCCTTGAATAGGATAAATTCTTCATGTTGCAGTTCTTTGAAATAAATGGGCTTCTCCTGTAAATTCCCATTTTCATCATAGGAATACCTGCCGGTGGCCCCAGTGTAGTGTGACTGGTAACGCAGGTTCGTAGCAATACTCGTAGGTACGGTGATGCCTTTACTCATCGTGTAAGCCAGCAAATTGACTGCGTCGTATCCTTGCGCTGCCCAGGTGTCTGGTTGGTTACCATAGCGACGTTTATATGCTTTGACAAAACTGATGTTCTCAGGATGTTTGGAAAATGGATTATAGATAGTAGGTACCACTAAATGGTCGCCTTGTTCGCCTACAGCGTGAGCGAAATTATTTCCATCCAGCGCGTCAGAACCGATTAGGGGTATCGTTATCTCCATACTGCGTAAATCTTTTACTACCCGCACCGCAGTAGGGACAACGGTAGCTAAAAAAATGGCGTCTGGCTTTTCATTTAGGTTTGCTATGTTTGCGGCAATGTCCATGAAATTTTCCTGATCTTGGAAAAACGATTTTTCAAACACGATGTTGAATTTGTTTTCAATGGCATAATCTCGAAAGGCATAAGACAATTCTTCACTGTAACTGTCCCGGCTGTACAGCAAGGATAATTTTTGATATTTTTGCAGTTTACAAAAGTTAACGAGTGCTCTAGCAAAATCTTTGTTATCCGGGAGTTGGCGGAAAATAAAACGCATTCCATGGCGGATGACGTTGTTGTTGGTGGCAGACACCGCAAAATACACAATGTTACTGCTTTCGTACACGTAAGTGAAGGGAATGGTTAAGGAAGAACTTTGACGCCCGATAACTGCACGGATTTTTTCATTATTACGCATGCGCTCGGCGATTTCACGGGACTTATCCAAACTCTTCCCCTCCAAATTATTCCTCTCTATGTATTCTTTATGAATGGCAAGTTTTCTGCCGAGTATGCCGTTCTGGTTATTGATTTCTTCCACGGCCAGTTTCACTCCGTCGAGAAAACTGTCTTTCTCTTCCTCTTTATTGTTACCGGACCAGATTACGCCAAGATGAATTTCCGAGGTAAATTCTTGTACTTTTTCAATCCAGTCTTTTTTCTTCCCGTCTAGTCCCACCAGTTTGGCTGCATCATAGAACCAGGAATGATGAATCTTAGTCTCCGCTATAGTAGCGCACTCTTGCTCTTCATGACTAAAATTCATACATTCTAGTTTTTGCGCGTTGTAACTCGATGTGCCAATGAGTCGAAGACAGCCATCCTTTCTTTCAGGAAAATAGGCACACTTTGCGTCTTCTTCCAAAAAATCTTTGCAGATCTCCCGACGCTCTTTAAAGTCTTTGTTAAGTATTAACAATCGGCATTTCGCCATGGTATCTTCAAATTTTGCGAGTTCTATTCTCGCTTTAACCTGCTCTTCCGGGGAAGGAGAACAAGCAGACAAAAATAATAATTCCACCATGATCAGCAACAAACCTAAATAAACACGGGTAGCCATTTATTGTGGTGTTGCTTGGTTAACAGCGGGTTGTTTAGTTAAAGGAGGAGATGCCGAAGGATCGGCGGGAGATACCGAAGAACCCGTGGTAGATACCGAAAGAGCAGCGGGGGATACCGAGGAACCCGTGGCAGATGCTGAAGGGGTAGTGGCAGGTGCCGAGGAATTAGCCGGTGCGCCCCATTGATTTCCTAAAATAACCGGTAAGCCTTGCTCGCCTGCACCGATAATCACTATTTTAGCGTTGTTAGATTTAATAAGCCCCTCGGTTGCATTGACAGCCTGCCATTTGATCAGCGATTCGGAAATGGTTTCGGAGATAATAGCCTGATAGGTTTTAATTCCTTCAGCCTCAATCTTTTTGCGGTCAGCTTCTTTTTGCGCAATTTCTAACTTGTAGTCATATCGCTGCACAACTTGTTCTTCTACCAACTTTTCTTCGATGGCTTGTCGCACCAATGACGGTAATTCTACCGAACGGATGATGATATCATCCACCGTCACATATTTGCGGCTGGTTTCTTCTATTGCCAACACCATGATCTTAGTGAGGATACCTCCTTTATTGCTATAGACATCTTCTGGCGTCTGATTACCGATATTTCTAAGCAACACGGAATCTATCTGAGGAATAATGATTTTATCCACATAATCTGGTCCCACGTTTTGGTGCAGCAATGCCACCATGTCGTATTCAGGACGGAATCGAATTGCCAGTTTCAGGGTAATTGGCAGACCTTCTCTAGTCAGTACGGTCAATTCGTGCAGTACCGTTTGTACCCGCATGTTGTAAATGGTCATCGTGTTCCAGGGCCAGATGAGATGATAGCCTTCGGAATAAATACGGTTAGTTTCGGTACCGGTAGTCAAGAGTCGGTATAAAACCCCAGCTTCCCCGGAGTGGACAATAATAAATATCCGCCAAAATAAAAGAATGACAATGATGAGGGTGATCAGAAAAATGATCACCAAATAAGGAACTTTGTCTTTCAGCCAATATTTAAAACCTTTTTTTGGAAGGGATGATAGTGACGACTGTAGGGTATTCATGCAATATAAAACAAACGGGTAAAGAATTGATGTCCATGTCTAAGTGATTGAATAATCCAACGCTAATTAAACGCTCATTACTAACTTGTTCATTTATAATAACTTGACTCCCTAGCTAAAATTGCGGTGGGTACCTACCGGTACGGTTTCCTTTTTCAAAAAGAAATTATACTACAAAACTCAACACGCTTGGCGATGAATTTTTAAATTTTCCTGTCTTATTCTGATGTTGGCAGGGTAGATTCGGATTTCGCACTGCCATCAGCTTGGTCTTCTGTCATGGAGATAGCCTTCAGTGAGAGTGAGTTTACTACTGTCCCAACTGTAAAAAAATCTGTCATGGTTTCCGGTATCGCTAACACTGGAGTCTGCTTGCCTTGAGTTAATTCGCTGACCCGATTAGAAACATAGTTTCCTATTTCCAGTAAACTCAATTGTCTGTCCCCATTGTGGTCAGCTTTGCCGCTCAGCGCTTCTAGCAAAACTGTAGTAAAGATGCCATGATGGCCTCCTTCTCCGGTTTGTGAGGACTGTGTTCCTACTACAGAGGAAAACACGATAATGCCGTTTTCTGGACTGCTCAATTCATTAGCGAAACCGTCAATGTCTGCAGAACTAAGTTCTTCGGATTTCACCCCGAGTAAGTTGAAATAAGCGGTATCCATGAATAACAATACTTTACTTGGTATACCACTAAATGCTTCTATGAGCATAGTAGTGGAAATTGTATTGCTTGTGGGTGTGGCATTAGCGGGTAGAAAGAAATAGGAATTTTTACGGGTATCTTGGTGTTGTAGGGAGTGCCCGGCAAAAAATACCATCACCACGTCTTGTGGTTTGACCTCCTGACGTAACCAAGCTAGGCTATCCATAATTTCAGTGTAACTGCTGTCAGCTAGATTTTTCACTTTGATTTTACGATAATACTTAGTTTGCTGTTTCCACATCGCGGTAAACATTGCGGCATCCTCGCGTGCGAACGGTAAATCGCCAAGGGTTTCATCGGTATAATCACTAATTCCAATGCTTAACACATACAATACTGGTTGCACTGAGCGGGATGGTTTTTTACCTTTCCAATCTAATAGGGCAACTTCAGGAGGAGAAACGCCATGCACATTTTTTGCTATCAGTGCGATTTCTACCTCTTGTTGAGGTAGGGTCACAGTAATTTGTCCACTTGCTGGATCTGCTTGTTCCGTCGCTTTGATAGTGCGCCACGGACGTCCATACACCATGAGGTATAAATCTGCCGGAGACGGTTCACCGTGAAAACGAAGCTGGTATTTCAATTCTATTTCTGGGTTTGAAAAATTATCGCCATCTTTAGGCATTTGCAACAATACCCGTGGGGGAAATATTTTAGGTGTGTCCGGTATGGGAATCGCTTTATCTTCAGTAGGTATTGCTTCATCTTTAGAGGGAGAAACGGCCTTATCTTCAGAGAGTGTGGCCGCAATTCCGGCATCGTTTGCCTCGGTTTGTGGCACGGAGTTCTCAGTTAAAACTTGAATTAGTGTTTGTGGTTGGTAATAAAGCTCCCGTAGGCAACGTACTGGAAAAAAATCTGCAGCTTGTTCTGGGCCGTTATTGACATGCCAACCAAGTAGGGTATCTGCACCTACCGAAGCGGCATATATGCCAGCAGGGGTCCATGCCACCCAGCGGCGCTGGTCAATGTGGGGATACAAGGCCAGAAGTTCGCTACCATCCTCTAGCTTGAACCAGCGCAAGGTACTATCACTAAACGCAGCTACTAAAAGTTTTCCATTGGCGGCAACGTTCACTGCCCATACAATACCAGGCGATTTTTTCTGCCAAAGCATTTGGCCTTCTTTATCATAATGGTACAAGTAAAAGCGAGTACCTAACACCAGCGAGTTTCCCACTGAAGAAAACGCATAACTGATAGCCGTGTCGTTTGGTTGTAGAGATAAGGGCTTGCCATTCAGTTGAGGATATGCAGAGTTTTTCCAGGATTTAATCTCCAATCCGGGGCAGTCAAGGTGGGAGGAAAGACTTCTTGTTTTTTGACTAGCCTCACCTCCGCTAGCAAAGTTGTCATTGTGGGTTGGTCCAAATTGCCACTGGGTGGTAAGTTCATGACTTGTTGAAATTTTTTGATGGCTATGCTGGTCAACGGTCCCATAAGATTATCCACCGGACCAGAAAATAATCCTTTCTCTATCAGATAACGTTGAACTTCACTGACTTTTAAATGTTCCGGCGCTGGGCTCACCACAGCAGTGGGGGTGGTCGTATCAGGTGCTTCCGACATTTCACGATTCTTTATCGGATAGTGTTGAGTTTCACTGATTTCTAAATGTTCCGGTGTGGAGTCAACCGAAGTAGGTACAGACGTATCGGGTACTTCTAACACTTCATGATCTACTTCGAATAAACGTCTTTCTGGTAATGAAAAACGCATTGGTGTTTTTTGATTCAGTGTTTTTTGATCTAAGCTGGTATCCAGTTCAAACTGGACTACTTGGGCGTCTTTAGAAACTAACAAGCCATCCGGAAAAATTTTATTGAAATACACGGTTTCCCGGTGATGACCTAGAATTTCCTTGCCATCAGAGTCGAGTACACCCCAATTTGGTGTGCTATCAACATACAAGACGCGCTGGTTTGCTAGGGTACGCAAACTCATTATCGTATTCCAGGCTGTTGGCCACGCAGTTGGTATCGTATTTTCTCCCGCGTTACTCCACTGTAAGACATTTAACATACTATCTTTTTTATAACCGCCACCGCCATATAAAAATTCGCTATCTCGCGACCAAGCGGTGACAAACAGGTCACTCTTCTCGACTTGATCGGGAATTTTTGCCCAATACAATAAGGACAGATCCTTTGTTGCCATTACTGCCACACGTGCAGGCACATGTTGTGCAGAATCGGTGAAACCTACAGCAATTTTCTCACCATCAGGGGAAAAACGCACCGCAAATGGTAATTTATCCTTAAAGATTTCAGGTTTTTTTTTATGCAACAATGGCCAGTTTCCTTTTTGACTATCATGTCCATACAACCGGATATACCCGTCATAACTGCTGCTCACCAGTTGTTTGCTATCAGGACTGAATTCAACCCAATAGCTGTCCCCCGTATACTCCATATCGCGGAAAACTTCAGTCAAATTCGGCAACTGCCACACACGAATACCATTGCTACCAGAGAGCACGCCAGCTAGATATTTGCTATCCGGGGAATAATCCAAATGTAGCACAGTATTTTCCAGTCCAACCAAACGGTTAACAATTTCTCCGTTAGAAGCATCGAATAAATATATATTATGATTACCGAAGCCCCGATAGTTACCCTTAGTCCAACCCCCGGTAGCGACCTGGTATCCGTTTGGGGACATGGCTACGGCGAATAGCTTGCCTTCGTTACCAATGCCGATAGGTGGACGTAGTACCCGGTACAGACGGCCACCATCTAGCAGATCCCACAGGCGCACGGTTTTGTCATCCGAAGCAGTTGCTAATACTTCTTCAGCGGCATCTAGATCGATACGGTTGATCATTTCAGTATGCATGCTCGGATTAAGACGTAGAAATGATGTACTTTCCTCAGCAGTACATGGAGAAATGAACAGTGCAAAAAGGACCAGCAGCACGGGAGGAATGTACGACCAATAGGTGAGATATTCCATACTAAGAACTCCAACGAAAAGTTATTGGGCAAAACCCAATCTGACGATGATTTAAGAAAATCGGTTCGGTTAAAACTTTGGTAGTTCCCCATAACTCATGTTACAAGGCGAGTTTTTGACGGAAATAAGCATTATAGTGGTGTACAAAATCCTAAACAACACCAAAATAATTTTTGAGTGATTTGGGAAAAGAAAGGAAGCGTTTTTCGTCCTAACTGAGAAATATGTTGGCAAAGTGTCTTATTAACCCGTTCAATATAACTTTATCCGCACCATAAATAAAGGGCTACCAAAACTTTGCTAACCGAGTAAGGTGCTCAGATTTACTAGATCCGCTTCGCTACGAGTTTAATTATCGAGATATTTATTTTCCAATTCCATAACGGTGGGCAATTCTGTTAAGTTTTGCAAATTGGCATTGTTACTCAGCAATTTTTCTAATATCTGAAAATTATTGAGGGTAAAACCGAGACCCGTTTGGTCGCTTTGGTTTGTAGCGAATTGCTGGCAGATCATAACCACTGGACGTTGAAACTGCTGGCAAACCGCTTGGTCGAGCTTGAATCGGCTCAAATCGCGGAAGTTAGCCTGACCTCGTCAACATATTAAGTTCGTCAATACTACCACTTTAAACTGATATTGTGCTGGTTTTACACTGGACATTGCCTCTAGAATAGTTTTTAATAAATTTGTGAGAACCCCCTCTGAAAAGGGATAATATAGTTTTGAACAATCAGATTATCCTACCAATAGGGCTTTCACTTAAATATCATTCATTGGCTTGAAACTGTCCGAACCATTGATAAATGACACTACTTGTCAATCATCTTTAAATGATACGTCCTAGTAATAGAAAATAAAGAATTAATAATTGACAACTGATAACAAACTCATGCGAGCGATGATACTAGCTGCCGGACGGGGTGAACGAATGCGTCCACTAACCGATACGACCCCCAAACCCTTGTTAAAAGCTAAAGGACGTTGTTTAATTGAATATCATCTCGAAAATTTAGTGACAGCTGGTTTTACTCAAATTGTCATTAATCACGCTTATTTAGGTGCACAAATTGAACAAACTCTTGGTAATGGTGAACGTTATGGGGCACAATTACAGTACTCTGTGGAAGGCGACCAAGCTTTAGAGACTGGGGGTGGTATCTTTAAAGCATTACCTTTACTCGGCACAGCACCGTTTTTAGTCATTAATGGTGACATTTGGTGTGATTACCCTCTGGCACAACTCCGAGACCATCAATTGAGCGGATTAGCACATTTAGTCCTGATTGATAATCCCGATCATCATCCTCACGGTGATTTTTACCTGGATCGACATCATATCTATCAACAGGGTACCCCTTCTTTAACTTTTAGTGGTATTGGAATTTATCATCCTAATTTATTTAAATATTGTCAAGCCGGCCGGTTTTCTTTAGTTCCCTTATTGATTAAAGCGATGCAAAATAAGCAAGTCACTGGCGAACATTATCCGGGAAAATGGCTTGATGTTGGTACACCAGCAAGATTACAACAACTAGAACAATGGTTATTAAATAATGAAATAGAGATTTGACAATCTGAACGCGATCCTAGTTCTCACTTCGCTTTTTAGCGCATATTATGCCCGCTTGGGGATGAAGCTTGTTAGGCATACGGAATATTATTGCACATTTTCGCCCAAAGGATACTAGCGTACTCCATTCGAGCAGCAATACTCAATTTAAAACCTTTAAGTTGAATCAAGAATTTTTCCATCCAATCCACCAAGCCTGAACTTCATCAAATGCTCCCCACTATCGAACGGAAGATACGGAATAAGTGCGTGCCAATGCTCAAAAAAAGTACGACGAGAAGGTAACAACCGACGCACAGTATGGTAAGCGGTATCCAACCAATCAAATGTCGTATGAATCAAATATGCCAATAAGATAAAAGTCGCCAACCAATAAATAATTAGACCAATGCGTTTTACCATGCCCAAAGTTATGATCGAAATGATAGCCCCGATTCTTGAGTACATTATTACCCTCATTATTTGGTAGTCTCAAAATGAGGGGCTTGGGGTGAAAAAGACTGAGACAGCACTCGTCGCCGCATTGGCAAGCGGATATTTTAGGTGGTTACTGGTCGCGGTTTTGCCAGGCGCTGGCAAATCGCTGAAAACAGCTCTAATTTGATTCACCACATTGCTCATAGTGAATGGGAGAGGTTTGGAGGAGGGTTTAAACGGCGTTGCCATTTCTGAGATCTCAACCGGTTATAAAAACCTTTATGATAACCGGTTTTTAAACTGAGAATGGCTGATTAGATTATAAGATGGGTTAAGTAATAGCAAAACCCATCTTTAACCTTTAAAACGGTAGAAATGTAAGGTGCGTTAGGTACCAACCGTAACACACCGTTAATCTTGAATAATTTTCTCATTCCCACGCTAGCGTAGGGACACTGCCATTAAGTTAAGCCTGATTCTCCCTCTCCTTGCCAAGGAGGGGGTTGGGGGGTGGTGATTTGAACAATTTTGAATAAGATAAAATTTTATTTACCACCCCCTGACCCCGCCTTGACTA